>DASVUK010000054.1:0-92280 GCA_036387095.1 Pseudomonas sp.
TCACCCAAAAGGAGTCTTCTATGTGGACTAAACCTGCTTACACTGATCTGCGTATCGGTTTCGAAGTCACCATGTACTTCGCAAGCCGTTGATTACGACGCGGTGCAAAGCCTCGGTTCGCCGGGGCTTTTTTTATTGGCAAGGCACTCTTTATTTTTGCGTTTCACCACCTCGCGGCATGGAGCTGACATGTACATCCAGATTCTAGGTTCGGCCGCAGGCGGCGGTTTTCCTCAATGGAACTGCAACTGCGCCAACTGCGCGGGTTTTCGTGATGGCAGCTTGCGGGCCGTGGCTCGGACTCAGTCGTCCATCGCGCTGTCTGACGATGGCGTCAATTGGGTTCTGTGCAACGCCTCCCCGGACATCCGCGCGCAACTGGCAGGATTCGCCCCCATGCAACCGGGCCGCGCCCTGCGCGATACCGGAATCAGCGCCATCATCCTGATGGACAGCCAGATCGACCACACCACTGGATTGTTGAGCCTGCGCGAAGGCTGCCCGCATCAGGTGTGGTGTACCGACATGGTTCACGAAGACCTGAGCACCGGCTTCCCGCTGTTCACCATGCTCAAGCACTGGAACGGCGGTCTGGACTGGAAATGCATCGAGCTCGAAGGCAGCTTTGTCATTCCGGCGTGCCCGAATCTGCGCTTCACGCCCTTCCCGCTGCGCAGTGCCGCGCCGCCGTATTCGCCACATCGCTTCGACCCGCATCCGGGCGACAACATTGGCCTGATGGTCGAAGACCTCAAGACCGGCGGCAAACTCTTCTATGCGCCAGGCCTGGGCAAAGTCGATGACGCACTGATGGAAAAAATGACCGCTGCCGACTGCCTGCTGGTGGACGGCACCCTGTGGAACGACGATGAAATGCAGCGCCGTGGCGTGGGCACCCGGACCGGGACAGAAATGGGTCATCTGCCGCAAAACGGTCCCGGCGGCATGCTGGAAGTACTGGAACGCCTGCCCAATCAGCGCAAGGTGCTTATTCACATCAATAACACCAACCCGATTCTCAACGAAGATTCCGCCGAGCGCGCCGAACTGGCGCGGCGTAATGTCGAAGTGGCCTTCGACGGGATGAGTATCGAGCTGTAGGAAGCGGTAAACACCCATGTGGGGGCGAGGCTGCTCGCCAATACGACATTTCAGGCCCCCTGGATTGACCTGATGTTTGGGCACTTTCGCGAGCACGCTCGCTCCCACAGATCCGGTTTTTTGAGGCAATTCAAATGAGCGAAACAACGCCGCTGTCCCCCGCTGAATTCGAACAGGCGCTGCGTGCCAAAGGCGCGTACTACCACATCCATCACCCCTACCACGTGGCAATGTACGAAGGTCGGGCGACCCGCGAGCAGATTCAAGGCTGGGTTGCCAATCGCTTCTACTACCAGGTGAACATCCCCCTGAAAGACGCCGCGATTCTGGCCAACTGCCCAGACCGCGAAATTCGTCGCGAGTGGATTCAGCGCTTGCTGGACCACGACGGCGCGCCCGGTGAAGACGGCGGCATCGAAGCCTGGCTGCGTCTGGGACAAGCCGTCGGCCTGGACCCGGACCAGCTGCGCTCCCAAGAGTTGGTGCTGCCCGGCGTGCGTTTCGCCGTAGACGCCTACGTCAACTTCGCCCGTCGCGCCAATTGGCAGGAAGCGGCCAGCAGCTCGTTGACCGAGCTGTTCGCACCGCAGATCCACCAGTCACGCCTGGATAGCTGGCCGCAGCATTACCCGTGGATCGACCCCACGGGCTACGAGTATTTCCGCACTCGCCTGGGCCAGGCCCGTCGCGATGTGGAACACGGCCTGACGATCACCTTGCAGCACTACACCACTTACGAAGGCCAGCAGCGCATGCTGGAAATCCTGCAGTTCAAACTCGACATTTTGTGGAGCATGCTGGACGCCATGAGCATGGCCTACGAGCTGAACCGCCCGCCCTATCACAGCGTGACCGACCAAAAGGTCTGGCATAAGGGGATTGCCCTATGAGTTTTGATCGTCAATTAGTCCCGCGCTGGCGTCAGGGCTATCGTTTTCAGTTCGAGCCTGCACAAAACGGCCATGTGCTGCTGTATCCGGAAGGCATGATCAAACTCAACGAAAGCGCCAGCGCCATCGGCGGTCTGATCGATGGCGAACGCAGCGTTTCAGCGATTATCGAAGCACTGGACCAGCAATTCCCAGGCTTTCCCGAGCTCGGCACCGATGTCGAGCAATTCATGGAGGTCGCCCGTGGCGAACACTGGATCGAACTTGCCTGATTCGACGCTCAGCGCTTCGACCCTAGCAATGCCGCCCAAACCTGCAATTGGTCTGCCGCTGTGGCTGCTGGCCGAGCTGACCTATCGCTGCCCGTTGCAATGCCCGTATTGCTCCAACCCGCTGGATTTTGCCAAACAAGGTCAGGAACTGACCACCGAGCAGTGGTTCAAGGTGATGGCCGAGGCCCGGCAGATGGGTGCGGCGCAGATCGGTTTCTCCGGCGGCGAGCCGCTGGTGCGCCAAGACCTGGCCGAGCTGATCGCTGAGGCGCGTCGATTGGGTTACTACACCAACCTGATTACCTCCGGCATTGGCCTGACCGAACAGAAAATCATCGATTTCAAGAAAGCCGGGCTCGATCACATTCAGATCAGCTTCCAGGCCAGCGACGAGCAAGTGAACAACATGCTCGCCGGCTCGAAAAAAGCCTTCGCGCAAAAGCTGGAAATGGCCCGCGCGGTCAAGAAGCATGGCTATCCGATGGTGCTGAATTTCGTGACCCATCGGCACAACATCGACAAGATCGACCAGATCATCGAGCTGTGCATCGCCCTGGAGGCCGACTTTGTCGAGTTGGCGACCTGTCAGTTTTATGGCTGGGCACACCTGAATCGCGAAGGCCTTTTGCCGACCAAAGATCAACTGGTCCGCGCCGAACGCGTGACCAACGAATACCGCGACAAGCTGGCGGCCCAAAATCATCCCTGCAAGCTGATCTTCGTCACCCCGGATTATTACGAAGAACGTCCCAAAGCCTGCATGAATGGCTGGGGCAGCATCTTCCTCACCGTCACGCCAGACGGCACCGCCCTGCCTTGCCATGGCGCGCGACAAATGCCGGTCAAATTCCCTAACGTGCGCGATCACAGCATGCAGCACATCTGGTACGAATCTTTCGGTTTCAATGTGTTTCGCGGCTACGACTGGATGCCCGAGCCGTGTCGCTCGTGCGATGAAAAAGAAAAAGACTTCGGCGGCTGTCGCTGCCAGGCGTTCATGCTGACCGGCGATGCGGCCAATACCGATCCGGTGTGCAGCAAATCGCCCAACCACGGAATGATTCTCAAAGCTCGCGAAGAAGCCGAGTATGCTACTCGGACCATTGAGCAGTTGGCCTTCCGCAATGACCGAAACTCACGCCTTATCGCCAAATCCTGACCCCCTCAGCGCCGCCGACGCAGTGGCCGCAGGCATCGACTTCGCCGAACTGGAAGTCGGCGCCGCCGGTTTATTCTGGAACGAATACCGACCTCAAGACGCTTCCAGCCGTCTCTGGCGCTGGTTCCAAGGCAGCACCACTTGCCTGACCCCTGACGGGTTCAGTGTGCGCAGCCGGGTTTATGAATACGGCGGCGGTTCGTTCTGCCTGGCAGACGATGCGCTGGTGTTCGTCAATGAAAGCGATCAGCAGCTATATCGCCAATCTTTGCAAGGTGGCACCCCGCAACAACTGACCTTTGACGGCAAGCGCTACGGCGATGTCCGATTTGCGTGTGGGCAGATTCTGGCGGTCGAAGAAGATCACGACACTCACCGGTTGGTCTCGATCGACAGCGTCGACGGCAAACGCCGGTTGCTGGCAGAAGGCGCGGATTTCTACGCTGCGCCGACCTTGAGCCCTGACGGGCAGCGATTGGCCTGGATTGAATGGCAGCGGCCGCATCAGCCCTGGACGTCCACGTCGCTGATGTGCGCTGAACGCCTTACCGACGGCTGGTCGGCAGCGCGTTGTCTCGCGGGCGATGGCCCGGAAGAGTCTCTACAACAGCCGCGTTTCGACCCACAAGGCCGGCTGCATTGCCTGACGGATCGCGGTGGTTTCTGGCAGCCATGGGTGGAGACCGCCGAGGGTCTGCAAGCCCTGCCTGCCGCGCATGCCGACCATTCGCCAGCGCCTTGGCAACTGGGGGGCTGCACCTGGTTGCCGCTGGGCAACGGTGGGTTTCTGGCCAGTTGGTCTGAGGACGGATTCGGCGTATTGGGCGAGCGGGCTGCTGACGGGTCGCTGAAAAATTTTGCAGGTCAATACAGCCGTTTTCGTAGCCTGGCCATCGACGACCACTATCTGTATTGCATCGCCGCATCAGCCGTTAGTCCTTCCGCAGTGGTGGCGATCAGTCGTGATGATCTCAGCGTTCAAGTGCTGGCCGGTGGCGTCGCGCCATTGCCCGCCGAGCGCATCAGCCGCCCGCAAACCCTGCGTTACCCCAGCGGCGATGCCGAAGCCCACGGCTACTTTTATCCCGCCATGAATGGCGCGCAGAAACCGCCGTTAGTGGTGTTCATTCATGGTGGCCCGACATCGGCGTGCTACCCAGTGCTGGACCCACGCATCCAATACTGGTGCCAGCGCGGCTTCGCTGTGGCCGACCTCAACTATCGCGGCAGCACCGGCTACGGCCGCGCCTATCGACAAAGCCTGTATTTGAACTGGGGCATTGTCGACGTCGAAGATGCCTGCGCCGTAGTGGCGTATCTGGCCGAACGTGGGCTAATCAACCCGGAACAAGCCTTCATTCGCGGCGGCAGCGCGGGCGGTTATACAACGCTGTGCGCCCTGGCATTCCGGGATGTATTCCGTGCCGGCGCCAGCCTGTATGGCGTGAGCGATCCGACAGCACTGGCCAAAGCCACCCATAAATTCGAAGGCGATTATCTGGACTGGCTAATCGGTGACCCGCAAACAGACATCCAACGCTACCGCGCCAGAACACCGTTACTGCATGCCGAGCAGATTCATGTACCGGTGATTTTCTTTCAGGGCGAACTCGACGCCGTGGTCGTACCGGACCAAACCCGCGCCATGGTCAAGGCCCTTCAGGACAATGGCATCCCCGCCGAAGCCCACTTCTACCCAGACGAACGTCATGGTTTCCGCAAGGCGGCCAATCAGGCGGATGCGCTGGAAAAGGAATGGACATTTTATCGGCGAGTGATCGATGAGCAGGTTTAGCGTGCCGAAACACCTAAGTGAATTCATTTGCGAATGCGTGCTGCTGTGCAAGCCCTTCCCGGATAAATCCGGTCCCACGGGGAATGTGTGAAACCCGCGTAGGGGCGAATTTATTCGCGAAGGCGGTGTGTCAGCCCATGCACATGGCGCTGTGCAGGTCCCTTCGGATAAATCCGGTTCAGGCCAGCGGTGTTCGGTTAAATCACTTGCGGCTGGCGATGATGTAGACCGCGTGAATGATGCCTGGGAAATAACCCAGCAGCGTCAGCAGGATGTTCAGCCAGAAGGCGCCAGCGAATCCAACTTGCATAAACACACCGACAGGTGGCAGCAGGATGGCGAAAATAATGCGAATGATGTCCATGGTGTAGCTCCAGATTAAAGCGGCTCTCATAAGCCACACAGCTAATCGACCCGCGACAAATGACGGAGGTTCCCTACTATCTGGCCGCGAGCCATTATTGAACGCAAAAAAAGCCCCGGGCCAAACGAAGCTGGCACGGGGCGACGCGCATATAACGCGAGACGGTTCGATAGATCTGGATCGGTCAGGCCATCAGGCCCCGACTGGCGCTCAAGCGGGCGGTTGTGACGCGTCCCAGTGCCCGAGCCAGGCGCTGTAACATCTCTTCGATGTTGGCCTGACTCACGGTCAACGCCGGGGAAAATCTCAGGCAATCAGGCTGCGGCGCATCAATCAACAAGCCTTCGGACTGCGCAGCGGCGACCACTTGGGCCGCGCTGTCGTGACCGAGGGCCAAGCCCCACAGCAAACCTTGCCCGCGTACTTCACCCAGCCGGTAGCGCAGCGCAAGTCGCGTCAGTCCCTCATGCATGTGCTCGCCAGCATCGCGAACCTGACGCAGAAACTGTGGCTCTTGAACGCTATGCAGTACGGTCAGACCGGCGGCAATCATCAATGCGTTGCCGTGAGCATCTTCAAGCGCATGCCCTTCGCTGCAACACGCCGTGCCCCGCGCCAATAACGCCGCCAGCGGCACACCACCGCCCAGGCTCTGCCCCAAGACCACGATGTCGGCGCGCACGCCGTAAGTCACTTCGCACAACAGGCTGCCGCAGCGGCCCATGCCCGTTTGGACTTCGTCAAGAATCAGCAGGATTCCCAAATCACGACACAGTTTCTCGACCCCTTGCAGGTAGTCGTGCGTTGCGGCGATGACTCCGGCCTGGCTCTGGATCGGTTCCAGCATGATCGCGACAGTCTGGGCATCGACAGCGGCGTGTAGTGCGGCGAGGTCGTTAAATGGAACCTGTTGGGCAGTCGACGTTGAACGCATCCCAAGGCTGCGCCCATGACAAGCTTGACCGGCGATGATGATTCCGCAAGCGCCGCCGCGATTGATCTGCCCCCATTTGCGTGCCAGATCGATTGCGCCTTCACAGGCCTGAGTGCCGCTGCTGAAGAACCAGGCCTGATCACTATGGGTGCTCAGGCACAAACGCCGCGCCAGCTCCAGACCGCTGCGATGTGCCTGCCCGAGGCCGGGGTTGATCAGTGTCTGGGCTTGGGTATTGAGCGCCTGGAGCAACACCGCCGGGCTGTGCCCGAGACTGTTCGTTGCGCCGCCCTGATTGAAATCCAGATAGACGCGACCCTGCGCATCCCACATCCACGATCCCTGGCCACGCACAAATACCGGGCCGAACACGTCGGCCGCCAGCGTATTACGCTCCTGGGTTTTTTCAGGACTTGGTGCGCTGATGACTGGAGCGCGAGCCAGGTCCTGAGCATCGGCGTTGCTACGCAGCATTCTGAACAGATTCATGGGCGAAATCCCGGCGTTTTGCTTGAACCGAGGTTTTTCGCTTTTCCTATGTATATGTCATCGACTTTCACGCTGTTCATCGCGACTTCCGGCTCTCAGGCCCTTTGAATAAGCGCTAGACTAAGCGTCAAAGCACTTTCCAGCCATTTCGATTTTCCAGCTTTTTCAATAAGGTTTACTTATGGATTTTCGCCAACTGCGCTATTTCGTCGCGGTCTACGAAGAGGGGCATGTAGGACGGGCGGCTGAACGGCTTTCCCTGTCGCAACCGGCGCTTTCGCAACAGATTCGCCATCTGGAAACCTCACTGGATGTCAGCCTGTTCGAGCGCAGCAGCAAACGTCTGTTGCCAACGCTCGCGGCGCATACGCTGTACAACCACGCACTGCCGCTGCTCGATGGCATGCAGCAGGCGCGGGAGGCATTGCGCAGTTTCAAAGGCCAATCCCTGCGAACCCTTGCAATCGGTGTATTGCAAACCGTCCATTCGGGTCTTGTCCCACAAATGCTCGAGCGCGTTCGCACAGCACATCCGCACCTGGTCGTACAAATCTATGAACTGAGCGGGATGGAAGTCGAACGGCGCCTGCTCAACGGCTCGCTGGATATCGGTATCAGCTACCTGCCGCCTCGCCAACCGGGGCTGCATGGCCTGCTGTTATATGAAGATGAATTGAAGCTGGTTATGCCCGCCAATCATCCCCTGCGCGAATTCAAGAAGGTGTCCCTCGCCCAGGCGGCAGACTTGCCGATGTTGCTGTTGGGTGAAGAATTTCAAGTGCGGCAGATCTGGCAAACCCAGTTGGCCAACATCGGACGGCGGGCGCAGGTACAGGCAGAGTTGAATAACATGACGGGAATCCTCGACAGCCTGGCCCACACCCGGCTCGTCACCGTACTGCCCGGACGGGCGCAACACTTGCAGGAAAACACGTCGCTCCTCTGGAAACCACTGAGCGAGCCGCGAGTGCCCCTCAAAGTCGGCCTGGTTTACCGCGACGCGCAGCGCCAGCAGGCGACGCTGGAGTTGTTGCAGAAGGTTTTGGGAGAGGTGTTGCACAATCATCAAGGGGATGACAGCGCAGACTACTGAATCGCAGACAAAGAAAACCCCGCCGAAGCGGGGTTTTACAGACTGTTTCCCTGACATCCTTTTCGCCCCACCATCCTGGCAGGCATCCTTACGTGTCCCTGTTATGTCTTGGTGCGCTTCCTGCGCTACGTCCATGGATTTAGATTAACTTTGGATCCAGTGTAGCGATATGGCCAAACAGCACCATAGCGTGTAAGCAAATGCTTACACGGCGTTCGCTGAGTCAGAATTGCGACGCCTCCAAAAGGAACAGCGACTCGCTGCCCGCTTTCACCGATGCGCTCAACGAATGGATGCGCGGCAGCAGGCGGGCGAAATAGAAGCGTGCGGTGCCCATTTTGCTGGCGTAAAAATCTTCCTGAGCTTCCTTGCCCGCCGCAGCCTTGGCCATCATCGCCCACATGTAGGCATAGGCGGTGTAGCCGAACAGATGCAGGTATTCCACCGAGGCCGCGCCAATTTCATTGCCGTTGCTGCGCGCGCGATCCAGTACCCAATGCGTCAGTTCGTCCAGGGTATCCAGAGCAGCGCCCAAAGGTTTGGTGAATTCGCCTTGAGAAGCGTCGGAATTGGCGATGAACTGGCGGATCTCGTCGGCGAACAATGTGTAATAGACACCGCCGTTAGCGACGATCTTGCGACCCACCAGGTCCAGGGCCTGAATGCCGTTAGTGCCTTCGTAGATTTGCGTGATGCGTACGTCGCGCACCAGCTGTTCCTGGCCCCACTCGCGGATATAGCCATGGCCGCCGAAAACCTGCTGGCCGTGGACCGTGGTCTCCAGGCCCAGATCGGTCAGAAAAGCTTTGGCCACAGGCGTCAGCAGGGCAACCAGATCATCCGCACGCTGGCGCGCAGCATCGTCTTCACTGAATTTGGCGATATCCAGCTGCATGGCCACATAAGTCGAAAACGCGCGACCGCCCTCGTTGCTGGCCTTCATAGTCAGCAACATGCGCCGCACGTCGGGATGAACGATGATGGGGTCAGCGATTTTGTCCTTGTTCTGCGCGCCGGTAGGCGACCGGCTCTGCAGGCGATCGCGGGCATATTCAATGGCGTTCTGGTACGAACGCTCGCCGGATGCCAACCCTTGGATACCCACGCCCAGACGCTCGTAGTTCATCATGGTGAACATGGCGGCCAAGCCTTTGTTCGGTTCGCCGATCAGGTAACCGACCGCTTCGTCGAAATTCATCACGCAGGTCGCAGAAGCCTGAATGCCCATCTTGTGCTCGATGGAGCCGCAAGCGACGGTGTTGCGTGCACCGAGGCTGCCGTCGGCATTGACCATGAACTTGGGCACGAGAAACAGCGAAATACCTTTGGGGCCAGCCGGTGCGTCGGGAAGTTTGGCCAAAACCAGATGAATGATGTTTTCAGTCAGGTCGTGTTCGCCGCCGGTGATAAAGATTTTGCTGCCAGTGATGGTGTAGGAGCCGTCGTCCTGAGGTTGGGCCTTGGTGCGAATGATGCCCAGATCAGTACCCGCATGAGCTTCAGTCAGGCACATCGAACCACACCAGATGCCCGCATACATATTGGGAAGGTAGGTCGCCTTGAGCGCTTCAGTAGCATGGGTGTTGATCGACACGCAGGCACCGGACGTCAGCATCGGGTACAGGCCGAATGCCAGGCTTGCGGAGTTGAGCATTTCCTCAACCTGGGCGGAAACCGCCTTGGGCATGCCCATGCCGCCGAACTCCGGATTACCGCCAACGCCAACCCAGCCGCCTTCAGCGTAGGTTTGATACGCCTGCACAAATCCGGCAGGCGTGGTGACCACGGTGTCTTTCCAGTGGCAACCTTCTTCATCGCCGTTGCGACTCAAGGGTGCAATGCTCTTGCTGACAACTTTGCCGGCTTCTTCCAGGATCGCCTCGACGGTTTCAGCATCGACAGTTTCGGCCAGTGCCGGGAGTTGTGCCCAGAGTCGGGAAACGTCGAAAACTTCGTTGAGGACGAAACGCATATCGCGCAGGGGAGCTTTGTAGTCAGCCATGGCAAACCTCGCAAGAACAGGAGCAGCGCGCCTGAAAGAGTGATCCGCAGACACGGTGCGGATATCGGTATCGATTGAGCTGAAGTGTAACCGAACACCAATAGCGACACATAGGGTCAACTCATGACCATTTATCGTACTTTAGTCACATGCTCGCGATGAACATAACGCCACGGGAGCAGGCACGCTCCCGTGTTTTTTGCACCTGAGACGGTTTAGCCGATCGCCCCGGCCGTGCGGACCGCGCCACGTTTGTTGACGCTGCCATTGGACATGACACAGTTGCGGCCGGCACCTTTTGCCGCGTAAAGCGCCTGGTCGGCAGCCTTGAGGACTTCGTCGGGCGTGCGGTGTTCCGGCTGACGCTCGGCGACGCCAAAACTCACCGTTACCGACACACTTGAAGCCTGGGCCGCCCCCCGGCGCTGCCGACCTTGCTGGTCGTCCTGCGGGCGGTTTGTCGGGTTGCGCAACAGAATGTCGTAACTGGCGATGGACTGGCGAATCGCCTCTAGATGAGGCAGACACTCTTCCAGCGTCTTGGCGGCGAATACGATGGCAAACTCCTCTCCGCCATAACGATACGCCCTGCCACCACCGCTGGTGATTTTCGATAATTTGCTGGCCACCAACCGTAGCACCTGATCGCCGACGTCATGGCCGTGGGTGTCGTTGAATTTCTTGAAGTGATCGACATCCGCCATGGCCAGTACATAACTGCGACCCAGGCGTTGCATCCGCTCATTGAGCGCGCGCCGCCCCGGCAGCCCGGTCAGCTCGTCACGAAAAGCCATCTGATAAGCCTCGTGGGCCACCGCCGCCGCGATCATCAACATCACCTGACTGCACAGGATGTTCAAGGTGAACGGCAAGATAAAGGTTTTCGGTAATGCCCAGAACAGGCCAAGCAACCCCACAAGTTGCGCCGCATGCAGGGGCCTGGGCTTATGGATGTACTGCGCAATCAAGAGAACGAAGGCAATCAGAAACATCAGGTAGGACAGTTGAATCAGACTCATCCATTCGCCATGCAGAGCGGGCCATCGGATTTCGGCAAGCCAGCCGAGCACAACCTCGGGATAACTTTGTTCCAGCCCGAGCGCCACAGCGCCTACAGCAATCAGAACCGCCAGCCGGGCAATCATGTCCTGTAACAGGTGGGTGCGCTCTTCCCAGGCCGCGAATACACCGAACATCAGTGGCAGCAACAGACACACCAGATGGAAAACCACGGCGGCGTCATCCCGGACCTTGCCAAAATCGCGGAAAAAATCGGTTTGGGTATCGAGCAGGAAGTAAGCGATATAGACCGTGATCATCAGAAACAGCTCACGCTGTCGCCGATATACCCCGCAATAAGCACCACCGAGCAGCAGCACCAAGGTTGGGAGCACATTGAACAGAGAAGTGAAGAAGACGTTCAGGTCCTTGACATAAGCGGCCGCCAACCCCGCAAGCAGCAATACCAGTGACGGCAGAAAATGGCTCAAACGTATGGCTGAAGGACGCAGCAAAGTGAATGTCTCCGACCCGGCATGGGGTAAAAATCCCAATTGATGGCATTGTGCCCTCATCCGCTCGGATATGCATTCAGCAAAACTAAATAGCAGGCTACTTTTGTTAACGGCAGGCGCGGGAAAAGCTTTATCGCGGCGCAAGACCGAGTCGTAACCTCCGCGCGCGACACCTCAAGAATCGCCATTCGACACCTTAAAATCGGGATGCAAAAAAAGCCGCTTCCCCGAAGGAGAAGCGGCTTTCTGTAGATCCGCCTTGGGCTTAGTAAGCCAGGCCGAAATCTTCTTCTTTCATGTCCATCAGGTTGCCAGCGCCCGATAGCATGGTTGCCACGTGGGTGCGAGTACGCGGCAGGATGCGCTGGAAGTAGAAGCGCGCGGTCTGCAGCTTGGCCGTGTAGAACGCTTCTTCCGTCGTGCCGACAGCCAGTTTTTCAGCAGCCACACGCGCCATGTCAGCCCAGAAGTAAGCCAGGCAGGCATAACCGGAATACATCAGGTAGTCCACCGAAGCGGCACCGACTTCTTCGCGGTCCTTCATGGCAGCCATGCCCACTTTCATGGTCAGCTCGCCCCATTCCTTGTTCAGCGCAGCCAAAGGTGTGACGAATTCCTGAACGGCTTCGACGCCTTCGTTGTTCTGGCAGAACTTGTGGACGATCCGGGTAAAGCCTTTGAGAGCCTCGCCTTGGGTCATCAGCACTTTACGGCCCAGCAGATCGAGAGCCTGAATGCCGGTGGTGCCCTCGTACAGCATGGAAATACGGCTGTCGCGAACATTCTGCTCCATGCCCCACTCGGCGATGAAGCCGTGACCGCCGTAGATTTGCACGCCGTGGTTGGCGGACTCGAAGCCCACTTCGGTCATGAAGGCCTTGGCAATCGGTGTCATGAACGCCAGCAGCGCATCGGCTTGTTTCTTGGCTTCTTCATCCTGCCCGTACTTGACGATGTCAACGAGCTTGGCGGTGAAGTAGACCATGGCGCGATTGCCTTCGGCGAAGGCCTTCATGGTCAAGAGCATGCGGCGAACGTCAGGGTGAACGATGATCGGGTCAGCGGCTTTCTCAGGTGCCTTTGGACCGGTCAACGAACGCATTTGCAAACGATCACGAGCGTATTTCAGACCGCCCTGGAAGCCGATTTCGGCGTGGGCCAGGCCTTGCAACGCAGTGCCCAGACGCGCCGTGTTCATAAAGGTGAACATGCAGTTCAGGCCTTTGTTCGCCGGACCGATCAGGAAGCCGGTGGCCGCGTCGAAGTTCATCACACACGTGGCGTTGCCGTGGATACCCATCTTGTGTTCCAGGGAACCGCAGGTCACGGCGTTACGCTCACCAATGCTGCCATCAGCGTTGGGCAGGAACTTGGGCACGATGAACAGAGAAATGCCTTTGGTGCCAGCCGGTGCGTCCGGCAGGCGGGCCAGTACGATGTGGACGATGTTATCGGCCATGTCGTGTTCGCCGGCAGAAATAAAGATCTTGGTGCCGCTGACACGGTACGAGCCATCAGCCTGTGGCTCGGCCTTGGTGCGCAGCATGCCCAGATCGGTGCCGCAGTGCGGCTCGGTCAGGCACATGGTGCCGGTCCATTCGCCGGACACCAGCTTGGTCAGGTACGCATGACGCTGCTCTTCGGTGCCGTGCTCGGAAATGGTGTTCATTGCGCCATGTGACAGGCCTGGATACATGCCCCAAGACCAGTTGGCTTCACCGACCATTTCACTGACCGCAAGCCCCAGAGACTCAGGCAAACCCTGGCCGCCGTGCTCGATGTCGTGGGCCAGGCTCGGCCAGCCGCCTTCGACGAATTGCTTGTAGGCTTCCTTGAAACCGGTTGGCGTCTTCACGCCCGATTCGCTCCAGGTACAGCCTTCGGTATCACCGACACGATTCAGCGGTGCCAGAACTTGCTCACAGAACTTGGCGCCTTCTTCAAGAATGGCGTCAACCATGTCAGGCGTAGCGTCCTGGCAAGCCGGCAGACTTTGATAGTGCGCTTCGTAGCCGAGCAGTTCGTCACGAACGAAGCGAATATCACGCAAGGGGGCCTTGTAGTCAGGCATAGCGATAAACCTCTGCTGATGAATCCTGGAATGTGTGACCGATCGGTCGCTGTGGGAAGGTTCCCAAACCACCGGACAATCTCGGATGCCTAGCGGTCAAACAGGTGTTTGAAACATACGTTTACGGCCTGACCTTGTCAAGCATGCGTAACGCGCCGTTCATCGTCGACATGGCTACACACCGTGCAGGCAAAGGCATGCAGCGAAGGATGAAGAATCATTCGATAAGGTTGAGTCTAGTTCAGGGCAATGGCGATGCTGAATGCATAGAAAGGCGTGATGAGCAAAGATTCAGCACGCAACGCCGTGCATGATTGCACGGCGGGAAGGGGGGATCAGGCGTAGGTATCGATCAAGGTGCCAAGCATTTCGTCACTGGCCTTTTGCACAGCGGCACCGGCCTGAAACTGAAACTTTGCAGAATCCAGCTCGACGATATTGGTAGCCATATCGTTGCGCTGGGCACGATCGACAGAACGCAGATTCTCCAGCTGGAAATCCGAAGACTGGCTTCTGCCGGAAACTTCGATGTTGCTGCTAGCGATCTGAGTAGCGGCCTGATCGACACGAGATTGCCCAACCTCCATCGCGCTAAGGCCTGGATACAACGTGTTGTTCATACTGATTTGCATGTGTCGACCTCCTGTTCATATCACGAACACCCTTATTGAAGCAGTAAAGCTGGCACATTGCCTGACAATTAGACTAATGGCACTTCGCCGGCCCAGCATGCGCCATGAATGGTGCAGGCGAAGACAAGAAATGTTACCCAGCGTGGCAGACAGTGACAGCCCTGCTTCTCTCTCGCCTGAAAACAGTGCACAACTGAGCCCCAGTCAACAAGGTCATCGCTAGTTTACGCAGGCACCGTCGGCGGCGATGGTCAAAAAATGTGCAGTGGCGCACATCCTGCATCTTTTCCTCAACTTCCTTCAGCAGATTCAGCCAACCCAAGTCCACCATGCGCCCAAAGGAACTCAAACACTGGACCACCGGAATCGCCCACCTCCTCGATCTGCCGATGGGAGCTGCGCGGCTGACCGGATTGAGCCAGTGGCTGAAACAGATCTGCCCGGTGGATCATTTCGTGCTGTTTGTCTACGAGGGCAATCACCGGCCGCTGGCCCTGTTTGACACGTTCACGCCGGACAAGCGCAAGGTCTACATCGATGATTACCAATGCGGACCTTACCTGCTCGATCCGTTCTATCTGGCCTGCACACGCCGTCAACCGGCCGGGCTGTGGCGCCTGCGCCAGTTCGCCCCCGACCATTTTTACCTGAGCGAGTATTACCTGGCGTATTACCAGCAAACAGGCCTGGCCGAAGAAGTGGCGTTTTTCGTCGACCTGGGCGGCAATACCACGGCGGTCCTGTCCCTGATGCGCGCCACGGCCAGCAGCGCCTTCAGTCGCGATGAGTTGCAGTTGATGGACTGCGCACAGCCCATCGTCGAGCAGATCATCGGCGAGGCCTGGAGCCAATTCCATGCCGACAAACCGCGCCCCGCCCAAGACCTGGACTTCAAGATCCACGCCGCATTCGATCATTTCGGCGCGCATATCCTCACCGGGCGCGAGCAGGAAATCGTCCGCCTGCTGCTGCGTGGCCACTCCAGCGCCTCGGTAGCCGAGCAACTGTCGATCAGCCCCGGTACCGTGAAAATCCATCGCAAGAACATCTACGCCAAGCTGGGCATCTGCAGTCAGTCGGAGCTACTCGGGTTGTTCATTCGCGAGCTGGCCGGGCCGGAGATGGCGGCGACGGGGTAGTACCAGTGAATCGCAAACTGTAGGAGCCAACTTGTTGGCGAAGCATTGATCCTGCGTATCGTGGGCTTACGCTTCGCGAACAAGTTCGCTCCTACAGGGATTACCACCCTTCTCTATCCCCCAAGGGATATATACAGCGCAAAACCCCTGTTGCTAGTTTGATTGCCACTGCACAGCCCCATGCAATGGAAATCACGCGAGCGCCGATGATGAGTGACCACAGCCACGCCAACGATATCGAGTTCCGCCACGTAGAAAAGCTCTACGGCAACCTCAAGGCCGTCAATGACCTGAGTTTTCAGGTGCGGCGCGGCACCTTTCATTCGTTTCTCGGCGGTTCCGGTTGCGGCAAGACGACGACATTGAGAATGATTGCCGGCTTTGATCAGCCCAGCTCCGGGGACGTTCTGCTTGCAGGCAGGAATGTCGCGGGCGTGCCGGCCTTTCAACGCCCGGTGAACATGGTGTTCCAGCATTACGCGCTGTTCCCGCACATGACCGTCGCCGAAAACATCGCCTACGGCCTGCGGTATCGAACCCCACGTCCAGACAAGAAAGAACAGCGTCGCCTGGCGGATGAGGCCCTGGAAATGGTTCGCCTGACGGGGCTTGGCCATCGCAAACCCAGCGAGCTGTCCGGCGGGCAGCAACAGCGGGTGGCGCTAGCCCGCGCGCTGGTCAACAAACCCACGGTATTGCTGCTGGACGAACCCCTCGCCGCACTTGATCGCAAGTTGCGCAAGGAGATGCAGTCCGAACTGCTGCGCCTGCAACGGGAAGTCGGGATCACCTTTGTGCTGGTCACCCACGATCAGGAAGAAGCGCTGTCCATGAGCGACAGCATCAGCGTGATGCACAGCGGCTCGATCATCCAGACCGCAACCCCGGAACAACTCTACGAAGCTCCGGCCAATCGCTACGTGGCGGACTTCATCGGCGAATCCAATCTGTTCAATGGCACGGTGCGCCATTTGAGTGGCAACTCCGTGGTGTTGCGCACGGACCAGGGCGTTGAGCTGACCAGTCCACAAACGCCGACCGGTAACGCGCTGAGCGCCAACGCGTCAGGCTGCATCGCCGTGCGCCCGGAACTGATCAGCATTGCCGCGCCCAACGGTTTGCTGAATCGGGATGTCACGCTCGATGGCTGCGTCGAGGACCGGATTTATCTGGGCAACCTCACCGAATACCGCGTGCGCACCGAGCCCTTTGGCATCGTCTGCGTCCGGGTGCCCCGCCACCTTGGCCAGAGCGGGCCAGGTACTGATTTTGGTGGCTTTGAACACGGCGCCGCAGTGCGCGTCGGCTGGGATAACGCCAGCGGCCTGGCCATGGCTTTGTAACAGTTCTTTATCTCAATTCGAACTTCGAACACACCTCAGACCGGGAGATTTGCCATGGACCAGAAGACCTTTATCAAGACAATGCGCAGCTGGCAAAACGGCTCGATCAGCCGTCGCGAATTTCTCGGCCGCACCGGTCTGGGCGTCGCCGCTGCGGTGGTAGCCACGAACATGCCCGGACTGCTGATGGGCAGCAAAAATTCAAGTGCCGGTGCCGCAGAGAAGAACATCGGTGATCGCCTCGGCCTGGCAACCTGGCCCAACTATCACAGCCAGGACAACTTGGACGCCTTCGCCAAAACCACCGGCGCCCGAGTAGCCATGAGCGTATTCGGCTCCAACGAAGAAATGCTCGCCAAGCTCCAGGCCGGAGGCAGCGGCTGGGATGTAATGGTGCCCACCAACTACACCATCAGCACCTACGTGAAACTCGGCCTGATCGAGCCGTTGGATCTGTCGCGCATCCCGAATTTCGACCCCAAGGCCTTCCAGGAAAAGTTCATGGCCCAAGGCACGGTTAACGGCAAGGTCTACGCCGTTCCGAAAAACTGGGGCACCACCGGCATGGCCTACGACAGCGCCAAGCTCAAGGCAAAGCCCACTTCGTGGAAAGAATTCTGGGCGTTGGCCCAAGGCGAAGGCAGCGGCCGCACCATGATTCATGACTACCAATTGACCGCCATCGGCAACGCGCTGAAATCCTTCGGTTACAGCTTCAACTCCCTTGATCCCAAAGAGCTGGCCGATGCGGAAAAACTGCTGATCGAGGTCAAGCCGCACCTGTTTGCCATCAACTCCGACATCCAGCCGTCCATGCGCAGTGGCGATGCAATTCTCGCCATGTCCTGGACCGGCGATGCCTCGCAACTGCACCGCGATATTCCGACCATGCAATACGCGCTGGGCAAGGAAGGCGGAGAGCTGTGGAGCGACTTCTTCGCCATTCCCAAGGGCGCCGAGCACCGCGATGCTGCTTATGCCTTCATCAATTACCTGCTCGATCCGCAGCACAACAAACTTGAAGTCTTGAGCCACGGCTATCCGAGCGGCGACAAACGCGTCGATGCCCTGTTGCCCACGGCGATGCTCAGCGACCCGATCATGTACCCGGCAGCCGAGCAGTTGAGCCCGCTGGAATTCGGCGCCGCCGCTACCCTGACCAGCCCGTTGCGCGCCGAGTTGATGGCCCGTTTCAAATCCGCCTGAGCCCTCGCCATGCGCAGCAAGGACACGTCCATGAATGCCGTTGCCTCATCCGAAACGCTTCTTGATGAAGCCGACGCCTCGCCTGCACAACGCGCTCAGGCGCAAGACAAGCGTCGCAGTCTGCGTCGGCGCATCACGATGCTGATGCTTCTGCCTTCGACGCTGTGGTTTTTGCTGCTGCTGGTCATGCCGCTGTTGATCATCCTGGTGTTCAGTTTTGGCGAGCGCAGTGCCGTTGGCGGTTATGCCGGCGGCCTGACGCTGGCCAACTACATGAACCTGGGTTCCCGGGCCGCGGCGTTCAGCAATACGCTGATACTGGCGCCGCTGGGCACGCTCGTGTGTCTGCTGGCGGCCTATCCGCTGGCGTATTTCCTGGCGGTGCGAGCGGGCAAGAATCGCTCGCTGCTGCTAACCCTGGTGATCGTGCCGTTCTGGACCAGCTTCCTGATTCGCACCTATGCGTGGATTTTCATCCTGAGCGGCAAAGGCATCCCGGCCATGCTCGCCAGCCTCGGACTGGACGACGTGCGCCTGATCAACACGCCGACCGCCGTGCTGATCGGCATCGTCTACGGCTACTTGCCGCTGATGGTGTTCCCCATCTACGTCAGCCTGGAAAAGCTCGACAAGCGCTTGCTCGAAGCCTCTGCCGATCTGGGCGCCAGCGCGTTCGAAAGCTTTCGGCGCATCACCCTGCCGCTCTCGGCACCGGGGATCATTACCGGCGTCATGCTGGTGTTCATTCTGTTGATGGGCGAGTTCCTGATCCCCGCGATTCTGGGCGGCGGCAAGGTGTTCTTCGTCGGCAACGCACTGGTTGATCTGTTCCTGCAATCGCGTAACTGGCCGTTCGGCAGCGCGTTGGCGATGACGCTGGTTGCCATCATGCTGGCGATCATCGGCATTTATCTGAAACTGGTGAAACGCTACGGCGGCACCCCCGGCGATGGAGCCTTGTGACATGTGGCTACGCAGCTATTCCACGTCGCTGTACCTGTTCCTTTACGCGCCTATTGCGCTGATCATGCTGTTCAGCTTCAACGCCGGGCGCAGCGGGCTGGCCTTCGAATGTTGCTCGGTGCAGTGGTTCGGCCGGGCCTTCAACAACCCGTTCATCATGGAAGCCCTGGGCAATAGCGCAATGATCGCCACCTGCTCAGCGGTACTGGCGACGCTGTTCGGCACTTTGGCGGTGTTCGGCCTGCAACGGGCGGGGCGCAAGATTCGCCTGTTCTTCGATGTGCTGACTTACTGCTCGATCATCATTCCCGGCATCGTCATCGGTATCTCGACGTTGATCGCCTTCATCAGCCTGTTCGATGTACTCAACCCGTTGCTGGCCAGCCTGATGCCGGGCTTCCCGCGCCTGAACATGGGCTTTTTCACGGTCATCGCTGCGCACTCGCTGTTCACCATGGCGCTGGTCATGGTTATCGTCCGCAGCCGCGTGGACTCGCTGGACAAAGCCCTGCAGGAAGCGTCCGCCGATCTGTACGCGCCGCCGCTGGAAACGTTCTGGCGCGTGACCCTGCCGCAAATCACGCCGGCAATCATGGCCGGTTTCCTGCTGGCATTCACCTTCAGCTTTGATGATTTCATCATTGCGTTCTTCGTCGCCGGGCCGCAAACCACGCTGCCGATCTACATCTTTTCCTCGATTCGCCGGGGCGTGACGCCGGAGATCAATGCCATTTCCACGGTGATCATCTGCGTGTCCCTGGCCCTGCTGTTCACCTCCCGTTACTTGCAGAACCGTCGCACAGGAGCCTCACATGCGTGATCAGTTGTATATCAACGGCGAGTGGGTCAGCCCGGATCTGGGCGGTTATCTGGATGTCATTAATCCGGCGACTGAACAGACCTTGCAACGGGTCGCGGCGGGTACCGAAGAAGACATCGACCACGCCGTGCGCGCTGCGCGTCGGGCATTCGACAATGGCTGGAGCCAGAGCAGCGGCGCCGAGCGCGCGGTGTGGCTGGAAAAGCTGGCCGACGAACTGCAAAACAGTCAGGACAACATCGCCCGGCTCGAAGTCAGCGATAACGGCAAGCCGCTGCCGGAAGCCCAATGGGACATCGCCGACGCAATCGGTTGTTTGCGCTACTACGCGGGTCTGGCGCGAGCGCTTGATGGGCGGCAGGACCAGCCGTTGACGTTGCCGGACCCGCGTTTTCGTTGCCGCACCCGACTTGAACCCATCGGCGTCGCCGGGCAGATCATCCCGTGGAACTACCCGTTGTTGATGGCCGCGTGGAAAGTCGCCCCGGCTTTGGCAGCTGGCGCAACGGTAGTTCTCAAGCCCTCTGAGCTGACCCCGCTGACCGCCCTGGAACTGGCCGCCGCCGCTGACCGCATCGGTTTGCCCGCTGGCGTCCTCAATGTCGTGACCGGACTTGGCAGCGACGCGGGCAGTCCCCTGACTTTGCACCCCGGCGTCGACAAGCTGGCCTTTACCGGCAGCGTGCCGACCGGGGCAAAAATCATGTCGGCGGCAGCCAGCGACATCAAAAACATCAGTCTGGAGCTGGGCGGGAAGTCAGCCTTCATCGTGTTTGATGACGCCGATGTCGAAGCAGCAGTGGAGTGGATTCTGTTCGGGATTTTCTGGAATCAAGGCCAGGTGTGCAGTGCGACCTCACGCTTGCTGGTGCAGGACAGCATCGCGCCGCGCCTCATTGAGCGACTGGTGGAAGAGACCCGCAAAATCACCATCGGGCCAGGCATGGAGCCGGGCGTGTTGCTTGGCCCGCTGGTGAGCAAAGGCCAATACGAAAAGGTGCTGGGTTTTATCGATCAGGGTCAGGCCAGCGGCGCGAAGCTGCTGACGGGTGGCAAGCGTCCAGCGCAGATGCCGCAGGGTTACTTCATGGAGCCGGCGATTTTTGACGAGCCCGCTGAAAACAGTATCGTCTGGCGCGAAGAAATTTTCGGCCCGGTGCTGTGCATCAAACGTTTCAAGCATGAGGCGCAGGCGGTGCAAATGGCCAACGCCAGCCGCTTCGGCCTCGCCGCAGCCATCATGAGTGCCGACCCGCAACGCGCCACCCGTGTCGCCAACCAGCTGCGCGCCGGGATCATCTGGGTCAACTGCTCACAACCGACCTTCGTCGAAGCGCCATGGGGCGGGATGAAGCACAGCGGCATTGGCCGCGAGCTGGGGCAATGGGGGCTGGACAACTACCTTGAGGTCAAACAAGTCACCGAATACATCGGCGATCAGCCTTGGGGTTGGTATCTGAAATGACCCGGTGGGTGCGAGCTTGCTCGCGAAGCGGCGTCCCACACACCAAAAAATCAGCTGAACGAACACCTTCGCGAGCCAAGCTCGCTCCCTCTGTTCACGTTTACGGTGTGCTAATCCAGCAACTCCAGATGCAGATACTCCGCCACCGCCTCCGCACTGGGTTTTTTCAAGCGGGGGATGCGGCCCAGGCACGGCGCGGGCAGGCGCTCGGCGAGGGTGGCGAGGTTTTCTTCAAGGCGCGAGGTTTTGGCATCAACGATATTGGCGACCCAGCCCGCCAGCTGCAGCCCGTCGTTGGCGATGGCCTCGGCGGTAAGCAGCGCATGATTGATGCACCCAAGACGCACGCCAACCACCAGGATCACCGGCAATTTCAACGCTACGGCAAGGTCTGACAGATTAGCCTGATCAGCCAACGGCACACGCCAGCCACCGGCACCTTCGATCAACGTGAAATCCGCATTCCTGGCCAGCAACAGGCGCATCGGCCCAAGCAACCCTTGCACCGTCAGCGCAACACCCGCTTCCCGGGCAGCCAGATGCGGCGCAATGGCAGGCTCGAAGGCGACAGGGTTGATTTCATCGTAGCCAAGGCCAACCGAGCATTGCGCCATTAGCGCCAACGCGTCGTCGTTGCGCAAGCCATTGGCGGTCACCGCACATCCGGAGGCGACCGGTTTGCCCGCCACCGTGCTCAGGCCCGCCTGCCGTGCCGCGTACAACAGGCCCGTAGCGACGGTGGTTTTGCCCACGTCGGTATCGGTTCCCGCGATGAAGTACGCACTGCTCATCTGGGTGATCTCCCACTGCTTCGTAACGTGCTGCGTCGTAAATTCACGCGTCTTTTTCCAGCACCGAGTAAACCACTTGATACGTCGCCGGCAAGCCTTCAGGCTGGCGGAAACGTTCATACGCCTCTATCAGCGCCAGAATCCGCGCCCGTCCCGTCAAGCCGCCAGGCCTGCCGGGGTTGAGGTTGTGCGCACCCAACGCTTTCAACTCGTGGGTCAGGCTGCGCACGTCCGGGTAGTGCAGAATGTGGGGCCGGGCCTCAAGTGAGCGTAGGCGCAAGCCGCTGGCTTCGCACAATTGCTTGTAGTCCTGCAACTGACGGAAGCGATTGACGTGCACCAGACCATCCACGGTTTGCCAGCTGTCACGCAGCTCACTCAGGGTCCCGACGCACAGGCTGGCAAACGCGAATACGCCACGCGGTTGCAACACACGCCGGGCTTCGCTGAGCACCGAAGCAAAATCCCCGCACCATTGCACCGCCAGGCTGGAAAAAACCAGATCGCAGCTGCCATCACGTAACGGCAAGCGCTCGGCATCACCCGCCACGAAATATTCGGCGCCCCCCAGAGGCCGCGCATGACGCAACATGCCTTCGGCGATATCCAGCGCCACGCCGTGACCTTGAGGGAAATTTTCCGCCAGCACCCGACTGAAATAGCCGGTGCCGCAGCCCAGATCCAGCCAGCGTCGGGGATTCAGATCGGCAGGCAAGCGCGCCATCAGTTCGCCGCCCACGTCTCGCTGAAACTGAGCGACACTGTCGTAACTGCGCGCCGCGCGGGAAAACGATGCCGCCACCTGGCGCTTATCAGGCAAACCACCGGGCAGCCTTGGATTGGATAAATCAGTCATCACCGGACTCATGTAAAAAAGCCTGTATTGCCGCCGCGACGCCGTGAGGATTTTCCAGGAGGAAGGCATGGCTGGCCTGTTCGATGACGCCTACTTCCACGTCAGGCAATAACGCCAGCAGGTCGCCCGCCGCTTCTGCCGGTACGAAGGCATCGAGGCCGGCGAACAAATGTAGCTGTGGTCCGCGAAAGGTCTGCAAGGCGCTGCGGGTATCGAGCTGCTCAAGCAGTTGCAGGCCGTGGATCAGCGCCGAGGAGGAGCCATGAGGTGCGCCCGCCTTTAGTAGACGCGATAAGCCACGCGGGTCTTCGGCACCTTGGGCGCATAACAGGCTGAAACGCTTGAGAGTGCCATCCGGGTCGTTGATGCAACCGGTCAGAAACGCATCAAAATCACCAGCGGGCATGGCGTTGGGCCAGGCGCCCCGTGTCACGAAACAGGCATTGCTGGCCAAAGTCAGCAACCCGCAGCAACGCTCACCACGACGTGCGGCCAGTTCAGCGGCCAACATGCCGCCCAGGGACCAGCCGCCTAGCCACGCGTTATCCGGCAGATTGGCGTCCAGTTCATCAAGCCATTCCTGTGGGTCGCTGCTGTCCAGCTCCGGCAAAGGTTCGATTTCCACCCGAAGATGCTCGTCCAACCCTCGCAACGCGGCGGCCAACGGCTCCAATGGCGAGATGCCCAATCCCCAGCCGGGTAGCAGGATCAACTGATCACGCATGATGTGGCTCCACCGATTCGCGCTTATCCAGCAGCGGGTAACACTGCGCCAATGCATTCAACAATAGCTGCACTTGAGCCTGGGTGTGGGCTGCGGAAAAAGTGACCCGCAAACGGGCACTGCCTGCCGGGACGGTGGGCGGACGAATTGCCGTCACCAGCACGCCGCACTCACGCAGCATCTGCGACAGACGCATGGCGCGTCCGGCATCGCCAATGAGGATCGGCTGAATCGGGCTGAAGCTGTCCAGCAACGTCAGGCCGATCTGCTCGGCACCGGAACGAAACTGCGCGATCAGGCGCGTCAGGTGCTCCCGACGCCAATGCTCGGTACGCAAGAGTTCGAGACTTTTCAACGTCGCACAGGCGAGCGCCGGCGGCTGGCTGGTGGTGTAGATATAAGGGCGGGCGAACTGGATCATGGTTTCGATCAGCTCCTGGCTGCCAGCAACGAACGCGCCCGAAGTACCGAACGCCTTGCCCAGCGTACCGATCAGCACCGGCACGTCGTCCATGCCCAGACCAAAATGCTCGACGATACCGCCCCCATTGGCGCCCAGCGGGCCGAAGCCGTGAGCATCATCCACCATCAACCAGGCGCCTTTGGCCTTCGTTGCTTGCGCCAGGGCGGGCAGATCGGCCAGATCACCGTCCATGCTAAACACGCCGTCGGTGACCACTAGCGTATCGCCGCTGGCCTTCTCCAGGCGCGTGGCCAGGCTGTCAGCGTCGTTATGCAGATAGCGGGAAAACCGCGCGCCGCTGAGCAAACCGGCATCCAGCAGCGAGGCATGATTGAGGCGATCTTCCAACACCGTATCGCCTTGTCCAACCAACGCTGTCACCGCGCCGAGGTTGGCCATATAACCGTTGGAAAACAGCAGCGCCCGCGGACGCCCGGTGAGGTCGGCCAAAGCCAGTTCAAGGTCGTGATGAGGGCCGCTGTGGCCAATCACCAAATGCGAAGAACCCCCGCCCACGCCCCACTTGTCCGCGCCAGCCTGCCATGCAGCAATGACATCGGGATGATTGGCCAGGCCCAGATAATCGTTGCTGCAAAACGCCAGCAATGGCTGACCATCGACCACCACCAACGGGCCCTGGGGGCTTTGCAGCAGCGGACGCTGGCGATAGAGATTTTCAGCGCGGCGGGCGTCGAGACGTGCGTGGAGATCGAAGGACATGCAAGCCTCGCAAGAAGAAAATGACATCCGTAACAGCCAACTTGTTGGCGAAGCAATAAGCCCGCGTACATCAGGCCTATCGTTTCGCCAACAAGTTCGCGCCTACAGAGAACGGCCTATCAAACCGCAGCGTTATAAAACTGCGCGCTGCTTTGCTGCTCGACCAATGCCTGTTCGATGGCCGCCTGATGGACTTCGTCTGCGTGTTCTTCACGTGCTTCAGGCTGGATGCCCAGACGTGAGAACAAGAGCATGTCCTTGTCGGCTTGCGGGTTGGCGGTGGTGAGCAATTTGTCGCCGTAGAAAATCGAGTTAGCCCCGGCGAAGAACGCCAGCGCTTGCATCTGCTCGTTCATCGCTTCGCGGCCGGCCGACAGACGCACATGAGATTGCGGCATCAGGATGCGCGCCACGGCGAGCATGCGGATGAAATCGAACGGGTCGATATCTTCGGCGTTTTCCAGCGGCGTTCCGGCCACCTTGACCAGCATGTTGATCGGCACCGATTCCGGGTGCTCTGGCAGGTTAGCCAGCTGGATCAACAGATTGGCGCGGTCGTCCAGGGACTCGCCCATGCCCAGAATGCCGCCGGAACAGATCTTCATGCCCGAATCACGCACATAGGCCAGGGTTTGCAGGCGCTCGCTGTAGGTGCGGGTGGTGATGATGCTGGTGTAGAAATCCGGTGAGGTGTCGAGGTTGTGGTTGTAGTAATCCAGGCCCGCCGAAGCCAATGCCTGGGTTTGATCCTGATCCAGTCGACCCAACGTCATGCAGGTTTCCAGGCCCAGGGCTTTCACGCCTTTGACCATCTCCAACACGTAAGGCATGTCTTTGGCCGAAGGGTGCTTCCAGGCCGCGCCCATGCAGAAACGCGTTGACCCAATGGCCTTGGCGCGAGCGGCTTCCTCCAGAACCTTTTGCACTTCCAGCAGCTTTTCTTTCTCAAGACCGGTGTTGTAGTGCCCGGACTGCGGGCAGTACTTGCAGTCTTCCGGGCAGGCGCCGGTTTTGATCGACAGCAAAGTGGAGACCTGAACGCGATTGGCGTCGAAGTGAGCGCGATGCACGGTTTGCGCCTGAAACAGCAGGTCATTGAAAGGCTGTACGAACAGCGCTCTGACCTCGGCTAAAGTCCAGTCGTGACGCAAAGTGGCGGTGGTGCTGGCGCTCATCGGGCGGTCCTCGGGATTTTTTTAACAGGCAACCGGCAGCTCAGCATTTACAAACGCTTTAAGTCCACAGGCGCGACACGGATGTTCGGCATATTTAAGGAAGAGCCATGCGCTGTCAACCACAACGCCAATACTCGGTTTACATCTGGTTAAAAAACATACAAACCTGTTTGCTGTGTGACGAACGTACCGATTCGCCTTATGCAATATGCGTGGCGTGCGAGGCCGAGCTGCCCTGGCTGGGCGATCAATGCCGTCAATGTGCCCTGCCCTTGGCGATGTCCGATTTAAGTTGCGCTCACTGTTTCAACCAGCCTCCGGCCTTCGATGAAGTGCTAGCGCCCTGGCTTTATGACTTTCCCGTAGACAGTCTGGTGACCCGCTTCAAGCATCAGGGCAACTGGCCCATGGGCCGTCTGCTAAGCGAACTGCTCGGACAATTTCTACTGCACCGCTTCAACGAAGGCCAACCGCGCCCAGACATGCTGCTGCCGGTGCCGTTAGCCACCAAGCGGTTGCGGCAACGCGGCTATAACCAGGCCGCCATGCTCGCCGACTGGCTGGGCAAACAATTGCAATTGCCTGTGCATACACGCTGCTTGATACGCACCCGTGAAACCCCGGCGCAACAAGGCCTGGACGCCAAGGCCCGCAAGCGCAACCTGCACGGGGCGTTTGCGCTGGTCGATGACGCTGAGATTGCGGGACGCCATGTGGCATTGATCGACGACGTACTGACCACTGGCTCCACCGCCAATGCCATTGCGCAGGTGTTACTAAAAGCCGGGGCGCGGCGGGTGGATGTTTATTGCCTGGCGAGGACGCCGAAGCCGGGGGATTGAGGAAAGCAAGTACTTAACCAAATACTGAAAACCATTAGATCAATTTAGTTAACTAAAAAATATTCATTTATGAACAGGTAGGATGTATCCCACTCAACCAACAGAAAAGTGATACATGCAAGGTAGCAGACATTAAAAAACAAATAGATCCCCATGAACAATATTTAACGCCGAAACAAAGCCAGAACGCCAAAAAAAAACCTCGACATTGCCTTCGAAATTACTCAAAAACTCCATGAAGCTGAATTCGGGAGCAAGATGTTCGCCCTCTGGAGTGATGAGCTTGAACTATAACGAGGTAGTCAAAAAATCATTGCCTTCTTTCATTGGTAGCCGCCTGATTCCAACCCTCGGAATTTCAGCTGTTTTCCTGTTGATGGCACACAAAATCCCAGCTGACCTGGCTGTGTTTTCCTACGTGCTGGCCGCAGCCTCTGTAGTTTCAGCTTTTTCCTCACTGCTCTTGGCGACCGCTGGCAATAAAGCCGCAGCTTTAACTCATCGTGAATCCGCCCTAAGCAACTTATTCACAGGCGGTTTTACGCTGGCGTTATTCATCGCAGTGTTAACTTCAGCTATTTGCTTGGTTGTTACGTATCTGCTCAGTACCTCCGGTACGATTCAGCACTGGGACAGAGAGACATTCTGGACGCTCTCACTTATTTACGTCGCTTCAACCCCGCTACTGGTAATCAATAGTTTTTTACAGCTTTTTCTGGAGGCCACCGGCAAAGCAAGCCAATGCACCCGAGGCAAAACGCTGATCACCGTACTGTCTTGCTTGAGTCTGACGCTGATATTTACACTCGTAAACAGCCACGCGTTAAAATATTACGCAATGTCTTATTTTTTCGTGATCGAATTACTGACCTTGATTTTCCTGATCAGGCTCTCGCGCGGCCAACGTTACTACTCGTTAATGCACGCAAAAAAGAACAGTGGTTAGTTCGCCCGCACAGGCATCCTAGTCGCCATTGGACTGAGTGGTCAGAAAATATATTTTTACTTACTGACTGAAAGGCTCACAAGAATTGATACCCATCTCGTTGCGGAGCTTTCAGTGTTCATGACGGTAACAGGATTACTGGTCATTCCGTTCATCGCACTTTCTCAGATTCACAGTCTTCAAGTCAGTCGACATACTGAACACGCCAGGATCTATTATCGGACAGGGTTAGTCTGGATCCTCTGTTTCATGACACTGGGTGCCACCCTACTATACCTCTGCGGGAAATACGTTTTTTTGGCAATGGGTGGGACTATTATTGATTACAGCATTAAGCTTTATTTTACGTTAATTATTTTCCTCGCCAGCAGCGCCCTGCTTTCCCTCTCATTTTCACATCTGCGAGCAAGACACGAAACATTGCTCCCTCAGCTGGCAGTCAACATCATCATGCTGGCTTTTCTGACACCTGCACTTTATAACTACAACTTTATCGATCCCGATATAGAAACATTCCTTATGCTTCAAAGCGGGGCAGCGTTCGCAGGGTTTCTGGTGCTATTGACCCGAATACACTTCGTTCACAGGCAGGACGACGAAACTGACAGACCTTGATTGTCGAAATCCGGCATACACTTCGCCCTCATTCCCACGACAAAATCGCCATCCCATGCCCCTCCCAACCCCGCTCACCCAACACATGGTCCGGCGTCCGCAGCGCATCGCGTTGTTGCAGCACATTGCCGAGCAAGGCTCGATCACCAAGGCGGCGAAGAGCGCGGGTTTGAGTTACAAGGCAGCGTGGGATGCCATTGATGAGCTGAACAATCTGGCGCAGAAGCCTTTGGTAGAGCGCAGTGTGGGAGGACGTGGTGGCGGTGGGGCGAAGCTTTCTGCCGAGGGCGAGCGGGTGCTGCGCCTTTATCATCGTTTGCAGGCGCTGCAAGCTCAGGTGTTGGAAGCCACTGAAGAAAGCACCGATCTGGAATTGCTGAGTCGTCTCACATTACGCACCAGCGCGCGTAATCAGTTGCTGGGCCGGATCGAAAGCATCACCGCCCACGGCCATAACGATCTGGTTCGCCTGAGTCTGGCGGGCGATATCTGCATCGAAGCGCAGATCACCCACGACAGCACGTTACGTCTTGATTTGAGTGTTGGCGGCGACATCGTGGCATTGATCAAGGCGGGATGGCTGGAGTTGCTAAGCGCCAAACAAGACGCAACAACCGGATACAATTTTATCGAAGGCACTATTGAGGACGTTATCGACGCCAAGGACAGCCCCAGTGAAGTGCGGATTGCTCTGCCCAGTGGCCAGATATTGTGCTCATTGGCCGAGCCGGCGCACCTCGCGGCGCAGGGGCTGAAAATCGGCGGCGCGGTGTGGGTGCAATTCGCTCCGTCGCTGGTTCTGCTGGGAACGCCGCTTTAACGGTAACGCGTCACGGCCTCGACACATTTTCGTCATATGCCCTGACTAAGGTGGCTGCCACATCTGCTGGGAGCCGTGATGATGAAACTATTAGAAGAAAACCAAGCAACAGACCTGGAAAGCATGGTCGGCCTCACGCGCCGAGGCTTTATCAGTGCGGGCGCTTTGTGCGGTGCGGCAATGTTTCTCGGTGGTAACCTGTTGAGCCGCACCACACTGGCCAACAGTGTCAGCGCTGCGTCCAGCAAACTGCTGGGGTTCGACAGCATTCCCGCCGCCACCGCCGACAACATCAGCTTACCGCCGGGTTACAAGTCTTCGGTGCTGATCAGTTGGGGCCAACCGCTGCACGTCGGCGGCCCGGCATTCGACCCGAGCGGCAAAGGCAGCGCCGAGGCGCAGGAAGTGCAATTTGGCGATAACAACGACGGCATGAGCCTGTTCCCGATACCGGGTCAACCAGACCGCGCGCTGATGGCCATCAATAACGAATACACCAACTACCGTTACCTGTTCGATCACGGCAAAGACCCGCAGTCTGCCGAGGAAGTGCGCAAGGCATTGGCCAGCGAAGGCGTGTCGGTGATTGAAGTGCAGCGCAAGGGCGGCCAATGGCAGTTCGTGCAGGATTCGCACTACAACCGTCGCATCCATGGCAATACGCCAATCAATCTCAGTGGCCCGGCCGCCGGGCATGACTGGCTGAAAACTGCCGCCGACAGTACCGGCAAGCACGTGCTCGGCACCTTCCAGAACTGCGCCAACGGTAAGACGCCCTGGGGCACTTATCTGACCTGCGAAGAGAACTTCACTGATTGCTTTGGCAGCAGCGACGCCGAGCAGAAGTTCGACGCTGGCATCAAGCGCTACGGCGCGGTCGCCGCCAGCAAGGAAATCAACTGGCATCACCACGACCCGCGCTTTGACCTGGCGAAGAATCCCAACGAGCTCAACCGCCACGGCTGGGTCGTGGAAATCGATCCGTTCGACCCCAAATCCACGCCGGTCAAACGCACCGCCCTGGGCCGCTTCAAGCATGAGAACGCGGCCCTGGCAGAAACCAAGGGCGGTCGCGCCGTGGTGTACATGGGCGACGACGAACGCGGCGAGTTCATCTACAAATTCATCAGCCGCGACAAGATCAATCACCAAGACCCGAAGGCTAACCAGGACTTGCTGGACCACGGCACCCTTTATGTCGCGCGCTTCGACAACGGCGATGGCAATCCGGATCGCCCCAAAGGCAAAGGCCAGTGGATTGAACTGACCCACGGCAAGAATGGCCTGGATGCGGGCGCCGGTTTCGCCAATCAAGCCGAAGTGCTGATTCACGCACGACTGGCCGCCAGCGTCGTGAACGCCACACGCATGGACCGCCCTGAATGGATCGTGGTCAGCCCCAAGGACGGCCAGGTCTATTGCACCCTGACCAACAACGCCAAACGCGGCGACGACGGCCAGCCCGTTGGCGGCCCCAACCCAAGAGCGAAAAACCAGTACGGGCAGATTCTGCGCTGGGCGGAGGCCGAGGGTAATGCTTCTGCCATGGAATTCGAGTGGGACCTGTTCGTCGTCGCCGGCAACCCGACTGTGCACAACGGCAAACCCCAAGGCGGCTCCAGCAATATCAATGCGCAAAATATGTTCAACAGCCCGGACGGCTTAAGCTTCGACCAAGCGGGTCGACTGTGGATCCAGACTGATGGCGATTCCACCAACCAGGGGGATTTTGCCGGCATGGGCAACAACCAGATGTTGTGTGCCGACCCGGAAAGCGGAGAAATTCGACGCTTCATGGTCGGACCGATTGGTTGTGAAGTAACCGGCATCAGTTTTGCGCCCGACTACAAAACGCTGTTCATTGGCATCCAGCACCCCGGCGAAAACGGTGGTTCAACCTTCCCCGAACACCTGCCCAACGGCAAGCCGCGCTCCTCGGTGATGGTAATTACCCGTGAGGATGGCGGAGTGATCGGCGCTTAACATCGCTGCTGTAGATAACGTCTTGCCCGTCATCGGGCAAGCGCAGTTTGTGCATCGAAAGGCATTCCCGGATAAATCCGGTACCACGGTTATATGCAAACCTCGGAGCGACCGGAGTGGCGCCTCCAAGCAGCGCGAGGCCGCGATGGCGGTTTGCCTGATACACCGCTATCGCGGCCTCGCGTTGCTCGTGCGCTCCTACATGATTGATACAGCCCGGCACACTTGAATTGGTAGCCATTCCTTCTGAGTCTCGGAAATGGCCTATTTCCCTTTTCTAGCTTTGTGTTGAGTCTTTGGCTTTCTGCGCGAACGATCCGGGCGACCGATATCAACAGACGCCAATCCAATCGCACATCGACCTTTGCCGAAACCTAACGCCCCAAGCAGCCCTCGTCTGCGCTACCATCACGGGCCCGACGCGGCAGCCTGCTGCGCGCAGGAGTAAGCATGGCTCACCCGTTTGCAACACTTACGCCAGATCTGGTCCTTGATGCCGTTGAAAGCATCGGGTTTCTCAGCGACGCCCGCATTCTCGCGCTTAACAGTTACGAGAACCGCGTCTATCAGGTCGGTATCGAAGACGGCCAGCCACTGATCGCCAAGTTCTATCGACCGCAGCGCTGGACCAACGAAGCAATCCTCGAAGAACACAGCTTCACCTTCGAGCTGGCAGAAGTGGATGTGCCCGTGGTGGCGCCCATGGTGCACAACGGCCAGACGCTGTTTGAGCACGCGGGTTTCCGCTTCACGCTGTTTCCTCGCCGTGGCGGCCGGGCTCCCGAGCCGGGCAATCTTGACCAGCTTTACCGGTTGGGCCAACTGCTGGGCCGTATTCATGCCGTGGGCGCCACTAAACCCTTCGAGCATCGCGAAGCGCTGGGCGTGCAGAACTTTGGTCACGCGTCGCTGAATTTCTTGCTGGAGAACAACTGCATCCCGCGCAGCCTGCTGCCGGCCTACGAATCGGTGGCCAAGGATCTGCTCAAGCGTGTTGAGGATGTCTACGCCGCCACGCCGCACCAGAACATCCGGATGCATGGCGACTGTCATCCCGGCAACATGATGTGCCGCGATGAAATGTTCCACATTGTGGATCTGGACGACTGTCGAATGGGGCCGGCCGTACAGGATATCTGGATGATGCTGGCAGGCGACCGTCAGGAATGTCTGGGGCAATTGTCGGAATTGATGGACGGCTACAACGAATTCCACGACTTCAACCCGCGTGAATTGGCGCTGATCGAACCCCTGCGCGCTTTGCGCCTGATGCATTACAGCGCCTGGTTGGCCCGCCGCTGGGATGACCCTGCGTTCCCACACAGTTTTCCGTGGTTCGGTACCGAGCGCTATTGGGGTGATCAGGTTCTCGCCCTGCGCGAGCAGCTGTCGGCGCTCAACGAAGAACCCTTGAAGCTGTTCTGATTCATATGCCGCGCCCCGCCCGGGCGCGGCACACCAACGTTGCGACAGACAACGACGCACCATCGATTTGCCACAGGACCCCTTATGCAAGCTGCCAACCCACGTCGCGGGTACATACTCGGGCTGAGCGCCTATACCATCTGGGGCCTTTTCCCCCTCTATTTCAAAGCCATCGCCGCAGTGCCTGCGGTGGAGATCATCGTCAACCGAGTGTTGTGGTCGGCGTTGTCTGGCTCGTTATTGCTGTTGGTCTGGAAACATCCTGGCTGGTGGCGCGAGCTGCGTGATAATCCCCGACGCCTGGCCGTTCTGGCGGTCAGCGGGGCGCTGATTGCGGGCAACTGGTTGGTGTACGTCTGGGCGGTGAATAACGGGCGGATGGTGGAAGCCAGCCTGGGTTACTACATCAATCCGCTGGTTAACGTATTGCTGGGGATGGTGCTGTTGGGCGAGCGCCTCAGACGCTTGCAATGGGTGGCGGTGATTCTGGCGGCAACCGGCGTTGCCCAGCAGGTCTGGCAATTTGGCAGCCTGCCTTGGGTGTCGCTGGTGCTCGCGCTGACCTTCGGTTGCTACGGCCTGATCCGCAAAAAAGCTCCGGTGGCGGCCTTGCCGGGGCTGGTGGTTGAAACCTGGTTGCTGGTGCCTCTTGCTGCGGGCTGGTTGCTGCTCAACCCTATGGCGCACAGTGCGCAGGCGGAGTTCTGGACGACATCCCAGGCAATCTGGCTGGCAGCGGCAGGTCCTGTGACCCTGGTGCCCCTGGTGTGTTTCAACGCAGCGGCCCGACACCTGCCCTACACGACGCTGGGTTTCCTGCAATACATTGCGCCAACGCTGGTCCTTGCCTTGGCCGTGCTGGTGTACGGCGAGCAGTTGACCATTGGAACGCTGATCACCTTCGCGTTCATATGGACAGGACTGGCGATTTACAGTGTGGATGCCTGGATCTCTATGCGTCGCCGGCGCTGATCAAAAAACAAGCAACTCTTTGCAGCCCACGTAATGCGCGGGCTGCAAAGGGTTCTCCCAAGCTTATCCACAGGCAGGCTTAGCTATTTTGTGCACAAGTCATTGAAACTGTTCGCTTTTTGATCAATTGACGCGAAGCCTTGTATGACGCGGCGCGCAGCGCAATCTCCCCAGGTTATCCACAGGCAGGTGCACGCATGGCGTGGATAACCTGACTATTTTCACCGATTGCGCATTTATCGGCTTTCGCGATAAGTCCGTTCGCGCTCACAACTCTGTGCGCAACACCAGATCCACCATCAGATCGTCCGCCAGCGTCTCAAGGCGCTCCTGCAATAGATCCAACGACAGCGTCAACGGCACGCCCAGCACGGCTTCGGCATGAAATAGCGGTTCGCTGCTCATGGGGGCGGGATTGACCTCGGTAACCAGTCGCTCGACGTTGACGCCCTGCTCCGCCAACAGCCGAGTGATATCGCGAACGATGCCGGGGCGATCATTACCCACCAGTTCCATACCGATGGTTTTCCAGACAACGGCGGGTTCGCTGCTGCTTTCGGCAAACAGCACACGAATTTCCTGGTCGGCAAGGGCCTGTAACGCACCCCTCAATGCTTCCCGGTTTTCAACCGGTACCTGCACACGCACGATCCCGGCAAATTGCCCGGCCAAACGCGACATACGGCTTTCAAGCCAATTACCGCCATGTTGGGCGATGCAGTCGGCGATGCGCTCGACCTGGCCTGGTTTATCCGGTGCAACAACAGTGACGACAAAATGCTCCACAGGTGACTCCTTCACTTGGACAGATCCGCCTTGGCGGATATTTGTAGCGCAAGTATAGGCAAGCCGCGACTGAGCACCTCAACGCTGGCGAATATTGAACCTGTATACGATTTTTAAATTTTACTGGAACAATAACGTCAGTTTTTGCGAACATCTGGCGCCTTAGCGTGACCCCTCATTTATATCCAGTCGTTTGGTGACATATTTAGTCTCGTTTTCACCCGGCGGCGCATCATGTAGTATTCCGCGGCGCGCACTACATAACGTTGTTCCTTAATAAGAGAGCGCTCCCTTTTGAGCGCGAAAAGCTGAGCAGAGTGAGGCAAGTGCAATGACTGAACACGTTCAAGTCGGTGGCCTGCAGGTCGCCAAGGTCCTGTTCGACTTCGTGAACAACGAAGCAATCCCGGGAACCGGTCTCGACGCTGGAACCTTTTGGACCGGTACAGAAAAGCTCGTCAATGAGCTGGCCCCAAAGAACAGAGCGCTGCTCGCCAAACGTGATGACTTGCAGGCAAAGATCGACGCCTGGCATCAGTCCCATGCCGGACAGGCTCACGACGCCTCGGCTTACAAGACCTTCCTTCAGGAAATCGGTTATCTGCTGCCAGAAGCGGCGGATTTCCAGATCACGACGCAAAACGTCGATGAAGAAATCGCTCACATGGCAGGCCCGCAACTCGTGGTGCCGGTCATGAATGCCCGCTTTGCCCTGAATGCTTCGAATGCACGCTGGGGTTCGCTGTACGACGCCCTTTATGGCACCGATGCCATCAGCGAAGCGGACGGCGCAGAGAAAGGCCAGGGTTACAACAAGGTGCGTGGCGACAAGGTCATTGCCTTTGCTCGTGCCTTTCTGGATGAAGCCGCGCCGCTGGCAGCGGGCTCCCACGTCGATTCGATCGGTTACAAACTGATCGATGGCAAGCTGGTGATCAGCCTCAAAGGCGGTAGCAACACTGGCCTTAAAGACGACGCGCAACTGATCGGTTTCCAGGGTGACGCCGCTGCGCCGTTCGCTTTGTTACTCAAGCACAACGGCCTGCATTTCGAAATCCAGATCGACGCGACCAGCCCGGTCGGCCAGACCGATCCTGCTGGCGTGAAAGACGTACTGATGGAAGCTGCGCTCACCACCATCATGGACTGCGAAGACTCCATCGCCGCTGTGGATGCGGACGACAAAGTCGTGGTGTATCGCAACTGGCTGGGCCTGATGAAAGGTGACCTTGCCGAACAGGTTTCCAAGGGCGGCCAGACATTCACCCGAACCATGAATGCAGATCGCGTCTACACCGCGCCCAATGGCGGCGAAGTCACGCTGCATGGTCGTTCGCTGTTGTTCGTGCGTAACGTCGGTCACCTGATGACCATCGATGCGATTCTCGACCAGCAAGGCCAGGAAATTCCTGAAGGTATCCTGGACGGCCTGCTCACCAGCCTGGCAGCCATTCACAGCCTCAACGGCAACAACGTCCGTCGTAACAGCCGCAGCGGTTCGGTGTATATCGTCAAGCCGAAGATGCACGGGCCCGAGGAAGCCGCTTTCACCAACGAGCTGTTCGGTCGCATCGAAGACGTCCTGAACCTGCCGCGCAATACGCTCAAGGTCGGGATCATGGACGAAGAGCGCCGCACCACGGTTAACCTCAAGGCGTGCATCAAGGCCGCAAGCGAGCGCGTGGTATTCATCAATACCGGGTTCCTCGACCGCACGGGCGATGAAATTCATACATCCATGGAAGCGGGTCCGGTGGTGCGCAAGGCGCAGATGAAGGCCGAGAAATGGATCGGTGCCTACGAGAACTGGAACGTGGATATCGGCTTGAGCTGCGGTCTGCAAGGTCGGGCGCAGATCGGCAAGGGCATGTGGGCCATGCCGGACCTGATGGCGGCAATGCTGGAACAGAAAATCGCTCACCCGCTGGCCGGTGCCAACACGGCCTGGGTGCCTTCACCCACAGCAGCTGCGTTGCACGCATTGCACTATCACAAGGTTGACGTGTTTGCGCGCCAGGCCGAATTGGCCCAACGCACTCGCGCTTCGGTGGACGACATTCTGACCATCCCGCTGGCGCCCAACACCCACTGGACGCCGCAAGAGATCCAGAACGAACTGGACAACAACGCCCAAGGCATCCTTGGCTATGTGGTGCGCTGGATCGATCAGGGCGTGGGTTGCTCGAAGGTGCCGGACATCAACGACATCGGCCTGATGGAAGACCGCGCGACCTTGCGCATTTCCAGCCAGCACATGGCTAATTGGCTGCGCCACGGCGTGGTCGATCAGACTCAGGTGATGGATAGCCTCAAGCGTATGGCGCCTGTGGTTGATCGACAGAACGCCAATGACCCGTTATATCGCCCGCTGGCGCCGGACTTCGATACCAATATCGCGTTCCAGGCGGCGGTTGAGCTGGTCATCGAAGGCACCAGACAGCCGAACGGTTATACCGAGCCGGTCTTGCACCGTCGGCGTCGGGAGTTCAAGGCCAGGAACGGGTTGTAAAAGGCAATAGCGGTATGTAACACCTGAGGGAGCGGGCTTGCTCGCGAAGGATCAATATTTCAGACGCATTTCCAGAGCCTGAAATATTGTCTTCGCGAGCAGCTCGCACCACGTCTTTTCACCCATCCTGCCCCGCCTCACACTACCCCCAATTCTCGCTTGACCAGTTTCAGCAGCTGCTTGGTGTTGATGGGCTTGAGCAGGAAATCCACCACGCTCAAATGCATCGCATCGATAGCGTCGCGCACGTTGGCGTCGCCGGAAATGATGATGATCGGCAGCGAAGCGCGTTGGGATTCGCGCACTTTACGGATCAGGTCCAGACCATTGCACGGGGCCATGCGCAGATCAGTGATCAACAGCGCAATGGACTCTTTGGTTTCAATAAGATGCATCGCGCTTCTGCCACCGGCGGCGGTGATGCAGCTGATGTCATTGAGACTGAGAATCTCGGCCAACAACTCACGGGCATCGCGATCGTCGTCGACAATCAGCACCCGCTGCGGTGAGTCTGGCTGCGGCGCCAGCATCACTTCATTCAGAGCTTCGCGCTCTTCTTCGCTCAAGATTTCGTGGTCGAACATTTTCGCCTCTTTTCCATGCTCTGGTACTGACTGCACTCCCGACAGGGTAGCCAGTAACGACTGCTAACGGTGGTCGGCGTCCTGCCGGCGATGATTTGCTGTCCCGAGCGATCGCGTCACTGCTTTTTACACCATGGCGCGAGCGCCTAGAACTCTTTTCGTCGGCCTAAGACTTACGTCCAATGGGCACTGTCCGACAAGCGGACGACCATGATCATCAATAAAAAGAACGCGGTACAGGTCATGAGTAAAGCAGACGCATTCGCCCAGGCGGGCAAAACTGCAGTGTTGCAGAACATCCACGGCACCATGCAGTTTCTGCAGAAATTCCCGCCATTCAACCAGATGGAGAGCGCTCACCTCGCTTATCTGGTCGAACAGTGCCAGCTGCGTTTCTATGCTGCGGATGAGAGCATCATCAAGCCTGGCGACGGGCCGGTTGAGCACTTCTACATCGTCAAGCAAGGCCGTGTTGTCGGCGAACGCCCTCACAGCGCCAAAGGCGGTATCGAAACGACATTCGAAATCACCACCGGCGAATGCTTCCCGCTGGCGGCATTACTGGGTGAACGCGCAACACGCACCGAGCACCTGGCCGCCGAAGACACTTTTTGCCTGCAACTGAACAAGCAAGCGTTCATCAAGCTGTTTGCCTTGTCGACCACCTTCCGCGACTTTGCCTTACGTGGCGTCAGCAGCCTGCTGGATCAGGTCAACCAGCAAGTCCAGCAACGCGCGGCTGAAACCCTTGGCACCCAGTATTCGCTGAACACGCGCCTTGGCGAGCTGGCCATGCGGCATCCGGTCATGTGCAGCCCGCAAACGACGTTGCGTGAGGCCGTGAAGCTGATGCACGACCAACAAGTCGGCAGCATCGTTATCGTCGACGACCAGCAGGCACCGCTGGGCATCTTCACCCTGCGAGACTTGCGCGAGGCGGTGGCCGAGGTCGGGACCGATTTCAGCCTGCCGATTGAGTCCCAGATGACTCAAGCGCCCTTCCACCTCAGCCCCGACGCCAGCGCCTTCGACGCCGCCATCGCCATGACGGGGCGTCACATCGCTCACGTCTGCCTGGTCAAGGAAGGTCGATTGTGCGGCGTGGTGTCCGAGCGGGATCTGTTTTCCCTGCAACGGGTCGATCTGGTGCACCTGGCACGCACCATTCGCAACGCACCGCGCATCGAAAGCCTGACCAACCTGCGCGGTGACATCGTGCAGCTGGTGGATCGCATGCTTGCCCATGGCGCGTCTTCGACGCAGATCACCCAGATCATCACCCTGCTTAACGATCACACGGTCTGCCGCGTGATCGAGCTGACCCTGGAAGAAAAAGGCGACCCCGGCATTCCATTCAGCTGGCTGTGCTTCGGCAGCGAAGGCCGTCGCGAGCAGACGCTGCACACCGACCAGGACAACGGCATCCTCTTCGAAGCCCGAGACGCGGCAGAAGCGGCACGGATTCGTGGTCTGCTGCTGCCCATCGCCGAACGCATCAATCAAAGCCTGGCCCAGTGCGGTTTTACCCTGTGCAAAGGCAACATCATGGCGGGCAATCCTGAGCTGTGTCTGTCCCGAGTCGAATGGTCCCGGCGCTTCGCTGCGTTCATTCGCGAGGCGACCCCGGAAAACCTGCTCGCTTCCACTATTTACTTCGATCTGCGCGTGGTGTGGGGCGACGAGAGTGGCTGCGATCAGTTGCGCAAAGGCATGCTTGATCAAGTGGGCGATAACCGCTTGTTCCAACGCATGATGGCGGAAAACGCCCTTCGCCAGCGTCCGCCCGTGGGTCGGTTCAAGGATTTCGTATTGGCCCGCAAAGGCAGCGAAAAAGACACCCTTGACCTCAAGACTCAAGGCCTGACGCCTTTTGTCGATGGTGCGCGCCTGCTGGCGCTGGCCAACGGCATCGAGGTCAACAACACCCTGGAGCGCCTTCGCCAACTGGTGGGCCGCCAAGTCATCGATCCGCTGGATGGTGCCGCCTATGAAGAGGCGTATCACTTCATTCAGCAGACGCGCATGCAGCAGCATCAATTGCAAAGCCGGCAGAACCTTGCGTATTCGAACCGGATCGATCCTGACACGCTCAATCATCTGGATCGCCGGATCTTGCGCGAATCATTGCGCCAAGCTCAACGCCTGCAGACCAGCCTTACCCTGCGCTATCAACTATGAACCTGTTCGAATGGCTGCGGCCGCGCCCGCAAAAACCGAGCCTGGAGCATCGCGACACACAGCGCCTTGCGAACCTCGCGCCCCCTGCGCCGCTCAGCGAAGACTCGCTGCGCAAACAACGCTGGGTGGTATTCGATCTGGAAACCAGCGGCTTGAACATGAGCCGCGATCAGGTGCTGTCCATCGGGGCCGTGGTGATCGAAGACGGCGCCATCGACCTGAGCCAGCAATTCGAGCGCACCTTGATGCGTGTTGACCACAAACTGAGCCCGGCGGTGCTGATTCATGGCCTGGGCCCCAGCGCCATTGCGGCCGGCAGTGAACCGGTGCAAGCGCTGCTGGATTTCATGGAGTTTGTTGGCAACAGCCCACTGCTGGCTTTTCATGCGCCCTTCGATCAGCACATGCTCGGCCGAGCATTAAAGGAAAGCCTGGATTATCGCCTGGAGCACCGTTTTTTCGACGTGGCGGAGATCGCGCCAATGCTGTTTCCCCAGGCCAACCTTCGCAAGGCCGGGCTGGACGACTGGACGGCGTTCTTTGGCCTGCAAGCCGAAGAACGTCACAACGCCAGCGCTGATGCATTGGTCACCGCTGAGCTGGCCATGATCCTGTTCAGCCACGCCCGTCGCCAACAGATCAACAGCCCGGCGCGGCTGGATCAGAGCTTGAGCCAATGGCGTCGGCGGCAGCAGAGCCATTCGTTCTGACCACTCATGGTCCTGGGCGGGTTATCCACAATTATCGCGCTGCCAACAGGCTCTCCAGAATTGCGCACTTGTTAACAATCCCTGTTAACCAGGCTGTGGATAACGTGTTCGCTCCTCCTTGAACCCCTGCAAACCCGTGCCCTCCAGACTATTGCTTGATTTTTAGCCAACGTAATCCCTTGATTCGCCAAGGTTTCCGTTGTGGATAAACACGGAGCACCTATCAACAGTTGCCCACAAAGTCTGTTGGCGCTTCTGTGGACAAGTTGTTCGCTAACCCTTGCAGGCCTTGTAATACGTGGCCTTGAGCAAACTGTACAAAAAATAGCCAGCAGCCTGATAAACCATGAAATCTGTATTTGTCCACCGTTAATTTGCCGCTCTTTGAGCAGTTTTCCACAGGGCCCGCCATAAACCCAAAAAGTTGCCCCCAAACTCTGTTGGCGGTTCTGTGGATAACGTGTTTGCGATCAGCTGCAGGCCTTTAAATACGTGACCTAGCGCGACATGATCAAAATATGATCAATAACCGTCACAAATCATCATTCTGAATAAGTCACGGTTTTTTATAGGCTTTTTGGGCTACACAACGAACTTCTCCACAAGAGCTGTGGATGGCTCTGTGGATAAGTTGTGTGTGGAAACGGGAAAAGGCGGTCAGAGTCCGGTAGAGACCGTCTTGCCCGCCGTCGGGCAAGCGCAGTTTGTGCGTTAAAAGGCATTCCCGGATGAATCCGGTCCCGTCAGTTATATGCAATATCTCGTTGGAGCGAATTCGTTCGCGAAGAGGCAGGCACATTCAACGCATCAACAGCGCCTGACAAGTTGCTCTCGTGAATAAATTCGCTCCCACGATGCATCATGACGGTGGCCTGATCACTCGTGATTAACCGCTACACCTTTGAGATACGGCGCAGGTTCAGCGCCGAGGTTTTCCAGCATGCGGGCGCTGTACCAGTCGATGAAATTGACCACGCCGAACTCGTAAGTCTTGGAGTATGGGCCAGGCTGGTAGGCGGTGGAGTTGATGCCGCGCTGGTTTTCTTCGGCCAGACGACGATCCTGATCGTTGGTCGCATCCCAGACCTGACGCAGCCGCGCAACGTCGTAGTCCACGCCTTCCACGGCGTCCTTGTGCACCAACCACTTGGTGGTGACCATGGTTTCCTGAGCACTGATCGGCCACACGGTGAACACGATGACATGGTCGCCCATGCAGTGGTTCCAGGCGTGGGGCAGGTGCAGGATGCGCATGGAACCAAGATCCGGGTTCTTGATCCGGCCCATGAGCTTGTTGCTGCCTTGCTTGCCGTCCATGGTCATGGAGACAGTGCCTTTGAGCAGCGGCATGCGCACGATGCGGTTACGCAGGCCGAAGCTGGCGTGGGCATAGGGAATCTTTTCAGCGTCCCATGCGGCGGCCGATTCGGCGACATGGTCCTTGAAGGACTGGGTAGCACGCGGGTCGGTCACGTCATCCCATTCCAGCAGCGTGTTCAGCAATTCAGGGTGCGACGCGTTGCAGTGGTAGCACTCGCGGTTGTTTTCCAGCACCAGTTTCCAGTTGGCCTTTTCAATCAAGGTGGTTTGCACCGCCACCTTGGTGTTTTCCATGTCATAGGGTTCCATGTAGTGCTTGAGCGTCTGCAGGAACTCGTCAATGGCTGGCGGATTCTGCGCCAGGCTGATGAAAATGTAGCCGCCTGCGGTCTTGACGTTGATGGGCTTGAGACCGAAGTTCTTCATATCGAAGTCGTCGCCCATCTCGGTGCCGGCGTACAACAGACGGCCATCCAGCTCATACGTCCACTGGTGGTAAGGACAGACCAGCTTGGCCACCTTGCCTTTTTCGCCGGTGCACAGCCGTGAGCCGCGGTGGCGGCAGACGTTGTGGAACGCATTCACCCCGCCGTCAGGACCACGAACAATCAGCACAGGATTCTTGCCGATCTGTAACGTCAGGTAGTTGCCTTTGGCCGGGATCTCGCAGGTCATGCCTGCAATCAACCATTCCTTGTGAAAGATTTCCTGCATATCGATTTCATACAGCCGCTCATCACTGTAGAAAGGCTGCGGCAGCGAATAAGTGCGCTCGCGATTCTGCAACATTTCGGCGGTGGCCTTACGTGCGGGTTCCAGCGGATCGCCCAAGCTCAAGGTTGCGGTGACGTCCATCGTTGAAGTCCTCATGACCGTGTCTTCTAACGGTCGGCGAAGGTGGCTAATACGGTTCTTTGCAGCAGGTTGCACGCAAGGCGACGCTTGTTGTATCGCTCATGCTCATAAATAGTTTTTTACGTAACTATTGAGTGGCGAGTGTGGAGTTCGGCGAAGACTTGGCCTTATCCATGGGCGACATGGCCGAATCCGTTCCCGACGCGGCAACCCCGGTAGCGTGGGGCTGGTCGCGATAAGTACGTCGATGTCGCTGATAGGTAAACGGGGTATCTGCACCTTACGCAGAATTCGCATCATGAGGCCGACAGTCGGCCGTGGAGATCCAGCATGTCCCAAAGCTTCCTCAGCCCGGTAAATACCCAGACATGGGCCAACGGCCGCCACCTGGTTCGCGTCGTCAAGGTGATTCAGGAAACCTGGGATGTGCGCACGTTCTGCTTCATGGCCGATCAGCCGATTTTGTTCTTTTTCAAGCCAGGTCAGTTCGTGACCCTGGAACTTGAAATCGAAGGCGTGCCGGTGATGCGTTCGTACACCATCTCCAGCTCGCCATCAGTGCCCTACAGTTTTTCGATCACCATCAAGCGCGTGCCCGGTGGGAAGGTCTCCAACTGGTTGCACGACACGTTACACGAAGGCCAGGAGTTGGCGGTCCATGGCCCAGTCGGGCTGTTCAACGCCATCGACTTCCCGAATCCGAAGATTCTCTACCTCAGCGGCGGCGTCGGCATCACGCCGGTGATGTCCATGGCCCGATGGTTCTACGACACCAACGCCAATGTCGACATGGTGTTCGTCCACAGTGCTCGCTCGCCCAAAGACATCATTTATCACCGCGAGCTGGAGCACATGGCTTCGCGCATCGACAACTTCAGTCTGCATCTGGTGTGTGAAAAACATGGCCTTGGTGAGCCATGGGCCGGTTATCGCGGTTACCTGAACCAGAAAATGCTCGAACTGATGGCGCCGGATTTCCTTGAGCGCGAGGTGTTCTGCTGCGGTCCGACGCCATACATGAACGCAATCAAGCGCCTGCTGGAAAGCAACGGCTTCAACATGGCGCAATACCACGAAGAGTCCTTCGGCCAGACGCCTCCGGAAGCCAGGGCGGACGCGGTGGAACAAGCGGAAATCGCCGCCGACGCACCGGAAATCGACGCCTCGGACCTGCATCAGGTGGAATTCACCGATACCGGCAAGAGCATCCGCGTGGCACCGGGCGAAACCGTCCATGCAGCGGCCGCCAAACTCGGCCTGATGATCCCCAAAGCCTGCGGCATGGGGATCTGCGGAACCTGCAAGGTCATGAAACTGAGCGGCGAAGTAGAGATGGAGCACAACGGCGGCATCACCGACGAGGACGTGGAAGAAGGTTACATCCTGTCGTGCTGCAGCGTGCCCAAAGGGGATGTGCGAATCGAGTATTGATCGCCACCTTGTAGGAGCGAACTTGTTCGCAAAGCAATTTCTGATCACGCAGGATCAATGCCTCGCCAACAAGTTGGCTCCTACGGGCCGCGAGCCGGTGTTGGTAATAGCCACCCTGTAGGAGCGAACTTGTTCGCGAAGCAACTCCTGATCACGCAGGATCAATGCCTCGCCAACAACTTGGCTTCTACGGGCCGCGAGCCGGTATCGGTAATAGCCACCCTGTAGCAGCGAACTTGTTCGCGAAGCAACCTCTGATCACGCAGGATCAATGCCTCGCCAACACGTTGGCTCCTACGGGCCGCGAGGCGGTGCGACGTTACAAACTAAACCGCGCAACCATGCTGTTGAGGTCCACCGCCAGGCGTGTCAGTTCACCGCTGGCAGCGCTGGTCTGGTTGGCGCCGTCCGATGACTGGGCCGACAGGTCGCGAATGTTCACCAGGTTGCGATCCACTTCCCGCGCTACCTGCGCTTGTTCTTCTGCCGCGCTGGCGATGACCAGGTTGCGTTCGTTGATCTCGACGATGGCGGTATTAATGGTGTCCAGCGCAATGCCCGCGCCTTTGGCAATGTTCAAGGTCGATTCGGCGCGCTCGGTGCTGTTGCGCATTGAATTGACGGCCTGTTCGGTGCCGCCCTGAATGCTGCCGACCATGCGTTCGATTTCACTGGTGGACTGTTGCGTGCGATGGGCCAGGGCGCGCACTTCATCGGCAACCACCGCAAACCCCCGCCCTGCTTCACCGGCACGGGCCGCTTCAATGGCGGCGTTGAGGGCCAGCAGGTTGGTCTGGTCGGCCAGGCCGCGAATCACGTCCAGCACCTTGCCGATGTCACGAGATTCGTTGGCCAGATTCCCGATCAGATCTGCCGTACTCTGCACGTCGCTGCTCATGCGCTCGATGGCGCTGACCGTTTCCTGAACCAGATCACGACCATCGCCAGCGGACGTGGTGGCATTTTTGGACGCGTCGGAGGTGCTGATGGCGTTGCGCGCAACCTCTTCCACCGCGCTGGTCATTTCATTGACCGCCGTTGCGGCCTGTTCGATTTCATTGTTCTGTTGCGTCAGGCCGCGAGCGCTTTCATCGGTGACGGCGTTGAGTTCTTCAGCGGCGGAGGCCAGTTGCGTTGCTGAGCCGGAAATATGCATCAGCGTGTCGCGCAGCTTTTCCTGCATTTTCTGCATGGCCAGCAGTAAACGACCGGCTTCGTCCGTACCGTCGACCTTGATTGGACGAGTCAGGTTGCCTTCGGCAATCCCTTCGGCCGCATTCAGCGCGGCAGCAATGGGCCGGGTGATGCTGTTGGTCAGCAACCAGGCGAACAGAAAGGTCAACAGCGTGGCGACGATCAACAGACCGACTACCAGGTTGAAAGCGGTGGAATACTGGTCGGCAGCATCTTTGTTCGTGTGGCTCATCTGTTCATTGTTGATCTGGACCAGTTTGGCCAGCACGACATTCATCTGATCGGAATTGGTCGCCAGGTCGCCGTTAAGCAAATCACGCAATTCGTCGACCTTGTTGGCCAGCGTGAGGCTTTTCATGCGGTCTTCGAGCTGGCGGTACTGCTCCAGCAACTGGACGTATTGGTTGTAGGTCGTGCGCTCCTCCGGGCTGGAGATCAGCTTTTCGTAGACGACCTGAGCATCGGCCACCTGTTTGTTGCGGGCGGCAAACAGGTCCAGCGTCTTCTGCTGGATATCCGGTTCGCGGTTGACCAGCAAACGGTAGGAGAGCACTCGCAGTCGGATGCTGACCTCGGCAAAGCGGTCCAGGCTGGAGATGCTGGGCACACTGTTTTTCGCTATTTCATCGCCCGCATCGCGGATTTTGCTCATCTGCATGAGTGCGAAGACACCGAGGATCAGCATCAGGGCACCGATGAGAGAGAACCCGAGGAAGGCGCGCGGCGCGATATTCATGTTACGTAAGGACATAATGTTTCCAGTAGTGGCGACGCATTCCTTGCGAGGAAGCAAAACAGAGGGGATTGCCATGCCTATCGGTCATGAAACAGAAGACTTGAGGCGACCTGATGAAATGACCGGCGGCGTAAAGTCCACAATCACAGCCAAATCAGGCAAAAGGCCATGCAAGTCGTTGAAAGACAACAGGACCAGGGGTTTGCGGGACTTTATCGGGAAATACATGTGCCTGATTGACGATCAGGTTCGCCGGTCTGACGAGCAGCAGGAACCAGATGGCTAAACGACAGTCAACAAGGGTCCTTATGCGTTTACCTCGTTGAGGAGGCTCGCGCGCTGAAGTACCGGTATTTAAAGGGCCCAAGAACCTGATAACCCTGGCATGCGCAGTGACTTTTCTTTATCGTGTGCGCCCGTTGAAATTAGCTCGAGAAATCAAAATGTTGGAAGCATCCCTAAGCCAATTGGAACAACTTGTAGGAGACCTGGTGCAGCAGAACCAGCAACTGCAGAACACGAACGCCCAGCTCAGCGCGGAGCTGGCCCAGGCCAAGGATGACAACGACAGTCTGCAACTGAGCTTGATGGAACAGGAAGAGAAACAGGGCGCCACAGCCGCGCGAATCCAGGCATTGGTTGACCGCGCTACCAGCGCCAGCGCCGTAAGCGCATGAGTACTCACGGAAACGGGGTGACGGTCGTTTCGATTCTGGGCAATGACTATTCGATCAAGGCGCCGGAAGGGGAAGAACAAACCCTGCTACAGGCAACGGCCATGCTCAAGGCTTCATTGATCGATACCAAGCGCAAATACCCAAGCCTGATCGGCGACCGCCTGCTGGTGCTGGCCGCGCTGAACCTGTGTTCGCAGCAGGTTGAACTCAAGAAGCAGCATCAGGTTGAACTTGAACGTTGCCAGCAGCAGATTGATGCGACGGTTGACGTGATTTCCAAGACCATCGCGCAGAGCTGATCCGGGACTGCTACAGATCTATCGAACCGCGACCCTGTAGGAGCGAGCTTGCTCGCGATCCCATGCGCAGACTGGGAAGGGACTTGATTCAAGTCCCGGCCTTATCGCAAGCAAGCTTGCTCCTGCAATTACGGCGATGTCCGAATCAAGCACCCATGACCAGCCGGATATCTGCCGCCAGTTCACGCACGCGCTCTTCTTCGGTGTCCCACGAGCACATGAACCGCGCCCCGCCGCTGCCGATGAAGGTGTAGAAGCGCCAGCCCTTGGCCGTTAGCGCCGCGATGGCCGGTTCCGACAGCTGCAAGAAGACACCGTTGGCCTGCACCGGGAACATCAGCTCCACGCCCGGAATATCCTTGACCAGCTCAGCCAGCAACTGCGCGCAGTGATTGGCGTGGCGTGCGTGTTTGAGCCAGGCGTCGTTTTCCAGCAAACCTACCCAAGGCGCAGACAGAAAGCGCATCTTGGAAGCCAGTTGCCCGGCCTGCTTGCAGCGATAATCGAAATCTTCCGCCAGGTCGTGGTTGAAGAACAGGATCGCCTCGCCTACTGCCATGCCGTTCTTGGTGCCGCCAAAGCACAGCACGTCGACCCCGGATTTCCAGGTCAGCTCGGCGGGTGAGCAATCGAGAAATGCACAAGCGTTGGAGAACCTGGCGCCGTCCATATGCAGGTTCAGGTTCAACTCCTTGCACGTAGCGCTGATGGCCTTGAGTTCTTCAGGCTGATAGACGCTGCCCACTTCCGTGGCTTGGGTCAGGGTCACGACACGCGGCTTGGGGTAATGAATGTCCTGACGCTTGAGGGCCACTTCGCGGATTGATTCGGGGGTCAGTTTGCCATTTTCACTGCGGGCGGTGAGCAGCTTGGAGCCGTTGGAGAAGAACTCTGGCGCGCCGCATTCGTCAGTCTCGACGTGGGCAGTTTCCGAACAGATGACGCTGTGATAACTCTGGCACAGAGATGACAGCGCCAAGGAGTTGGCCGCCGTACCGTTGAAGGCGAAAAACACTTCACAGTCGGTTTCAAACAGTTTGCGGAAATCATCCGAGGCGCGAGCGGTCCACTCATCATCGCCATAGGCGCGTTGGTGGCCGTGGTTGGCCTGTTCCATGGCAGCCCATGCCTCGGGACAAATGCCCGAATAGTTATCACTGGCAAACTGCTGGCTTTTATCGGTCATGGCCGGTTCCTTGTCATGGATTATGGTGCGCACTGTAGCGAAGATCGCAGGCTTTGGTCATGGGGTTGTGTAGCAAAACCTGAACCTGTAGGAGCCCACTTGTTGGCGAGGCGATATCTCAGCCAACAGAATTCGATGGATGTACCGGCTCTTCGCCAACACGTTGGCTCCTACAGGAAATTTCATTTCCAATCCGATGCCCCTTAAAATCCCGGAGTGTTATGGATCTGTCGAACCCGCCCTACCTGCCCGGACGCGACAAGGCGCTGGACCTGCTCAAGTGGCTGGCGATGTTGAGCATGGTGCTCGATCACCTGCGCTACGTCGGCTGGTCGGTGAATGTTTTGTACGTACCGGGTCGTTTTGCCTTCCCGTGGTTCTGCCTGGCGATTGCCGTGAATCTGGGTCGCAAAACGGCGCTGTTGCCCAATCCGCAGGTGCAGTGGCGCTACCTAGGCTGGCTCTTGCTGTTCGCGGGTTTATCGGAAATCCCTTATCGGTTGTTCATGCAGGAGGCGACCACGCTGAACGTGCTGCCAACCTTGCTGCTCGGCTTGCTGGTCGCTCAAGGCTGGCGTCATCCGTTGCCGGTTACCCGAGTGCTGGCGATTTGCGCTGTCCTGGTCGCAGCCGTCTTGCAGCAGCAACTGATGTTCGGTTTCTTCGGCGTGCTGTTGCCGGTGGCGTTTCTACTGGTGCTGCGCCGCCCGCTGTGGTTCGCGGCGCTGCCCGGCGCGGTCTGCCTGGCGGGCAATGCCTGGCCGCAGATGTTCGCGGGCGCGGCCTGGGGCGATCCGATTTCCATTGGGTCGATGATTGCCTGCCTGATCGCGCCGTTATTGGGTCTGGTATTGCTGCGTCGGCGATTACCTTTTCCGGTCAAGCCCATGCGGCGCTGGGCGTATGCGATCTATCCGACGCATTTTCTGGTGTTGCTGGGGTTAAGAGAATTGTTACTCCTGTAGAAGCCAACTTGTTGGCGAGGCGGTGAGTCAGATACGACGCTTCGCCAACAAGTTGGCTCCTACAAGAGGGATAGAAATTTTGTAGACAAAAAGCCATCAGCGCCTTTATCTTTCGCGCTGGCCACCGCAGTGGCCAACGTCGCTCGGACGGTTCCGGGCGCTTACGTACTCTGAGGCCACCATGGCAGACTTACCTTCGCCGCGCCGTTTTGCGCGCATCGATCGACTCCCTCCCTACGTCTTCAATATCACCGCCGAGCTGAAAATGGCCGCTCGCCGTCGTGGTGAAGACATCATCGACTTGAGCATGGGCAACCCCGACGGGCCAACCCCACCGCATATCGTCGAAAAACTGGTTACCGTCGCCCAACGTGAAGACACTCACGGCTACTCGACTTCGCGTGGCATTCCGCGTCTGCGTCGGGCGATTTCCAGCTGGTACAAGAAGCGCTACGACGTCGATATCGACCCGGAAGACGAAGCCATCGTCACTATTGGCTCCAAAGAAGGCCTGGCGCACTTGATGCTGGCGACCCTGGATCAGGGCGACACGGTATTGGTGCCCAACCCCAGCTACCCGATTCATATCTACGGTGCCGTGATTGCCGGCGCCCAGGTCCGTTCGGTGCCGCTGATTCCGGGTGTGGATTTCTTTGCCGAGCTGGAAAAAGCCATTCGCGGCTCGATCCCCAAGCCGAAAATGATGATCCTCGGCTTCCCGTCCAACCCCACTGCGCAGTGCGTGGAACTGGAGTTCTTCGAACGTGTGGTGGCGCTGGCCAAGCAGTACGACGTGCTGGTGGTTCATGACCTGGCCTACGCCGATATCGTCTACGACGGCTGGAAAGCCCCGTCGATCATGCAGGTGCCTGGCGCCAAGGACATTGCGGTGGAGTTTTTCACCCTGTCCAAGAGCTACAACATGGCGGGCTGGCGCATCGGTTTCATGGTCGGCAACCCGGAACTGGTCAACGCCTTGGCGCGTATCAAGAGCTACCACGACTACGGCACCTTCACGCCACTGCAAGTGGCCGCCATTGCCGCACTCGAAGGCGACCAGCAATGCGTGCTCGACATAGCAGAGCAATACCGCCAGCGCCGCAATGTATTGGTCAAAGGCCTGCATGAACTGGGCTGGATGGTGGAAAACCCGAAAGCGTCCATGTACGTCTGGGCCAAGATTCCTCCGGCTTACGCGCACCTGGGCTCACTGGAGTTTGCCAAGAAGCTGTTGGCCGAAGCCAAGGTCTGTGTCTCGCCGGGTGTCGGCTTCGGTGAATATGGCGACGACCACGTGCGTTTCGCCCTGATCGAAAACCAGGACCGCATCCGCCAGGCCGTGCGCGGGATTCGCAGCATGTTCCGGGCGGATGGGCAGTTGCCGGGTAAGTCTGTCTGATTGCGACATGATGTGACCAAGATCCCCCGGCGTTTCCGGGGGATTTTTTTTGAAATACGGTTCCCCTGTAGGAGCGAATTTATTCGCGAAAAGGCCGGTACATTCAATAAGCATCCAGCGCATGAACTACGTCTCGCGAATAAATTCGCTCCTACAGACGGTTTCGGTAACCCGTCCAATCCCTTCATTTATCCCTCCCCGCCAACCCATGTCGTAAACGCACCTTTGCGTGGCGTCCATAGGCATTTGGCGTCTTGGGTCCGGCCCTACCATCGCATCCAAAGGGCACTGTCTTGAGACGGCGGCCCTACCTCATAAGTCAGGCGCCACGCCGCCGCTGGGAGAACCGCGATGTTCAGCAAGAATGACCAAATCCAAGGCTATGACGATGCACTGTTGGCGGCGATCAATGCCGAGGAGCAGCGTCAGGAAGATCACATCGAACTGATCGCCTCGGAGAACTACACCAGCCAGCGCGTGATGGAAGCCCAGGGCAGCGGCCTGACCAACAAATACGCCGAAGGTTATCCGGGCAAGCGCTACTACGGTGGCTGCGAACACGTCGATAAAGTCGAAATGCTCGCCATCGAGCGCGCCAAACAGTTGTTCGGCGCCGATTACGCCAACGTGCAGCCACACTCCGGCAGCTCGGCCAACGCCGCTGTTTATCTGGCCCTGCTGCAAGCCGGCGACACGGTGCTGGGCATGAGCCTGGCCCACGGCGGCCACTTGACCCACGGCGCGAAAGTCAGCTTCTCGGGCAAGCTGTATAACGCCGTGCAGTACGGCATCGACACCACCACCGGCCTGATCGACTACGACGAAGTCGAGCGCATCGCCGTTGAATGCCAGCCAAAAATGATCATCGCCGGGTTCTCGGCCTACTCCAAAACCCTGGATTTCCCGCGTTTCCGGGCAATCGCCGACAAAGTGGGCGCCTACCTGTTCGTCGACATGGCCCACGTGGCCGGGCTGGTCGCTGCCGGTCTGTACCCGAACCCGCTGCCCTATGCGGACGTGGTCACCACCACCACCCACAAAACCCTGCGCGGTCCACGTGGCGGCCTGATCCTGGCCAAGGCCAACGAAGAAATCGAGAAAAAGCTCAACTCTGCCGTATTCCCCGGCGGCCAGGGCGGCCCGCTGATGCACGTGATTGCCGCCAAGGCCGTGTGTTTCAAAGAGGCGATGGAGCCCGGCTTCAAGGCTTACCAACAGCAAGTGATCGATAACGCCCAGGCCATGGCGCAGGTGTTTATTGATCGCGGCTTCGATGTGGTTTCCGGTGGCACCGACAACCATCTGTTCCTGGTGAGCCTGATCCGTCAGGGCCTGACCGGTAAAGACGCCGACGCAGCGCTGGGTCGTGCGCATATCACCGTGAACAAGAATTCGGTTCCAAACGACCCACAATCGCCGTTCGTGACCTCCGGCCTGCGTATCGGCACCCCGGCGGTGACCACCCGCGGTTTCAAGGTTACCCAATGCGTCACGCTGGCCGGCTGGATCTGCGACATTCTCGACAACCTCGGCGATGCCGATGTCGAGGCTAACGTGGCCAGTCAGGTTGCAGCACTGTGCACCGATTTCCCGGTTTATCGCTGAGTCAGGAGTAGTCACTCATGCAGCATTACTCAGGCTTCGGCCTCTTCAAGCACTCCCTCAGCCACCACGAAAACTGGCAGCGCATGTGGCGCACGCCGACCCCGAAAAAGGTCTACGACGTGGTTATCGTCGGCGGCGGCGGGCATGGTCTGGCGACCGCTTATTACCTGGCCAAAGAGCACGGCATCACTAACGTGGCCGTGGTCGAGAAAGGCTGGCTGGGCGGCGGCAACACGGCGCGTAACACAACCATCGTGCGCTCCAACTACCTGTGGGATGAGTCGGCTCACCTGTACGAACACGCCATGAAACTATGGGAAGGACTGTCTCAGGACCTGAACTACAACGTGATGTTCTCCCAGCGCGGCGTGTACAACCTGTGCCACACCTTGCAGGACATGCGTGATTCCGAGCGTCGGGTCAGCGCCAACCGCCTCAACGGCGTGGACGGCGAATTGCTCAACGGCAAGCAGGTCGCGGACGAGATCCCGTACCTGGACTGCTCGAAAAACACCCGTTACCCGATCATCGGCGCAACCGTGCAGCGTCGCGGCGGCGTGGCCCGTCACGATGCCGTGGCCTGGGGCTTTGCCCGTGCTGCCGACGCCTTGGGCGTGGACCTGATCCAGCAGACCGAAGTGATCGGCTTCCGCAAGGAAAACGGCGTCTGCATCGGGGTAGAAACCAACAAAGGTTTCATCGGTGCCAAGCGCGTCGGCGTGGTAACGGCCGGTAACTCCGGGCACATGGCCAAACTGGCGGGCTTCCGTCTGCCGATCGAATCTCACCCGCTGCAAGCGCTGGTGTCCGAGCCGATCAAACCGATTATCGACAGCGTGATCATGTCCAACGCCGTACACGGCTACATCAGCCAGTCCGACAAGGGCGACCTGGTCATCGGCGCCGGTATCGACGGCTGGGTTGGCTACGGCCAGCGCGGTTCGTACCCGGTAATCGAGCACACGATCCAGGCCATCGTCGAGATGTTCCCGGTACTGTCCCGCGTGCGCATGAACCGTCAGTGGGGCGGCATCGTCGACACCACGCCGGACGCCTGCCCGATCATCTCCAAGACACCCGTACCGAACATGTTCTTCAACTGCGGTTGGGGCACCGGTGGCTTCAAGGCCACACCGGGTTCGGGCAACGTATTCGCGGCAAGTCTGGCCAAAGGTGAAATGCACCCGCTGGCCAAACCGTTTTCCATCGACCGTTTCCACAACGGCGCACTCATTGACGAACACGGCGCTGCCGCAGTCGCTCACTAACAGGAGAATCATCCATGTTGCACATCTTCTGTCCCCACTGTGGCGAACTGCGCTCCGAAGAGGAATTCCACGCATCCGGCCAGGCGCACATTCCGCGTCCACTGGACCCGGCGGCCTGCACTGACGAGCAATGGGGCGACTACATGTTCTTCCGCGATAACCCACGCGGTTTGCATCACGAACTGTGGATCCACGCCGCCGGTTGCCGTCAGTACTTCAACGCGACCCGCGACACCGTGACTTACGAAATTCTCGAAACCTACCCGATTGGCAGCAAGCCGCAGTTCATCAATCCTGCGTTCGACAAGGCAGCCAGCGGCGAGGGAGACAAGGTATGAGCCAGACAAATCGACTGCCCAACGGCGGCCGCATTGACCGCAGCAAGGTGTTGAACTTCCAGTTCAACGGTCAGACTTACCAAGGCTTCGAAGGCGACACCCTGGCCGCAGCATTGCTGGCCAACGGCGTGGACGTCATTGGTCGCAGCTTCAAGTATTCCCGTCCTCGGGGCATTTTCGCGGCAGGTTCCGAAGAGCCGAACGCGGTGCTGCAGATCGGCGCGACCGAAGCGACCCAGATTCCCAACGTGCGCGCCACGCAACAGGCGCTGTATTCGGGTCTCGTCGCCACCAGCACCAACGGCTGGCCGAACGTGAACACCGACGTGATGGGGATTCTCGGCAAGGTCGGCGGCAAGCTGATGCCGCCGGGTTTCTACTACAAAACCTTCATGTACCCGCAATCGTTCTGGATGACTTACGAGAAGTACATTCGTAAAGCTGCCGGCCTTGGTCGTTCGCCGACTGAAAACGATCCGGACACCTACGACGCCATGAACCAGCACTGCGACGTGCTGATCGTCGGCGCAGGCCCTGCCGGTCTGGCCGCTGCACTGGCCTCGGCCCGCAGCGGTGCCCGGGTGATTCTCGCCGATGAACAGGAAGAATTCGGCGGCAGCCTGCTGGACAGCCGCGAAAGCCTCGACGGCAAGCCCGCCGCTGAATGGGTCGCCACGGTCATTGCCGAGCTGAAAAGCCTGAAAAACGTGGTGCTGCTGCCCCGCGCCACGGTCAACGGCTATCACGACCACAACTTCCTGACCATTCACGAACGCCTCACCGATCACCTCGGTGACCGCGCGCCCATCGGTCAGGTGCGTCAGCGCATGCATCGGGTTCGCGCCAAGCGTGTGGTGCTGGCCACCGGTACTCACGAGCGTCCGCTGGTCTACGGCAACAACGACGTGCCCGGCAATATGCTGGCCGGCGCGGTTTCCACTTATGTGCGCCGTTATGGCGTAGCGCCTGGCAAAAAGCTGGTGCTGTCCACCAACAACGACCACGCCTACCGTGTGGCGCTGGACTGGCTCGATGCCAGCCTGCAAGTGGTGGCCATCGCCGATGCCCGTCACAATCCCCGCGGCGCGCTGGTTGAAGAAGCTCGCGCCAAAGGCATTCGCATTCTGACCGGCAGCGCCGTGATCGAAGCCCGTGGCGGCAAGCACGTTACCGCCGCACGGGTTGCGGCCATCGACGTCAAAGCTCATCGCGTCACCAGCCCTGGCGAATGGCTCGATTGCGACCTGATCGCCAGTTCCGGTGGTTACAGCCCTATCGTTCACCTGGCTTCGCACCTGGGCGGCAAGCCCGTCTGGCGTGAAGACATCCTCGGTTTCGTACCCGGCGAAGCACCGCAGAAACGTGTTTGCGTTGGTGGTGTGAATGGCGTCTACGCCTTGGGCGACGCGCTGGCCGATGGTTTTGAAGGCGGCGTGCGCGCAGCCAGCGAAGCGGGTTTCGCGGTGGTCGAAGGTGTATTGCCAAAAGCCTTGAGCCGCGCTGAAGAGCCAACTCTGGCGCTGTTCCAGGTGCCTCACGACAAACCCACTGCCCGTGCGCCGAAGCAATTCGTCGACCTGCAGAACGACGTCACCGCAGCCGCCATCGAACTGGCGACCCGCGAAGGTTTCGAGTCAGTGGAGCACGTTAAACGCTACACCGCGCTGGGCTTCGGCACCGATCAGGGCAAGCTGGGCAACGTCAACGGCCTGGCCATCGCGGCCCGTTCGCTGAACGTGACCATCCCTGAAATGGGCACCACCATGTTCCGCCCGAACTACACCCCGGTAACCTTCGGCGCGGTGGCCGGTCGTCACTGCGGACACATTTTCGAACCGATTCGGTTCACCGCGCTGCATGCCTGGCACGTCAAGAACGGGGCCGAGTTTGAAGACGTCGGCCAGTGGAAGCGCCCTTGGTACTTCCCGAAAAAAGGCGAAGACATTCATGCTGCCGTTGGCCGCGAATGCAAAGCCGTGCGCGCCAGCGTCGGCCTGCTGGATGCCTCGACCCTGGGCAAGATCGACATTCAAGGCCCGGATGCTCGTGAATTCCTGAACCGCATCTACACCAATGCCTGGACCAAGCTCGACGTGGGCAAGGCGCGCTACGGTCTGATGTGCAAAGAAGACGGCATGGTCTTCGACGACGGCGTTACCGCCTGTGTCGCCGACAACCATTTCATCATGACCACCACCACCGGCGGCGCGGCACGCGTGCTGCAATGGCTGGAAATTTACCAGCAGACCGAATGGCCGGACCTGAAGGTGTACTTCACTTCCGTGACCGACCATTGGGCGACCATGACCCTGTCGGGGCCGAACAGCCGCAAGCTGCTCAGCGAAGTGACCGACATAGACCTGGGCCGTGAAGAATTCCCGTTCATGACCTGGAAAGAAGGTCTGGTAGGCGGCGTTCCGGCGCGGGTGTTCCGTATCTCGTTCACCGGCGAGCTGTCGTACGAAGTCAACGTCCAGGCCGACTACGCCATGGGCGTGCTGGAAAAGATCGTCGAAGCCGGCAAGAAGTACAACCTGACGCCATACGGCACCGAAACCATGCACGTACTACGGGCCGAGAAAGGTTTCATCATCGTCGGCCAGGACACTGATGGCTCGATGACGCCGGACGACCTGAACATGGGCTGGTGTGTCGGTCGCACCAAACCGTTCTCCTGGATCGGTCAACGTGGCATGAACCGCGAAGACTGCGTGCGTGATCAACGCAAGCAACTGGTGGGCCTCAAGCCGGTCGATCCGACCAAGTGGCTGCCGGAAGGTGCGCAGCTGGTGTTTGACACCAAACAGGCGATCCCGATGCAGATGGTCGGTCACGTGACATCGAGTTATGCCGTGTCCTCTCTGGACTACTCGTTCGCCATGGGCGTGGTCAAAGGCGGCTTGAAGCGCATGGGCGAACGCGTGTTCGCACCTTTGGCCGATGGCAGCGTGATCGAAGCGGAGATCGTGTCTTCGGTGTTCTTCGATCCCAAGGGTGAGCAGCAAAACGTGGAGTGAGGCTATTCGCGGATAAATCCGCTCCCACAGGACATTGCGACCCCCTGTAGGAGCGAATTCATTCGCGAAGGTCGTGCCGCAAATGCCGTGCCTTATGAAATTACAGAATTCAGGAACAGGTGCTCTATGACCACAGCCAACGTCTACCAGCAGCGGCCAACGACCGGCGAAAAAGCCGAGTCACCGCTGTTTCATGCCGATCTCAACACTCTGGTCGGCAAAGGCCGCGCCAACCCTGGCGTGATCCTGCGCGAGAAGAAATTGCTTGGCCACCTGACGATTCGTGGCGATGCCCATGATCCGGCGTTCGCTGCCGGCATGACGACTGCTACCGGCATGGAATTACCCAAGGCGTTGAGCGTTGTCATCAATGGCGAAAGCTCGCTGCAATGGCTCGGCCCGGATGAATGGCTGCTGATCGTGCCCAGCGGTGAGGAATTTGCCGCCGAGCAGAAGCTGCGCGAAGCGCTGAGCGGTTTGCACATTGCAATCGTCAACGTCAGCGGCGGCCAGTCGATCCTTGAATTGACCGGTTCGAACGTCCGCGACGTGTTGATGAAGTCCACCAGCTACGACGTGCACCCGGACAATTTCCCGGTGGGCAAAGCCATCGGCACCGTGTTCGCCAAATCGCAACTGGTGATCCGCCGTACCGGTGAAGAAACCTGGGAACTGCTGATCCGCCGCAGCTTCGCCGATTACTGGTGGCTGTGGTTGCAGGATGCGAGTGCTGAGTACGGCTTGAGTATCCAGGTCTGAAAAAAGCACTTCTGCCTGTAGGAGCGGAACTTGTTCGCGAGGCGATATTCCTGGGTACACAGGGCCAATGCCTCGCCAACAAGTTAGCTCCTACCAGGGATCACACAATTTCTGGAGCTATCGAATGAGCCGCGCCCCTGACACATGGATTCTGACTGCCGACTGCCCAAGCGTGCTGGGCACGGTGGACGCGGTGACCCGCTATTTGTTCGAGCAGGGCTGCTACGTCACTGAGCACCACTCTTTCGATGACCGTCTGTCCAGCCGCTTCTTCATTCGCGTGGAATTCCGTCAACCCGACGGGTTTGACGAACAGGGCTTTCGGGCCGGCCTGGCCGAACGCGGTCAGGCGTTCGGCATGGTTTTCGAACTCACCGCGCCGAACTACCGTCCGAAAGTAGTGATCATGGTTTCCAAGGCCGACCACTGCCTGAACGACTTGCTCTACCGCCAGCGTATCGGCCAGCTGTCCATGGACGTGGTCGCCGTGGTGTCCAACCATCCGGACCTGGAACCCTTGGCGCGCTGGCATGAAATTCCGTACTACCATTTCCCCCTGAACCCCAATGACAAGCCCGCGCAGGAAAGCAAAGTCTGGCAGGTCATCGAAGAATCCGGCGCCGAACTGGTGATTCTTGCCCGCTACATGCAGGTGCTCTCGCCTGACCTGTGCCGCAAGCTCGATGGCAAGGCGATCAACATTCATCACTCGCTGCTGCCGGGTTTCAAGGGCGCCAAGCCTTACCATCAGGCCTACAACAAGGGTGTGAAACTGGTCGGCGCCACCGCGCATTACATCAACAACGACCTGGACGAAGGCCCGATCATCGCCCAGGGTGTGGAAGCGGTGGACCACAGCCACTATCCCGAAGACCTGATCGCCAAAGGCCGCGACATCGAAGGCCTGACATTGGCCCGGGCGGTGGGTTATCACATTGAACGGCGGGTGTTTTTGAACGCCAACAGGACCGTGGTCCTTTAAAAGCAATCCCCCTGTAGGAGCGAACTTGTTCGCGAGGCGGTTCATCAGCATCCAAAAGCAAGCACCCCAGAGCAATCTGTGCGTTGCTGCAGTACCCAACACAAGCAGCGCATTTCTCCGCGACATAACAACAACATCGAGGTGAAAGAATGTCTGACAATCGTGGTGTGGTGTATCTCGGCGCTGGCAAGGTCGAAGTACAGACAATCCCCTTCCCGAAAATGCAGGACCCACGGGGAAAACGCATCGAACATGGCGTGATCCTGCGGGTGGTTTCCACCAATATCTGCGGCTCGGACCAGCATATGGTGCGTGGTCGCACCACTGCCCAGACCGGCTTGGTGCTCGGTCATGAAATCACTGGCGAAGTCCTCGAAGCCGGGCGCGACGTGGAACATCTCAAAGTCGGCGATCTGGTTTCCGTGCCGTTCAACGTGGCGTGTGGCCGCTGCCGCAGCTGCAAGGAACAAAACACCGGCGTGTGCCTGACCGTCAACCCGGCCCGTCCGGGCGGTGCCTACGGTTATGTGGACATGGGCGATTGGGTCGGTGGCCAGGCGGAATACGTGCTGGTGCCTTACGCCGACTTCAACCTGCTGAAACTCCCGGACCGCGACGCGGCCATGGAGAAAATCCGCGACCTGACCTGCCTGTCCGACATTTTGCCCACCGGTTATCACGGCGCGGTCACTGCTGGGGTCGGTCCCGGCAGCACGGTGTATGTGGCTGGCGCGGGGCCGGTCGGTCTGGCGGCGGCAGCTTCGGCGCGCTTGCTGGGTGCGGCGGTGGTGATCATCGGCGACGTCAACCCGACGCGCCTGATTCACGCCAAGGCTCAAGGTTTCGAGATTGCCGATCTGTCTCTGGATACCCCGCTCCACGAACAGATCGCCGCGCTGTTGGGCGAACCTGAAGTGGATTGCGCCATCGACGCAGTGGGTTTCGAAGCACGAGGCCACGGCCACGCGGGCGCGCAAAAAGAAGCTCCGGCCACCGTGCTCAACTCGCTGATGGGCGTGGTCCGCGTGGCGGGCAAGATCGGCATTCCCGGCTTGTACGTCACCGAAGATCCGGGCGCTGTGGATGCCGCCGCGAAAATGGGCAGCCTGAGCATTCGTCTGGGCCTTGGCTGGGCCAAATCCCACAGTTTCCACACTGGCCAGACGCCTGTCATGAAATACAACCGTCAATTGATGCAGGCCATCATGTGGGACCGCATCAAGATCGCCGACGTGGTGGGCGTCGAAGTTATCAGCCTCGACGATGCGCCACGGGGTTATGGCGAATTCGATGCCGGCGTACCGAAGAAGTTTGTCATTGATCCGCACAAGTTGTTCAGCGCGGCTTAAACCGCGAAGTGGTGATCAGGGAGCCCATGGGCTCCCCGTTCACGGATCCGTCACCGCCGCACGGGACGCACCCTCACCGAATAATAATCCGCTACCGGGTAATGGTTACCGTCCGGGTCGCCGGCACCACGCATTTCATCGACCGATTGATAAAGCTGAACGTTCCAGTTTTTACTGGCGGGGAGTTTAGTGGACACGCCTTTGACGCTTTTGCGCGCGGGCTCGGACAAGTCAGTGGCAAGCACGGCCGTTACGTTCCCCTCGTGATCAAGCACTTTCCCGGCTACGAACATGAAGTGAAACTCATAGTCCGACGACCTGCCGGACGAACCATACCGCTCAATAAAGCCAACGCCTTCGCCGATTTCAGGGAATGCAGTGCCGTCGGCAAACCAGTCGGAATGGCCCTCCTTTCTGATCCAGTCATCCAGTGGTTCAGCGGAAATATTCAAGGCAACTTCACCATCGCCGAGTCTGGCGACCACTTCCACGTTGGGCTCCAGCGCCGCAGCCTGGCCGGCACGCTCGCCTTCGTAATCGAATCCTGATGTACCGCCGGCGTATCGGGAAACCAGATATTCAGTACTGGAGATGCAGCTTTCCGGTACTTCGAACCGGGATTTCAGCGTGACATAGCCGTCCCGGCCGGGCCTGTTGCGACCAAATAATGCAGAAGGGACGTTGAGTTTTCCGTTCTGCGAGTCAGGGCTATGCATCAAGTGCAGGTCCTCATGGTGAACCTGAAGCTCATTGGCGTTATTGCGCTGGGCAGCCGTCAGCCGACCGCTGCCGGTGGTTGCACGTTCGTAATTGCGGGTGCGAATGTTGCTGATCGTGGTCTCACGCCATCTCACCCCACCTTTTAGGCTCGGTCGGTTGATAAGGGTGAACTCGCGCCCCCCCGTATGCCGCACCCAGGGATAAGCCCAGTTGTTCTCCAGTAACTTCCCTTCAGGAGGCACCAATACAAAGACGCCGTTGCGACTATCCCAGGTGGCCCGGTACACCCTGCCGTTATCCAGAAGCACATAATCCCGGCCGTCTTTTACGTAACTTCCTGCCCGCGGTCCGCGGGTGATGGCCGTGGCAGTGGACAGATCAACCACAACGCTGCCGATGCTCATGTCCCTGACCCGCGCTGGATAGTGAACGTCGTCGATCTGCAATTGCAGCTCAGGTTCGGATAGCTGCGACTGTTCGACCGGTGTTTCGATACTGGTCACTGACTCGTAGCTGTAGCCCCGTTGCGAGGAAAGAAAGATCCGTCTGGCATCGGTTTCCGACACTTCGTTGACGGACAGAACCGTAATACCTTTGAGCGCAGACGGATCCGGGAAGTGAGCCTCAATGTGATCGATGATCGAACCCGAACTGCTCAGATGAAGCTCTCCGGACAGCGGCCCAGCCTTAACCATCAAGCCCTCATCAGTGCAGTGGGCAAAATAGACTTTCTCCCCGTTCTGGCCTTCTGCTTCAGCCAACAAAAGATTCGCGCCGCCCAAAACCCCTTGCAGCCGCTGGACAAGGCCCACACGCTCGCTGGCTGCCACCGGGATAACGTCACCGGCTGACAGCAAAGGTTCGCGAAGCCGCAACTGGCGCAACACTTTCTCCCCCAGGTTCAGCACATGGGATCGGGAAGCCGCGCCCCACTCAATGGTTTTCCCCAACAAAGTATTGGCCAGCGCCGCCTGATTGCGCGGCGCGAATAAGATGGCCAGCTCTTCCCGGGTGTCGAGCATATAAAACGGGTTTTCCACAGTGGTGATGGAAGGCGGCAACTGGGCCTTGATCTTGCCAACAGCCTCGACACTCTTTTTTACCCAGCGCGGATTTCGGGCGTAAGCCTCGTTTGCCGCCTTGGCGCCATAGAACAACTCAAGGGCAAAGTCATCATGGGCGATGGTGTTTTTATAGTCGGCGTCACTGTGCCACAGCGCCGGCGACGCCCTTTTCGGGTCGGCGTCAGGGCTGATCTTGCTCAGGGCCAATTCCACAGGCTGCTGGCGAGTGGAGACTTCGCCCGGCGTCAACGCCAGCGCATCCCGGGCGCCCAGCGTGCCTCGGTAATGCACGCCCCGATCCGCTTCAATGATCAACTCTTGCCCACCACCTTCGGTACGCGTTGCCAGCACGCCCGCCACGGTTTTCTTGCCCTCCAGGCCCTCAAGGGTCTGACTGATTTCAACTGTGACGAAAATGCCATGAGCCGCCACGATCCTGGCCTGAATGCTGGGTTTGTAAAGCGGTATGGCAGGCAGTGTCGTCCCGGTTTCCAGCCTGCTTCCGTCGATCCGGATAAACCGGGTAATCCCGTTGGCGCTGCCGACGTGCTCCAGAACTTCCACATGGCCGTCGCGCTCGGTAACGTATTTTTGCTCGATCACACCCACGGCGATGTTTTCACGCGTCTGTCGGCCATTGAGATCGGTGACCTGCGTCGAAACGTTATCGAAGCTCGCAATACAGTTGTCGTACCAACTCACGGCATTGGCCGGCGCCTGGGGCCGCTCGGGACGACCACTGAATTGGGTGGGGAAAGCCTGCGTGTGAGCGAAGCGGGAAAACTCCACGGCACGTTCACCGGCCTGCGGGCGTTTTTTCCATTGCCCCGCCTCGATATCCAGCGTGTGAAGCGGCCGTAATTCCAGCCCCGCCGCCCCCCTGACCGCGCGATGAGCCAGACCGTTGAGCATGTAGGTTTTTTCATTGATCCCGCCCAGCAGGACTGCACGGGCGCCGCCTTCGACAATGGCATTGCCATTCCAGTCAGCGCCCGTGACTTTCCTGCCGGTCTGGCGCGTAGAAATACGGCCGTCTTCGCTGATCGCCCAATATGGGCTGCGTGTAGAGGCGCCGGGCCTTTCGGCCGCAGCCTCATCGATCAGGCCGGACATCGGGCGTTCGGTTTGATAACCAGGCCCCGCCTCGTCACCTGAGCCTTGACGGGTTTCATAAGTCAGCAGCACTACACCGGACGTTTGCGTAAGGGAGTCGGGTACGCGCGCGGCGACGGCGCTTTGAAAGCCGTGGACAACCGAAATACCGCACTGCAACGCAGAATGCATGCCCAGCAACAGAAAACCAAAGCTGGCAACCGAGCCGGGGTAATCATTGGCCTTGATCGAATCTTTAAGCGCCTGGACGTGCTGCCACATCATCCACAGATTGGTCCCTTGCAGCATCAGGGTGCCGAGTATTCGGGGAGGCATGGCTCGGAACTTTAGCAACACCAGTTCAGCGAAGATATTTAACGCATCCAGCGCTATGCCCTCGGTATTACCTTCATACAGATCAAAACCCAGGTTAATGAAATTGCCTACAACTGGAATGAGGCCGCCGACCTGGCGCACCACCTGCAACACATGCTGCCCAGCGGTGGACATGTCCTGAATGTCGTCATTGTTCGCCCGTGCGCGCAGGAACGCCGCGAACCCCTGCACCCGCGTGTCGAGCAGTCTTTTCTCACTGACCGTAAGCAGTTCCAGGCAAAAGACCGGATTATCCACCCCTGAAACAGCATGCAGACGCAGACGCGCCAAACGTTCGGCGGCGTTGCTGGAAGTCAGGATAATTCGCTCCGCCTCCAGCGCCTCAAACTCGACGGCCGCCTTGGCGGTATAAGCTTCAACCTGCACACTGAAAGCGTGTTCCGGGCGGGTCAACTCAGCAGGCAGATTGCCGTTCTGCACAAAAGCGATGTTTGCATCGAACAGTCCGGCAAGCCTGGTTTTCAGAGCATTCAGGCGATCGAGATTCCCGGACTTGTTGGCGATCGCCTGTGCAAGCGCTTGCATCAATTCGTCGTAGTCATCAGCCAGGCCGATTTCCCGGCGCAGTTGTTCGTCGTAAACCACGCTAAGCAATGTCCGGTAGCCGGCGGACTTTTGGTGGGGAGCGAAGGTGCCGGTATTTTTCCAGCTGGCCTCATAGCGAATATCGAAATCCGCCTGCGTAATCATCGTCCAATGGTGTTCATCAATCTGCAGATAACGGCATATTGCCCGAGCGGCAAATTCAGGCTGGGTCGGTTGCAGCATGATCTTCAACCGCTGCTGGCTTTCCAGGCTTTCGGCGATTACCGAATAGTAGACATTAGCCGCGTCATTCAAACAGTTGAGATACGCGGCATCCCGTTGCGGGGCCGTCAGATTGGGCCGATCTTTGCAGCGCTGCGCGAGAAGATAGTCGGCAGCCTGGGTCAATGTTGCGCAACGGGCGATGTCCCAATTGGCGTTGCGCAGCTCATTGCTGATATCTGCAAATCGCGCGGAAATGATCTCGTAGGCGCCCTTCGCCAAAGGGTCCAGAAATAAAAATGGCGGCTCTTTGGAATACAGCTTGAAAGCTTCGATATCTTGCTGTCGCAAGTGATGAGTGCGTTGCGCGATGTTGGGCGCGATCATTTCCACACTCAGCCTTTCTATATTGATCGCCCCCTCACCCTCCCCATATTCAATAGTGTTGATCATGTAAGACGACAGAGCGGACTCGGCCTTGCTGAAATAATCAGTCAGGTCCGAGGCATTCCATGGGTTAACCGTATGTTGCTCACGATAGATGTCATCCTCCCCGTCGCTGTCGTAGACCACCAGCTTTAACGTAATCCCACCAGCCTGTTGCAGTAACGCTAACAGCGCTTTTTCATTGTCCTGCTGCGAGCTACCGAAACGTTGATAACTCGTCAGTAACTTTTGATAACGCTCAAGGTGCCACCTGCTTTCTTTTTTTATCTCTTGGGCAATAACGGTATAGTCGTCGGTGCCACGCTCTTCGACTGTCCGCTGGCGAAATCCATACACCTCTGACGTATCGAGCACAAAGCTCGGCTGCTCGGCAATAGTGAACGGCAGGCCTGGTTTTACGAGGATGTTCTGGCCGTGAGACTCCTTGGGCAACAGGTCGGTGATGGCTCTGGAGAGATCGTCAGGGTTCGCTACTTTGGGGATTGCAACGCCGTAGTAAGCCAGCAGGCAACGCAGCGAAAGCGTCACGTCGTCGCGGATCACAACAGTGCTGCGCACTGCCGCTTGTGTCAGATGCGAAGCAAGAGGATTCAAACGGGCAGTAAGCTGCACATACCTCAAGTCTCTGTCCGACAGCGTGCAGGACACTTGCACGCCAGCGCCGGAAACTCCATAAAGTTGCAGCACATAAACATACCCCGATCCAACCGGAGTGATATTCAGCAAGCATCGGTAGGGTTTGCTGAAGTTCAACTCCCCGGTATTGCAGCGTTCAAGCACCGCGCGCAGTTTTGCTTCGGAAATCCCTTGTACAAGCTCCTCATCACTATCAGCAGCCGCACGTTGGCCAAGCCGCAAGAAACGTATAAGCCCATTCAGGCTTTTCAACACTGCGCCGAAAGCATCCACACTGGCAAACAGCGGGGAGTCTTTTTCTACATCGATAAACATCCGGCCGGTCATGCAAGTGCCAATGCCAATGTCGCGACGCAAGGCGCGTAAATAACTCAACAGTTTCGGGTAGTCGCTTGTTGTGCGATCTGTCCATGACACCGCAACCGAATCCGGCGGCCTGTGCGACGGACGCTCACTGCGCTGCACGATATCCAGCGCCATGCGCGCCAGCTGCTGCCTGTTCAACGCGGGCGGGCTGTGGCGTTCGACGTCAACGGATCGAGCGAGGCGGTCTGCGCTGTCTTCAACTAATACGGGCCAATCGAACAAAAGAGTTTGCACGCTGTTGAGCAGGTCGTCGTCATCGCTCCATTGCTGATGTGGACTGGTCGCGCCCAGCGCCTGAATCTCCTCAAAATGAGTGCAATATCCGGAACGAGGAAGTTGCAGAATCTCAAGTATCTGAGCGTCCTGTGTCGCGTCTGGGTAGGTCATGTTGCTGTGGGTCAACGTTGAGTGCTCCATGCGTGGAATGCCGTCAACGATGCGGATCTGCAACAAAACGAGGTAATACATAACTGATGGATACCGCGATGCACCGACCAGCAGACGAACGCGAGGAACATTCCCGCGTTCTTCCCGGTCAAACAGGTGTTTTTACCGGCTTCGCCGGATTTTTTCGCTCAAGGGGTTGTTGCAAATGAAGATTTCACGCGGTGTGGCACTGGCAACGTTGATGGCTCTGGCCGCCAGCCCAGTGTTCGCCTTCAACCTGAACGACGCAGCCAATGCTGTTTCCAATGCCACCAATGGCAATCAAAAAGCGACGGCCGCGCCTGAAGCGGCAGGCTTGCTCAATTTGCTGGGCACCAATCTGAATGTCACCCCGGAACAGGCCGTCGGCGGCACGGGTGCGCTGCTGGGTCTGGCGAAGAACAAACTCGCGGGCAACGATTACAGCCAACTGGCCAAGTCGGTACCGGGCCTTGATCAATTGGCCGGCAACAGCGCGCTCAGCAGCCTTGGCAGCCTCAATGGCCTGGGTAATGTGTTGGGCAATTCGGGCAACAGCGCAGGCAGCTCAGTGCTGAACAGCGCCTTGGGCAATGTACAGAGCATGTCTGACGTGAACAAAGCGTTCACCGCACTGGGCATGGATAGCTCGATGGTCAGCCAGTTTGTGCCGTTGATCCTGCAATACCTCGGCCAGCAGGGCGCCGGTGGATCAGCGCTGCAAAGCCTGGGCAGCCTTTGGGGTACCGGAAGCTGATTCAGCGGCCCGCCGCATCGCCGCGTAATGTGGCGATGCGCGCATCCTTGTCCTGCCACAGCTGGTTGACCCAGCCCTGTACCTTCTCGCGAAACCGCGGGTCGTTTTCGTAATCTCCCTGCGCCAGAGCCGGATCAAGTTCACGGGTCTGTATGTCGATGATCACCCGTGGCACGCGCCCACACAGTAAATCCCAGAAGCCCGGAATCCGCTCACCCGGATAAACCACGGTGACGTCCAGAATCGCATCCAGTTGTTCACCCATGGCCGCGAGGACAAACGCAACGCCACCGGCCTTAGGCTTGAGCAGACGTGAATAAGGCGAGTGTTGCTGGGCTTGCTTTGCCGCAGTGAAGCGTGTGCCTTCCAGATAATTGACCACAGTCACAGGCTGACGCTTGAACAGCTCGCAGGCCTGACGGGTGATTTCCAGATCATGGCCCTTGAGTTCCGGGTGTTTGGCCAGGAACCCTTTGCTGTAGCGCTTCATGAACGGGTAATCCAGCGCCCACCAGGCCAGCCCCAACAGCGGCACCCAGATCAACTCCTTTTTCAGGAAGAACTTGAAGAACGGCGTGCGCCGGTTCAACGCCTGGATCAGCGCCGGGATATCCACCCAGGACTGGTGGTTGCTGATGACCAGATAGGAAGTGTCACTGCGCAGGTCTTCATCGCCGCGCACTTCCCAGCGGGTGGGAATGCACAGCTTGAAAATGAGCTTGTCGATCTCGGCCCAGGTTTCGGCGATCCACATGACCGCCCAGGACATGCGATCACGCATATACCCCTGGAAGATCAGCTTGAGCAGGGCAAAAATCAGCAGCGGACCGATGAATACGAGAGTGTTGAGCAACAACAGCAGCGTGACAAAACAACCCTTGAGCAGGGGGCGCATAAAAAACTCTTACATTTTTTTTGGGCCGCCATCATAAAGAGGCTCGCGACCAACGCCAAATCCATTGGTCGTCGACAAATGTTTCACGAGGTTACGGTTAAGCTGTGGGCAGCGAACGAAGTGGACTCGTGGTGTCTAAATCCGCGGCTTCAAACCATTGGTGTATGAGCAAGCTGGCTCCCGCTGGTTATGGCATTTCAATTCAAATCATGATGTGTTGAACAAGAGGTCCCCCACGTGAAATCAATCCTGGCGCTATTGTCCCTGCTGGCCCTGCCGGTCATGGCTGCTGAACCGACGTTGTATGGTCGCTACGAATACATCAAGGTCGCTGAATTCGGCGAGACCTTCAAAGCCAAAATGGACACCGGTGCGCTAACGGCGTCGCTGTCGGCCAAAGATATCGAACTGTTCAAACGTGATGGCGATGACTGGGTGCGCTTCCGCCTGGCCACCAAGGACGCCAGCAACAAGGTGTACGAACACAAGGTTTCGCGCATCAGCAAGATCAAAGGCCGCTCTGATGGCGAGGAAGAAGACGAAGTCATCGACCCGACCAAACGGCCCGTGGTCGATCTGGAGCTTTGCCTGGGTGATGAAAAACGCACCGTCGAAGTCAATCTGGTGGACCGCAGCCACTTCAACTATCCGCTACTGATCGGCGCCAAGGCCCTGCGTGAGTTCGGCGCGGCAGTGAACCCGGCGCGGCGCTATACGGCGGACAAACCTGATTGCTGATTGACGTCCAGGCCTGACATCCGGCACCGTTTCGCCTTCACCTCAAGCGCTCGGATGCCATGCCACATATTTTGATAGTCGAAGACGAGGCAGCGATTGCCGACACCTTGATTTATGCCCTGCAAAGTGACGGTTTCACGACGTCCTGGCTGAGCCTGGGTCAGGCGGCAGTGGAGTATCAGCGCCAAACGCCGGCAGACCTGATCATCCTCGACATCGGCTTGCCGGACATCACCGGATTCGAAACCTGCAAGCAGTTGCGGCGTTTCAGCGAAGTGCCGGTGATGTTCCTCAGCGCCAGGGATGGCGAAATCGACCGCGTGGTGGGTCTGGAAATCGGTGCCGACGATTACGTGGTCAAGCCGTTCAGCCCTCGTGAAGTGACGGCGAGGGTGCGGGCCATCCTCAAGCGCATGCTGCCCCGTCAACCTGTGTCTGCGCCGCACGAGCTGTTCCAGATCGACCGCGAGCGTGTGCAGATCATCTATCGGGGTCAGCCGCTGAATCTTACCCGCCACGAGTTCCGGTTACTGCAATGTCTGCTGGAACAACCCGAACGCGTCTTTAGCCGCGAGCAATTGCTGGACGCGGTCGGCGTAGCCAGCGATGCCGGTTATGAACGCAGCATCGACAGCCACATCAAAAGCCTGCGGGCCAAGCTGCGCCTGATTGCTCCTGATGGCGAGCCGATCCAGACCCATCGTGGCCTGGGTTACAGCTTCAGCCCCGGACACAGCTGATGCCGCTCAGTATCCGGATCTTCCTGGTCTATGCCGTGTTCATTGCCCTGACCGGCTACTTTGTGCTCAGCACCGTGATGAAAGAAGTTCGGCCCGGCGTGCGCCAGTCCACGGAAGAAACCCTGGTGGATACCGCCAACCTGCTGGCGGAGATCCTGCATGACGACGTGAAGTCCGGTGCCTTGAACCAGAGCCACTTTCCTGCGGCACTCAAGGCGTATGGCTTGCGCCAACCGGCAGCAATCATCTGGGGTTTGCCGAAGAATCAGGTCAACAACCGCATCTATGTCACCGACGCCAGGGGCATTGTGCTGCTGGACTCCAGCGGCGAAGCGGTGGGTCAGGATTATTCCCGCTGGAACGACGTACTCCTGACCTTGCGCGGCGAATACGGTGCCCGCTCGACCCGCAGCGATGCCAATGACCCGAACTCCTCAGTGATGCATGTGGGCGCGCCGATTCGGGACAATGGCCAGATCATCGGCGTGGTCACCGTCGCCAAGCCCAACAGCTCGTTGCAACCCTATGTCGACCGCGCCGAACGTCGTTTGCTGTGGTACGGCGGCGGCTTGATGGCCCTGGGGTTGCTGTTGGGCGCGCTGTTTTCCTGGTGGCTCAGTTCCGCCTTGCGACGCCTGACCCATTACGCCCAGACGGTCAGCGAAGGCCGTCGCGCCGAGCGGCCTCATTATCGGGGCGGCGAACTTGAGCAATTGTCCAATGCCGTGGAGCACATGCGCACCCAACTGGAAGGCAAAGCCTACGTTGAACGTTATGTGCACACCCTCACCCACGAACTGAAAAGCCCTCTGGCGGCAATTCGTGGCGCTGCCGAGCTGTTGCAGCAAGAGATGCCCAACCCACAACGCCAACGCTTTATCGCCAATATCGGCAGCGAAAGCGCCCGCATGCAACAGTTGATCGAACGACTGCTGAATCTGGCCATGGTCGAACAGCGTCAAGGGCTGGAAGAGCGGGTCGCCGTGCCGCTGACCGAGCTGGTGGAAGAATTGCTCAGCGGGCAAAGCGCGCGAATCCAAGGTCAGGCGTTGAAGATCGAACAGCAGATTGGCGACGATCTGCACGTTTTTGGCGAACGTTTCCTGCTGCGCCAGGCGCTGGCCAACCTGCTGGATAACGCCCTGGACTTCACGCCTCATGGCGGGCTTTTACGCTGGAGTGCGCAGCGCAGCGCCGCCGGAATCCAGATCAGCCTGTTCAACAGCGCCGCGCCGATCCCCGACTACGCCTTGCCGCGCCTGAGCGAACGTTTCTACTCCCTGCCCCGCCCGCTCAGTGGCCGCAAAAGCACGGGCTTGGGGCTGAACTTCGTGGAAGAGGTGGCGCAGTTGCACGGCGGGGAAATACATATCGGCAACGTCGAGGGCGGGGTTCTGGTAAGGCTATTTCTGCGTTAGCCCCCAATTTGCGCCTACGCTCGGTGTCTTCACACATTCCCCACGAACCCCACATAAACCCTCCACACAGGCTTGGCAGACTCTCGCTATCAAAACAGGGAGAGCCCCATGAATCGAAGTCTGGCTGTAAAACTGGGCATGATCGCGCTGTTGATCATGCTGCTGCTGATTCCATTGCTGATGATCGGGGGATTGATTAGCGACCGGCAGGCGCAGCGCGACGGGGTGCTGGAGGATATCGCGCGCAGTTCCAGCTTCAGCCAGCAATTGGCCGGGCCGATTCTGGTGGTGCCGTATCGCAAGACTGTGCGCATCTGGAAGACCGACGCCAAGACCAACGAACGCTTCCTGGAAACCGCTCAGGAACGTGGCTATCTGCATTTTTTGCCGGATCGGTTCGAGCTCGATGGCAAGGTGCAAACGGAAGTGCGCTCGCGCGGCATCTATCAGGCGCGGTTGTTCCACGCCGATAGTCGCATCAGTGGCAATTTCGAACTGCCGGAGTTTTTCGGGATTAGCGAGAATTTTGCCGACTACCAGTTCGACACGCCCTTTCTGTCCGTGGGCATCAGCGACATTCGCGGCATAGAGAACGCGCTGAAGTTGCAGCTGGACGGTCAGCAACTGGATTTCAAACCCGGCTCGCGCCTGGAATGGCTGGGCGAAGGCGTCAACGCAAGCCTGCCACTGCTGGACGGAAAACTGGCGAAAAAGCTGGGTTTCGCCTTCGACCTGAAGCTGCAAGGCACGGGTTCGCTGCGGGTCTTGCCGGTGGGTAAATCCAGTTCGGTGCAGCTGTCCGCCGATTGGCCGCACCCCAGCTTCATCGGCAACTATCTGCCTGCACGTCGTGAGATCTCTGCCGAAGGGTTCAGCGCCAACTGGCAGGCGTCGTTCTTCTCCACCAACCTGGAAGAAGCCTTGAGCCGCTGTCTGCAATCGACCCAGTGCGACGACTTTAACCAGCGCACCCTGGGCGTAAGCTTTATTGATCCGGTGGATCAATACCTGAAAAGCGACCGGGCGATTAAATATGCGCTGCTGTTCATTGCCCTGACGTTTGCCGGTTTCTTTCTGTTTGAAGTGCTCAAGCGCATGGCCGTCCATCCCATCCAATATGCATTGGTGGGGGCAGCGCTGGCGTTGTTTTATCTGATGCTGCTGTCGCTGTCTGAGCACCTGGGCTTTGCTCTGGCCTATCTGCTGTCGGCCAGCGGCTGCGTGTTGCTGATCGGCTTTTATGTATGCCACGTGTTGCGCAGTGTGGGTCACGGGCTGGGTTTCGCGGCGGGGCTGGCAACACTCTATGCCTTGCTGTACGGCCTGCTGAGTGCCGAAGACTACGCGCTGCTGATGGGGTCGCTGCTGTTGTTCGGTCTGCTGGGAGTGTTCATGGTGCTGACGCGTAAGCTGGACTGGTACAGCCTCACGCCGGACAAACCGGCCAAGCCACTGGACTTCAACATCAAGGCCGCCCATGAGTAACTGGCTCGGTTTGCGCGAGGATCAGGCTCAGGCAAGAAACCTGGTATCGAGAATTGCCAGCCTGTTTCCGATGGCGCCTCTGGTCACTGACCTTCAGCGACCGGAAAGCAATAGAGTGCTCAGACCTTCGGCTGGGTCGCCAACATCGAAGGCCGCTGGCTGACTTCTCCATACCAACTGGCCAGGCGCGGATAGCTGCTGCGCCAGCCCAGGTCAGGCTGGCGGAAATCCAGATAACCCAAGGCCGCAGCGACGCTGATGGACGCCACATCGAAGGACGAGCTGAGCTCGGTGATGGCGTCCTGTTCGAAATAGCCAAGGGCGCGGTCGATTTTTTCCTGCTGATTGTCGAGCCACTGATCCCAATGTTTTTCAGCAGGGCGCAAGGCGGTCTCGTAACGGATCAACAAAGCGGCATCCAGCAACGCGTCGGCCAGGGACGCCAGCGTCAGACGCCGCCAGCGCGCGGAACCTTCACGAGGGATCAAAGGGTTGCCTACGTGCTGGTGATCCAGATAATCCAGAATCACCCGGCTGTCATGGATCACATTGCCATCGGCCAGACGCAGGGCCGGGATTTTGCCAGCGGGATTGTCGAGGTTCAGTTCCGCCACCGGGCTAACCGGCGACAACACCGTCGGCAGCAATTGCACTCTGTCCAGTTGACCGGTTTCGTGCAGCAGGACCATCACTTTGCGTGCAAAGGGAGAGGCTGCGTTGAAGTACAACGTCATGGTCGGCGCAGACATGGGTGTTCCTCGAATGAGACAGCCTCTTAGACTAGTCAGCCCGGTGCCGGTCCGCAATATCTGGTTTCAGGTCTTGCGCACCAGCAAGCCCCGGATACTCAACACCGTAGCAATCCCCATGCCCAGCCAAGCCAGGGTGTCCCACCAGCCATCGCCCAGCAAGGCCGCAAACAGGCCCGCTGCGATCAGTATTCCGATCAGCAACGGCATGGCGAACACATGGCGCATCGTGGAACGTTTCATTGCACCGCTTCCACTTGGCCGACGCTGACGGGCCGGGCTACCTTGCGCCGCACCCACCAGAGGTAGAGCCCGCTGCCCAATACGATGATGGTCAGCACATCGAGCGCCGCCCAGAGGATTTTCATTGGCATGCCGCCGTAGTCACCGAAGTGCAGCGGTTGCGACATGCCCAAGGCATCCATGTACCAGGGCCGCTCCACCACGGCAGTCACGTCCAGGGTTTTCGCATCGATCAACACCGGTGTCGCCAAATGCTTGGTCAGGTGGGTGTTGCCCTTGAGAAAGACCGCGTAATGGTGCTCGCTGGAAAAGCGCGTGCCGGGAAAGGCGATGAAATCCGCCTCCATGCCCGGCGCCGCAGCCTCGGCGATGGACAACAGGAGGGTGGCCGGAGCGCGTTGCGTCAACGCCGGTGCGTTTTGATAAGGGGCGATCATGGCCGCCAGACTGTCGTTGCGCCATGACGCGATCAACAGGTCGGCGCAGGCACTGATCACGCCGGTCACGCCCACCACCAGCGCCCAGGTCAGGGTCACGACGCCGATCAGGTTATGCAGGTCGAGCCAGCGCATGCGCGTGGATTTATTGGCCCGCACCGTGGCGAATTCGAGTTTGCGCATGAACGGCGCGTACAGCACCGTGCCGGAAATAATCGCCAGCACGAACATCAAGCCCATGAACGCCAGCAACAGTTTGCCGGGCAGCCCTGCATACATGTCCACGTGCAGGCGCAACATGACCATCATGAAGCCGCCATTGGCCGACGGCATCTCGAAGGCTTCACCCGTGCGCGAATCCATCATGAATGAGTGTGAGTCGTTGGGATCGGTGCCCGCGGTCTTGGCCATGATCGCCCAGACGCCATTGGGATCATCTTCTTCCCAGCCGAAATACTGCATGACATCGCCCGGCCGATGGGCTTGGGCGGCCTCCACCAGTTGCTCAAGATTCAGGTGCGGCGTGTCGGTCGGCATCTCCTTGAACTCCGGAGAGTTGCCCAGCAAGTGGTCAATTTCATGACTGAAAATCAGCGGCAACCCTGTAATTGCCAGCATCAGCAGGAACAATGTGCAGATCAGGCTGGTCCAGGTGTGCACGAAGGACCAGCGACGCACGGTTTGGCTTTTCATATTCTTTTTCTCAAACGCTTTAACCAAAAACGAAAAAGCCACTGCGTACCAGCGACCTCAAAATTCAACGCATGTCAGGCTCTGCCGGGAACGATCCAATACTATGCTTCCGGCTTGGCGGACAGGCTCACAGCGGCTTTGGCATCCTTCGCAATAACCGTCGTCCACCATTTGGTGTGCTGTTCAATCTGAACAGGAAAAGTCGGCGACAACGCCTTGAGCGCCAGATCGGTATTACTCAGCGCAAAGCTGCCGGTGATACGTAAATCCGCCACTTCCGGTGCAACCCCCAGATACCCCGCACGATACCGGCTCAGCTCCGCGACCAGATCCGCCAGCCTGACGTTTTCAACCACGAGCATGCCCCGCGTCCAAGCATCGGCACCGGGCTTGAGTGCCAGCATCGGGCCGAGTCCCTCACGGCTTATGAACATCTGCTGGCCTTCATGCAGGATCTGCTCTTGCGGGTCCCGTTGAGCGTGCGCGGCAACTGCCGATTGCAGGACGCTCAGCAGCGTGCCGTCGCTTTCCCGGCGCACCAGAAACCTTGTACCCAAGGCACGCATCTGACCGTCGCGCGTCTCCACGATAAACGGCCGCTGATCGTTATGACTGCCGGTTTCCACAAGGATCTCGCCATCCTGAAGGATTACCCGGCGCTGAGTGGCATCGAAACGCACGTCGATTGCGCTGTGGGTGTTCATGCGGATCAACGTGTTGTCTGCCAGCCGCACGGTGCGCTGCTCACCGGTGTCGGTGTGTTGGTCGGCCAGCCAGTAATCCAGCGGCAGATAGCGATTGCCCATGAACAAGGCCAACCCGCAGGCGATGAACACACCGGCCAATCCGCTACCGACCTTACGCATCCGGCGCAACGCACCAGTGTGCGACTGCAACAGAGCGGAACGCGCGGGGGCCGTCGTCAGCGAGAACTGCCGGTCAAGCATCCCGAGCTGAGCCCAGGCGCGGGAATGCTCTTCATCGGCCGCCAGCCATTTGGCATGCTCATCGCGCTCATCCTTACTGCCGCTGCCGCAATCCAGGCAAAGTTGCCAGGCAATAGCGGCGTCCAGCACCTTCGCTGAAACCGGTCTGGAATTGAAGGCGCTCACAGGGGCTCGCCGTAGAGAGCGATGTAGCACTGGCGCATGCCCTGAGCCAGATACTGACGCACGCGGGATGAGGAAACACCCAGACGCTCGGCAATTTCGTTGTGGCTCATGCCGTCAAGACGGCTGTAGAGAAACGCTGCCCGCGCCTTGTTCGACAGCGTGCCGAGCAACTGATCAATTGTTTTCAGATCTTCGAGAATCAGAAACTGCTCTTCCAGCGAGGGCTGTTCCGCTTCGGGGATCAGCACCAGCTCATTGAGGTAAGCCTGTTCGAGGGCCGCACGACGGAAATAGTCAAACAGCAGTCCTTTGGCGACAGCGGCCAGGAAAGCCTTGGGTTCACGGGGTTGATTCAACTGCTCACGATTGAGCAGCCGCACAAACGTGTCCTGGCTCAGGTCTTCAGCCCGTTGCGGACAGGCGACATTACGCCGTAACCAGTTCACCAGCCAACTGCGGTGGTCACGGTAAAGGACACCAACAAGCTCGCTTTGAGGGATTGGGGCTGAGGACACAACGCGAACCTCGGGAAATCGCATTAAATAACGAGAAGTATTCGCGATTGTGTCAGAGCTGGGGAAGAGTGGCAAACGGCACCGGTCGGATGAAAAAGCTGGATCACCTGCGCAGCCGGGAAGATGCGCAGCTTGCGTCGATGCAGCTCACCTCGCTTCAGCCAGAAACGAGGTGAGCTTTACATCAGGATCAGAACTCCAGTTGCGCCGAGAACGCGACAGTACGTGGATCACCCAGGTAACTGCTGTTGAGCCAGTACTCTTTATTGGTCAGGTTGCTGACATTCATGCGCAAGGTCAGGTCATTTTCGGAAAGCCGCATGCGGTAGCGGGCACCGGCGTCGAAGGTGGTGAAGGATGGCAATTGATAGTCATTGCCTTCATCGACGTACTGCTTGCCGGTGTAAAACGCGCCGCCGGTCAGTGCCAGGCCTGGCATGCCGTTGATGTCGTATTCGGCATAAACCTTGGCCAATTGTTTGGCAACGTTCGTGGGCGCGTTGCCCTCGTTGGCGGCCACACTGGTTTTCTTGATTTGCGGATCGAGCAAGGTCACGCCACCGACCACGGTCAGTTCAGGAATGACCTTGCCGGTGACGCTGAACTCCATACCATTGTTTTCCTGGCGCCCGTCAACCACATAAGTGTTGGCACCGTTGGTATAGCCGTTGGGTTTATCGATATTGAAGAACGCCAGTGTCAGCAAGGTTTCCCCGACTGTGGCCTTGGCACCGATTTCGTACTGTTCACTGATTTCCGGCGCGAAAGCCTGGCCTGCGTTGTTGGTGCCCGACGGCGCAACACCGCCCGTTTGCAGGCCTTCGATATAGGTCACGTAAGTCGTCAACCATGGCAGCGGTTTGTAGACCAGCGAGATGTTCGGCGAGGTCTTGCTCTCGTTGTACCTGGTTTCTGTTTCCGGTGTACCGAAGGCATTGGCGTACACGAACTCGTTGGCGTAGGTCTTGATCCGGGTATTGGTCACGCCAAGGATCGTCGACCACTGATCGTTGAAGGTGATGACGTCGCCAATCAGGAAGTTATCGGTCTGCGACGTGTTGGCCAGCCGCTGGTCGCCATGGCCAATGGAATAACCGGGTTTGGTGACCTGTGGCGTTTCACTCAGAGGTATCGTGCCGACAGGCGAAGTGTATTGCGGCCCCGGGTAGGGAATATGGTCTTCGTACTGGCGTTCACGCGCGGTATTGCCCTGATAGCCCATGGTCACCTTGTGCCCCAGCGGGCCGGTGTCGAAGGCTGAGTCGAGGAACAGGTAACCGGATGTCTCTTCGGTTTCGATAGGCGCGAAGGCATAGAGATTCTGCGAGTAAACCCCAGCTCCGGTGACGGTAGGTCCGGTGTAGGTGTTTTCCGTGGTGTATTTCTGCGCTGCAAGAGCAGCACGCAGCGTGAACACATCGTTCAAACGCCACTTGGCGCGCACCCCGGCCTTGTCGGTTTCGTCGTCCGCGAAGCTCCACTTCTGGCTGTACAGCTTGTCGTTGCTCAGCGATGACGCGCTGGGACGCCAGGCCTGATTGTTGAAATACCAGTAGCTGGTCGTGCCACGCATTTCGGTCTTTTTGTGCGAGGCGTCGAATTGAACCAGCAGGTCGTCGCTGACGTTCCAGTCCAGAGCCAGGCTGATCATCTCGCGCCGGCGCTTCTGCATGTCAATGGCGGTTTCGCCGTCCTGGGTCAGGACGTTTACCCGATACGCCAGCTTGCCTTGCGGGTCAATCGGCCCGCCAAAGTCGCCATGCAGGTAATAGTTTTCGCCGCCGGCATTGCCCAGGGTCACGCTGTTATAGCGTTCATAAGTCGGGCGTTTGAGGACGTAGTTGACCAGGCCGCCGGGTGACGCCGGGCCGTACAGGAAACCCGTCAGCCCGGTAATGATTTCAAGCTGTTCATTCTCTTCAAGGTAGTTGCCACCGTCAGCGCCGGTGGTGAACCGCAAGCCATCGTTGGCGATGTTGAGGTTACCCGCGCTGCTGAAACCGCGAATGCTGACGGCGCTTGCGTATCCGGCGTTACGCGGTGAGTACAGTTGAGTGAACGGGTTATGTTTGAACACATCATCGAGGGACGTGGCCAAGGTGTTTTTCAGCATGGCCTGAGAGGTCACACTCATCGAGTAAGGCGTGTCTTGCAGTTTCATGCCGCCCAACGCGCCGACACTGGTGACGTTCTCGCTGCGATAGCCCGCAGCTTCGGAGCCATCAGACGTTGCACCTGCCGCATTGATGGTCACATCCGGCAAAGCCATAGTGCCTTCTTGCACCGCCACCAGATAGTAGCCACCCGTGGCGTTTTGCAGCAGTTGCAGGCCCGTACCGCGCAGGGCCTGGCGCATTGCCGTACCGGCGTCGAACTGGCCTTTGACGGGTGATGAAGTCTTGCTCGAAACCAGTGACGGATCGACGCTCAACGTCAGACCGGCCTGACTGGCGATGCTGTTCAGGACGCTGGCCAACGATGCCGCCGGCAGGTCGTAGGCGCGGGCACTGGAAGTTTGCTCTGCTGCAACCAACTGCATGCTGACTATCGACGTACCGAACGCGATAGCGATGGCCAGCAGACTTGGACGTAAAAGTGTGTCTAGACGATGGGGCATGGTGGCTACTCGGGAATGGAAGCAATTCTCAATAACCATGTGCCGGATGAAACGGGGAAAGTGACAGGGGGGATACAAAATAAATTCGGGTGAGCCGTCAGGCTCTGGAAATGACGTGCTCGTTACCGCCGATAGAGAGCGTCGGGAGGATACGGCGTCGCTATCTGAACAGGATGGAGAGTGTGCTTGCAGGAAGGCAGATCCCCTCCCACGGACTCTCTCGATGGGAAGGCATTTACTTCCGAAAAACCGGTGCAGGCACTGGATCTCTGTCAACAGACAGCGGCCTTCCCGGCTGGACCGGGATTCCGTCCCGGCCAGGCCATGGGTTCGGGGGATTGCGAGTTACCGAACCACACCCTCCTCAATCAATAACTTGAGAATCGCCTCGGCGCCTTCTTTGGGCGTGACGCCTTTGAGCACCTGCCCGCCGCCGCCGCTGGCCTTGGCCGTGGCAGCTTTCATGCGGTCGGCGCCGCTCTTGGCCTTGATGACCTTCAAGCGTTTGGGCCGGGGTTTGGCCGGTTGCAGGGATGAGCCGGCCAGAAGCTCGTCCGCCACGATTTCCACATGCTCAGCTTCGAGACTGCCCCGTTGTGCCGGACCGTAGGCGCTTTGTCGGGGTTTGGCTGCGGCGTTGTCCACGGTGGCCAGAAACGGCAGGCGTACTTTCAAACGACGCCGCTGACCACGAGGCAGCGCTTGCAGGACCTGGGCAACACCATTGGTGATGGATTCCACCTCTGCCATCCCGACCACCAGCGGCCAACCGAGGTTTTCCGCCAGCAGGAACGGCAACATGCCCGAGCCTTCGCCGGTTTCTGCCTGGCTTCCGGTGAGCACCATCTGCACGCCAGCCTCGCGGATGTAATCGGTCAGCGCTGGCAGCGCGTCGGCATTTTCCGGCTGTTCCAGCACATGCAACTCCTCCAGGCCCATGCCCAGATAAGCCCGCAACGCGGGTTCTTCAGCATTGCCGGCGTGCAGCACATGCAGGTTTTCACCGGCCAGTTGCAGCCCCAACTCCACGGCGCGTGCGTCCTGTTCGGCGCGGCGTGCCCGACCGGAAGTCGGGTGCGCACCGATGGATACCAGGCTGATGATGTGCAGGCTCGTCTTATCCACAGCAGAATTCATAGGCTCAGGCCGCATCTCGTTTTGCTCCATTGCGCCAGGTTTCCACCGCTTCGATCAGCGCCGCGAGGATTTCTGCGCTTTCGCCGATCACTGACAAATCCGCGCGTTTGATCATGTCGCAGCCCGGATCAAGATTGATCGCCACGACCTTGTCGCAGGCCCCGATGCCTTGCAGGTGCTGAATCGCGCCTGAGATACCCACCGCCACATAAACCCGCGCCGTCACCCAGGTGCCACTCGCCCCGACCTGACGATCACGGCCCATGAAACCATCATCCACGGCCACACGGGATGCGCCTTCGGTTGCGCCAAGGGCCGCTGCGGTTTGATGAAACAGATTCCAGTCCTTGACGCCGTTACCGCCGGAAAAGATGAATTCGGCTTCAGCCATGGGAATGGCAGCCGGATCGACCGCAACCGCGCCAAGATCTTCGATTCTGGACAGACTGCGCGCCACGGCTGTGGATAACTCAACCGGCAGCGCTTCATGTCGGGTTTCGCTGACCGGCTCGGCACATTCGACTCCGGCAAGAATCAAGCGCGCCAATGGCCGGGCCAAATCCTCGCGACCTGCGCCAGCGCGGCCGATGCATTGGTTATCGGTCATTTGCCAGACCCGCGTGGCGGGGCGCTCGCCCAGGCTTGCCGCGAATCGACGGCCCAACTCCCCGCCGCCGCTGCGGCTGTCCGGCAGCAACCAGTGACGCGGGCTGAACTGGTTATCCACAGCCCGCAGGCCCTGAACCCGTTGCTCCGGCGAATAGCCGCTGAATTCGTTGCCTTCCAGTACCAACAGGCGATCGACACCCGCCGTGGCGAAAGCACTTTCCTTGTGCTCGCCAAAGACCACGGCCAGCACCGCACCGCTCTCGCCCGCGAGCTGATGAGCCAGGCCGAGCAAGTCGCGGTCGTGAGCACTCAAGCGGCCGCCCACCATGTCCGGCACCACGTTGATATAGAAAGCCGGTTCCGGCACCTGGTGCAGCGGCAATTGCACCTCGGCAGCCGCCGAGCGCTTGGTCGCCCCACCCTGCTGCGCGCCGCTGCGGTCGATACGTTTGATGCCATTGGGACCGATAAAGCCGATGCCATGCACATTCTTGCGCATCAGGCCGTTAGGCCCCATCCAGCTGGTCTGCGCCGGTTGCATCGCCGCATGCAGCGGATGCAAGCGGTTGCGGGCAATCCATTCGGCGCGAGGGTCTCTGCGAATAATGTCGCTCATCAATGCACCTCCGCAGGTTCACGTTTGCCAGGCGCAGGTTTGCTGGGGATCACTTCCTCCACCAGCGCATCGGCCACCAGTTCGGCAATGTCCTTGATCATCGGACGCGGCTCGACCACGCCTTCGAGCATCGCCGTGCATTGCGGGCACCCTACGGCCACCAGTTCGGCACCGGTTTCCCGGATATCTTCCATGCGCATGTCCGGAATACGCTGCTTGCCGGGAATATCCGTAATGGGCGCACCGCCGCCACCGCCGCAGCAGCGCGAGCGGAAACCGGAACGCTGCATTTCCTTGACCTCGATGCCCAGCGCACGCAGCACATCGCGAGGCGCTTCGTATTCGCCGTTGTAACGGCCCAAGTAGCACGGATCGTGATAAGTCACGCTGGAGCCTTTGTGTTGCCCAAGGTTCAGCGCGCCGCCCTGAATCAGCTCAGCCATGTAGGTGCTGTGGTGCTGCACGAAGTAATTGCCATCGAAGGCGCCATACTCGTTTTTCAGGACGTGGAAGCTGTGCGGGTCACAGGTGACGATGCGCTTGAAGCTGTATTTGGCCAGGGTCTGAATGTTGCGCCTGGCAAGCATCTGGAAGGTCGCTTCGTCACCCAGACGCCGGGCCACGTCGCCGCTGTCGCGCTCTTCCAGGCCCAGCACCGCGAAGTCGACGTTGGCCGCTTTCAGGACTTTGACGAAGGCGCGTAAGGTGCGCTGGTTGCGCATGTCGAACGCGCCGTCGCCGACCCAGAACAGCACGTCGGTGGTTTTCTTCTCACTGAGCAGATTCAGGCTCAAGTCCGCGGCCCAGTTCATCCGCCCACCCGGCGCAAAGCCGCCGGGGTTATCGGTGGCGATCAGGTTTTCCAGGACTTCAGCGCCTTTGTTCGGCGTCGCGCCTTTTTCCAGGGTCAGGTGGCGACGCATGTCGACGATGGCGTCCACGTGCTCGATCATCATCGGGCACTCTTCCACACAGGCACGGCATGTGGTGCAGGACCACAGGGTTTCGGCATCCACCAGACCGTTGACGATAGGCTGATGCGGGTTGCCGCCGTGCTCGCCAATGGCTTTGCCCGGATACGGGCTGCCGGCGAATTTGGCGTCGGTGCCACCGGCCAGGCCGACCACCATGTCCTGAATAAGCTTCTTAGGATTCAGCGGCTGACCGGCAGCGAAGGCCGGGCATGCCGCCTCGCACTTGCCGCATTGCACGCAGGCGTCGAAACCCAGCAGCTGGTTCCAGGTGAAATCCTCGGGCTTTTCTACACCCAGTGGTGCGGTTTTATCGGTCAGGTCCAACGGCTTGAGGCCAGTGGAGCGGCCGCCACCAAAACGTTCGGCACGACGGTGCCAGGCCAGATGCAAGGCGCCTGCAAAGGCGTGCTTCATCGGCCCGCCCCAGGTCATGCCGAAGAACAATTCAGATACGCCCCACAGCACGCCAACGCCAAGGATGACAGCCAATACCCAGCCACCGAAGTTCTCCGGGAAGATGCCCGCAACTGGCAAGGTCAGCAGGAAGAAGCTTGCCGAGAACGCCAGCAGGCTTTTCGGCAAGCGCATCCACGGGCCTTTGGACAAGCGCGCCGGAGGATTGAGGCGGCGCAGGTACATGAAGATCGCACCGACGAACATCACCGCCGACGCCGCCAACAAAGCGAAGCCAAGAATGCGGTTATGCAGGCCCAAACCATGCACCAGAATCGCCAGCACAATGGACGCTACCGCGCCGCCCGCTGTGGCTACGTGGGTGTTGGCAATGTATTTATCGCGGGCCACCACATGGTGCAGATCGACCATGTAGCGCTTGGGCATGGCCAGCAGCCCGCCGAGCAGATCGACTTTCGAGGCTCGGCCGTTGCGCCACATATTCACCCGCCGCACAGCCCCCAGGACAGCAAGGCCCAGAGCAGCGAACAGCAAGATGGGGAGAAGGGTGTTCAGCATGTGAAGCTCCTACGGCGCACGCAGTCATCTGCAGGAGCGAGCTTGCTCGCGATAAGGCCGGGACGGCCTTCAATCGGACTTGAATCCAAATCCATTGCCAGCGCTGCGCACTGGATCGCGAACAAGTTCGCTCCTACAGGGTTATCCACCAGCAGCTAGAAATCCTTGCAGAGTCGAAGCCCGTCATAGATGGCGGCATGGGTATTACGCTGTGCCACGCAATCACCGATGCGGAACAGCAGATAACCCTCACCCGGCTCGCTCAGGCATGGCTGCGGCTGGATCGCGAACAGGGCTTCGATGTCGATCTGACCTTTGTTGCGCGACGCATCCTTGAGGGCGTAATAGATTTCCTCGTCCGGGCGCACGCCGTTTTCCACAACCACCTGATCAACCACCCGCTCCTCTTTCGCGCCGGTGTATTCGTTCTCCAGCACTGCCACCAGCTTGTCGCCTTCGCGGTAGACCTTCTCCAGCATCATGTCGCCGGTCATGATCACTTCTTTCGGATACATGCTGCGGTAGTAAGTCGGGAACGACGTACCGCCGATGGCAACACCCGGCTTGATGTCATCCGTGACGATCTCGACCTGGCAACCTTTGTCAGCCAGGAAGTCAGCAGTGGACATACCGGTGAACTCGCAGATGGTGTCGTAGACCAGCACGTTCTTGCCTGGCGCCACCTTGCCGTCGAGGATGTCCCAGCTGCTGACCACCAGGCCTTCGGCTGCGCCCCAGTGTTCGTTCTGTTCCAGAAACGGATGACCGCCCACCGCCAGCACCACGATATCCGGGCGCAGGTCGAGGATGGTCGCCGCGTCGGCGGCAGTGCCAAGGCGCAGATCAACTTTCAAGCGTGCCAGCTCCAATTGGAACCAGCGAGTGATGCCAGCGATCTGGTCACGTTGCGGCGCTTTCGACGCGGTAGTGATCTGCCCGCCGATGAATTCCTTCTTCTCGAACAGCGTCACGTCATGGCCACGTTCGGCCGAGACTCGCGCCGCTTCCATACCGGCAGGACCGGCACCGACAACCACCACCTTGCGTTTCACACCGGTAGATTTTTCGATGATGTGCGGCACGCCCATGTATTCGCGGGAGGTCGCAGCGTTCTGGATGCACAGCACGTCCAGGCCCTGATACTGGCGGTCGATGCAGTAGTTGGCACCGACGCACTGCTTGATCTGGTCGATCTGGCCCATCTTGATCTTGGCAATCAGGTGCGGGTCGGCGATGTGGGCGCGGGTCATGCCCACCATGTCCACGTAACCGCCTTCCAGAATCCGCGTTGCCTGGTTCGGGTCCTTGATGTTCTGCGCGTGCAGCACCGGGGACTTGACCACTTCCTTGATACCGGCAGCCAGGTGCAAAAACGGCTCCGGTGGATAACTCATGTTCGGAATCACGTTGGCCAGGGTGTTGTGGGTGTCGCAACCGGAACCCACAACGCCAATGAAGTCGATCATGCCGGTATCGTCGTAGTACTTGGCGATTTCCTTCATGTCTTCATGGCTGAGGCCATCGGGATGGAATTCGTCGCCGCAAAGGCGCAGGCCGACGCAGAAATCCGGGCCGACTTCCTTGCGCACAGCCTTGATGACTTCCAGGCCGAAACGCATGCGGTTCTCGAAGCTGCCGCCCCATTCGTCGGTACGCTTGTTGACCCGTGGGCTCCAGAACTGGTCGATCATGTGTTGGTGCACGGCGGACAGCTCGACGCCATCCAGGCCGCCGGCTTTGGCTCGGGCCGCAGCGCTGGCGTAGTTGCCGATTACGCGCCAGATCTCTTCCGGCTCGATGGTTTTGCAGGTCGCGCGGTGTACCGGCTCGCGGATACCCGACGGCGACAGCAAGGTCGGCCAGTGATCGCCATCCCAGCGGGAGCGACGACCCATGTGGGTAATCTGGATCATGATCTTGGCGCCGTGCTTGTGCATGGCGTCAGCAAGATTCTGGAAGTGCGGGATGATCTTGTCGGTGGCCAGGTTGACCGACTTCCACCAGCCTTGCGGGCTATCGATAGCGACGCTTGACGAGCCGCCGCAGATCGCCAGGCCGATGCCGCCCTTGGCTTTCTCTTCGTAGTACTTCACGTAGCGGTCAGTGGTCATCCCGCCGTCGGTCGCGTAGACCTCGGCATGGGCCGTGCTCAATACGCGGTTGCGGATTGTGAGCTTGCCGATTTGAATCGGCTGGAACATCGCTTCGAAAGCCATTTTGCGTACCTCGACTTACAACGGCTTGACGATAAACAGGCCGTCGTCGTGGCCTTCTTCTGAACCGCCATAGACCTGTTCGGCCACCGTGCGGATCGAGCTGCCTTTGGCGGCGAGAATCTGATCCATGGCGCCGGCGAACCATCCGGTGAACATGTAATCGACCTTGCGACCGACCTTGCCGTAGACGTAAACGAAGCAGGAGTGCTCCAGCTTGATGCTGGCGGTGCCTTTTTCCAGGTCGATGTCCTGAATCTTGAACAGGCCCCAGCCGCGCTGAGACAAGCGCTTCATGTAGTGCTCGAATACTGCGACGCCTTCCAGGCCGTGGCATTCGGCTTCTTTCTCGCACCAGTGCCAGGCGGATTTGTAGCCGGCTTTGTAGAGGATTTCGGCGTAGGCGTCGGCGCCCAGCACTTCTTCGATGCCCATGTGGTTGTTGACGAAAAAGTGGCGCGGCACGTACAGCATCGGCAATGCGTCAGAGGTCCAGACGCCGGTTTCGCTGTCGACTTCGATAGGCAGTTGCGGGGCGATTTTAGCCATGGGGTCAAACTCCAAAATTCGTGATCGCTAAAACAAAGCGTTTGCTTTGCTTCTTTAAATAAACAAGCCAGATGATTGGTTTTGGAGCCGTAGCGAGCACGTCGAGAGCAAGGAAGGACCGGAACCACAAGCGAAGGCCAGTACGACTGTACGGCGAGCTTGGAGGGAGGACCTGACGCAGCTATCGGCGGGCGCAGTAGGCTCCAGAATCGATCATTCGCCCCAGACGTCTTTGAGGACGTTCACCCAGTTCTCGCCCATGATCTTGCGCACTACGCGCTCGGGGTGGCCGCGTTTGAGCAGGGTTTCGGTCAGGTTCGGGAATTCGCCCACGGTGCGGATGCCCAGCGGGTTGATAATCTTGCCGAAGCTGGTCAGGCGGCGTGCGTAGCCTTTGTCGTGGGTCAGGTATTCGAAGAAATCCTGGCCGTGGCCCTGGGTGAAGTCAGTGCCGATGCCGATGGAATCTTCGCCGACAATGTTCATCACGTATTCGATGGCTTCGGCGTAGTCGTCAATGGTGGACTCGATGCCCTTGGCCAGGAACGGCGCGAACATGGTCACGCCCACGAAGCCGCCGTGGTCGGCGATGAACTTCAGTTCTTCGTCAGACTTGTTGCGCGGGTGTTCTTTAAGGCCGGACGGCAGGCAGTGGGAGTAGCAGACCGGTTTTTTCGATTCGAGGATGACTTCTTCAGAAGTCTTGGAACCCACGTGGGACAGATCGCACATGACGCCGACGCGGTTCATTTCCGCAACTATTTCGCGACCAAAGCCAGACAGGCCGCCGTCACGCTCATAGCAACCGGTGCCAACGAGGTTTTGGGTGTTGTAGCACATCTGCACAATGCCAACGCCCAGCTGCTTGAAGATCTCGACATAGCCGATCTGATCTTCGTAAGCGTGAGCATTCTGAAAACCGAAGAGGATGCCGGTCTTGCCTTGTTCCTTGGCCTTGCGGATATCGGCGGTGGTGCGCACCGGCATGACCAGGTCGCTGTTCTCGCGCATCAGCTTCTGGCTGGTGCAGATGCTGTTGATGGTGGCCTGGAAGCCTTCCCACACCGACACAGTGCAGTTGGCCATGGTCAGGCCACCTTTGCGCATGTCTTCAAACAGCTCACGGTTCCACTTGGCAATGATCAGCCCGTCAATAACGATGCTGTCGGCGTGCAGTTCGGCTGGGCTCATCAGGCTGTCCCCTTATAGGTGCTTGTGCGTCGAAACGTGTGTCGGCGCTATTGGGGCCAGCATATGCCGGAGGGTCGGGCGAGCCGGGTGCAAAAACGACAGGGGGTTTGCCGAAAGCGTCAAGAAACGACAATGGGCGACAGGTCGCCGCTGCTGACTGCGTCGCAAACCTGTTCTTTGCCTCGCGCATGGGCCAGAATTCAACGCATCAATGGATCGGAGCGACTCGATGAAAACGGTTTTCCTGGCTTTGGCTCTTCTGGCGACCGGTATTACTGGCGCTCACGCTGCTCAAAACCCCGACGCAACGCCTTGTGATGGCGTCGACGAGGACAAGCAGACCCTTGAATGCTCCAAATACAGCCGCGACACGGCTGAACAGCTGCTCAACGAGAACTTCCAAAATCTGTTGCAGCGCGTGCAAACCCAATTCGGAGCCAACAAGGCCCAATTCGACTATTTCACCGGCAAGCTCAAGGCCGCCCAGCAAGCCTGGCAAAAATTGCGCGATGCCGATTGCGCCGTTGAAGTCTTCCCGGCTGCGGCTGGCAGCAAGGCATTTACCATTGCGGAAAACGACTGCCTGGCGCGCATGAGCGACGAGCGTTCCGAGTATCTGGAGTCGATAGCCCAGGAATGACGCTTTGCGATGGGCTATCGTGTCGGCCTTAAAATCCCAGACTTTGTTGTTAAGGCTTTCTCATGATCATTTGCGGTGTAGAAATCAAAGGCAGCGAGGCAATCTTCGCCCTCGCGACCTTGCAGCATGGCGGTATCGAACACCTGCCATTGGCGATCAAAAAGATCGCCCTGGAAGACGACGATGAGTCAGCCAACGTCAAAGCCTTCGCGACACAAATCGCCAGCTTCGTCCGGGAAAACGGCATCAGCCACATCGTGATCAAAAAGCGCAGCAAGAAAGGCGAGTTTGCCGGCGGCCCTACCACCTTCAAGATCGAGACCGTGTTTCAGCTGCTGTCCGATTGCCAGGTGACCTTGATGTCGCCGCAGACCATCAACGCCCAGAACAAAAAACACGACTTCGCCCTGCCCGCCTCACTGAACAAATATCAGCATGAGGCGTACAAAGCGGCGTGTTCGGGGCTGATGAAGCGGTAATCGTAGGACCGGATTCATCCGGGAGCGGGATTTCAGCCGCGAAAAAGGTAGTGGATGAGCTGGCCTGGTCGCGAATAAATTCGCTCCTACGGGAGTTTGATTGCGCGCCGATCCTCACGCGGACACTGGGCAAAACGCGCTCGGTAGCTGCGGGTGAAATACGACGGTGACTCGAAGCCGCAGGCGATGCTGACTTCCAGTACGCTCATGTCGCTCTGACGCAGCAACTGCCGGGCTTTTTCCAGACGCAGGCCAAGGTAGAAGTTGCTCGGTGTGTCATTGAGGTGCAGGCGGAACAGGCGCTCCAGTTGGCGTCGCGTAACCTGAATGCCCTCCGCCAGTTGCAGTGTGGTCAACGGCGGCTCGGTGTGTTGCTCCATCTCGCCGATCACCTGCACCAGCTTCTTGCTGCTGATGCCATAGCGCGTGGCGATCTGCATGCGCTGGTGATCCTTGCGGGGGCGAATGCGCCCAAGTACGAATTGCTCGGAAACCTTGATCGCCAACTCCGGCCCATGGGCCTGGCCGATCAGGTCGAGCATCATGTCGATGGATGCGGTGCCGCCTGCCGAGGTGATGCGTCGACGGTCGATCTCGAACAGTTCATGAGTGACTTGCAGCTTGGGCCATGCCTCCCTGAAGGCATCTATGGCTTCCCAATGCATGGTCAGCCGGTGGTTATCCAGCAACCCCGCCTGAGCAAGTACGAAGCTGCCTGAATCGATCGCCCCCAGCGTCACGCCTTCGTTATCCAGACGGCGCAGCCAGTGTTCCAGCGCCGGCGTGCAGCATTTCAAGGGTTCGAAACCCGCCACGACCCACAGCGTCGCGCCCTTCTTCAGCGGTTCCAGCGCAGCGTCGGCGTTGACCGACATGCCATTGCTGGCGATCACCGCGCCGCCATCCCGACTCAACACATGCCAGCGGTACAACTCGCCGCCGAACCGGTTGGCGACCCGCAACGGCTCCACCGCCGACACGAAGCCCATCACCGAAAAACCGGGCAGGAGCAGAAAGTAGAAATCCTGAGACATCGATCACTTCCATCGAGTGAGGGCTGCGGGGAATACCAACCCGGCGGGATATTGAGATACGCCGGTTATGCAAAGACAGCAATAGTACAGGTCGCTGCTGTGCAAGAGCGGGTCGCCGCTGTGCGCTTTTCGGGGGCGTCGGCTGCGTAGCTTTGCACCATCACAACAAGCCACGCCAAGCCTGCAAGGAACCCGAACAATGAACCATGACGTCATCATCACCTGCGCACTTACCGGTGCTGGCGACACCGCCGGGAAAAGCCATCTGGTCCCGGTTACGCCCAAACAAATCGCAGCCGCCGCCGTGGAAGCCGCCAAAGCCGGCGCCACGGTTGTGCATTGCCACGTTCGCGATCCGCAAACCGGCAAGTTCAGCCGCGACGTGGCGCTGTATCGCGAGGTAATGGAGCGCATCCGCGAGGCGGACATCGACATCATCGTCAACCTCACCGCAGGCATGGGCGGTGATCTGGAAATCGGCCCCGGCGAACGGCCGCTGGAGTTTGGACCCAACACCGATCTGGTCGGCCCGCTGGCCCGCCTGGCCCATATCGAAGAGCTGCTGCCGGAAATCTGCACCCTGGATTGCGGCACGCTCAATTTCGGCGACGGCGACACCATTTACGTGTCCACCCCGGCCCAACTGCGCGCCGGTGCCAAGCGTATTCAGGAGCTGGGCGTGAAAGCCGAGCTGGAAATCTTCGACACCGGCCACCTGTGGTTCGCCAAACAGATGATCAAGGAAGGTTTGCTGGATAACCCGCTGTTCCAGCTGTGCCTGGGCATCCCATGGGGCGCACCGGCGGACACCACCACCATGAAAGCCATGGTGGACAACCTGCCCGCCGACGCAGTGTGGGCAGGTTTTGGCATCGGTCGCATGCAGATGCCCATGGCGGCGCAGGCGGTGCTTTTGGGCGGCAACGTGCGGGTCGGTCTGGAAGACAACATCTGGCTGGACCGCGGCGTACTGGCCAGCAATGGCGCACTGGTGGAACGCGCCAGCGAAATCCTCAGCCGCCTCGGCGCACGAGTCCTGACCCCGGCTGAAGGCCGCGTGAAGATGGGCTTGACCAAGCGCGGTTGAGTGACCGCTTTCCCTGTAGGAGCCAACTCGTTGGCGAGAGGCTGTCAGCTATGACGCATCGCGAACACGTTCGCTCCTACAAAATCATGTATTCAAGGGACACAACATGACCTTCATCACCGACATCAAAACCTTCGCAGCCTTGGGCAGTGGCGTCATCGGCAGCGGCTGGGTGGCTCGCGCCCTGGCCCACGGCCTGGACGTTGTCGCCTGGGACCCGGCACCAGGGGCTGAATCCGCGCTACGCAAGCGCGTCGCCAATGCCTGGCCCGCACTGGAACAGAAAGGCCTGGCGCCCGGCGCAGCCCAGGACCGCTTGCGCTTTGTCGCCACTATCGAAGAGTGCGTGCGCGACGCCGATTTCATTCAGGAAAGCGCTCCGGAACGGCTTGACCTGAAACTGGAGCTGCACGCGAAGATCAGCGCAGCGGCCAAGCCTGACGCCTTGATCGGCTCCAGCACCTCGGGCCTGCTGCCCAGCGAGTTCTATGAAAGCGCGACGCACCCGGAACGTTGCGTGGTAGGCCACCCGTTCAACCCGGTGTACTTGTTGCCACTGGTGGAAGTGGTCGGCGGCAAGCACACCGCGCCGGAAGCGGTGCAGGCAGCGATCAAAGTCTATGAATCGCTGGGCATGCGACCGCTGCACGTGCGCAAGGAAGTCCCCGGGTTCATTGCGGATCGACTGCTGGAGGCGTTGTGGCGCGAGGCCCTGCATCTGGTCAACGACGGTGTGGCAACCACCGGTGAAATCGACGATGCCATTCGCTTTGGCGCGGGTTTGCGCTGGTCGTTCATGGGCACTTTCCTGACTTACACCCTGGCGGGCGGCGATGCCGGAATGCGGCACTTCATGAACCAGTTTGGCCCGGCCCTGAAGCTGCCATGGACGTACCTGCCTGCACCGGAGCTCACCGACAAGCTGATCGACGATGTGGTGGGTGGCACCAGTGATCAACTGGGCAGCCACAGCATCGCTGCGTTGGAGCGCTATCGCGATGACTGCCTGATGGCGGTAATGGAAGCAGTGCGCGTGACCAAGGAAAAACACGGCATGGCGTTCAACGACTAGCGCCAGATCAGAACCCGCTTCAAGACGACGTGGAATCAGAGCATTCCAGGCATCTCAAGGAACATCCTTATGCCCAACCTCATCACCTACAACACCCCAATCCTTGCCGATTGGGTCGACTACAACGGGCACTTGCGCGATGCGTTCTACCTGCTGATTTTCAGCTACGCCACCGACGCCTTCATGGACCGTATCGGCTTGACCAGCGACAACCGCGACGCCAGCGGCCATTCACTGTTTACGCTGGAAGCGCATATCAATTACCTGAACGAAGTGAAGTTGCGCGAGCAGGTCGAGGTGCGCACGCAGATCGTGGCGCATGATCGCAAGCGGGTGCATCTCTACCACAGCCTGCATAAGGCCGGGCTTGACGAGCCCTTGGCTGCCAGCGAGCAAATGCTGCTGCATGTGGATCTGGCCGCTGGGCCACGTTCGGCGCCGTTCAGCGACGAGGTGTTGGAAGCGTTGCTGACGATTGTGGAAAGCCAGAAAGACTTGCCGCCGCCCCGTTATGTGGGACGCACCATCGCACTACCGTAGGAGCCAACTTGTTGGCGAGATCGCAGGCCTGCATAAATGAGGGCCATCGCCGACAAGATTGCCCCTGCAGGGCATCGGGAACGCAAAAAAAAGCCCGCAGCGATGCGGGCTTTTTATTGCTGGATCAACCGGAATCAGTTGATCTTGGCATCCAGCTCACCTCGGGCGTAACGCTCGAACATCAGGTCCAGAGACACTGGCTTGATCTTCGACGCATTGCCGGCGGTACCGAACGCTTCGTAGCGTGCGATACAGACGTCGCGCATGGCCGTTACGGTCTTGGCCAGGTATTTACGCGGATCGAACTCACTCGGGTTTTTCGCCATGAACTCGCGAATAGCACCGGTAGACGCCAGACGCAGGTCGGTATCGATGTTGACCTTGCGCACGCCGTACTTGATGCCTTCAACGATTTCTTCAACCGGTACGCCGTAGGTTTCTTTGATGTCGCCGCCGTACTCGTTGATGATTTTCAGCCATTCCTGCGGCACCGAAGATGAGCCGTGCATGACCAGGTGAGTGTTAGGGATGCGCTTGTGGATCTCTTTGATGCGGTCGATCGCCAGAATGTCGCCGGTAGGCGGTTTGGTGAACTTGTATGCACCGTGGCTAGTGCCAATGGCGATGGCCAGGGCGTCGACTTGGGTTTTCTTGACGAAATCTGCTGCTTCTTCTGGATCGGTCAGCATCTGGCTGTGATCCAGCATGCCTTCAGCGCCCACGCCATCTTCTTCGCCAGCCATACCGGTTTCCAGCGAACCCAGTACACCCAGCTCACCCTCAACCGAAACGCCACACGCATGGGCGAAGGCAACGACGCGGCGCGTTACTTCAACGTTGTATTCGTAGGAGGCCGGCGTCTTGCCGTCCACACCCAACGAACCGTCCATCATGACCGAGCTGAAGCCCAGCTGGATCGAGCGCTGGCAGATATCCGGGCTGGTGCCGTGGTCCTGGTGCATGACCACCGGGATGTGCGGGAACTCTTCGATTGCCGCAAGGATCAGGTGACGCAGGAACGGAGCGCCGGCATATTTGCGAGCGCCGGCCGAAGCCTGAACGATCACCGGGGAATCGGTCTTGTCGGCCGCTTCCATAATGGCGCGCATTTGTTCCAGGTTGTTGACGTTGAAAGCTGGAACGCCGTAACCGAATTCGGCTGCG
>DASVUK010000055.1:0-8592 GCA_036387095.1 Pseudomonas sp.
TATCCGTGTCTGCCACCCAGATCCGCCAACTGCTGGCCAGCGGGAAGTCGGTACGTTATCTGGTGCCAGACGCGGTACTGGCCTATATCGAAGCGCACGGGCTGTACCATGCGCCGAAAAACTGAGGGAACGCCCCACAACTGCTTCGATCGACAAGCGTTTTGGCGTTCCACACATACGAGCAAATTGAGTTTTTTATGACAAAGCAAAAAATGAGCAGTGAAGAAGTCGTCCAGATTGCTATTGCAGCTCTGGAAGAAATCAAAGGCACCGACATCCTGACCATAGATGTACGCGACAAGACCAGCATCGCCGATTACATGCTGATCGCCACCGGTACGTCCAATCGTCAGTTGAACGCATTGGTTGATAGCGTGCGCGACAAGGTCAAGGCTGCGGGCCTGAAATCCTTGAGCGAAGAAGGCAAGGGCGACAGCGACTGGGTCCTGCTGGACCTGGGTGACGTTATCGTTCACGTGATGACCGCCGCCGCTCGCCAGTTCTATGACCTTGAGCGTCTGTGGCAGGGTGCTGAACAAAGCCGTGCCGCAAGCGCTGCGCACCACACTCCGGGTAACGAATAAGGCATCACTGTGCGATTGCGTCTGATTGCCGTCGGTTCGCGGATGCCAAAATGGGTGGAAGAGGGTTGGCACGAGTATGCCAAGCGTCTGCCATCTGAATTGGCGCTCGACCTTGTGGAGATTCCGCTCAATACCCGTGGCAAAAATGCCGACGTGGCGCGCCTGATTCGACAGGAAGGCGAGGCCATGCTGGCCAAGGTGCAACCGGGTGAGCGGATCGTGACCCTTGAGGTTCACGGTAAACCCTGGAGTACCGAGCAACTGGCGGTGGAACTGGAGCGCTGGCGTCTGGATTCGCGTACCGTGAACTTCATGGTCGGCGGCCCCGAGGGGCTGGCGCCGGAAGTGTGTGCCCGTAGCGAGCAACGCTGGTCGCTGTCACCACTGACCCTGCCGCATCCGCTGGTGCGCATCCTGATCGGCGAGCAGATCTACCGCGCCTGGACAGTCCTGTCCGGGCACCCTTATCACAAATAGCATGCACCCTGAATGTCCCAGCCGATCCGCCTAAAAGACCATGAGAAAGACGCACGTCTGGTGCGCGGCCGGGTCGTGGTTGGGGCTGTGGCTGTCGTCGTGCTGATTTGCGTGCTCGTGGCCCGGTTATATTTTCTCCAGGTCATCCAGTACGACTATCACTCGACTCTGTCCGAAAACAATCGGGTTCACGTACAGCCGATTCCCCCGAGCCGTGGGCTGATCTTTGATCGCAATGGCGTCGTGGTTGCCGATAACCGCCCCAGTTTCAGCCTGAGCATGACCCGCGAGCGTTCCGGTGACTGGTCCCAGGTGCTCGATACCATCATCGAAGTGCTGGAGCTGACGCCGGATGATCGCATCATCTTCGAAAAGCGCATGAAGCAGGGACGACGGCCTTTTGAACCGGTGCCTATTTTGTTCGAGCTGACTGAAGAACAAATTGCCCGGGTTGCCGTCAACCAGTTCCGCTTGCCGGGAGTTGAGGTAGTGGCCCAGCTGGTCCGGCATTATCCGCAGGGTCCGCATTTTGCGCACTCGGTGGGCTATATGGGGCGGATCAACGAGAAAGAGCTGAAAGTCCTCGACCCTGTGGCCTATAGCGGCACCCATCACATTGGTAAAACCGGCATCGAGCGGTTTTACCAGCCTGAGCTGCATGGGCAAGTCGGCTACGAAGAAGTCGAAACAAACGCCCGAGGCCGCGTATTGCGCGTACTCAAGCGCACCGATCCGGTGCCTGGCAAAGATATCGTCCTCAGCCTGGATATAAAGCTGCAGGAAGCCGCAGAAGCTGCGCTGGGTGGGCGTCGTGGCGCAATCGTGGCTCTGGATCCGGCTACCGGCGAGGTCCTGGCAATGGTCAGTGCGCCGAGCTTTGACCCGAATCTGTTTGTCACCGGCATCAGCTTCAAGGCTTATGCTGAATTGCGCGATTCCATTGACAGGCCGTTGTTCAACCGGATTCTGCGCGGCCTGTATCCCCCGGGTTCGACCATCAAGCCCGCCGTTGCCATCGCCGGGCTGGATACCGGTGTGGTCACGGCGTCGACGCGGGTCTTCGACCCCGGCTTCTATCAGCTACCCAATTACGATCACAAATACCGCAACTGGAATCGTACCGGCGATGGCTGGGTGGATCTGGACACCGCGATCATGCGCTCCAATGACACCTATTTTTACGATCTGGCGCACAAGATCGGTATCGACCGGCTGTCCAGCTATATGAACAAGTTCGGTATCGGCCAGAAAGTTTCACTGGACATGTTCGAAGAATCCCCCGGCTTGATGCCGTCCAGGGACTGGAAGCGCGCCACCCGGCGACAGGCCTGGTTCCCTGGCGAAACCCTGATTCTCGGAATCGGCCAGGGCTATATGCAGGCCACGCCGCTGCAACTGGCCCAGGCCACAGCGCTGGTCGCCAATAAAGGCAAATGGAATCGCCCGCACCTGGCCAAGACTATCGAAGGCAAGCCGCCAGTCGATGAAAACCCGATGCCGGACATTGTCCTGCGAGATCCGTCCGACTGGGCCAAGGTCAACCACGGCATGCAGCAGGTAATGCACGGTGCCCGGGGTACCGCGCGTAAGGCTGCAATCGGCGCTCAGTACCGGATTGCCGGGAAAAGTGGTACCGCTCAGGTCGTGGCGATCAAGCAGGGTGAGAAGTACGACCGCTCCAAGGTTCAGGAACGCCATCGCGACCACGCCTTGTTCGTAGGCTTCGCGCCCGCCGATAACCCGAAAATCGTTGTCGCAGTGATGGTGGAGAACGGTGAGTCCGGCTCCGGCGTTGCAGCCCCCGTGGTTCGTCAGGTCATGGACGCCTGGCTGCTCAATCCCGACGGCACGCTCAAGCCTGAGTACGCCGGAATTTCACCCGTGGAGACTGCGGCCAGTGCCCGTGAAGAGTAATTTCGACCGCATCCTGTCCAGCGAAGATGTGATGCGCCGTCGTGCGACCATCCTGCAGCGCATTCATATCGATGGGCCGCTGCTGATCCTGTTGCTGACATTGGCGGCCGGCAGCCTGTTCGTGCTGTATTCGGCCAGCGGCAAGAACTGGGATCTGCTGATCAAACAGGCCAGTTCGTTCGGCATCGGCCTGGTGTCCATGGTGATCATCGCCCAGCTTGAACCTCGTTTCATGGCGCGATGGGTGCCAGTGCTATACGTAGTAGGCGTGCTGTTGCTGGTAGTGGTGGATGTCATGGGCCATAACGCCATGGGCGCGACCCGCTGGATCAATATTCCCGGAGTGATCCGCTTCCAGCCTTCGGAATTCCTCAAAATCATCATGCCGGCGACCATTGCCTGGTACCTGTCCAAGCGCACGCTGCCACCTCATCTGAAACATGTTGCGGTGAGCCTGGCGCTGATCGGCATACCGTTCGTCCTCATCGTGCGCCAGCCGGACCTGGGCACTTCGTTGCTGATTCTGGCTTCCGGGACTTTTGTGTTGTTCATGGCCGGCTTGCGCTGGCGCTGGATCATCAGCGTTGTTGCCGCCGCCGTGCCCGTGGCCGTAGCGATGTGGTTTTTCATCATGCATGACTACCAGAAGCAGCGAATCCTCACGTTCCTCGATCCTGAGAGCGATCCGCTGGGAACGGGCTGGAATATCATCCAGTCCAAGGCGGCCATCGGCTCGGGGGGCGTATTCGGCAAAGGCTGGCTGCTTGGCACCCAGTCCCACCTGGACTTCCTCCCGGAAAGCCATACGGACTTCATCATCGCTGTATTGGGTGAGGAGTTTGGGCTGGTAGGCATTTGTGCATTGCTGCTTATCTATCTGCTGCTGATCGGGCGTGGCCTGGTGATTACCGCCCAAGCCCAGACATTGTTCGGAAAATTGCTCGCCGGGAGCCTGACAATGACATTTTTTGTTTACGTTTTCGTCAACATCGGTATGGTCAGTGGCCTGCTGCCAGTTGTGGGCGTACCGCTGCCCTTCATTAGCTACGGCGGAACTTCGCTGGTGACCCTACTGTCAGCGTTTGGGGTTTTGATGTCGATTCACACACATCGTAAGTGGATCGCGCAGGTTTGATTAAGGTGAAGAATTCAATGCAAGTAGTGCGTAACTGGGCTCGATATGCTCCGTTGGTCGGTCTGGTTGGCATCCTTGGATCTGTGCAGGAGGCAATGGCAGGGGATTACGAAGGCTCACCACAGGTCGCGGAATTCGTCGGACAGATGACTCGCGACTATGGGTTTGCCGGGGAGCAACTGATTGACGTGTTCCGCGAAGTCGAACGCAAGCAGGCGATTCTTGACGCAATTTCCCGGCCGGCCGAACGGGTCAAGCAATGGAAGGAATATCGCCCGATGTTCATCACTGACGCGCGCATCGCGCGAGGTGTGGACTTCTGGCGTCAGCATGAGGCGGCATTGGCCCGCGCAGAGCAGGAATACGGCGTTCCGGCCCAGGTCATTGTGTCGATTATCGGAGTCGAGACGTTTTTCGGGCGCAATACCGGCAATTACCGGGTGATCGACGCCTTGTCCACCCTGGGCTTCGACTATCCGCCGCGCGCCGATTTCTTCCGCAAGGAGCTGCGTGAATTTTTGCTGCTTGCCAGGGAACAACAGGTCGATCCGCTGACGCTTAAAGGCTCCTACGCAGGTGCCATGGGCTTGCCGCAATTCATGCCGAGCAGTTTCCGGGCCTATGCCGTGGATTTCGACGGCGACGGGCACATCAATATCTGGACCGACCCGGATGACGCCATCGGCAGTGTGGCCAGCTACTTCAAGCGCCATGGCTGGGTTGCTGGCGAACCCGTGGTCAGCCTTGCGAGCGTGCGCGGCGACCGGGTCGATGAAGGTTTGAGTCCGGGCATTGATCCGGTAAAGAACGTTGGGGAGTTGCGAGCGTTGGGGTGGGCGAGTCATGATGCGCTGCGCGATGACCTGCCAGTGACGGCCTTTCGCCTTGAAGGCGAAAAAGGGCCTGAATACTGGATGGGCCTCAAGAATTTTTACGCAATCACGCGTTATAACCGCAGCGTGATGTACGCCATGACCGTGCATCAGCTGTCTGAATTGTTGGTTCAAGCTCGGGGCGTCAAGTAATGCGGGCAATGCCGATTCGCACACCACTGAAGTTGCTGTCCTACGCTGCGCTCGCGTTGCTGGTGGTGAGTTGTTCCTCCACGACCAGTCGCGCGCCTCAGAAAGGCGGCGCTGCGGTGCGCTCAATGCCTGGCCTGGACATCAATCGGGCGCACAAGGACGGCGCGCCATGGTGGGATGTTGACGTGTCACGCATTCCCGATGCCACGCCAACCCTGCATAACGGTCCTTACAAAGCCAACCCGTACACCGTGCTGGGCAAGACCTACTTCCCGCTCAATGATTCGCGGCGCTATGTCGCCTCGGGTACGGCGTCCTGGTACGGCACCAAGTTCCACGGCCAGAACACCGCCAATGGCGAAGTGTATGACCTGTACGGCATGAGCGCCGCCCACAAGACGCTGCCGCTGCCGAGTTATGTTCGGGTCACCAACCTGGATAACAACCGCACGGTTATCCTGCGGGTCAATGATCGCGGGCCGTTCTATTCCGACCGGATCATCGATTTGTCCTACGCCGCAGCCAAGAAGCTGGGTTATGCCGAAACCGGCACCGCCAGAGTCAAGGTCGAAGGCATCGATCCTCAGGAATGGCTCGCCCAGAACGGTCGTCCAGCACCGCTGTTGCCGAGTCAGCCCCAGGTTATCGCGCAGGCGACGCCTCCGGCCCTGACCGTGTCTTCGGGCACTATCGAGCAATACACGCCGCCGCCTCAGCAGCACGCTGCGCCGGCCATTCCTTTGCAAGTCGACGCAAAAAAAAACGCTTCCGGACAAGCGTCTGGGCTATTTCTCCAGGTGGGAGCGTTCGCCAATCCGGACGCTGCGGAGCTGCTGAGGTCCAAGCTCAGCGGGATGGTCAGGGCACCGGTGTTCGTCAGTTCGATCGCACGCAATCAGCAAACGCTGTATCGGGTGCGGATGGGGCCGATCGACACGCAGGGTGAAGCCCAGCAATTACAGAACAGCGTCAGGTCAGCCAACCTTGGTCAACCTAGCGTCGTGACATCGGATCAATGATCGATGCGCCCTGGAGTGATCCGGGGCAGATCGATTGGCAGTCATCGGAAGGGCGTATTTGCCATCAGAGCATGCGTTTTCGGTAACTGTATGCAAGTTTGTCTGTCGAACAGACGACCTTGTTTGCCAGGATCAGAGCCTGGCGTAGCAGGTCGTGAAAAGTGTTTTCGCTTTCACCGCCTGATCAGCTTTGCCCGCGAGGGCATGTTTGCCCATTAGCAATTTCGAGAGACGGATGAACATCACCACCTTTGCAAAACGCTTGTGCCTGCTTGTACCGCTGATCATCACTCCTGCCGCCTGGGCAGTAGAACAGATGACGCCCGCCGCGCCGCAACTGGCTGCCAAGGCCTATGTGCTGATGGACGCTACCAGCGGCAACGTTCTGGTCGAGAACAATGGGGACCAGCGCCTGGCGCCGGCGAGCCTGACCAAACTGATGACGGCTTATATCGCCACTCTGGAAATCCGTCGCGGTCAGATCGGTGAGAATGATCCGGTTACCGTCAGCGAAAACGCCTGGCGCACCGGCGGTTCGCGGATGTTCATCAAAGTCGGCACTCAGGTCACGGTCAGCGACCTGCTGCACGGCATCATTATTCAGTCGGGTAACGACGCCAGTGTTGCGCTTTCCGAGCACATCGCCGGTAGCGAAGACGCGTTCGCCGACATGATGAACAAGACGGCCGCTGATCTTGGCATGACCAACAGCCACTTCATGAACCCCACTGGCCTGCCGAATCCTGAGCATTACTCCTCGGCGCACGACATGGCGACCCTGGCGCGGGCCATCATTCATGAAGACCCTGCTCACTATGCGATCTACTCGCAGAAAGAGTTCTTCTGGAACGGCATCAAGCAGCCTAACCGCAACCTGCTGCTGTGGCGCGACAAGACCGTTGATGGCCTGAAAACCGGCCACACCGACGAAGCGGGTTACTGCATGGTGTCGTCGGCTGTACGTGACGGTATGCGTTTGATCGCGGTAGTGTTCGGCACCAACAGCGAACAGGCCCGTGCGGCTGAAACCCAGAAGCTTTTGACTTACGGCTTCCGTTTCTTCGAAACCCAGAACTTCTATCAGAAAGGCACTGAGCTGGCCCAGGCTCCGGTCTGGAAGGGCGCAGAGCATCAGGTCAAGGCTGGCCTGGCTGAAGACTTGAGCATGACCATGCCTAAAGGCGAGATGAAGAAACTCACCGCCAGCATGAGCATGAACCCGCAACTGGTTGCGCCAATCGCCAAGGGCGACGTGATCGGTAAAGTCGAAGTGAAGATGGAAGACAAAGTGGTTCACACTGCCAACCTGATCGCGTTGGAACCGGTCGAGGAAGGTGGTATTTTCCGCCGCGTGTGGGATAGCATCCGCTTGTTCTTCTACGGCTTGTTCAACTGACATTCCAAGAAATCAATGCCGACCTTCTCGCGCCCGCTCATACCCTGAGCGGGCGCGTGTCCGTCGTCACGGCTTGTGAGACCTTTACTGCCATGACTGATTCCGACGTCAAGTCGCACAAAATCGAATTCCCCTGCGATGACTATCCGATCAAAGTGATCGGCGACACCACAGTGGGCTTCACTGATCTGGTCATCGAGATCCTGGCCAAATACGCCACCCTCGATATCAAAACCCTTGCCGAGCGCCAAAGCAGCAATGGCAAGTACACCACCGTTCAGCTGCACATCATTGCCACGGGCGAAGATCAACTGCGCGATATCAATAGCGCCCTTCGCGCTACGGGTTTCGTGCACATGGTGCTCTGATGGCCGGCATCCTGGGTTTTCGCGAGCCTGGGCTGGTGGACTACGAGCGTGCCTGGCACGCCATGCAGCGCTTTACCGGCGAGCGGGATAAAGAGGCTCAGGATGAAGTCTGGCTCGTCCAGCACCCGCCAGTCTTCACCCAAGGGCAGGCCGGCAAAGCCGAGCACCTGTTGTTGCCGGGCAATATTCCGGTCATACAGGTCGATCGTGGCGGCCAAGTAACCTATCATGGCCCAGGCCAATTGGTTGCTTACCTGATGCTGGACGTCAGGCGCCTTGGCTTCGGCGTGCGTGATCTGGTGACCCGGATCGAACGCAGCCTTATCGCAGTGCTGGCCAGTTATGGTGTAACGGCAGCTGCGAAACCCGACGCACCGGGTGTTTACGTCGATGGTGCGAAAATCGCGTCCCTGGGTCTGCGAATTCGCAACGGTTGTTCATTTCATGGTCTGGCGTTGAACGTCGACATGGACCTCGAACCGTTTCGACGAATAAATCCCTGCGGATATGCGGGGCTGGCGATGACCCAGCTACGTGATCATGCAGGCCCGATTGAATTTGCCGAGGTTAGTGCCCGGCTGCGCGCGCAGCTCGTCAAACACCTCGACTATGCTGAGCAGACGACCCTCACGGGCGGAATCGATTGATATGACTACTGCGACCGACATTGCTGA
>DASVUK010000056.1:0-4755 GCA_036387095.1 Pseudomonas sp.
CCCGCAATCATGCAACCGCTCCTGCCGGAAAAAGAGAGCGGTAATGGTACTGGCGCTATCAGCCTTGCACAAGCGAAGTACCGTACTGTGAGCATTCCCCTGAGCGATGGTTTTCGCTACCCTTCGTTCTTTGATCGGTACCGGCCACCTGCTCGCCTCGTTGATTTGATCGATTTTGCCGTCTGAACCCCCGTCCCAAGCGCTGTTGCGGTCTGCACTGTCGTCATTATGCAGACGCGCGTCGTAGGAGTTATGGTTGAGGTCTGGCACTGTGAATCATTGAAGCGGTCCAGCTAGCCCAAAATGTACCGACCGTTCATCGTCTAGGAATGCTGCATGTCGTCCACCCCCACAGTTCGCGAACAATTCCTTGTCATCAGTGCCCTTGGCGCAAACCCCATGGAGCTGACCAACGTCCTGTGCCGCGCCAGTCATGAAAACCGTTGCTCGGTGGTCAGCTCACGCCTGACCCGCCACGGCGAGTACAGTGCGCTGGTTCTGCAGATTTCCGGAAGCTGGGATGCCTTGGCTCGCATGGAGACCGGCTTGCCCGGCCTGTCGAAGAAGCATGCCTTCACCACCAGTGTCGTGCGCAGCGCTACCCTCGAAAGTCGCCCTGAAGCACTGCCTTACGTGGCTTACGTGAGTTCGGCCTATCGACCGGACATCATCAACGAGCTGTGCCAATTCTTCATGGACCACAACGTTGAGCTGGAAAACCTGATCTGTGACACCTATCAGGCTCCCCAGACCGGCGGCACCATGCTGAACGCGACGTTTACGGTCACGCTTCCCGCCGGCATCCAGATCAGTTGGCTGCGAGATCAATTCCTCGATTTCGCCGATGCGTTGAACCTTGATGCACTGATCGAACCGTGGCGCCCACAAGCCCCTATGTAAGGAAGTTTCATGGCCGTAGCAGTAGATCAACCCGTCACCGACTTTCAGGCCCAGGCGACCAGCGGGCAAACGGTCAGCCTGTCCGCTTTCAAAGGCCAGCAAGTCGTTATTTATTTTTACCCCAAGGACAACACGCCGGGCTGCACCACCCAAGGCCAGGACTTTCGTGATCATGTCGCACAGTTTCAGGCGGCCAATACGGTCATTTTCGGCGTATCCCGGGACAGCCTGAAAACCCACGAGAACTTCAAGGCCAAGCAGTCGTTTCCGTTCGAACTGATTTCGGACAAGGACGAAGCACTTTGCCAGTTGTTCGACGTGATCAAGCTCAAGAAGCTGTATGGCAAGGAATACATGGGCGTTGATCGCAGCACCTTTCTCATCGACAAGGAAGGCGTACTGCGTCACGAATGGCGCGGCGTAAAAGTGCCCGGCCACGTCGCAGCGGTGCTTGAGAAGGCGCAGGCGCTGAACAACGGCTAGACGCCTTGCAAGACAAGCCGGGCGGCGTTACGCCCTGCCTCTCCTGCAACACCCCTGAATCGGGATTTACAAAAGCGGCGCCACCGTGGGCTCATTGCGCGGCCAGGCGTCGAGCACAGCCTTGAACAGGGTAGCGAGGGGAATTGCGAAGAACACGCCCCAGAAGCCCAGCAGCCCGCCAAACAGCAATACCGCGCAGATGATTGCTACCGGGTGCAGGTTGACAGCTTCCGAAAATAACAACGGCACCAGCACATTGCCATCGAGCGCCTGAATCACGCCGTAGGCCACCATCAGGTAGATGAACTGATCACTCCAGCCCCACTGGAATAAGGCGATCAACGCCACTGGCACGGTCACCACCACTGCGCCGACATACGGCACAACCACCGAAACCCCCACCAGCATCGCCAGCAAGGCGGCGTAATTGAGCCCCAGCGCCACGAAGGCGATGTAGGTCACACCGCCGCAGACGAAGATCTCAATGACCTTACCCCGAATGTAGTTGGCAATCTGCCGGTTCATCTCCTGCGCCACCCGCGTGATCAGTGCGCGCTCGCGCGGCAGATATCCCCGAGCCCAGCGCCCAATAACTTCGCGATCCTTAAGAAAGAAAAACACCAGGATCGGCACAAGCACCAGGTAAATCATGATGTTGACCAGCAGCGGCAAACTCGACAGCGAGAACGTCAGCGCCCATTGGCCAAATTTGCCGATTTCGCCTCGCGCAGCCTCAATGGCCCGCAGCACCTGTTCATCCGAGACCAGATGCGGATAGCGTTCCGGCAACAACAGCAGCAGCGATTGCCACTTGGCAAGCATGCCGGGCAATTCGTTGAACAGCGTGATCAGCTGATGCCACAACAAAGGCACCAGAACCAGTAAAAATACCAGCAGCGCCCCCATGAACAGGGTGAACACCAGCGCCACCGCACCACCCTCAGGCACCCGCAGTCGCTCCAGAAGATTGACCAGCCCCTGCATCAGAAACGCCAACACCAAACCGGCCAATACCGGGGCCAACATGCCACCCAGCGTCAAAACGATCGTAAACGCCAGAAACAACAACACGGCGAGCACCACTGCCTCTTCATCGGAAAAGTAGCGTTGCACCCAGTCGCGAAGCACCTTGAACATCAAAAATCCTTTTGGAATGGAGAGCCGCCGGCTTCAGGCCTTGCGCAGCCAATACTGATAGACACCGTCTTCGACTTCTTCATGCACCAGCGTATGCCCCGCCAGCTTGGCGAAGGTGCGAAAGTCGCGTTGTGAACCGGCATCGGTGGCGATCACTTTAAGCACTGAGCCACTGGCCAGACGGTTGAGTTCGAGCTTGGCCTTGAGCAGCGGCAACGGACAGTTGAGCCCGGTTGCATCGACTTGGGCGTCACACATTTGTGGGCGCGGTACAGCGTCAGACATCGTTTCTCTCCAGGCAGGCACATCAAATTGCAAAGCAATGACAAAAAACAGGTCGGGGCATTTCAGACAGGACACAAAGAATACCGCACTCTGGTCAGCAAGCCATTGAGCCAGCTACAGTACGGGGTCTTCAACTCAGAGCTCCATGGATGAATTTTCTGCGACCCACACTGCTGACGCTGGCCTGCCTGCTCGCTGTACCGAGCCATGCTGATGACTTGCCTTCCCTTGGCGACGCCAGTTCTTCCATCGTTTCGCCTGAACAGGAGCACCAGCTGGGCCGAGCCTGGCTGGGACTGCTTCGAAGTCAGGTGGCCCAGCTGTCCGATCCGCAACTCAAGGACTTCGTCGAAACCTCGGTCTACAAGCTGGCCGAAACCAGTCAGGTTCAGGATCGGCGCCTTGAGTTCATTTTGATCAACAGCCCGGAGCTCAACGCCTTCGCAGCGCCAGGCGGCATCGTGGGGGTTAACGGAGGGCTCTTTCTGAACGCCCAGACCGAAGGCGAGTATGCCTCGGTTCTAGCCCACGAGCTGGCTCACCTGTCGCAACGCCACTTCGCTCGGGGCGTCGAAGCCCAGCAACGCATGCAGGTGCCCGTAATGGCCGCCATGCTTGCGGGCATCGTCATGGCCGCCGCTGGCGCCGGGGACGCAGGCATAGCGGCCATCGCCGGCTCCCAGGCAGCTGCAATTCAAGAGCAACGTCGCTTTTCTCGGCAAAACGAACAGGAAGCTGACCGCATCGGCATTCTGAACCTGGAAAAAGCCGGCTATGACCCGCGTAACATGCCCACCATGTTTGAACGGTTGATGCGCCAGTACCGCTTCGACGCCAAACCCCCAGAATTCCTGCTGACTCACCCGGTCACCGAATCCCGGATCGCCGATACCCGTAACCGCGCCGAACAATCGAAACCGGGCGGCAAGGAAGACAGCCTGCGCTATCAATTGATGCGTGCGCGAGTGGCGCTTATCTATGAAGAAACACCGGGCATTGCCGCCAAACGCTTCCGCGCCCAGCTCACTGAAAATCCAAAATCCGATCCGGCCCGCTACGGCCTGGCCCTGGCGCAAATCAAGGCTGGACAGCTCAATGAAGCCCGTGAAAGCCTCAAGCCCCTGCTGGATAAGGCGCCAAACGATATCACCTACAACCTCTCGCAAATCGATCTGGACATTACCAACAACCGTTTGGCGGATGCGCAGCAGCGTGTTGATCGAATGCTGACAATGTACCCGGACAACTATCCGCTGAATCAGGTTCGGGTCGACGTGCTACTGAAGCAGAATCGCAACGCAGAGGCCGAGAAATCGCTCAACAGCCTGCTCAAGAACCGACCCGATGATCCAGACATCTGGTATCTGGTTGCTGAAACCCGCGGCCTTAACGGTAATACAGTCGGATTGCACCAAGCCCGTGCCGAATACTTCGCACTGGTGGGCGATTTCCGTCAGGCCATCCAGCAGCTGGATTTCGCCAAGCGCCGCTCCAACAACAACTTCCAGCTGGCTTCACGCATCGACGCCCGGCAGAAAGAGCTTCTGGAGCAGGAGCGCATGGTCAAGGATTTGATGAATTAGCACCGCGTAGTCAGCGAGGTCAGCGAGGTCAGCTCGCGAACGAGTTCGCTCCTACAGGCCAGCAACTTTCACTTTGAGGTCGCTCCCTGTAGGAGCCAACTTGTTGGCGAGGCCATAGCCCTGGCCGCTCGCAATCATCGTCTCGCGAACGAGTTCGCGCCTACAGGCCAGCAATTTTCACTTTGAGGTCGCTCCCTGCAGGAGCCAACTTGTTGGCGAGGCCATAGCCCTGGCCGCTCGCAATCATCGTCTCGCGAACGAGTTCGCTCCTACAGACCAGCAACTTTCACTTTGAGGTCGCTCCCTGTAGGAGCCAACTTGTTGGCGAGGCCATAGCCCTGGCCGCTCGCAATCATCGTCTCGCGAA
>DASVUK010000057.1:0-4968 GCA_036387095.1 Pseudomonas sp.
AGCGAGGAGGACCGCCATGGGCGTGACCAACCGGTTGGCCTGTTACTCCGACCCCGCCGACCACTATTCCCATCGCGTGCGCATAGTGCTCGCCGAGAAAGGTGTCAGCGCCGAGATCATTGATGTTGTTGCGGGTCGTCACCCGCCGAAGCTGATCGAGGTGAACCCGTATGGCAGCGTACCAACCCTGGTCGATCGCGACCTGGCGTTGTACGAGTCTACGGTCGTCATGGAATATCTGGATGAGCGTTATCCGCATCCACCATTGTTGCCGGTTTATCCGGTGGCGCGTGCCAACAGCCGCCTGCTGATTCACCGTATCCAGCGTGATTGGTGTGCGCTCGTGGATCTGATTCTGGATTCTCGTAGCAAGGAGACGGCCCGTGTCCAGGCTCGTAAAGAGCTGCGCGAGAGCCTCACAGGCGTTTCGCCGCTGTTCGCGGAAAAAGCTTTTTTCCTGAGTGACGAGCAAAGTCTCGTTGATTGCTGTCTATTGCCCATACTCTGGCGTTTACCCGTCCTGGGTATCGAGTTGCCGCGGCCTGCCAAGCCGTTGCTTGATTATATGGAGCGCCAGTTTGCGCGTGAGGCATTTCAGGCGAGCCTGTCTGGTGTTGAACGTGACATGCGCTAAGGCTTAAGGAGCCGTTGATGAACTCCAGTCGCCCTTATCTGATTCGTGCTCTTTATGAGTGGATCGTCGATAACGATTGCACACCGCATATGCTGGTCAATGCGGAATACCCATCAGTGCAGGTCCCTCAGGGTTTTGCCAATGATGGACAGATTGTCCTGAACGTTTCACCGTCCGCTGTGCGCCACTTGCACATGGATAATGAGGCGGTCAGTTTTGAAGGTCGCTTCGGCGGCGTGCCACACACGTTGTACGTCCCTGTGGCGGCGATTCTGGGCATTTACGCCCGGGAGAACGGCCAAGGTATGGTTTTCGATCTGGAACCTCCCTTTGAGGACGATGACGAGATCGAGTCCGATGATGACAATCCACCTCCGGATACCGAGCCGCCGCGTCCAACCGGGCGACCCAGTTTGAAAGTGGTGAAATAAAAAAGGCGATCCCTCGGGATCGCCTTTTTCATGGGTAGTGCTTTTGGCGCGTGATATCAGTCGATGTACTCGAACAGCTTCACGATCTTCTGCACCCCGGATACACCCTGAACCAGATTGGTTGCCTGAGTGGCCTCCTGCTGCGTTACCAGGCCGAGCAGATAGACAATGCCGTTCTCGGTAATGACTTTGATGCGCGTGCCAGGGATGGAGCTGTCAGCGAGCATCTGGCTTTTGATCTTGGTCGTAAGCCAGGCATCGTTGTTGCGTGCCAGCAATGAAGATGGCGCCATCACCTGGATTTCGTTGTTGACCTTCTTGACCTTCTGCACGGCGGCGGCCGCTTGTTCGGCCATCTGCTTGAGGTCGGCCCGCGGTGTCTGGCCAGTCAGCAGCACGATGCCGTTGAAGCTGGAAACAACAATATGTGAGTTTTGGTCCAGATCAGGGCTGGCCTTGGCGACGTTGACCGCGACCTTGGTTTCAATCAGCGAATCATCAATCTTGCTGCCAAAGGTGCGAGTGCCACGATCATCCTCGATGGGTTTTTCGCGACTGGCGTTGATTACCGAACTGCAGCCGCTAAGGCCAAGGCACAGGGTCAGAGCCAGCAGGCTGAGGCGATTAAGGGTCATTCTTCACTCCCGAACAGTTGGCTGTCGATCAAGTCGCATAAGCAATGGATCGCCAGCAGGTGGACTTCCTGGATTCGCGCGGTGACTTTTGCCGGTACCCGGATTTCCACGTCTTCCGGTAACAACAATGAGGCCATGTCGCCACCATCACGTCCCGTCAATGCTACGACAATCATTTCGCGATCATGTGCGGCCTGGATAGCTTGAATAATGTTCGCCGAATTGCCACTGGTGGAAATTGCCAGCAACACATCGCCGGGTTGGCCCAGCGCACGGATCTGCTTGGAGAAAATTTCGTTATAGCTGTAATCGTTGGCAATGGAGGTGATTGTCGAGCTGTCAGTGGTCAATGCAATTGCCGGCAGGCTCGGGCGTTCACGCTCGAATCGATTGAGCAGTTCGGATGAAAAGTGCTGAGCGTCACCGGCTGAACCGCCGTTGCCACAAGAAAGCATTTTGCCCTCATTGAGCAGCGCATTGACCATCACCTGACTGGCTTGCTCGATGTAGGGTGCAAGGACTTCCATCGCCTGTTGCTTGGTATCGATGCTGGCCTGAAAAAGCTGGCGAATTCGGGATTGCATGTCCATCTGGGTGACCTTAGTTAGAGCATATGGCGGCTTGTCGGGCGCTCACCAGAAGATTCTGGAGGCTTCCCGGCACAAATCTGTGCAGCCCGCAAAGCGAAGAACGAAATCGGTAGTGAGTTTTTTGCATTTTTCAGAATCGTCATTTGCAGCGCTGCAACTCAGCTGTCGAAAGCGCTTTTAAGCCAATTCAAGGGAGCGTCGCTCCCAGGCTCACCCTCGATAGCCACCACATCGAAGCGGCATGGCGCATCAGTCCAGCGAGGTTCCTGTTGTAAGTACAGCTGCGCCGCAAGGATGAGTTTTTGTTGCTTGCGCACGTCCACGCTCTGCAATGCTCCGCCCCAGCCTGAATGACGCCGGTAGCGAACTTCGACGAATACTACTGTATCTCCGTCGAGCATGACCAGATCGAGCTCGCCGCGTTTGCATAGCCAGTTTTGTTCGATCAGCTGCAAACCCTGCTGCTTTAGATACAGCAGGGCGCAGGCCTCAGCCTCGCGCCCTGCCTTCTGACGGGTGCTGCTCTGCATCAGGGCGCGGTATCCGGCAGGCGCTGGATTTTGCCATCCACGAACTCGGCCCAAGGCAATTGACGTTCAACGCGGCGCGATGGATTCATGCTCAGGCTACCGGAAAGACCGTCGATGCGGCTTTCAGGCAAGGCTTTGAGCTGATCCAGGCGTGGTGCCAGACGATAGGCATCGACGCCCATTGCGTAGAGTCGGCCCAGGCTGCCGGCGGCCTGTGGCCATTGCGCAATCACTTGCTGGCGCAGCGGGTCGTTGGCGTTGAGCAGCCACGGCGTTTCACAGAAGCGCACGCCGTTGAGGTCCATGTACTGGGCCTGATCGTTGCTGTTGGTGAACAAGTGTGAGGTGGCATACACAGGGACGTCGCCAGCGTACTGGAACACCATGGTCGGCTTGATCTGCTGGGCTTGTTGAGGCGTTGCGGCGAGGAACATGAAATCGATGTCCTGACGGCGCGACGGTTGCGCTGCCACATCGGTGCCTACAGTGCTTTGCAAGCGCTTGGCGCGACCTTCGCTATTGCGTAGCTGGAACAGCTCGGCAACTTGCTGGGCAAGTGCAACCGGCTGATCAACGTGTTCAGCAGCGATCAGTGTGCCGCCCTTGGCCTGCCAGCTTTGACGGAAGGCTTCTAGAACGCGATCACCCCATTCGCCTTTTGGCACCATGGCTACTGCGCTGCGTTTGCCATCGGCCCAGGCACGACGGGCCACTTCACGAGCCTCGTCCTCTGCGGCGAGGCCGAACTGGAACAATTGCGGCGGACTTTCAGTGCCCGCATCGCTGTAGTTCAGCGCCAAGGTAGTGATAGGCAGTTGCTCGCGGCTACTGAGTTGCTTGACCAGTGGTTTCTCCAGAGGCCCGACCACCAATTGCACGCCAGCGGCTTTGGCCTGGCGATAGAAATCGTCCATGGAAGTCAGGCGCGAGCTGTCAAACACTTGAATCGACGGCGGGTTCTGACCGGCCTGTTGCGCCTGGTAATGAGCAGCCATGAAGCCTTCGCGCAGCGCCTTGGCGACAGCAGCCAGCGGCCCTTCCTGTGGCAGCAGCAGAGCAATTTTGGTCAACGGTTCGCTGGTCAATGCTCGGAGCTGGGCCAGTGTTGTCGGTAGCTGCACAGCGGCTGGATGCTTGGGATTCTGTGCTTTCCAGCTGTCGATGGCAGCCTGTTGCTGTTCTAGCGTGCCAGCGCCTTTGACGGCGCGGGCCAGACTCAGCCAGCCGCCCATGTCATCGTTCGCATTGCTTTGCAGTTGCTCGGGCGGCAGTGCGGCCACCAGAGCCCAGATGGCATCGTTGTTGGCGTTCAGTTCGGCGCCTTGCAGCAGTGGCCCGACGAATACGCGCTCGCTGATCGCCGCCATGGTTTGGCCGTCCGCTTCCAGTGCGCGCGCCCGGATCGTTTGGGTGCGCACTTGCTGTTCTACGGATAACTCGCCCAGGCGTTGCAGGCTCGGGTGGTTCAATGCGGTCAGCGCAGCCTTGGGCTGGTTGCGACCCATCGCCAGTTCAGCGGCCAGGGTGCTCGCGTAAACCTGCTGGCCGGGCTTGAGCAGGTCCAGAGGCACTTGCCCAAGGATCTGTGCGGCGCGACCAGGGTCGTTTTGCCGGCTGGCCAGGTCCGCAGCGCTGAGTCTGAGCAAGGCAGCTTGATCTGGAGTTTTCGCCTTCGCTGCCTGGTCGAGCAGTTGCTCGATGCTGGCGTCAGGGGTACGTGGAAGTTCGCCAAGGCTGGACGAAGGCGAGCTGGCGCAAGCCGCCAATAGGGCAGCAAGACAGAGGGCAGAGAACAGCCGCAGGCAAGCGATCATGTGTATGTTCCTGATACTCGAGCAAATTAGCGGGGAATTGTACCCAAGCGCTGGCAAGGGTGCGACGTCGATGGCGTTAAAGCAGTGATATAGATTGCCGAACGGGCTTTTTAACAGCCAAAGCGGCAGATGTGCGGGTGTTGAAATAGCGAATCGCGATGCATCTCATTAGTTTTCCATCCTTTTTCCGGTCCTTCCTTGAGCGCGCTACCCATGCAGTGGAGTCGTAGTCTGTACAATGCGGACTCTTCACCCATCAAGGGTAACCAAATGAGGTCTGCGCTTTGACTGCTGACGTTGCTTCGAATTCCGCTGCTGGCTCGCTTTATGTAGT
>DASVUK010000058.1:0-13063 GCA_036387095.1 Pseudomonas sp.
AGTTTTGACGCCTGGCTGCAGGACATCAGCGGCGGCGTCGTGTCGCTTGAGCGGATCAAGAGCGCTGCGGGTTTCTTGCCCGTGGTGGGTAACATCATGGCGCTGGTCGATGCGCTGAATGACATCGCCAGGCTGGCGACCGCTGAGAAGCGCGATCCGCTGGATTGGGTCAGTCTGGGCATCAATCTGATTGGCGTGCTGCCGACGCCGCCGACCATGGCGGCAGCGCGGATGAGCCTGCGTCCGATGCTGTTTTTGGTGCGTCAGGAGATGCGGCAGAACGGCAAAGCGGTGTTGGGCGAAGCGCTGATCGAGATTCTGATCGGGCATCTCAATGCCGATATCGTCGGTACGCTTGATGACTTCGTCACACAGGCGCAGGCCAGAACTGCCGGGATTCTTGATGACGCAGGAAAGCTCGGCGAAGCGGTGCTGAACGAGCTTGCCAGCGGTCTGGAGAGCGTGGCCAACGGCGATCTCGATGCAGAGGGCAATCTGATCGAGGCAGTGCAGCTCTTCAGCGAAGGGCGCAAGCAGTGGGATTACGACCCTAAGTCTTCAATCCTCAATATCTTCACTGCGGTTGCCGATGTCTACATCGCAGCCGGCCAAAGCATCGTCAACGGCACCGTCGAACATCTTGTGCCTGAAGTGTTGAAAGACCCGGTACGCAGGCAGGCGAAATCGTTGCGTGCCATGGGCACGGAGCTTCGGACCCAGATTAATCGGCTGGCGGATCCTGGGGTTCAGAACTCGATTGGGGCGTTGCTACAGACCTTGGCGGGTGCGGTGCTCGCCTGGCGTGCGCGCAACGGGCATGGACAGTCCTTCAACATCAAGCCTGGCGTTACTAATCAGGCCAAGCGGCGGGGCAGCGAAGGCAAACTCGAAGTTGTTCAGCGTGAGAAGCCCGCGAAGGGCCGGCCCAACGTACTGAAGAAATGCAACTGCGCCTGTCCATGCGCCTGCACATGCGCTTCGACACGGAACAGCATCAGCTTTGCGATGGGCTCGGAGTCGGTCAGCCATACCGACTTCAGCCTGCCGGGGCCATTTCCGATTGATTGGACGCGCACCTATTGTTCGAGTCTGGATGCTTACGATGAGGATGTTATCGGCGCACGCTGGATCACCCCGTTTACCACGCGATTTGACTGTGTGGATGACGGTTTGGTCTTCCACGACGCCGACGGCCGCAGTCACGCGTTTACGCTGCCCACGGTCAAGCGGCATCACTTCAACGCCATTGAAAATCTGACCGTTCTTCGCGTCAGCAAAGACCGTCTGGTCCTGCTGCGGGGGCTTGAGCACAAGGAAACCTATGTCCGCGAGGGCAATCGCTTTGTCCTGATCAACATTGGGTTGCCTAACGGCGCCGGGATAATGCTGCATCACGAGCATCGCCATGGTGGGCATTCGGTGCTTTCCGAGTTGGTAACTTACTCGGAGAAAGGTGTAAACAAAGTCCACTTGCGCCTTGGCACGTTGATTGATGGCCAAGGGCGGTTGACTGGTGTTTGGGAAATACGCGACGGCGACGTCAAACGGCAACTGTGCGCCTATCAGTACGACGATTTTGGTGACCTTGCTCTGGCCCAAGATGAGAACGGCGCTGCGTGGCGTTACCAGTATCAAGATCACCTGATTACCCGTTACACCGACCGCACTAATCGTGGCTTGAACCTGCAATGGCAGGGCACGGGGCCAGACGCCAAGGCCGTGCGCGAATGGGCCGATGACGGCAGTTTTGATACGCGGCTGGCCTGGGATGAAAACATCCGTCTGACCTACGTCACTGATGCTTTGGGCCACGAAACCCGCCACTACTACGACAGCCTCGGCTACACCTATCGCATCTGCCATGCGGACGGGCGCTCGGAATGGTTCTTCCGTGATGCCGCCAAGAACATCATTCGCCATGTCCACACCGATGGCAGTACCGACCGCCATCGCTACGACAAACTGAGCAACCTCACCGAGCACATCCGCGCTGATCACAGCGTGGTGAATTACGCCTACGACGATAAAAGCCACCTGATCAAGATCAGCGATGGTGAAGGCGGCTTGTGGAAACGGGACTACGACCTTCGCGGGAATCTCGTTGAAGCCATTGATCCTTTAGAAAACATCACCGAATACGCCTACAACGCATTCGGCCTTCCTACAGCGATCAAGGATGCCAACGGCAACACAAAGGAGCTGGCCTACAACGACGCCGGACAACTCGTTAAGTACACCGACTGCTCCGGCAAAACCAGCACCTGGGAATACGACGAACGCGGGCAGATGATCCGCTTCACAGATCCTGCTGGCTACAGCACCACGTACGAGTACAAAACCGGCCAACTGGTCCTGATAAAACACCCGGACAACACCGAAGAACGCTTTAGCCGCGACGCCGAAGGCCGCTTGCTCGCCCATTCCGATGGCCTGGAACGCTGCACGACATGGCGCTACACGGCTGCGGGCTTCATCGCCGAACGCGTCGACCCCGCCGAACACACCTTGCGCTACCGCTGGGACAAACTCGGCCGCTTAATCTCGCTGGAAAACGAAAACCAACGCCGCGCGCATTTTCACTACGACCCGGTCGGACGACTCCTGGAGGAAAGCAGCTTCGACGGGCGCACCACTCAGTACCGATACGACCTGGAAACGGGTCGCCTTGCCGAGACCATGAACGGCCAGCGCACCATCGCGCTGACCTTCGACCCGATGGGCCGCCTGACCGAACGGCGCGCAGTCCTCGGCAAGCTAAGCCAAAGCGAAACCTTTGCCTACGACGGCAACGGTCATCTGGTCATGGCGACCAATGCGGCCAGCCGGTTGCAATGGTTCCATGATCCCGCCGGCAACCTGCTGCGTGAGCATCAGCACTATACAAGCCTCGAAAAACCCCTCGTGGCGGTCTGGCAGCACGAGTACGACGCTCTCAATAACCGCATCGCGACTATCCGCCCTGATGGACATCGTGTCAGTTGGCTGACCTACGGCAGCGGGCATCTGCTCGGCCTGAAGCTGGACGAGCACGAACTCCTCAGCTACGAGCGCGACGACCTGCACCGCGAAGTCGCCCGTCATCAAGGAAATCAGCTGCTACAAACCCAGCAATGGGACCCAGCGGGACGCTTGCAGGAACAACTGCTAGGTCGCACCAACGACAAAACCACACTCATCAAACGCGCCTACGCCTACGATGCTGCCGGCCAACTTACCGACATCCACGACAGCCGTCGCGGTCCGCTTTCCTATCGTTACGACCCCGTCAGCCGACTAATCAATGCGACTAGTCGCTTGGGCGTCGAAACATTCGCCTTCGACCCTGCAAGCAACCTGCTCAACGAAACCGCCGAGCCCGTCCGCCGTCCACTAGACCCCGAGCCGACTCAAAACAAACTTGTGGACAACCTGCTGCGCGACTACGCCGGCAACCACTACGAATACGACGAACGCGGCAACCAGATAGAACGCTGGAACAACGCCGTTCGCAGCGACCTGCACTGGGACCTCTTCGATCGCTTGGTGCATTTCCGTGATCCGCGCCTGACTGTCGACTTCGGCTACGACCCACTCGGACGGCGCCTCTACAAACTCTCCAAAGCGCACTACAAACCGCGCCCTGAAGCCGGCACCGGCTGGAACGAAAACGAACACGCCCGCAAGGAGCGCGAACTCGGCTGCGGCTTCACCTTATACGGCTGGGATGGCGACAACCTCGCCTGGGAAAGCAGCCCCCCTCCCTACGCTGGTGCCCTCGGCCGCACGGTCCACTACATCCACGAACCCGGCACTTTCGTCCCGGTGGCCCAAGCCATCCGCCACGAAACCATCCGTCTGATAAGCCAACCGAATTACACCCGTCGCTACAACCTCAAAAACGATCCGCTCTGGACCTACAAACCCACAGCGCTGCCCATCGACGCACTCGCCTGGTACCAATGCGACCACCTCGGCACCCCGCAGGAAATCACCGACCAAAACGGCCAAACCGCTTGGAGCACGCAATACAAAGCGTGGGGTGAAGCGCAAGACCAGCGCTCGGAATTCGCCCAGCAAGTCGGCCTGACCAACCCGATCCGGTTCCAGGGCCAATACCACGACCACGAGACCGGCCTGCACTACAACCGGCATCGGTACTATGATCCAAGGGTCGGGCACTTCATTAGCAAGGATCCGATTGGCTACAGTGGTGGGCTAAACCTCTATCAGTACGTGCCGAACCCTACGGGTTGGATCGACCCACTCGGTTTACATAACGTCATTGCGACGAATAGCCGTAGGAGCGCAATGAAGAAGGCGCAGCAACATGCTCAGGTTCCGCGACTAAGTAGAGGCGGAAAAGACATCCCAATGGACCGACTCCACACTAGTAGCCGTGGAGTAAATTGTGCCTGCCTAAAAAAACGAGGAATTACCACTCTCGGTCGCGAAGTTGAAAAACAACTGCCAGAGGTATTTGATCACCCGGATGGACATCCTGACTTGAGTGGGCCTGGCCAACCGGACCACCATGAAATGCCTCATGTCCACGCGACGAACAAAAAAGGTGAGGTGGTAATATTTACCTATCCTGCAGGACGTAAAGGACACTGAGATGAAATACTACAAAATTATGTGCTTCAAAGCGGAATTTGCAGAGTTCAGAACTCAAGTGGACGATCTTATAGCCGAAATGTGCGCGGGAAGTCATGATGAGTTTGCACTACTAATGGCAACTGACTTACAGAATAATGTTGGTTTCCATACCACACTTCGTGGTGATGCCGCAATTCGCACCCTGGTTTCCAGATGCTATTCAGTTGATTTACAGCATTTGAGCATCAAACGACCGCAAACAGGGGATGTCGTGCGAATGCCTCGACTATTATTTCGGGATAATAATGGTAAGTTTGAGTGGTTGGTGAAAGAACACGAAAAGTATGAAGCAGACGTCAAAAAATACAAAGTACTCTCACGGCACAGACCTGCCGCGATGCCTATGATGTCAATGCTTGCCGGCATGCTTAAGGACGAACGTTTGTCTATTACCGGGAAGGATTTATATGAAGCTTTAGACAAGACTTGCCACTATGTAATGCGGCGGGTGGTATCGGGCGAGCATGGCCGCGATGCATTTATCGTTTTCTCCTCGAATCTAGATTTCTTCTTCAGCGAATTCGGCGAGATAATTGCGGATCATACGGAGATTGACTTTGTTAAAAGCACTCGCGAACTTGTTTATTATTAATCTTAAGCTCAATAGCTAAAGGGGACGGACCCCTTTAACTCTAAAGCACCACTAAAGCTAGGTAAAATCGTGACCCGCACACTGAACGTACCCCCGCTGATCGAACTTCCTGATAGCCTGAGCCCGCTGTTTCTTGCTGCAGGGTGGCCGAGCACTTCCACCGTACCACTACCGCGTTACGTTCCACCCGAGCATCCTGCTGCTGCTCTACTTGAACAGCTTTCCGGGGTGCAGGTGGGCAGCTGCGGCGCAGGAGAAGAGTGTGCTACCAGTGATGTCGCCTTTGGCACATTTGAACATTTTGCATGGAAGCGAAGATTTCCGTGAGTGGCAGCAACGCCTAGGCAGTACCTTGGTGAGCATAGCCGAAGTCCATCACGGCCACGGCGCGCTGTTGATGGACGAGAAGGGTTGCTGCTACCTCTTGAGCCTCATCCACGACGGACTTTGGATACTGGGACCGGGCTTTGTTCAAGCCATGGAGAACTTGATATTTGGGCGTAAGATCGGTGAGCCGGCACAACTCGCAACGCCAGGCGCGATACCGATCTTTTGCACCGGTACCATCTGAAAGATTTGCCCTGTGTTCGGGGGCAGAAAACCTCGCTCGCTTGCGATCAATCAAGGCAAACGTAAGTAAACCCGCCGCAAGCGCTTCCTGATCGAGATGGATCAGGTCGTACTCTGGAAGGATTTTCGTCTGTTCAACAGTAAACGATATATGTGAGCCACCCAGACAAACCGCACTGGGAAGCTGGCCAAGTGAACGTTGATAAGTCTGGAGATGCGAGAATGAGTAAATCTGTTCGGCCTCAGCTTCAAAATGAAAAAGGGAAAACTTTCTACGTCGAAGGATGCTGCTAATGAATGTTGATCCTTTTAAAAAAGAATTGCAGTACAGGAAGGCTCATGGCAACAGCCTGCGTGAAAAATATAAACAAAAGCTAAAATGCTTACTCGGCGCCGACCCCGAAGAGAAACTCTTTCTTAGTTTGGCTGAGACAGATAAGACGGTTACGAAGCTGGTAAAGAGCGGAAATATATTCTCGGAAGATGCTGAGTTTTCCGCTCTGGCTGAATGCCTGAAGTATTTCTTATCAAAAGCAGTCGGTGGTGATTATTATCTGCTGATGGACGAGGATTGGCGATATTGTGGCGCCTATATTGTCCGCAATTTTAGTTTGGATATGGAGTTCGACTTCAATAAGCATCAAAGCGATGAAGTCAGACTGATAAACACGGACCTTAGTGCGGAAATGACTATCGACTACACCGCAGGTTACAATGAAGATCTTTTTGATTTTCGGGTCGGTAAATACGCGCTGGCGTAAATAAACGGGTTGAAGGGGATGGATCCCTTCAATCTCGCCGCGCGTATTCGTAACGCAGATGTCGACGGCCGTTCGGCCGTCGATGCAGCAAATGAATATCTCTACACCCCAAACCCAGTCCCGCGCGTATTCACAAACAACGAATAAATCGAGTGGCTGCTGGCCATGAACAGCCGATTCCCCTCGCGTCCGCCGAAGCACAGGTTTGGGCAGCGTTCTGGCAGCGAGATGTGCCCGATGGCTTTGCCCTGCGGATTGAACACGCGCACACCGTCGAGTTTTTCCAGGTCGGCCTTGGGGTCACCGTTGCCGCCCCAGCCGCACCACAGATTGCCCGCTTCGTCGCACTTCATGCCGTCGATGGCGGCATAGTCCAGGCCTTCGATATGCTTGCGGCGTTCGCCCAGTGTGCCGTCGTCCTTGACGGCGATGGCCCAGATCAAACGGTTTGGCTTGGCGCGGCCTTCGACCACGTAGAGGGTCTTTTCGTCAGGGGAGAAGCACAGGCCATTGGGTCCACTGAGGTCGTCGATGACCCGGGTGACTTTCTTGCTCTCACCATCGATGCGGTAGACCGCGTGGGGCTGGGTCGGGGTGATTTTGTGGCCTTCGTAGTTATTGCTGGTCTGGAAGGGCGGGTCGGTGAACCAGATCGAACCGTCGCTTTTGCAGACGATGTCGTTGGGGGAATTGAAGGGCTTGCCGTCGAAGCTGTCGGCCAGCACGGTGATCGTGCCGTTGTATTCGGTGCGGGTGATGCGCCGCCCTTCGCTGGTGGTGGCGGAGCCTTCGCACGCGATCAGCCGGCCCTGGCGATCGCGGCACAGGCCGTTGGAGAAGTTCGAATGCTCGCGATACACCGTGAAGGTGTCGGTGATTTCATCCCAGCGCATGATGCGGTTGTTCGGGATGTCGCTGACCAGCAGGTAGCGGCCGTCGCCAACCCAGACCGGCCCTTCGGCCCAGCGCATGCCGGTGGCGAGTTTCTCGACGCTGGCGTTGAAGACCCGCAGTTCCAGAAAACTGTCATCGAGGATGTGAATCAGCGGGTCAGGGTAGCGCTGACTCAAGGGCTCGGCAGCGGCGGCGAAGCGGGGGAGTGCAGCGCTGCCGACGGTGGCAAGCGTGGCGGACAGGGCGAGGGATGTTTTCAGGAAACTGCGGCGGGTGTTGCCGGTTGAGCGTTCCAGGGTTTCAGCGCATTCGGGCAAGGCGGACAGGGATGAGTCCATATAGCGATCTCCGTTCTATTATTTTTTTACGGGGACCTAGTAATACCTCCTGATAAGACATCGTACAAGTGAATGATGGGATGGGTGGGCTGCACACCCTTAAAGAAACAGTTGCCCAAACTGGCCTCTTCCCGGCTAAAGCCGGTCCCGCTAAAAGCAACGGATGCAGCCAGCTGGACCAGATTAAGCCGGGAGTGGACGCAGAGCGTCCTGGGATGCATACCCACGCGGAGCGTGGGCACGATCATCAGCGTTGAGCAGCAAGATTGATGATGCCCGAGCAGGCCTCTTCCCGGCTAAGCCGGTCCTACAAAAAGCAGCGCGTGCATTCAGTAAGAATGGCAGCAACCTCGACTGTGAGACCGGCTTTAGCCGGGAGGCTTCCGATCTGCCCTTGCTATGCGTTTGGTCTTCAAACGCAGAACTCACAGACACCACAAATCGCGACTTGGGTGCAGGCCGAACGCAGGTCTCGCGCAGTGGGCCGAGCGGCATGGATGCCGCGAGAGCCGCCCCCCGCCATGGATGGCGGATGGCGGCGGGCCCACGGAGCGAGACCGGAGTGAGGGAACCCGACGAAGTCGGGCCCAGCCAGGAGCAAGCACCTTGGTTACTTGGGGATGGTGCGACTTTCGACTTTTCCAAGTAACTCGCCGAAGGCGAAACGTCTGCCCTCAGGCAGACGCTCTTGATCTTCCCCCCGGTCAAGCACCTTCCAAGCCCACCGAAGAGCGAAAACTACTTCGGCAGCAAAGCCTCCCGCACCTCCTTCACATCCGAACCCGACACCGCCGGCGCCGCATTGCCCCACGTATTACGCACATACGTCAGCACATCCGCCACATTCTCATCCGACAGATTCCAGCCGAACGCCGGCATCGCCGGAGCCGTTGGCGCCGCATCCGTTGCCCCGGCGCGACTCCCTGCCAGCACCACCCGGATCATCGACGCAGGATCCTTACTGTTCACCAGCGGCGCCATCGCCAGTTTCGGGAACAGATTCACCGCCCCTTCACCCGTAGGCGTATGGCACGCCGAACAACGGTCCGCATAAATCGCCTTGCCCGCCACCATCGCCGCGTCATCCGCCGCGACCGGCTTGGCCGCTTCAGCGGGTTGGGCGCCGTCCTTCAGGTAGGTAGCAACCGCGAGCAGATCCTCCTCCTTCCAGTGCTGGGTGGAGTTCTCAACGGCCTCAGCCATCGGACCTGAGGCGATGTCGAAACGGTTCGCGCCCGTCTTCAGGTACTGGACGATGTCGGCCTGACTCCACGCGCCAATGCCATCGTGGCCAGTGGAGGTGATATTCGGCGCGACCCAATGCTGCAGGTTCGCACCGGCAAGGAAATGATCGCTGTTGTCACCGCCAATGAAGTTCTTGGGCGTGTGGCACGTGCCGCAATGGCCCAGACCCTCTACCAGATAGGCGCCGCGGTTCCACTGTTCGGACTTGTTCGGGTCGGCCTTGAACTCGCCTTCCGTGAAGTTCATCAGGTTCCAGGCAATCAGGCTGGTGCGCACGTTGAAGGGGAAGGGCAGCTGGTTGGTTTCAACCTTGTTTTCCACCGCATCGACCGTGTTCAGGTACGCCCAGATGGCCAGATTGTCTTCACGGCGCACCTTGGTGTACGCGGTGAACGGCATGGCGCCGTACAGGCGCTTGCCATTGAGGCCGTGGCCCTTGGACATGACATTCTGGAAGTCTTCAAAACTCCAGCGCCCGATGCCGGTGCCCGGGTCCGGCGTGATGTTTGCGCCCGCCAGTTTGCCGAACGGGGTGTCGATGACCACGCCGCCGGAAAACAACGGCTTGCCGGGCACGGTATGGCACGCCGTACAGTCGCCGAGCGTGGCCAGGTAACGGCCTTGTGCGACTATATTGTAGGAATCGGCGCCCGTGGCTGCGTGCGCTATCGACGCGGTGAGTCCGAGGACGCCCGCGCACAACGTCAGGAGGGTCTTCATACGGTGATCATCTCCCCTGGACGCTTGAGGTAGCGCGTGCGGATAGCGTCCGCCGCTTTGAAGGCCAGCGCCGCGACGGTGCCGGTCGGGTTGTAGCCGGGGTTCTGCGGGAAAGCCGATGAGCCGACCACGAACAGGTTGGGGACGCCCCACACTTGCAGGTACTTGTTCACCGAGCTGTTCTTCGGGTCGGCGCCCATGATGAAGCCGCCGACGATGTGCGAAGACTGATACGGCGCGCTGTTCCAGTGCCCTTGCTGGGAGCTGGGCACCATCTGCCGCGGGTTCATGCTCTTGGCGATTTCGCCGACCTTGCCGGTGACGTACGCCGCCATCTTGCGGTCGTTCTCCGGGAAATCGAAGGTGATGCGCAGCAGCGGCCGACCCAGCGGGTCTTTATAGGTCGGGTCCAGCGACAGGTAGTTGGTGCGCGTCGCGTAGCTGCTTGCTTCACAGCCGATGGACATGGTGCTGGCGTAGTTCTGGACGGTGGCTTTCTTCCATTCCGAACCCCAGGCCGGGGTGCCGGGCGGGAGAGGGCGGGAGTCGATCGGCGGTGCGCCGATCGGCGTGACGCGGGTACTGCCGCCGCCGACGAAGCCGAGGCCCGAGTGGTCGAAGTTGTCGTTGTTGAACTCGTCGATGCCCATGCCGATGGCGCCGCCACCGATAAACGGGTTGAAGTTCTTGTCGTCGAAATACATGCGCACGCTGTTGGCGGTCTGGTACGCGTAGTTGCGGCCGGTGGTGCCGGTGTTGGCGACCGGGTCATAGGGTTGGCCAACGCCAGACAAGAGCATCAGGCGCACGTTTTCGAAGATAAACGCGCTGATCACCACCAGCTCGGCGGGCTGTTCCCACTCTTCGCCGTTGGCGTCCATGTAGACGATGCCGGTGGCGCGCTTGCCGCTGCTGTCCATGACCACTCGCAGGACTTCGCAGTTGGTCATGGCGGTGAAGTTCGGCTTGCGAATCAGCACCGGCAGCACAGTGGTAATGGCGCTGGCCTTGGAATAGTTGGCGCAGCCGTAATTGGTGCAGAAACCGCAGAACGTGCATTCGCCCATCGCCACGCCGAGGGAGTTGACGTAGGGCCGCGACAGCAGCGCGGAAGGCACGGGGAACGGCTTGTAACCCAGGTTCTTCGCGGCTTCGGCGAACAGTGTCGGCGCGTAGGTCTGCCGGGTCGGCGGATTGGGGTATTCCTCGGACCGGGCGCCCTCGAAGGTATTGCCGCCTTCCTGGATCACGCCCTTGATGTTGCCGGCCTTGCCGGAGATCCCCGCGAGGCGATCGAACTTGGTGTAGAACGGCTCCATCTCTTCCCAGTCAGTGCCCCAGTCTTGCAGGGTCAGTTCTGGCGACAACTCTTTGCCGTAACGCTCGGTCAGGTGGCTGTGCAGCCGGAACTCGTGGGGCTGGAAGCGGAACGTGATGCCTGCCCAGTGGTTGCCGGCGCCGCCGGTGCCATTGCCGGGGTGAAACGAGCCCCAGGTGCGCATGGGCAACGCCGTCTCGGTGACGCTGTTGCGAATGGTCGTGGTGTTCTGCCGTGTCCTTACCATCAGGTCCTGGCGACGGCTGAAGCGCAATTCGTCTGTCGCAGACGCGAGGTTGAAATCCACGGCAGTGTCGCGCCACGGGCCGCGCTCGTAGCCGACGACCTTCAGGCCTTCATCGGCGAGTTCGTTGGCGATGATGGATCCGGCCCAGCCGAGCCCGACAACCACGACGTCCGTGGCGGGTAGTTTTTTGGCCATGTCGAATTAACCCTTTTTGGTCCAGGCGGAGCTGCCGATGATGGAGAGCGGCACCAGATTGAGCTTCTGGTTGTGCAGGCCGATGTAGTCGCGGTAGTCGTAGCGGGCGCCCGGAAAGCCGATCATCTTCCACGACACCATGTCGCGGTTGCCGCCGTAGACCGGGTCGGCGAAGAAGCCTTCCATGGTGTTGCCCAGCACTTGCTGGAAAAACAGTTTGGCGTCGATGCCTTCCAGCGCGATGTCGCCCTTTTCCAGGCCGATCAGCACCTTGTCCTGTTCCTCTGCGGCCAAGCCACTGAAGCTCTTCTGAAACTGCTTCTGGCAGTAGACTTCAAGGCCGGCCAGGCCTAGACGGTAACGCTGGCGCGGCACCAGTTCCGACTGGTCGCCCTGCATCGGTGTGCCTTTGGCGAAGGGGCCCTGCATGTACAGTCGGCTGAAGGTGCCGTACTCGCCGGCCAGTTGGCGGTCGATGAACACCGCACAACCTGCGTCTTTGCCGCTCACGCTCAGGTCGTCGGCCGGAATCAGCCGGGCCACGATGGCCTCCACTGCGCCGGCCTCGGCGTCAGTGAAAAACTGCCAGCCCGGTGTTTCGTAATGCATCGGGCCGTTGTGGTCGAACGGGACCCACTGCGGAACGCCGGCGATGGTGGCTGCCTTGGCCGTGGCAGCAGCACCCACGGCCAGCGTGGTGGCCGAACCTTTCAGCAACTGGCGGCGGGTGAGGCCTTTGGATTTTTCTGTCATTCAGGGCTCCTGCAAAACCGCACCGCCACAGGCCATAGGGAAATGGTCCGTGCCGGGGCTTCGTTCTGCGTTCTTTATCACGGGTGGCGCCGCGCATTTGAGGTGCACGGCACGTGTCTCTCGGCAGGGTGTGACATTGGGTCTCTGGCACGCCAGCGCGCGAAGGGCGCACGCTAGGCGGGGAGCCGCCATAACCGCTCATCATTTTCTTGTGCCAATAACCATCATAGATGTGTTGCCGAGTATTGCGACGAGCAAATTCGGTAAATGACCATTACTGATTGCGTAACAATGGGCGTGCAGACGTTTCCGACTGCGCAGGCCAGGGCCGCATTGCTCGATCTGCGGGATCCCCGGGCCAGAGCGATCCGCTTCGTTTGTTCAAGAAATAGACTCTCGCCGCTTGTGCCGGCAGGTCGACGTCACGCCCATCGACCACACAGCGAAACGGCTCTATTGCATGCAATCAGGCAATAAACGAAGGTCGTCGAAAGCCGCGGGTGCTGCGCGCGGAGGGCCGTTTTTGCCACGCTGACCCTGTCGCCGCGCAGGGAGGTAAGCCATCGTGGCGACCCGAACCTGACATAATCTTCATAAAGTGGAGCCCGTCGCCCGGGCCACTTCTTGTTATCGTGCACGCCATTTGCGTCCCGACTATTCACTCGGGGTGCTGACTGTGCCGTCCGTGTATTCACCGAGTAGCTGCAGAAATGCCCGATCCAATACCTTTAAAAGACCACGAGAAGGAAACCCGGCTGGTCAACAAACGTTTGATCGCCTGCGCCGTGTTCGTGG
>DASVUK010000059.1:0-10071 GCA_036387095.1 Pseudomonas sp.
TCGCGTCACGTGTTATTCGGTTTCCAGATCGATATCGATACCGAGCGAACGGATTTCTTTGATCAACACGTTGAAGGACTCGGGCATGCCCGGCTCCATACGGTGATCGCCGTCCACGATGTTTTTGTACATCTTGGTACGGCCGTTCACGTCGTCCGACTTCACTGTGAGCATTTCTTGCAGAGTGTACGCCGCGCCATAAGCTTCCAGCGCCCAGACCTCCATCTCCCCGAAACGCTGACCACCGAACTGAGCCTTACCACCCAGCGGCTGCTGGGTGACCAGGCTGTACGAACCAGTGGAACGCGCGTGCATCTTGTCGTCCACCAAGTGGTTCAGCTTCAGCATGTACATGTAGCCAACGGTAACCGGACGCTCAAACTTGTTACCGGTACGTCCGTCAAACAGCTGCATCTGGCCGCTGTCCGGCATGTCCGCCAGGCGGAGCATCGCCTTGATCTCGGATTCCTTGGCGCCGTCGAATACCGGGGTAGCCATTGGAACACCGCCACGCAGGTTCTTCGCCAGATCCAGGATTTCCTGATCGGACAAATCGTCAAGGCTTTCCTGACGGCCGCCGATCTCGTTGTAGATCTCGTTCAAGAACTTGCGCAGGTCAATGACTTTACGCTGCTCTTCAAGCATGCGGTTGATCTTCTCGCCCAAACCTTTAGCCGCGAGGCCCAGGTGAGTTTCGAGGATCTGACCCACGTTCATACGCGAAGGTACACCCAACGGGTTGAGGACGATATCCACCGGCGTGCCGTTGGCATCGTGTGGCATGTCTTCAACCGGCATGATCACCGAGACCACACCCTTGTTACCGTGACGACCGGCCATTTTGTCGCCCGGCTGGATGCGGCGACGAATGGCAAGGTAAACCTTGACGATTTTCAGCACGCCCGGAGCAAGGTCATCACCCTGCTGCAGCTTGCGCTTCTTGTCTTCGAACTTGTCGTCCAGCAGACGGCGACGGTCAACGATGTAAGCCTGAGCCTTCTCGAGCTGCTCGTTCAGCGCGTCTTCGACCATGCGCAGTTTGAACCACTGGCCATGCTCCAGACCGTCCAGAACTTCGTTGGTGATTTCCTGACCTTTTTTCAGGCCGGCACCACCTTCAGCCGTACGACCTACCAGGGCGGAACGCAGACGCTCGAATGTTGCGCCTTCAACGATGCGGAACTCTTCATTCAAGTCCTTGCGGATCTCGTCGAGCTGGCTCTTCTCGATGGACAGCGCACGAGCATCACGCTCAACGCCGTCACGAGTGAAGACCTGGACGTCAATGACGGTGCCTTTGGTCCCTGTAGGTACACGCAGGGAGGTGTCTTTAACGTCGCTGGCTTTCTCACCGAAGATTGCGCGCAGCAGCTTCTCTTCCGGCGTCAGTTGGGTCTCGCCTTTCGGAGTGACCTTACCTACCAGAATGTCGCCAGCGCCTACTTCCGCACCGACATAAACGATACCGGCTTCGTCCAGCTTGTTCAGCGCCGCTTCACCCACGTTAGGGATGTCAGCAGTGATCTCTTCAGGCCCGAGCTTGGTATCACGGGCCACACAGGTCAGTTCCTGGATGTGGATCGTGGTGAAACGATCTTCCTGAACAACACGCTCGGACAGGCAGATGGAGTCTTCGAAGTTGAAGCCGTTCCACGCCATGAACGCGATGCGCATGTTCTGACCCAGCGCCAACTCACCCATATCGGTGGAAGGGCCGTCAGCCATGATGTCGCTGCGCTGAACGCGATCACCCTTGCTCACCAGCGGTCGCTGGTTGATGCAGGTGTTCTGGTTCGAGCGCGTGTATTTGGTCAGGTTGTAGATGTCGACACCGGCTTCGCCTGTCTCAACTTCGTCATCTGCAACACGAACCACGATACGGCTGGCGTCTACCGAGTCGATCACGCCGCCACGACGGGCCACGACGCAAACACCGGAGTCACGCGCAACGTTGCGCTCCATGCCGGTACCCACCAGCGGCTTGTCAGCACGCAACGTTGGTACAGCCTGACGCTGCATGTTCGAACCCATCAACGCACGGTTGGCGTCGTCGTGCTCAAGGAACGGGATCAGCGATGCTGCAACCGATACAACCTGCTTCGGCGAAACATCCATCAGGGTGACGTCTTCCGGCGCCTTGACGGTGAACTCGTTCAAGTGACGTACAGCAACCAGTTCGTCGATCAGGATCTTCTTGTCGTTCATCGTCGCAGAAGCTTGGGCAATGACGTGATCCGCTTCCTCAATAGCCGAGAGGAAAACGATTTCGTCAGTCACCAGAGCGTCTTTAACAACACGGTACGGGCTTTCAAGGAAGCCGTACTGGTTGGTGCGCGCATAAGCAGCCAAGGAGTTGATCAGACCGATGTTCGGACCTTCCGGCGTTTCAATCGGGCATACACGACCGTAGTGAGTCGGGTGAACGTCACGCACTTCAAAGCCGGCACGCTCACGCGTCAGACCACCAGGGCCGAGTGCAGAGACCCGACGCTTGTGAGTGATCTCGGACAGCGGGTTGTTCTGGTCCATGAACTGCGAAAGCTGGCTGGAACCGAAGAACTCTTTCACCGCCGCCGCAACAGGCTTGGCGTTGATCAGGTCTTGAGGCATCAGGCCTTCGCTTTCTGCCATCGACAGACGCTCTTTGACCGCACGCTCAACACGGACCAGACCTACACGGAACTGGTTTTCGGCCATCTCGCCTACGCAACGAACACGACGGTTACCGAGGTGGTCGATGTCATCGACGATGCCTTTACCGTTACGGATGTCGACCAGGGTCTTCAGCACAGCGACGATGTCGTCCTTGTGCAAGACGCCCGAACCTTCGATCTCGGTACGACCGATACGACGGTTAAACTTCATCCGGCCTACAGCCGAGAGGTCGTAGCGCTCCGGGCTGAAGAACAGGTTATTGAACAAGGTCTCGGCAGCATCCTTGGTAGGAGGCTCGCCAGGACGCATCATCCGATAAATTTCGACCAAGGCTTCAAGCTGATTGCCTGTCGAGTCGATCTTCAAGGTGTCGGAAATGAACGGACCGCAGTCGATGTCATTCGTGTACAGCGTTTCGATGCGAACTACCTGAGCCTTGGCAATCTTTGCCAGGATTTCAGTGTTCAGCTCGGTATTGCACTCAGCAATGATTTCACCCGTTGCCGGATGCACAATTGCCTTGGCGCTGGTACGGCCGATGACGTAGTCGAGCGGAACCTCAAGGGTCTTGATGTTCGCTTTTTCGAGCTGGTTGATGTGGCGAGCCGTGATACGACGGCCTTGCTCAACAATCACCTTGCCCTTGTCGTCCAGAATGTCCAGAACGGCAATTTCGCCACGCAGGCGCTGAGGCACCAACTCCAGGTTCAGGTTTTCGCCTTGAACGTGGAAAACGTTAGTGGTGTAGAAAGCATCCAGCACTTCTTCAGTGGTGTAACCCAATGCACGGAGCAGAACCGATGCAGGGAGCTTGCGGCGACGGTCGATACGCACGAAGACACAGTCTTTCGGATCGAATTCGAAGTCCAGCCACGAACCACGGTAAGGAATGATACGAGCCGAGTACAACAGCTTGCCAGAACTGTGCGTCTTGCCGCGGTCATGGTCAAAGAACACGCCCGGGGAACGGTGCAGCTGGGAAACGATTACACGCTCGGTACCGTTGATAACGAAGGTACCGTTTTCAGTCATCAGGGGGATTTCACCCATGTAGACCTCTTGCTCTTTAATGTCCTTGATCGCTTTGTTCGACGATTCTTTGTCGAAAATGATCAGGCGCACTTTCACCCGCAAAGGCACGGCGTAGGTCACGCCGCGGAGCACGCATTCCTTGACATCAAAAGCCGGCTCGCCGAGACGATAGCCCACATACTCCAAAGCAGCATTGCCGGAGTAGCTGATGATCGGGAAAACAGATTTGAAGGCCGCATGCAGGCCCACATCGCGGAACTGATCTTTAGTCGCTCCCGCTTGCAAGAATTCACGATACGAATCCAGCTGGATGGCCAGGAGGTAAGGCACATCCATGACGTCCGGCAACTTGCTAAAGTCCTTGCGGATACGTTTTTTCTCAGTATATGAGTAAGCCATCAGCGTTCCCCAGCTTGGTCACCTGCTTGTTTGGCTCCTCCCGACGGGAGCAGCCAGAAAAATCTTGCGAACCCCATGGTTCGCGCCACCGTTCAGGTGGGTAGATCACGTAATTAGCGCCAACCGAATCAGCTGCCAATAACGGAAAAAGGCCGGTGGCAGAAGCCACCAGCCATCAGCCTTTCGCTTAACGCTTGGGCTGGAAACGCAAGGTCGATGCTTACTTCAGCTCGACTTTAGCGCCTGCTTCTTCCAGGGTAGCCTTGGCTTTGTCAGCAGCGTCTTTAGCTACTGCTTCCAGGACCATTGCTGGAGCGCCGTCAACGACTGCCTTGGCTTCTTTCAGGCCCAGACCGGTCAGTTCACGAACTGCTTTAATGACGTTAACTTTCTTCTCGCCAGCTTCCAGCAGCATGACGTTGAATTCAGTTTGCTCTTCAACAACGGCAGCAGCAGCAGCAGGGCCAGCGGAAGCAGCGGCAGCGCTAACACCGAATTTTTCTTCGAATGCTTTGATCAGCTCTACAACCTGCAGAACGGACATTTCAGCTACGGCGTTGAGGATATCGTCTTGAGAGATAGACATGACTCTAATTCCTGAATTGGGGGACGGCCTACGCGACCATCGAAATAAACAAAAATACGCGAGAGGAAGTGCCAGCCCTTAGGCTGCGGCGGCTTCTTTCTGTTCGCGGATGGCCGCCAGAGTACGAGCGAGCTTGCTGGTAGCGCCTTGAATCACGCTCATCAGCTGCGAAATCGCTTCGTTACGGGTCGGCAGTGTTGCCAGTACGTCGATCTGATTAGCTGCGAGGTACTTGCCCTCAAACGCAGCTGCCTTGATCTCGAACTTATCCTGACCTTTAGCAAACTCTTTGAACAAACGGGCAGCAGCGCCTGGGTGCTTGTTGGAGAAAGCGATCAAGGTCGGGCCAGTGAAGGCATCGTTGAGAACACTGTATTCAGTGTCAGCAACGGCGCGCTTGAGCAGGGTGTTACGTACAACACGTACGTATACGCCAGCTTCACGAGCCTCTTTACGGAGTCCGGTCATCGCGCCTACTGTCACACCGCGGGCATCAGCCACAACAGCAGACAGAGCGACTTTGGCAGCCTCGTTGACTTCAGCGACGATGGCCTTCTTGTCTTCGAGTTTAATTGCCACGGGTTTAACTCCTGCTTGTTACCGTTTCATCTGACCTAAGCCGGATGTCGTTTTGGTGTCTGATTCGGTAAGGAACCGGGAGCACCATCTGCGTAGGCTTGGGGTTTAAGGCTTTCGCCGCCTACGGTCTTGGATAGCCCCCGCCAGGCAGGGACCCCAATTTTCGCAATGACGCGGCTATCCGCGCCATGCCAGTCTTACGCGTCCAACGAACCTTGGTCGATGACCAAGCCTGGGCCCATAGTGGTGCTCAGTGTTACGCGCTTGACGTAGATACCTTTCGAGGAAGCAGGCTTGATACGCTTGAGATCAGCGATCAGCGCTTCAACGTTTTCACGCAGCTTGTCTGCTTCAAAGCCGACCTTGCCAACGGAGGTGTGAATAATGCCGTTTTTGTCGGTGCGATAACGAACCTGACCAGCCTTGGCGTTTTTAACGGCAGTGGCTACGTCTGGAGTCACTGTACCCACCTTCGGGTTAGGCATCAGGCCGCGCGGGCCGAGGATCTGACCCAGCTGACCAACAACACGCATCGCATCCGGAGAGGCAATAACGACGTCATAGTTCAGGTCGCCGCCTTTCATTTCAGCAGCCAGGTCGTCCATACCAACACGGTCAGCGCCTGCAGCCAGAGCAGCTTCAGCAGCTGGACCCTGAGTGAATACTGCTACACGGACGGTCTTGCCAGTGCCGTGAGGCAGCACAGTGGCGCTACGTACGACCTGGTCGGATTTACGCGGATCAACACCAAGGTTCACAGCGATGTCTACAGACTCGCTGAACTTCACTGTCGACAACTCAGCCAGCAGAGCAGCGGCTTCGTTGAAGTTATAAGATTTGCCAGCTTCAACCTTGGAAGCGATAGCCTTTTGGCGCTTAGTCAGCTTAGCCATTACACACCCTCCACGTTAAGGCCCATGCTACGAGCAGAACCGGCGATGGTGCGCACGGCGGCGTCCATATCAGCAGCAGTCAGGTCGGCATTTTTGGCTTTGGCGATTTCTTCCAGCTGAGCACGGGTTACAGTGCCAACCTTGACGGTATTCGGACGAGCTGAACCGCTGGTCAAGCCAGCTGCTTTTTTCAGCAGTACCGAAGCCGGGGTGCTTTTGGTTTCAAAAGTGAAGCTGCGGTCGCTGTAAACAGTGATGATCACAGGAGTCGGCAGGCCTGGCTCAATACCCTGAGTACGGGCGTTGAACGCTTTGCAGAATTCCATGATGTTTACGCCGTGCTGACCCAGTGCAGGACCAACGGGCGGACTCGGGTTAGCCTGAGCGGCTTTCACTTGAAGCTTGATGTAAGCGGTAATCTTCTTGGCCATGAGGCACTCCAATTACGGGTTCTAACGCCTCGAAAGGCTCCCCGGTTACTTGCGCGTTTATCCCGGTGACGAAAAAACCCCACAGCCCAAGGCTGCGGGGTATGGGATTCTGAGCTCAGTTAGACCTTTTCGACCTGACTGAACTCCAGCTCCACCGGAGTGGAGCGTCCGAAAATGAGCACGGCCACTTGGATCCGGCTCTTCTCGTAATTGACTTCTTCAACTGTACCGTTGAAGTCTGCGAACGGACCATCCGTGACACGGACGACCTCACCCGGCTCAAACAGAGTCTTGGGCTTAGGCTTGTCGCTGCCATCAGCAACACGGCGCAAAATCGCCTCAGCTTCTTTATCGGTGATAGGAGCTGGCTTGTCTGCCGTGCCACCGATGAAACCCATGACACGAGGAGTATCCTTGACCAAGTGCCAAGTACCCTCATTCATATCCATCTGGACAAGCACATAGCCAGGGAAGAACTTACGCTCGCTTTTGCGCTTCTGGCCGTTACGCATTTCCACTACTTCTTCAGTAGGGACCAGAATTTCGCCGAAGCCATCTTCCATGCCTGCAAGCTTTACACGCTCAACAAGTGAGCGCATGACATGCTTCTCGTAACCCGAGTAGGCATGCACTACGTACCAACGCTTAGCCACGGGACACCCTTAGCCGACGATCAAGGAAACAAGCCAGCCGAGCAGGGAATCTAAACCCCACAGCAGCAGCGCCATGACAAGAACCACTGCAACCACGATCAAAGTGGTTTGAGTAGTCTCCTGACGCGTAGGCCACACGACTTTACGAATCTCAGCGCGCGCTTCCTTGGCCAACACAAAGAAAGCCTTACCCTTACCGGTCTGCAAGGCCACATAGGCTGCAACAGCGGCAATCACAAGCAGGGCAAGAACGCGATACAGGATTGGTTGCGCGGAGTAGTATTGATTTCCAACGACGCCTACGACTACCAGAAGGACCACTACGAGCCACTTCACGAGATCAAAACGGGAGTCTTGGGCTTCAGCCTTTGGATTCATCTACTAAAATCCTGTGAAAAGAAAGCCAGATACCTTGCAGAATCTGGCAGGTCAGGAGGGAATCGAACCCCCAACCTACGGTTTTGGAGACCGTCGCTCTGCCAATTGAGCTACTGACCTAAAAGCAAAATCAGGCCGCACATTATGCAGACCTGACAGGAAGATTTCAACAGCAGCTCGAAACCTGCGCACTGCGCGCCCCGACCTACTGCAGCACCACCTCACGAAGAACCTGCAAACCTTCGCATCCGTAGCGCCTAAAACAAAGGCAGATACTTACATATCTGCCTTAGTAATGGAGCTCTTGAGCGGATTTGAACCGCTGACCTCACCCTTACCAAGGGTGTGCTCTACCAACTGAGCTACAAGAGCTAAACACATTGCACAACCAGAAAACCTGGAGCGGGTAGCGGGAATCGAACCCGCATCATCAGCTTGGAAGGCTGAGGTTCTACCACTAAACTATACCCGCTGAGCTTTACTGCTTACGCTCGAAATTTGGTGGAGGGGGAAGGATTCGAACCTTCGAAGTCGTAGACGTCAGATTTACAGTCTGATCCCTTTGGCCGCTCGGGAACCCCTCCTAAGCGAGGCAGCATTCTATATCATGCCGCCCTTCTGTCAACCTTTTTCTCAATAAAAACTTGAGGTTACAAGCTTTGACTTACGCTATCTCAGCACTTATCTATTGATCTGCACTGCGAAGCGGGCGCCATTCTATTCAAACTAATCTGCCGTTGCAATGCCCACACACGACATTATTTCACTTTTCAGTTTGGGGAAATCACTGCGAAGCTCGGCTAACAACGTTTCGTTTACCAGGCGTCGACTCGCAGGCGACACTTTTAGCCCATTCAGGCCGCTGGGCAACCCCGAAAGCTTCGCAGGCTGTGCGTCGATATCGAGCGCCACCAGACGCTGCCCGAGGATTCCCACCTCGGCCTGGCTGGCTACCCCTCCCAAATAAAGGCATTTCTCTTGCTCTGCCGACTTGGGAGTATCGCCACCCGCCAGTCCCGACTCGCTGAGTAAGCGAATACCCTGACCATACGCTCGATGAGTCAGCAATGGCGCCACCTCTTTAGGACGCAACGGCGCCTCTTGCAGATGCCAGACGAAATACACTCCGTTCAACATGACTAACAACAAAAACGTCCAGGGCATACCCACCTCACAAACGAAACACACCAGAATGGATGCTTGCCCTGTTAATCGCGCGCCAAATCCTGATTAGTCTGTAGCCGCAGACTCACCTCTCCTCCGCTGAAACACTCTTCGCGCCCATCGACTTCCAAACGCAGCGAACCATCGTCGCTTACCCCGATCACAACGCCATGAGACGTATTGGTGCCAGCCGACAGTGCGACCGCTAACCCTTGCCACAGGTGCTTGTTCTCCCACTCCTCCCTGTAAGCTGCAAAGCCATTCTGTTTGTGACCTGCGAGTAAGGCGCATAAATTGCGACTGAGTGCGCAAGCAACTTCGTTCCGGTTCTGAACTTGGCCAAGCTCCAGAGCCATGGACGTCCATGGCTGGTCGACGCTGGCGGATTCACGCATATTGATGTTGATCCCAATGCCGATCACCACATGGCATACATTGGCCGGATCACCAGACAGCTCAAGTAGCACGCCAGCGAGCTTGTTACCGCCCACCAGAATGTCGTTGGGCCATTTCAGCCCTGCGGCTTTGATACCGAGCTCTCGCAGCGTATCCACCACCGCGAGCCCCACAAGCAGGCTCAGCCCATCGAGCCGGCGCATCCCGCCGTCCATTCGCAATGCAAGGCTGTAATACAGGTTTGTAGCGAAGGGACTTATCCACTTACGGCCACGCCTGCCCCGACCGGCAGTTTGCTGCTCCGCAAGAATTAACGCAGGTAGATCCGCGATCGAATTCGCCATGCGCATAGCTTCTGCATTCGTCGAGTCAATAGTTTCCCGAACACTGCAAGCCCAACCCAGCCTGGCGTGCTCACGGCTCAGGACTTCATCGTCTAACAATGACAGTGGCGACGCCAAACGGTAACCACGGCCACGCACCTTGAAGATCTCGATACCTAGATCAGTCTGCGCCTGCTGCAGTTTTTTCCAGACCGCGCTCCGACTGACGCCTAACGCAAGCCCAAGATCCTCACCGGAGTGAAAAGCCCCGTCTCCAATTAACTTCAGCAACGTATGCATGGGTGTGAGTGCCTGGTTGTAAGAAGCGCATGATAGCCATCCAGCCGACCCGTGCAAATTCGAGATTGGTCGTGCAAGTCGAGAGCGGCAAGCCCAAGCAAATCCATCGCATAATGATGGGAGCAACTTATTTTCGCGCACAAAAACAAAACCCCATCTGCGTTAGCAGATGGGGTTTTGGAATTTAATCTTGACGATGACCTACTCTCACATGGGGAAACCCCACACTACCATCGGCGATACATCGTTTCACTGCTGAGTTCGGGATGGGATCAGGTGGTT
>DASVUK010000060.1:0-49767 GCA_036387095.1 Pseudomonas sp.
GCCAGCAAGATTTCGCAAATCGCCAAGCAGATGAAGAGTTACCAGACTTACGCAGCCGCAACGGGCTCTTCCACTACTTTATAAGGCTTGAACCATGTCACTGATTTCAATTGGGCTCTCAGGGCTGACCGCAAGCAGTGCTGCAATGAGTACCATCGGTAATAACACGGCAAACGTGGATACCGCCGGATACTCGCGTCAGCAGGTCATGACCACCGCTTCGCTGCAGCAGAATCTGGGCGCCGGTTATATCGGCTCCGGTACGACGCTGTCTGACGTGCGACGGATCTACAACAGCTACCTTGAGACCCAATTGCAAACCAGTACGGCGCTCGGTGCGGATGCGACCGCGTACTCGGCCCAGGCGACCAAGACCGATACGCTGCTGTCGGACACGGCAACGGGTATCTCGCCGGCCCTTGCATCGTTTTTTACCAACCTGCAAGGTGTGTCCACCAACGCCACCGACACGACGGCGCGCTCGCTGTTTCTCCAGCAGGCCTCGGCCCTCAGCGCACGGTTCAATTCCATCGCGGCCCAGCTCAACACCCAGAACTCCACGATCAATACCCAGTTGACGACCCTGACCGACCAGGTCAATAGCCTGTCGTCTTCAATTGCCAAACTCAATCAGCAGATCACGTCCAGTGCCGCGACCGGCGCGACGCCCAACAGCCTGCTGGATGCGCGAAGCGAGTCGGTGCGCCAGCTCAATGAGCTGGTGGGCGCCAAGGTGGTTGAAAACAACGGCAACTACGACGTCTACATCGGCACTGGTCAGGCGCTGGTCAACGGCAGCACTGCCAATGCCATGAGCGCCGTCCCGAGCGCTGCCGACCCGGCGCAGTACAGCATCAAGGTAGCGTCCGGCTCGACGACCACGGATGTGACGTCGGTGATTACCGGCGGCAGCATCGGCGGCTTGCTGCGCTACCGCAATGAAGTCATGGCCCCGGCGATCAACGAGCTTGGTCGTGTGGCGCTGGTGCTGTCTGATCAGGTCAACAGCCAGTTGAATCAAGGCGTGGACAGCAACGGTGAGTTCGGCAGCAATCTGTTCAACAGCATCAATGATCCAAGCCAGGTCTCCCAGCGCAGCATCGGCAAGACTGGCAACAGCTCAGGCTCTGGTAATCTGGATGTCACGATCACCGACACCAGCAAACTGAGCGCCAGCGATTATTCGGTCACCTTCACCGACGACAAGAATTTTACGGTTCGACGCCTGCCCGACGGCACGAGCGTGGGTGCCGGCAGCCTGGACGACGATCCGGCCAAAGAGTTTGAAGGTTTTACGGTAAGCCTCAATGGTAATGCCGTCGCCGCAGGTGACACGTTTACCCTGACCCCGACGCGCAACGCCGCTGCGGCCTTGTCCACCGTTATCACTGACCCCAAGGATCTGGCCGCCGCCGCGCCGCTGACCGCGACCGCAGGGGCCAGCAACTCGGGTACTGCCGGATTCACTCAGCCGACGCTGACCTCGATCGCCGATATTTACGACACCACGGCCACGACCGATCTGCGTAACGGGATTAAAGACACGGCGCCGCTGAAGCTGCTGTTTGGCGCAGCTGTCAATGGTGCACAGAGCTACCAGTTGCTCGATGCCCAGGGTAATGCGGTGCTGGACAAGTCCGGTACTGCCGTTACCGGGACCATCGTGCCGGGGCAGGCCAACGCTCTTAGCCTGAAGGTGGGCTACCAGGATTCCACCGGCGCTGCGCAGGAGTATTCGTTTGATATGACGATCTCTGGTGCGCCGGCGAACAAGGACACATTCAACATCGCCTTGACCGGTGCCGGCTCCGCGGACAACCGCAATGCCATCCAGACCCTGGACCTGCAAACCCGGCAAACGATCGGCGTAGGCGTCAGCGGCAGCACCGGGCTGAGCATGTCCGGCGCCTATGGGGCGCTGGTCTCCAACGTTGGGATTTACGCCGCGCAGGGCAAAACGGACGTCACGTCGACCGGAGCCCTGGTGACCCAGTCCAAAAGTGCCCGCGACGCAGTTTCGGGTGTGTCTCTGGATGAAGAGGCCGCCAATCTGATCAAGTATCAGCAGTACTACACGGCGTCGTCGCAGATCATCAAGGCCGCGCAAGCTATTTTCAGCACGCTGATCAACAGTCTTTAAGGAGTCGTAATCCATGCGTATTTCAACTGCTCAGTTTTACGAAACCAGCGCGGCAAACTACACCCGCACCTACGCCAACGTCATCAAGACGGGCGAGGAAGTTGCCAGCCAGGTCAAGCTTAATTCGGCCGCGGATGATCCGGTCGGTGCTGCGCGCGTGCTACAGCTGACGCAGCAAAACGCCATGTTGACCCAGTACAAGACCAACATCAGTACCGTTGATACCAGCGTAACCAAGTCTGAAACCGCGTTGTCCAGCATCAGCACGGCCTTGCAGCGAGTTTCCGAACTGGTGGTGTCGGCGGGCAACGGCACGTACACCGACAAGGACCGTCAGGCAGCGGCTGATGAACTCAAGCAGCTGCAGGGGCAGATTCTGAGCCTGATGAACACCAAGGGCGCCGACGGCCAATATCTGTTTTCTGGCTCCAAGACCGGAACGCCGCCTTATTCGCAGAATTCCGACGGCACCTACGCTTACAACGGCGATCAGACGTCGATCAAACTGGCTGTTGGCGATGGCTTGAGCATCGCCAGCAATACCACTGGCTGGGATGCATTTGAAACGGCGGTCAACACCACCCGTACATCCAGTACCCTGATCGCCCCGGCCACCGATGACGGCAAAATCAGTCTTTCGGGAGGCATTGTCACGACGGCTTCGAAGTACAACGCCGATTACATTGGTGGCCAGCCTTACAAGCTGACGTTCCTGAGCAGCACCCAATACACAATCACCGACGCCAATGATGTTGATGTCACTGCCGACGCCAGCGGTACGGGAGCCTTTTCCGCATCCACGGCGTCTACCCAGGTCATCAGCTTTCGCGGGGTGGATCTGTCGCTGAACGTCAACCTGACCGCTGACGAATTGTCCACGACAGCTGCCGCCGACGCGGCGCTGGCCGGTCATGAATACGCGTTGAACACCACGCCGGACCAGATCACCACCGCGCGCAGTCCCGGCAATGCCTCCACTGCGGTGATCACCGCGGCGTCGGTGGGCACGTCTTCGCAGGATCTGGCGGCTTATAACAATAGCTTCCCGGCGGGCGGGGCTATCATCAAGTTCACCAGCGCCACCGACTACGATCTGTATGCATCGCCGATCACCAGCACGTCCACCAAGGTGTCCAGCGGCACCATTGGTACGCCGCCGACCAGTTCCTCGGGGATCAGCTTCAGTGTCAGCGGTACGCCAGCGGTGGGCGATACGTTTGTGGTCAATGGTGGCACCCAGCAAAGTCAGAACGTGCTCAACACCCTGACCTCGCTGATCAATGCGCTTACCACGCCGGCCGATGGCAATCCGGTCGCGACTCAAAAATTGCAGGCCGCCCTGGATTCTGCGCTGGGTAACATCAAAAACGGCACGGAACTCATTTCCAATGCTATTTCCGAAGGGGGCGCCAGGAAGGCGGCAATCGAGTCACAGGGCACCACCAACGACCTGCTGCAAGGTAACAACACGGTGGAGCAAGGCAAGATCGTCGATTCCGACCCAGTGGATGCCATTGGTCGACTGACCATGCAGCAAACCATGCTCACTGCTTCCCAACTGGTCTTTACCCGGGTTTCTCAGTTGAATCTGTTCAGCAAGCTTTAATCGGATGGCCGCAAGGATGCGGCACATTTGGAGCGCCAGTTGTCTTTCTACCAGCGGTTAAAGGGCATTGTCCTGCAGTGATGGTGCCCGCTGCTTGCGAGTATCCCCAGTGAACCCAGTTCCGCTCATCAGCATCGTCATCCCCGCCTTTAACCCCCGCTTTTTCGGCGCCGCCCTGTCCAGTGCCCTCAGCCAGACGTATTCGAACCTGCAAATCGTTGTGTGTGATGACAGCGGCGGTGATGAGATCAAGGCGATTTTCGATTCGTACCTTCAGGACACCAGCGCTGACCTGCGTTATGTGCGCAATGCCGGGCATCTGGGGTTGGTCGCAAATCTGTTGGCCTGCCTGAATGAAGCGCAGGGAGAGTTCATCAAGTTCCTGTGTGATGACGATCAATTGTTCCCGGCGTGCATTGCCAGTCAGCTCAAAGGGTTTCAGGGGCAGGATGATGTGAAGCTGGTGCTTGCCCAGCGCCTGTTCTGGGATGCAGACAACCTGCAACTCCCCTCGCGTCTGGAAAACAGTGCGCTGGCGCCCACTAGCGCAGTCTTCAAGGGCGATGACTTGTTGGCGATCTTCGAAACCTTCCCGGCCAATTTCCTCGGGGGTTTCAGTAACGCGCTTTTCCGGCGTGCCGATGTCGCCGAGCTGTTGCCGGCATTGACTCAGCCAGGGCACTGCTTCGTTGCCACCCTCGACTTCGCGCTGTATGTCTGCCTGTTCCGACGCGGCAATCTGGCCGTATTCAACGACATTCTCAGCGTCGAACGGCTTTACCCCGGACGCCTGAGCGAGCAGCAGCCGATGCTTGACGCCAAGCGCGAAGAACGCAAATGGTTGCGTCAGATGCTGGAGGCGCGCAGCGGTGAGTCAGCGCCCGCTTCGGGATGGGTGCGTTATCTGCCCTGGACGCGCGCGATGGAATCGCCACGTCGTTGGGAGGAACTGGCGTTGGGGCGAATCCTGGGCACCAAACAGGCCACGCTGGCCTGGCGAGTCGGTGTCGACACCCACAGCTTCGCCGAGCTTTATAGCCAGTGGCTGGCCTGTCGCACCTTGTCGATCGAACAGCAAAAGCGCCTGCCCGAGAACCTGGACGCCTGGCCGACGCGACCCCGGATCGTCCCCGTGGTGATTGACGACTCGATGAACCGAGCCGGGTTGCAGGCCACGCTGGACAGCCTCGCCGTGCAGTTCTACGCACCGGAAATGATCATCCTGCTGTCCGCCAGCTGTACCGAGCCGGTGCTGGATGAGCAGGTGCTGCGGCTGCCGCTTCAGGCTGACTGGCAGCAACAGCTCAATGAGGTTCTGGTTCAGGTCGAGGTCTGCGACTGGTTCTACGTTGTGCACGCTGGCGATACCTTGCGCGACACGGCGTTGCTGATCCTGGCCGAGCGCATCGTCGCGCTTCCCGACGCGCTGTGCATCTACAGCGACGAAGGCGGGGTGCGTGCCGGCGAGTCCGTTGAGCCGGCCTTCAAGCCCGATTTCAATCTGGACCTGTTGCGCAGTTATCCCTATGTCGGGCGCGCGTTGGCGTTCAAGCGTCAGGAGGCTCTGCAAGCAGGCGGTTTCGATGCCGTCTTTGGTGAGCTGGCCGCCCATGATCTGCTCTGGCGACTGGTCGAAAGCCACGGTACTCAGGTCATCGAGCACATCGACGAGATTCTGGTTGAATCGGGCCTGACGCTTGCCAAATGGCTGGCCTTGCCCGATGTCATCGAGCAGAACCCGGCCGTGCTTGAGGCGCATCTGCAGCGAATGGGAATTGCCCATGAAATCCGCCAGGGCAGTTTTGAGCTGATCAATCGGGTGGATTACGGTCATGCGACCCGTCCGCTGGTGTCGATCATTATTTCCTTTCATGACCAACTGGCTGCCGTGCAGCGCTGTGTCGAAAGCCTCCTGGAGAAAACCGGCTACAGCGAGTACCAACTGCTGTTGGTGGACAACGGCAGCGAGCGGTCCGATACCTTGGCCTGGCTCGACGGCATGGCGCAGCTGGGCAGCGACAGGCTTCGGGTTCTTGAATTCGCCGAGCAGGGCAATAGCGCGGCGCTGTTTAATGCTGCTGCCCGGCAAGCCAGTGGCGACTACCTGTTGATGCTCAATCCGTTTGCGGTGATCACCCATCCGGACTGGCTGGATGAGCTGCTCAATCACGGGCAGCGCCCGGAAGTCGCCATCACCGGGGCGAAGCTGTTCAGCCCCGATGGCTACATCCTCCACGCGGGCATGGTGCTTGGGTTGCGCGGCGCCGCAGGCGTACCGTTTTATGGCGACGCCATGCACGCTTCGGGCTACATGCATCGCTTGCAGGTGGTGCAGGACTACAGCGCCGTGGGTGCCGACTGCCTCTTGGTGCGCAAACACGTCTTCGATGAGCTGGAGGGCCTGGACGCACTCAATTACCCGGACAGCCTGGGCGTGATTGATTTGTGCCTGCGCACGCGCCAGTTGGGGTATCTGGTGGTGTGGACGCCCTATGCGCTCATGGCGCTGGGCAGCCAATCGACAGCGCCAGCGAGCGCCGAACTGCAAGCGAACGCCGCCAGAGAGCAGGAGACCTATTTCAAGCGCTGGCTTCCTGTCATTGCCAGGGATCCGGCCTACAACACCAACTTGTCTCTCAATAAGTTGAGCGGGGCCAGTTTCAGCCTCGAACCCGGCCTCAACACAGGTTGGAGTCCATTCCTGCGCAGGCAGTTGCCGATGATCGCCGCGTTGCCGGTCAATACCTCTGCCGTGGGGCATTATCGTGTGACCCAGCCGTTGATCGAGCTGGAGGCTGCGGGTCGCGCGGTAGGTCGTATTTATTACGATATGCCCAGCATCATTGAGTTCGAGCGTCAGGCACCTGACGTCGTGATCCTGCAATGCCGCTATGCGCAAGGGGCTCTCGACGAGATGATCCCGCTGATGACTTATTCACAGGCCCGTCGTATCTATGAACTCGATGACTATGTGATCAGTGCGCCAAAGAAAAACGCCCATACCCGGAATAAACCGGCCAGTGAGGAAATGGAGCGCATGGTGCGACGCGGGATCGGCATGTGTGATCGGGTGGTGGTTTCCACTCAGCCATTGGCTGACGCTCTGTCGAGCATGCACCATGACATTCGCGTGGTACCCAACATGCTGGCGCCCCAGATGTGGAAAGGCGTGACCAGCAAGCGCCGGGTCTCGAACAAGCCGCGAATCGGTTGGGGCGGTGGCACCAGCCACCATGGCGACCTGGCAATCATTGCCGAGGTGGTGAAGGAATTGGCCGATGAGGTGGACTGGGTGTTTTTTGGCATGTGTCCCGAAGACCTTCGGCCTTATCTGCATGAATTTCACGGCATCATTGGCCTGGACGCCTACCCGGCCAAGCTGGCCAGCCTGAATCTGGACCTGGCCCTTGCTCCGTTGGAGTTTCACATCTTCAACGAATGCAAAAGCAACCTGCGTCTGCTTGAATACGGCGCTTGCGGTTACCCGGTGATCTGTACCGACACCGCGGCTTATCGGGGTTATCTGCCCTGTACGCGGGTTGTCAGCAACAGCACTCAGGAATGGCTGTCCGCGATTCGCATGCACCTGGCCGATCCTGAGGCCAGCTACAGGATGGGCGACCAGCTGCGTGAAATGGTGCTGCGTGACTACATGCTCACCGGCAACAATCTCAGCGCTTGGGAGCATGGCTGGCTGGCCGATTGACGCCGGTTGGCGACTGATCTACCTGCCGGCTCGGGCAATCCGAGCTGGCGCGTTTCCTGCAAGTCCCCTTCGAATCGCCATAAAACGTGCATTTCCGGCGTCTCAGGAACGCGCACGTCTGTGGTGCTGACGGTTTATTCAGCTGGCCTGCAAAGCCCCCAAAAGCTTGGTTGAGCCCTGTGTAGTAGAAGAGGGGACGTGATGAAGGCAGTTATTCTGGCAGGTGGCCTGGGCACAAGGATCAGTGAGGAATCGCACCTCAAGCCCAAGCCCATGATCGAGATCGGCGGCAAGCCAATTCTTTGGCACATCATGAAGCAGTACTCGGCCCATGGCATCCATGACTTCGTGATTTGCCTTGGCTACAAGGGCTACGCGATCAAGGACTTTTTCGCCAACTACTTCCTGCACACCTCTGACGTCACCTTTGACATGTGCAACAACCGCATGGATGTGCATCAGAATTACAGCGAGCCATGGCGCGTGACCTTGATCGACACCGGTGAAGACACCATGACCGGTGGACGACTGCGCCGCGCCGGTCGCTATGTGCAAGACGAAGAAGCTTTCTGCTTTACCTACGGCGATGGCGTGTCGGATCTCAATATTGGGGCCTTGGTGGACTTTCATCTGGCTCATCAACAATTGGCCACCGTCACGGCAGTACAACCGCCGGGTCGCTACGGCGCGTTAGAGCGTGATGGCGACTTGGTTCGCGGTTTCACGGAAAAACCACGTGGCGATGGTGGCTGGATCAACGGCGGTTTTTTTGTCCTGTCCCCAAAAGTCCTGCCACTGATAACCGGTGACGACAGCGTGTGGGAAGCCGAACCGTTGATGGGACTGGCCGAACGCGGCGAGCTGGCGGCGTTCCAGCACGATGGTTTCTGGCATCCGATGGACACCCTGCGCGACAAGAATTATCTGGAACAACTGTGGCAAAGCGGGGAGGCTCCGTGGAAGCAGTGGGCCTGAGTTCGCAGTTCTGGAGTGGCAAACGGGTATTGATCACCGGCCACACTGGATTCAAGGGCAGTTGGCTGACGCTCTGGCTGCAAAGCCTGGGGGCTCAGGTCAGCGGGTTTGCCCTGCAACCTCCCACGCAGCCGAGCCTGTTTGAACTGGCGGGTGTTGCCCAAGGCATCAACGACCAGCGTGGCGACTTGCGTGATCTGGGCGCGTTGCTGGAGCTGATCGCCGAAACCCGGCCGCAGATTGTCCTGCATCTGGCTGCTCAACCCCTGGTGCGTGAAGCCTACCGCGACCCGCTGGGGACTTATTCGAGCAATGTCATGGGCACACTGAACCTGCTCGAAGCGATTCGTCAGATCGGTGGCGTGCGCGCCTGCGTTCTGGTGACGACCGACAAGGTCTACGCCAATCAGGAGTGGCTCTGGCCGTATCGCGAGAATGAACCCTTGGGCGGGCATGATCCCTACAGCAGCAGCAAGGCGTGCTGTGAGTTGCTGGCGCAGTCTTATGCCGCATCGTTCTTCCCGGCCCAGCGTTACGCCGAGCACGGCCTGGCCCTGGCGACCGCCCGCGCCGGCAATGTACTGGGTGGCGGCGACTTTGCTCCGGAGCGCCTGATTCCGGATGTATTAAAAGCCTGGTCGGCCAACGAGCCGGTGACCCTGCGTTATCCACAGGCCGTGCGCCCGTGGCAGCACGCGCTGGAACCTCTGGCCGGTTACCTGTTGCTGGCCGCAGGCCTGTACGAGCAGGGACCGGCACTGGGCGGCGCGTGGAACTTCGGGCCGGGTGAAGGCGATATGTGCAGCGTCGGCGAGGTGGTTGAATTGCTCGCCAGGCGCTGGCCTCGGGGGCCCGGCATACGCATTGAACCAAGCGAGCTGCACGAAGCCGGCTTGCTGCGTCTGGACAGCAGTCGGGCTCATCAACTGCTGGGCTGGAAGCCGCGCTGGTCGTTGCAGCAATGTCTGGAGCACACGCTGGATTGGCACCTGGCCTGGAAGTCCGGCAAGAACATGCGTGAGATGACACTGGCTCAATTGAACCTGTATCGGGGCCAGCCATGAACGAGTTCAGGTTGCAGGCGTTGCCTCTGGCGGGACTGTTCAGCGTGCAGCACCGGCGTCACGAAGACGCTCGTGGACATTTTTCCCGGCTGTTCTGCGAGGGCAGTCTGAGCGGTTTCGACCAGCCGTTTCATATTCGTCAGATCAATCATTCCTGCACCCATGAGCAGGGCAGTGTCCGGGGCCTGCATTATCAGAACGGCGAGCACCCGGAAGCCAAGCTGATTACTTGCCTGCGCGGTGAAGTCTGGGATGTGGCAGTGGATTTGCGCCCGGACTCGGCAACTTTTCTGCACTGGCATGCTGAACACCTGCGCGCCGGAGATGGCCGCAGCCTGTTGATCCCGGCGGGTTTCGCCCATGGTTTCCAGACCCTCAGCGAGGAGGCCGAATTACTTTATCTGCACAGCGCCGACTACGCGCCCGACCATGAGGGCGGCCTCTCGGTCAATGATCCTCGCCTTGGGATTGCCTGGCCGTTGCCTGTCAAAAATCTGTCGGCGAGGGATGCATCCCATCCATTGCTGGATTCCCGGTTCACCGGAGTGTGCGTATGAATTGCCGAGGTTGCGGCACCCCATTGAATCTGCCGCTGATTGATCTGGGCACTGCGCCGCCGTCCAATGCGTATCTGCGTGCCGAGCAGCTTGAGGTTGCCGAACAATGGGTGCCGTTGAAGGTCCAGGTCTGCCAGTCCTGCTGGCTGGTACAGACTGAGGATTACACCCGGGCCGAAACCCTGTTCGACGCCGATTATGCGTACTTCAGTTCGTTTTCCAGTACCTGGCTGGACCATGCCGAGCGCTACGTGACGGCGATGGTCGAACGCTTCGGGCTGAACGCCGACAGCCGCGTGGTGGAAATCGCCGCCAACGACGGCTATCTGCTCCAATACGTCGCCGGACGTGGCATCCCGTGTCTGGGGATCGAGCCTACCCACAGCACCGCGAAGGCCGCACGGGAAAAAGGCCTGGAGATTCGTGAGCTGTTCTTTGGTCGCCAGACGGCGTTGCAGCTTGTGCAAGACGGCTGGGCGGCAGATCTCATGGCCGCCAATAACGTGCTGGCCCATGTGCCGGATATCAATGATTTCCTCGCTGGCTTCGCCACGCTGCTCAAGCCCGAGGGCATCGCGACGTTCGAATTCCCGCATCTGCTGGCGCTCATGGCGGGGGCACAATTCGACACGCTTTATCACGAGCACTATTCGTACCTGTCACTGACTACCGTGCAGACGTTGTGCGAGCGCAACGGGCTGCACGTCTTTGATGTCAGTCACCTGCCCACCCATGGCGGTTCGCTGCGCGTGTTCGTACAGCGCGCGGACGGTCCGCGTCGTGCGCAACTCCCTGCTGTACAGCAGGCGCTGACGGCTGAATTGCTGGCTGGCGTAACGCGTGCGCAGTTCTACGCGACGCTGGCCCCGGCCGCCGAACGCATCAAGCACCAGTTGCTGCGCTTTTTGCTACAGGCCAAGGCCGAAGGCAAGCGGGTGGTTGGCTATGGCGCGGCCGCCAAGGGCAACACCTTGCTCAACTATGCTGGCGTCAGGCCTGACTTGCTGGCCTGGGTGGCGGATGCCAATCCCCACAAACAAGGCAAATTTTTGCCCGGCAGCCGGATACCTGTCGTGGCACCGGCGTGTATCGAGCGGGAGAAGCCGGATTACGTGCTGGTATTGCCCTGGAATTTGCTGGCCGAGGTCAGCGAGCAGCTTGCTGAAGTTCGCCAATGGGGTGGGCGATTCGTGATCGCCGTGCCTGAGCTGCAAATCCTGTGAGCCGTATGCGGATATTGGTCACGGGGGCGACCGGGTTTGTCGGGCGCCATCTGGTCAGCGCCTTGCTGGAGCGCGGCTGTGACGTGCGCGCGGTGGCGCGTAGTCTGGAGGTCGCGCAGGGTATGCCCTGGTTCGATGCGGTGGAATTCGTTCCTGGCGATATCCATTCGCCTGAACTCGATATCCCGATGCTCACCCAGGGGGTCCATGCCATGGCGCATCTGGCGTGGCCCGGGCTGCCTGACTTCAAGGCTTTGTTTCACTTCGAACACAACCTGTTCGCCGACTACGTCTTCATCAAGCGTGTGGTTCAAGCCGGTGTGCCCCAGGTGATGGTCACCGGTACCTGCCTTGAATACGGCATGCAATACGGGCCGCTCGGGGAGCAGACCCTCCCTGAGCCGGTCACTCCTTACGGGCTGGCGAAAAACACCTTGCGGTTGTTCCTTGAAAGCTTGCAATCGACCCAACCGTTCACGTTGCAGTGGGCTCGATTGTTTTATCTGCATGGCCAAGGGCAAAACCCCAACAGTTTGCTGGCAAGCCTGGATCGTGCCATCGACGCGGGCGAATCGTCATTCAAAATGTCTGGCGGCGAGCAGTTGCGTGATTACCTGGCCATCGAGACCCTCGCCGGTTATCTGGCGGACATGTTGCAGCGCCCGGCGGCCAATGGCGTGTTCAATTGTTGCAGCGGTGTCCCGATTTCAGTGCGTGCGCTGGTTGAGCGGCGCTTGCGGGAGCGCGCGTCATCCATGGCGCTGGAGCTTGGATTTTATGGGTATCCCGGCTATGAGCCCATGGCGTTTTGGGGCACGACCGAACGGATGCATCAGATGTTAACCCAGGCGCTGGATTGAGGAATTGAGCATGGTGCATGAGTTATACCGGGTCACTGATTTGCCGGTGCTGCAGAACCGCACCTTTGCCGATGCGGCTTCGGCCCGTGAATCGGCCCGCGCCGATATTGTGCTGGTGCAGGATGAGAACAGCGGGCTGATCTTCAATCAGGCTTTTGATCCTGCCAGGCTCTGCTACGACAGCGATTACCAGAACGAGCAAGCCTGGTCGGGCCAGTTTCAGCAGCACCTGAACGACGTCGAAGCAATCATTGCGCGTTACTTCAAAGGCCAGAGCCTGATTGAGGTGGGTTGCGGCAAGGGCTATTTCCTCGAAATGTTGCGCGGTCTCGATTACACCATTACGGGCATTGATCCTGCCTACGAAGGCGAAAATCCCGACGTGATCAAGGCTCCCTTCACCCGCGGACTGGGTTTGGCCGCTGACGCCGTGGTGTTACGTCACGTGCTGGAACATGTCGCCGACCCCGTGGGTTTTCTGGCTGAAATCGCCGACGCCAACCAAGGGGGTCAGATCTATATCGAAGTGCCGTGCTTCGACTGGATCCTCGATCACCGCGCCTGGTTCGATGTGTTTTATGAGCACGTGAACTATTTCCGTCACGACGATTTGCGGCGCTTGTTCGGGACCGTGTACGAGTCCGGTCATTTGTTCGGCGGGCAATATTTGTACATCGTTGCCGACCTTGCGAGTTTGCGTACTACGCCCGCTGAAACGGTGCCGCGTCTTGAAATGCCAGCCGATTTCACCGGCAGTCTCGAGCATGCGGTGCGCATTATCCAGGCTTGTCCCGAACAAGGCTCTGCGATCTGGGGCGCATCGTCCAAAGGCGTCATCTATTCGTTATTCCTGCAACGTGCCGGAGTCGCGGTCGATAAGGTCGTGGACATCAACCCGAGTAAACAGGGCCGTTATTTGCCCGGTAGCGGCCTGCGCGTGTCATCGCCCCAGGACGCGCTGGCGTTACCGGACGGTGCCCACGTGTTTGTCATGAATTCCAACTATCTGGAAGAAATAAAGCGGGCAACTGACGGGCGTTTTACCTATCACGCTGTCGACAGCGCTTCTTTCAAGTCACTGTATTGAGGTCAACCAATGACGCAGTCCGAAAATAAAATCTTCCAATCCCAGTGCCAGGCAGAAGTGACGGCCCAGGGCCAGGATGAAAAGCTGGTGGGTCTGGCGCAGGAATTCTTCAACGAGTCGGCGCGACACAAATACAGCTATCACTTTTCCTGGATGGGCCGGCCGATCATTCAGCTGCCTCAGGACATGATGGCCATGCAGGAGATCATCTGGGACGTCAAACCGGACCTGATCATCGAATGCGGCATCGCCCATGGCGGTTCGATTCTCTATTACGCCTCGCTGCTGGAACTTCAGGGTCACGGTGAGGTGTTGGGCATTGACAGGGATATCCGCCCGCACAACCGCGAAGCCATCGAAACTCATCCGATGTTCAAGCGCATCAGCATGATCGAGGGCTCCAGTATCGATCCGGCTGTGGCCGACCAGGTTCGTTCGGCGGCGGCGGGCAAGAAAGTCATTGTGGTTCTGGACTCCAACCACACCCATGACCATGTGCTTGAAGAGCTGCGTCTGTATGCGCCACTGGTTTCGGTGGACAGCTATTGCGTTGTCATGGACACGGTGGTTGAAGACATGCCCGACGATGCATTTCCGGATCGCCCATGGGGCAAGGGTGACAACCCGAAAACAGCGGTCTGGGCTTACCTCAAGGAAAACCGGGATTTGGTGATTGATGAAGCGATGCACAACAAGCTGCTGATCACCGTCGCCAGGGATGGTTACCTGCGTCGTATTCGTTAACCAACATTCGCGTCGTCGAACGTTCTGATTATTTACCGGTTGCGTGGGGAAGTTTTATGCAAGGCATGTCCAGTTCTGAAAACACTCTGCCATTGAGCGATCTGCTGACGGTGGTGTTGGTCAGTCACAATCGTCCCGCGTTCCTGCGCCGTGCCGTGCAGTACTACAGCGCGCTGCCTTGCAAGATTCTGGTTCTGGATTCATCGACCCTGCGAACTGAAGGCGTGGCCGACCGCTTTGATTCAGTGCAATACCAACACCTGCCCCAGTTCGGTTATTGGGGCATGCAGACCAAGCTGGACTACGGTATTGCGCAGGTGACCACGCCCTACATGGTATTTGCCGCCGACGACGACTTTATCGTCCATCAGGCGCTTGAACAGTCGGTCGGGTTCCTGCAAGCCCATCCGGACTACGGCATGTGCCACGGCTATTGCCTGATGTACCTGGCTCGAAGCAACGGCGTCGGCTATTACCGGCGTGACAAGAAGGTGCGTGAAGACTACGCCGCCCAGGCGCAGGAACGTATTCTGGATTTCATGGGCCAGTACATCCCGCCGTTCTATGCCGTTCACCGTACCGAGCTGATGCGCGACTGGTACGACGCCATGCCTGAAAACACCAGCATTCAATGGAATGAAATCGGTCATGCGTATTACATGCTGGCCCGGGCCAAGGCGCGGATCCTGCCGATTCCCTACGTTGTGCGCGAAGTCAACTACATCACCTCTGAGCACTCCACCGAGATTTTTCACACGCTGACATTCACTGACCCTAAATCGGTTGCCGATCGTGAGCGATTTGCGGGGGTACTGGCAGCGCTGCCTACCCAGATCGAGGGGCTGGATTCGCAGCAGGGCGTAGCATTCGCCTTGCAGAGTTTCGAGGCGCTGGCCGACAGCTTGCGTCATCGTCGTGCGTTGACTGCCGAGCTGATTATCGAATCCGGCTGGAGCAGCAAGACGCTAGAGGCCGAGCGTCGCTTTGGGCCTCGGCAGTACGTTGAAATGCCATTTTACAATCAGCCTTTTTTCGATTTGTTGAGCGACTTCGAGTTCATGCTGCACGCCATGCCGGCGGGCCGCTTGCAAATGGAAGGGCTTGAAGGTGTCTGGGCGCGCCAGCAGGATCTGATGCGCCCGCGCAACAACGACACGCCGGAAAGTATCGTTGACCGGCTGTGGTTCGCGCACGATTGCAATATCTTCAATCGCGAAGTGGTCAGCCGCCTGGCGCGTCAGTTGGTCATCCTTGGCGATGAGAAAGAAGCGCACAAGCTTCTGGCGTGGGAACAACGACTGGGCACATTGCCCGACCCTGACAATGCTAAAACCTTTGATGCCACGCGATCCGGCCGGTTACTCAAATGGCTGGACGCGCGTAATCCGGATGCCGACGAGTCGGCCCTGATCGGCGATGCGCTGCGCACTGCCAACGGCGGCCCCCAATTCGGTCTGCTGGTGTTGAACCTCGATGGCGACGTCGCCGCCTTGCAGGTCACGCTGGACAGCTTGCTCGAAGGGCACTGCAAGGCGTTCAAGATCGTGGTGTTCACCACCGCGCAACCGCCTGCGGCCACTCAGCCCAGCAATACCTTGCACTTCGTGAAGGTGACCCAGGGCAACTGCATCGACAAGATGAACCTGATCGTCAATCAGTCTTCCTGTGACTGGATGCTACTGCTTGAGGCCGGGGATGAGTTCACGCCCTCCGGTCTGCTGCGCGCCAGCCTGGAGCTACAGGCGGCGCCAGAATGCCGAGCCGTGGCCATCGACGAAATTCAGCGCAAGGCCGATGGGGCGCTGGTCGATGTTTTCCGGCCGGGCTTCAATCTCGATCTGCTGCAAAGCGTCCCGCGCCTCATGGCGCGCCACTGGTTGATCCGTCGTGACGTGTTGCAGGCTGCCGGTGGTTACGCCGCGGACTGCAGCAAGGCGCTGGAATTCGACGTTCTGCTGCGCATCATCGAGGAGGGCGGCATGGCCTGGCTGGCGCACCTGGATGAGCCGGTGCTGATTTGCCCGGCAGTAACCTTTGACGACAATCCCCATGAGCGTCAGGCGTTGATTCGCCATCTCGCGCGCCGGGGTTTCAAGGCGCAGGTCACGTCCGCCAAGCCCGGTATCTATCAGATCGACTATCGCCACAGCGAACGCCCACTGGTCACCCTCGTAGTGCGCACCCAGGACAATTTCGAAGCATTGCAACGTTGCCTGGCGAGCATTGGGCAAAGAACCCGGTATACCCGGTACGAAGTCCTGATTGCCGATAACCAGAGCCAGTCCACTGCGATGACCGACTGGCTGGACGAGCGCCAGGCGTCGGGCAGTGCGATCCGGATACTGCGCAACACGCAGGGCTTGAACCGGTCGGCGCTCATCAATGCTGCCGTCCGTGAAGCCAAAGGCACTTACGTGATTCTGCTGGACGCCGAAGCCGAGGTGGTCAACCCCAACTGGATCGAGTCGCTGCTCAACCAGGCCCAGCGTCCGGAAGTCGGTGTCGTCGGTACCAAGCTGATTGATGAAGAAGGAAAAATCACTCAGGCGGGCTTGATCCTGGGCATGAACGGTGGTGTCGGCTCTGCCTTTATCGGTGAGAAGCGCGATGCTGACGGCTATATGCATCGCCTGGCCGCGGAGCAGAATTACTCGGCAGTGTCCGATGTCTGCCTGATGGTGCGCAAAGAGATTTTCAATGCGGTAGGCGGGCTTGATGAAAGTGATTTCGCCGAGGCGTTCAGTGATGTGGACCTGTGTCTGAAAATCGCGGGCGCCGGGTTTCTGATCGTCTGGACACCTCAGGTTGAAATGATCCATCCGGGTCAGCTGCCTCAAGCGCCACAGGCCCTTCAAGCGCTGTGCGCCAAGTGGCCCGACGCCTTCGAGCAAGATCTGGCCTACAACAAGAACCTGACCCTGGTTGCCAAGGGTTTCGAGTTTGGCGCGCCGACCAGCATTAATTGGTCGCAGCTGCTGGCATAAGTTTGACACCGGTCAGAGGGTTCAAGGATGTTCAACGGCAAATCGATTTTCATCTCCGGCGGTACCGGCTCCTTTGGTCGCCAGTTCATCCGCACCCTGCTTGAGCGCTACCAGCCCAAGCGGGTGGTGGTGTTCTCAAGGGATGAGCTCAAGCAGTACGAGATGCAGCAGGAATTTTCAGCGCCATGCATGCGTTTTTTCCTCGGCGACGTGCGCGATGCCGACCGTTTGCTGCAAGGCATGCGCGGTATCGACTACGTGGTTCACGCCGCAGCGCTCAAACATGTGCCCGCGGCGGAATACAACCCGACGGAATTCATCCGCACCAACGTCAATGGCGCGGAGAACATCATTGCCGCCGCCATTGCCAATGGCGTGAAAAGCGTGATTGCCCTGTCCACCGACAAGGCGGCCAGCCCGATCAATCTGTACGGGGCGACCAAGTTGCTCTCTGACAAATTGTTCGTGGCCGCCAATAACATTGCCGGGGATCAGCCGACGCGTTTTGCCGTGGTGCGCTATGGCAACGTGGCCGGTTCCCGGGGCTCGATCGTGCCGTTCTTCAACAAGCTGATCGCCAGTGGCGCCAGGGAACTGCCCATCACCGATACCCGCATGACGCGCTTCTGGATCACCCTGGATCACGGTGTGGATTTTGTGCTGCACAGTTTTGCGCGCATGCACGGCGGTGAGGTGTTTGTGCCCAAGATCCCGTCGATTCGGATTATTGACCTGGCCCAGGCCATGGCCGCCGAGCTGCCCCATAAACACGTGGGCATTCGTCCCGGCGAAAAACTCCATGAGCTGATGGTGCCCCTGGACGATGCGCGCATGACCCTGGAATTTGCCGATCACTACACCATCGTGCCGTCGATCCGCTTCAATAACATGGACGCGGATTTCAGCCTTGATGCCACGGGCGAGCAAGGCAAGGCGGTGAGCGATACCTTCGAGTACCGCTCGGACATCAACCCGCACTTCCTGTCGGTCGGTCAGATCGGCGAACTGCACGCCGACATCACGCCATGATTCCCTACGGTCGCCAGAGCGTTGATCAGTTCGACATCGATGCGGTGGTTGAGGTGTTGGCGTCAGACTGGCTGACGCAAGGCCCGACCCTGGAGCGGTTTGAGGTGGCCATGGCTGAACGCGTCCAGGCCGGGTATGCAGTGGCGGTGTGCAATGCCACGGCGGCGCTGCACATTGCCTGTCTGGCGGCGGACCTCGGACCGGGCGATCGGCTGTGGACGACACCCAATACTTTTCTGGCGTCGGCCAATTGCGGGCGCTATTGCGGCGCCGACGTGGACTTTGTCGACATTGACCCGCTCACCTGGAACCTCGACGCTCAGGCGCTGGCAGGCAAACTTGAAACTGCCGAGCGGGACGGGCGATTGCCCAAGGTGCTGGTGGCCGTGGCGTTTTCCGGCCAGAGCTGCGACATGCGTCGAATTGATGAGTTGGCCACGCGCTATGGCTTCACGGTCATCGAGGATGCTTCCCACGCCGTCGGTGCCGTTTATGCCGGGCGTCCGGTGGGGTGCGGCGAGTTTGCCGCCATGACCGTGTTCAGTTTTCACCCGGTCAAAATCATCACCACGGGGGAGGGTGGGATGGTCATGACCAACCGCCCCGAACTGGCCGAGCGCCTGCGCCGTCTGCGTAGCCACGGCATGACCCGCGACCCTGCGCACATGGACGAACCCAGCCATGGCCCGTGGTATTACCAGCAGGTCGAGCTGGGCTTCAATTACCGGATGACCGACATCCAGGCGGCATTGGGTCTTTCCCAACTGTGCAAGCTGGACGGCTTCATAACCCGGCGCCGCACGCTGGCTGCCCGCTATCAAACGGCACTGGCAGGCCTGCCATTGACCCTGCCAACCGCTCAGGCCGACGCTGAATCGGCCTGGCACTTGTATGTCGTGCGTCTGCACACCGAGGGCCTGAGCCTGAGTCATCGGGCCATTTTCGAAGCCTTGCGCCTTGCCGGAATCGGCGTCAATCTGCATTACATTCCCGTCCACCTGCAGCCGTATTACCGTGAGCTGGGGTTCAAGCCGGGTGATTTTCCGCAGGCCGAGCGCTATTACGCTCAAGCCATCAGCCTGCCGATTTTCCCGGCCATGAGCGAAGCCCAGCAGGACTACGTGATCGAGCAGTTACAGCGTTTGCTCACCACCTGCGCGGTTTGATGCTGGGCACCCACTGAACCGATGGTAGACATCCGATATGCGTGAATTGACTGAACAGGAACAATTCTGGAGTGGCAGCTTCGGCAACGACTACGCTGACCGTTGCCAGGGCGACGCGTTGATTGCTGCCAATATCGCCTTGTTCAGCAAGGCGCTGGCCCGTACCCAGCGTTTGAAGAGTGCGTTGGAGCTGGGCACCAACATCGGCAACAACCTTACGGCGCTGCGCAGTTTGTTGCCCGGTTGCGCATTGCACGGTGTGGAAATCAACGAAAAGGCCCACGCCGTGGCCCAAGGCCTGGGCATTGCCGATGTCTGGCAAGGTTCGCTGTTCGATTACGCTGCGCAACAGCCGTTTGAGCTGACGCTGGTCAAAGGCGTGCTGATCCATCTGGCGCCAGAGTTGTTGCCCACAGCCTATGCTCAGTTGTATGACCTGAGCAGTCGCTACATTCTGATTGCCGAGTACTACAACCCATCTCCGGTCGAGGTGTCCTATCGAGGCAACGCCGGCAAGCTGTTCAAGCGTGACTTTGCCGGGGAAATGCTCGACCGCTACGACGACCTGCAGTTGCTGGACTACGGTTTTACCTATCATCGGGACCCGCAATTTCCCGCTGACGACGTCACCTGGTTTCTTCTGGAAAAACGTGGGTGAGCACTGTAGCCATTATTCCGGCGCGGGGCGGCAGTCAGCGCATCGCGCGCAAGAATCTGAAGGTGTTCAACGGCCAGCCGATGATTGTCTGGTCGATACGCGCAGCCCTGGCCAGTGGCGTATTTGACCGGGTCATGGTGAGCACCGACGACCCGGAAATTGCCGCGATAGCCTTGGCCCATGGCGCCGACGTGCCGTTCGTGCGTCCTGCGGAACTGGCCGATGCCTTCACCGGCACCCTCGCGGTCATGCAGCACGCCATTACCGCGCTGGCCGATCAGGGGCTGGTCTTTGACTATGTCTGCTGTATTTACGCCACCGCGCCGCTGCTGCAACGGCGGAATTTGTGCCAGGGGCTGGAGATGCTGCAATCCTCTCCGGAAAAGTCCTACGCATTCCCGGTGTGCAGTTTTGGCTTTCCCGTTCAGCGTGCCTTGCTGATTGACCCCCAAGGCGGCCTGGCGCCGATGTATGCGCAATACCGCGATACTCGCTCTCAGGATCTGCCCGCCGCCTGGCAGGATGCCGGTCAATTCTACTGGGGACGCCGCGATGCCTGGCTGCGTGGTGACGTGGTGTTCTCGAACCTGAGCCTGCCGATAATATTGCCCCGCCATCTGGTCCAGGACATCGATACCGAAGAGGACTGGCGACGCGCGGAATTTCTTTATGCCGCACTCAAGGCTGGCGGGGAGCTGGACCCGTGAACGTGCTGATCCGTGCCGACGCGTCGCTCAATATTGGCACCGGCCATATCGCGCGATGCATGGCCCTGGCCGATGTCTTGCGAAGCCAGGGCGCACAAGTGAGTTTCGCCTGTCGCCTGCTGCCGGGGCATTTGTCCAGTCGTCTCGAAACCCAGGGGTATAGGGTTTTTCCTTTGCCGGAGCGCTATCCCCACGAGCAACCGGGGAGCGACATCGAGGCGCCTTTACCTTTTCAAAGTGATATCGACGCTCTGGCGGCCGCCACTCAGGAATGCTTCGACTGGCTGATAGTCGATCACTACGGTCTTGCCGCCGATTGGGAGGCGGCGGCGCGGCGTTTTGCGCCGCGTATCATGGCCATTGATGACCTGGCCAATCGGCGCCATGAGGTTGATGTCCTGCTGGATCAGAACTTTTCCGGTTCACTTCGGGCCTATGCCCGATGGATCGGACCGGATTGCCAGACGCTGTTCGGCCCGCACTATGCGCTGTTGCGTGACGAGTTCCAGGGCGAACCCGTTGAAATCCGGGCCAAGGTCAAGCGGGTGATTGTCAATTTCGGCGGCTTCGACGCGGCCGGGCAGTCATGGATCGCGATGCAGGCCTTGCAGATCTACCCGCAGCTTGACGTGGATTTTATTGTCGGCATCGATAACCCCGATTGGACCGCCATGCAGGCGATGGCCAACGGGCGGCCGAACTGGCGCCTCCAGACCCTGGTCAGCCATTTTTCCCGCCTGATGGGCGAGGCGGATCTGTTTATCGGCGCCGGTGGTGGCACTACCTGGGAGCGGGCCGCGTTAGGGCTGCCGACGATCTGTGTCGCGGTGGCGGCCAATCAGAAGGCCAATGCCGAACAGTTGGCCGAGGCGGGCGCCCATCTCTATATAGGCACGCGGGAGCACGCCAGTGTCGAGCGCCTGCGCCAGGCAATTGACCTGCTCATGAATAATCAGAAAATGCGCCAGAGTCTGGCATCACAATCCCGACACCTGGTGGATGGCAAAGGTACCCGTCGTGTGGCGGCCGTGCTGACAGCCGCCGTCCCCGGTTTTTATGCGAGTGAACAGCGATGACAGGCTTCAAGATTGGCTCACGATCCATCGGTGCAGACGCTCCGCCCTTTGTCATTGCCGAAATGAGTGGCAACCACAATCAGTCTCTGGAGCAGGCCTTGCGCATCGTTGAGGCTGCTGCCAAGGCTGGCGCCCATGCGTTGAAGCTGCAAACCTACACCGCCGACACCATGACGCTTGATATTGATGAGGGCGAGTTCTTCATCAAGGATCCAAACAACCTGTGGGTAGGCTCTTCGCTTTACGCACTGTATGAAAAGGCCCATACGCCGTGGGCATGGCATGCGCCGATTTTCGCCCGTGCCAAAGCGTTGGGGATGCTGGCATTTTCTACTCCGTTCGATGAAAGCGCGGTGGATTTTCTCGAAAGCCTGGATGTGCCGGCGTACAAGATTGCCAGTTTCGAAAATACCGACCTTGCGTTGATACGTCGGGTCGCGGCGACCGGCAAGCCGATGATCATTTCCACCGGCATGGCCAGTATTGCGGAACTGGATGAAAGCGTTCGTGCGGCACGGGCCGGCGGTTGCAAGGATCTGGTGTTGCTTAAATGCACCAGCACCTACCCGGCGTCACCGCAAAACAGCCATGTGCGCACCATTCCCCATTTGCGTGAGTTATTTGGTTGTGAGGTTGGGTTGTCCGATCACACGATGGGCGTCGGGGTTTCGGTGGCGGCAGTGGCCATGGGGGCGACCGTCATTGAGAAACATTTCACCCTGGATCGCAGTGACGGTGGCGTAGATGCCAGTTTTTCCCTAGAACCTGAGGAAATGGCCAGCCTGGTCATCGAAACCGAGCGTGCCTGGCAAGGGCTCGGTCATGTGCACTACGGCGCCACCGTTGCCGAACAGAATTCATTGCAATACCGGCGCTCGCTGTACGTTGTGCGCGACATGCTGGCCGGTGAAACCTTCAGCAAGGACAACGTGCGCGCCATTCGACCCGGTCGCGGCTTGGCGCCCAAACACCTCGACGCGGTGCTGGGGCGCACCGCTCGTCGTCCGTTAAGCCGCGGTACAGCGCTGAGTTGGGATATTGTCCAATAGCCTGCACGTGGACATGACAGCTTGAAGTCGGCAGGCGGTTTTGGGCAGGATAACGGCTGTAGTCGGTGTCATGCGCGGCGCCAAAAGGGCACGAAACTTAGTGACCTATGAGTCACAACGCGCATCTTCACTGTATCGTGCTCGCGGGCGATGACGACGTATGGCTTATTTCACGGTTCTCCGGGATCAGTCAAACTTCCCCGCAGCCCTTTATTCAAGGGCAAAAAAGCCTTCTGATTTCAATGCCCCGCCATCGAGCGCGCGGTGATATTCAGCTATTTATTATTGGGAAGCCATGATGATTGGCATAAAAAGCATAGCGAGTTACGTGCCCGCAGCCGGCGTTGACAACTACGCGCAAGGTGCGAAATTCGGCAAGGATGACGAGTTCATCCTGGGCAAGATCGGCTCGGCTTTCCTGCCACGTAAAGAAGATGGCCAGGAAACTTCCGATTTGTGCGTCGAGGCTGTCAATGCCTTGTTCGCCAACAATCCGGGTCTCAAGCGCGAAACCATTGATGTGCTGATCGTCGTCACGCAGAACGGCGACGAAGAGGGCCTGCCGCATACCGCTGCCATCGTCCAGGACAAACTGGGCCTGTCGACCAACGTGGCGGCGTTCGATATTTCCTTGGGATGCTCGGGTTACGTCTACGGCATCTACGCGCTCAAAGGGTTCATGGAGGCCACCGGTCTGAAAAACGGCCTGTTGGTGACCGCTGACCCTTATTCAAAGATCGTCGATCCGGAAGATCGCAACACCACCATGTTGTTTGGTGATGCGGCGACCGCAACCTGGATGGGCGAAGACGCCGCCTGGCAATTGGGCAAGGCCAAATTCGGCACCGATGGTTCCGGCGCACCGCACCTGAAGGTCAGTAACGGCGTGTTCTTCATGAACGGTCGCCAGGTATTCAACTTCGCCTTGCTCAAGGTTCCGGCGCACTTGCACGAGTTGCTCGATGAGTCCGGGCTGCAGTCCACCGATATCGATGCCTTCTGCATCCACCAGGGCAGCGCGGCGATCGTCGATGCGGTGGCGCGGCGTTTCGAGGGCGAGCCTGAGAAATTCATCAAGGATATGCTGGAGACCGGCAATACCGTGTCGTCGAGTATCCCCCTGCTGCTTGAAAAGCATGCCATGGACTCTGACTGGAAACGGGTTGCCTTGAGCGGTTTCGGCGTGGGTTTGTCCTGGGGGTCGGCGATCATTTATCGGCCGTGATGGCATAAAGCAGCAAATATGGCGCTCAAGGTGGTTTAATCTTGAGCGCTATTTTTTTGCGCCGGTTTCCAGCGAGGTTTCATGAGCGACAGCTTTGAACGCAATGCCGCAGTGCTGCTCCGTCGCTGGCCGGATGTCTTGGCGCGCCTGCTTGGCGAAGACGATGCGTCCCTTGAGGTAGAACTGCTGCAAGGGCATCAATCAACCCTGAGTATCAACGGCATTCAACTCACTAGCCGTCACGACCGAATAGCCGAGGCTCGTGTTCAGGCCAACAGTCTGGCGCCGCACAGTCCGACGCTGCATTTATATGGCACCGGGCTTGGCGATTTGCCGCGCGTTTTGCTTGAGGATTCCCATGCTTCGCGGTTGCAGGTGCATATCCTTAACGGGGCGTTGTTTTCTCTGGTACTCAAATTGACGGATCAGGTCTCGTGGCTGGAAGACCCACGCGTCGAGTTGGACTACGCCAGCGATGCGCCTGAGATCCAGTTGCCTTTTTTTGCATTGCCCGCCGAGCTGGAACTGGCCGATGAAACGAATGCGCGGATGCGTGATCGGCTGGTCAGCGAAGTGCATTTGCACTTCAATAATCGTGAATTTGATCCCCAAGCGCCGCACATCCTCCAGCGCCTTGAAGAAAGTTTCCCGCTGGTGAGCAGTGATGATGACGTCGCAGCGCTGTTCGGCACCCAAGCCGACCGGGAAATCTACGTGATCGGCACCGGCCCGAGCCTTGAGCAGCATTTCGAGAAACTGTTGGCCGTTCGCGGCCAGGCGATGCGTCCATTGTTCATCTGCGTCGACACGGCGTATCGGCCGTTGATTGCCCAGGGTATCCAGCCCGATATCGTCGTGACCATCGATCAGCAGATTACTGAGCGCCATTTGCCGGCGGCCGATTCGGTGGGTGTGCGGCTGGTTTATCTGCCACTGAGCGATCCACGGGTATTGCGGGCATGGCAGGGCGAACGCTACGTCGCCTTATCGCCCAGCCCCGTGTATGCGCAACTGCGCCAGCGGGTTCAAAGGGGGATGTTGGCAGGCGGAGGTAGCGTTATTCATCCGGCTGTGGATCTGGCCGTGAGGATGGGGGCAAGCGCTGTCACCCTGTTCGGCGTGGATTTCGCCTATCCGGCGAACAAAAGCCACGCGGGCTGGAACGATGGGGAGTTGGGGGCTCCTGTCGAGCAGGCTCGACAATGGGTGCTTGACGGCCATGGCCAGCGAGTCAAGACCCAGCTCAACTTCCGGCGTTACCTTGGCGAGCTCGAACGTTACATTCAGGCTCATCCAACGGTTCGCTTCCTTAATAGCAGTCGCTGCGGCGCGATGATCGCCGGTACTGCCTTTAATAAAGCGTTCTGCCAATGACCCGCATCGAGCAGTGTGTTCTGGCCAGTATTGAATGCGCGGGTCTGTTTCGTCTTGGTCGCAGCGTCGAAGGGGCTTTGGATATGCTTCAAGTGTTTGAAGCTGCCGCCGGCGTGTTTGAACAGCGACCCTCATCGGTTCAGCAACAGTGGGCGCAACTGCTTGTTTCCATGCTGGCTTGCCAGCAAACACAGGACTGGCTGGGTCTTGCAGACTTCATGCAATACGAATTAACGGAACTGCTTCACAGTTAATTGTTGCGCGGGGTTTTGCGGGACCGTCAATATATTGAACTTCGCGTGCGTGTACGCAGTCCTGCTTCACTTTTTAATCTTTACAAATGCCTAAGTCCTTGTTTTCCGGGAAGGTGGCCGCTTGATGGCAATATTTTTATAAATAGCGCTAAAGCAAAGTCCGATTCCGGCGATAACTATTACGAAGGTTCTCTGTGCCAACCCGGCTGTTGCCAGGGCCGGAAGCCGCAGCACCCAACTAACGAGGAATTTCATCATGGCTTTAGGCGTAAACACTAACGTTGCTTCCCTGTCCGTTCAGAAGAACCTGGGTCGCGCATCCGACGCTCTGTCCACTTCCATGACTCGTCTGTCTTCTGGCTTGAAAATCAACAGCGCTAAAGACGACGCAGCCGGCCTGCAGATCGCCACTCGCATCAGCAGCCAAATCCGCGGTCAGACAGTAGCAATCAAAAACGCCAACGACGGTATCTCGATGGCTCAGACCGCTGAAGGCGCTCTGCAAGAATCCACCAACATTCTGCAACGTATGCGTGAACTGGCTGTTCAGGCACGTAACGGTACCAACGGCAGCGCCGACCAGAAAGCGACCAACGCAGAATTCGCTCAGATGTCTGACGAACTGACCCGTATCGCTAACAGCACCAACCTGAACGGCAAGAAACTGCTCGACGGTTCCGCTGGCACCATGGAACTGCAAGTGGGTTCCGACACCGGTACTGCAAACCGTATCGACCTGGTACTGAGCAGCAAATTCGACGCAGCATCCCTGTCGGTTGACAGCGCTACCGTCACTCTGACCGGTACTGATACCGCTGTTGCAGCTGCTGCAATCGACGGTGCAATCACCGCCATTGACGCCGCTCTGGCAACGATCAACGACACTCGTGCAAACCTGGGTGCTTCGCAGAACCGTCTGACCAGCACCATCTCCAACCTGCAAAACGTTAACGAAAACGCTACTGCTGCACTGGGTCGTGTACAAGACACTGACTTCGCCGCAGAAACAGCTAACCTGACAAAGCAGCAAACCCTGCAACAGGCTTCCCAAGCTGTTCTGGCCCAGGCTAACCAGTTGCCTTCCGCTGTACTGAAGCTGCTTCAGTAATTTCGGAATGAGTTTTAGCGGGGGAGTGTGCTGGTCATACTCTTCCGCTTTTTTACGTTGAGGAGGTGTTGGGAATGGACATGAGCGTGAAGTTGGGCTTGTCTTACCAAGCCATTAAGCCAGCGCCCGTTGCAGTCGATCAAACGGTAGCTGCTCCTCAGGCAGCCACGGCCAAAGCGCCAACGGCTTCTGCGGATTCTTCCGCAAGTAAAGACTCGACCAAGGATTCAGAGGCTGAAAAGTCTCAAAAGTTGAAAACAGCAGTGCAGGAGATTGAAAAGTTTGTGCAGTCGGTCAGGCGCAACCTGGAATTTTCCATCGATGAAGCGTCCGGGGAAATCGTGGTCAAAGTGATCGCCAGTGATACCGGAGAAGTCGTCAGGCAATTGCCCTCGGCGGAAGCATTGAAAATTGCAGACAGCCTTCACAATGCACACAGTTTGTTATTCGACGCCAAGGCTTGATCGTGGCATGAATCGTGTTACCAGTTGTTTTGCGTCGTTCGTAGTCAAAAGTACGACGAAAATTGAAGGAGAAGCACATGGCTAGCCCTATTACTACGTCTACCGGTCTTGGTTCCGGCTTGGCAATCGCCGAGATCGTCACTTCGCTCGTTGACTCAGACAAATACGCCAAGCAAACCCAGATCACCAACCAAACGAAGGTGACCACCACCAAGCTTTCCGGTGTCAGTACGCTCAAATCCGCTCTGGATGCCTTTCAGACGGCGATGACCAACCTGGGCAAGACTGATACGCCTTCCTTTAATGGATATGCGGCAACGTCTTCGGCCGCGACCTTTGTTACGGCGACTACCACCAACACAGCGGTAGCCGGTACCTACGCCGTCACCGTCAATGCCCTTGCTACCAGCTCCAGTGTTGCTTCGGCGTCATTCGATACGGCGGCCGCCAGTGCCATTCCGAGTGGGAAGCTGACCCTCACTCAAAATGGCACTAATACCGTAATCGACATCGAAGCCAACTCGTCATTACAGACCGTTCGCGATCAGATCAACGCCAAGACGTCCACCAGTGGCATCAGTGCCAACATCATTACCGACTCCACGGGTTCGGCGCGACTGGTTTTCAGTTCGACGAAAACCGGCACAGGCACGGACATCACCACCAGTGTCGAAGGCGCTACCAGTGCCCTGGCTATCGGTACTGGCGCGCTGGACACCACGTCGCCGACCAGCTCCGGCCGTATCGGTCTGGCGCCTGTGGATGGCTCGATCAGCATCGGCGGGCTTACCGTTACCAGCGCCAGCAACACTTACAATACTGCCGTGACCGGCTTGAGCTTCACTGCGGTTGCACCAGGGGCTGCGACGATCACGGTGGCGAGCAACACCGACGGTTTGAAAACGTCGCTGCAGACGTTTGTCGATGCTTACAACACCGTGGTCAAGACCATCAACTCGTTGACCAAGGCCACCGCGGACTCCAACGGCGATCTCACCGTCGCCGCGGCAATGACAGGCGACTCCCTGCCGCGCAACTTGCTGGCTTCGTTGCGAGAAGTACTGGTCACCCCAGGGCCTGGCAGCAAGCTCTCGACCCTGTCGCAGCTGGGGATCGGGACTGCCCAGGCGGATGGCACCCTGACGTTCAAGGCCGAAACATTCACTGCGGCCATGAACAGCAAGAGCCTCGGTGGAGAGGTCCAGGCGATGTTCAGCGGCACCGATGACTCGAACGGCTTGCTGACCCGGATGAACAAGGCGATCAATCCGTACACGGAAACCGGCGGTATTCTGGATCAGCGCAAGACCTCGTTGAGCACGACCAGTGCTGCCCTGGTCAAGCAGCAGGCCACGCTGGATATCTATGTCAAAAACCTAACGGCCACGTTGACTGCCAAGTACAACGCCATGGATCTGCTGGTTGGACAAATGAAGTCGACGCTGTCGAGCATTACGTCATTCTTCGATACGTTGAATGCCCAAGCCTCTGCCTGATACTCGTTGAGTTACAAAGCCCGGCTGCGAGAAATCGCACGCCGGGTTTTTGGCTTAAGGGTTAAAGTTTTTTTTGAATGCGTCGATATATTGTTTATACGAACTCTTCAGTTTGACGAGGTTAGTCATGAACCCGATGTTAGCCCTTAGGCAGTATCAAAAAGTCAGCTCCCACGCCCAGACATCCGAGGCCAATCCTCATCGCCTCGTGCAGATGTTGATGGCGGCGGGACTGGATCGAATTGCACAAGCCAAGGGCGCCATTGGCCGTAAGGATATTCCTGCCAAAGGTGTCCTGATCGGCAAGGCCATCGAGATTGTCGGCGGGCTGCGTGAAGGCCTGGATATGGAGAACTCGGCCGATACGCTGGCCCGGGTGGATAACCTCTACATCTACATGATGCAGCGCCTGGCGCAAGCCAACATAAAGAGTGACCCACTGATCCTCGATGAAGTCAGCAGTTTGCTGGGCACTGTCAAGGAAGGCTGGGACGCAATCGCTGCTCACTAAGCGGCCGCCGAGGAGACCAACATGAGTGCAGCACTCAAGCGTATCGAAGAAACACGGGAAGCACTGGTCGGCGCTTTGGCAGAGCGTGACTGGGAAGCAATAGGCAAGCTTGACCTGGCGTGTCGTGCCTGCGTGGATGACATGATCAGCCAGGCGACGCCCAATGCGCCTGAACTGCGCAGTCACCTGGAAGAACTGTTGACGGTCTATCGTCAATTGATCGAGTCTGCAACCGGTGCGCGTCAGGCAATCGTCGACGAGATGTCACAGATCCAGCAAGCGAAAAACGCGGCGAAGGTTTACCATCTGTTCGGTTAACGCTCGTTGATGCAAAAGAAGTGCGCCATAAATTTGACTGTGTACGGTTTTTTGACTTAACTAGTGATGTTTGCCATTTTCTGGCGTCTCAGTAACTGTAACGGCTGAGAGGCCAAGCTTGCCCTGACGGGGCATTGAGTTGACTAGGGAAGTTGCTATTGCATGTGGCGTGAAATCAAGATTCTTCTGATCGATGACGATAGCCAGCGCCGCCGTGACTTGGCGGTCATTCTGAATTTTCTTGGCGAAGAAAATTTGGCCTGCTCAAGCCAGGATTGGCAGCAGGTGGTCGGCTCTTTGACCTCCACTCGAGAAGTACTTTGCGTGCTGGTTGGCAGCGTGAACGCGCCAGGCAGTCTTCAAGGGCTTCTTAAGACAGTGGCGGCGTGGGATGAGTTCCTTCCTGTTTTGCTGATGGGTGAAAATTCTTCCGTAGACCTGACGGACGATTTGCGTCGTCGCGTACTTTCTTCTCTGGAAATGCCCCCTAGCTACAGCAAGTTGCTCGATTCCCTGCACCGTGCGCAGGTCTATCGCGAAATGTACGATCAGGCGCGTGAGCGCGGTCGTCATCGTGAGCCCAACCTGTTTCGCAGCCTGGTCGGAACCAGTCGTGCGATCCAGCATGTGCGCCAGATGATGCAGCAGGTCGCCGACACTGATGCCAGCGTACTGATCCTGGGCGAATCCGGCACCGGCAAGGAAGTGGTCGCGCGTAACCTGCATTATCACTCCAAGCGCCGTGATGCGCCGTTTGTCCCGGTCAACTGTGGTGCCATTCCCGCAGAGTTGCTTGAAAGCGAGTTGTTCGGCCATGAGAAAGGCGCTTTTACCGGCGCGATCACCAGTCGCGCCGGGCGTTTTGAGCTGGCGAACGGCGGCACCTTGTTTCTCGACGAAATCGGCGATATGCCACTGCCGATGCAGGTCAAGCTGCTGCGCGTGTTGCAGGAACGTACCTTCGAGCGCGTGGGAAGCAACAAGACCCAGAGCGTCGACGTGCGCATCATTGCCGCGACCCACAAGAACCTTGAGTCCATGATCGAGATTGGCAGCTTTCGGGAAGACCTCTATTACCGTCTGAACGTGTTCCCGATCGAGATGGCGCCGTTGCGTGAGCGCGTCGAAGACATTCCGTTGTTGATGAACGAGTTGATTTCGCGCATGGAGCACGAAAAACGTGGCTCGATCCGCTTCAACTCTGCCGCCATCATGTCCCTGTGTCGCCACGGCTGGCCGGGCAACGTGCGTGAATTGGCCAACCTGGTGGAGCGCATGGCGATCATGCATCCCTATGGCGTGATCGGCGTCGCCGAACTGCCGAAGAAGTTTCGTTATGTCGATGATGAAGACGAGCAACTGGTCGACAGCCTGCGCAGCGACCTTGAAGAGCGCGTAGCCATCAATGGCCATACGCCGAATTTTGCTTCCGGTGCCTTGTTGCCGCCTGAAGGCCTGGACTTGAAGGACTATCTGGGAGGTCTGGAGCAAGGCTTGATCCAGCAGGCACTGGACGATGCAAACGGCATTGTGGCCCGCGCCGCCGAGCGTCTGCGAATTCGTCGCACGACCCTCGTGGAGAAAATGCGCAAATATGGCATGAGCCGACGTGATGGCGATGAACAGGCAGATGATTGACGCCTGTTGAATGGCGGAAAAATCAAACCTCTGAATTTTCAGGGGTTTTTTTTCGGCACGAGGATTGCTAAGTCTCAAGGAACATACCGTTTAATGACGGTTCGCCACGCGAGAGATGACTTATGCCCCAGGCCGCCAAGATAACCCCTGACCTTGCCCATGCAGTGCTGCCATCCCTTGAGCTGGAAAGTCGCCAGGGTCTTGAGCAGGCGTTCTCGCTGTTCAATCAGATGTCGGCCCAGTTGACCGATTCCTACAGCTTGCTGGAAGCGCGAGTCACCGAGCTCAAGGGTGAACTGGCGGTGGTGAGTGCGCAGCGCATGCAGGAATTGGCAGAAAAGGAGCGTCTGGCGTATCGCTTGCAGAATCTGCTGGATTTGCTGCCCGGCGGGATCATCGTGATCGATGGCATGGGCCGGGTGCGCGAAGCCAACCCGGCGGCCGTCGATCTCTTGGGTCAACCGCTGGTGGGCGAACTCTGGCGGCATGTCATCAGTCGCTGCTTCGCCCCGCGTGAGGACGACGGCCATGAAGTCTCCCTCAAGGATGGGCGCCGCCTGTCCATCGCCACTCGTTCGCTGGATGCCGAGCCAGGCCAGTTGGTGTTGCTCAACGACCTGACAGAAACCCGGCATCTGCAAGATCAACTGGCGCGCAGTGAGCGCTTATCGTCGCTGGGGCGCATGGTGGCTTCCCTCGCGCATCAGATTCGGACCCCGTTGTCCGCCGCCTTGATTTACGCCAGTCACCTGACCGAACAGGCGTTGCCGCTGGAGACCCAGCAGCGCTTTGCCGGACGTCTCAAGGAGCGTCTGCACGAGCTGGAACATCAAGTGCGGGACATGTTGGTCTTTGCTCGTGGCGAGTTGCCGTTGACGGATCGGCTGACGCCGCAACAGCTTTTTTCTGCCCTGCAGGAGGCTGCCGCGACCCACACTCAGGATGTGCAGGTGCGCTGGCAGTGCGACCCGTCGCAGGGCGATTTGCTGTGCAATCGCGACACGTTGGTCGGCGCACTGCTGAACCTGATCGAAAACGCGGTGCAGGCCTGTGCTGATCAACCGCGGCTCAAAATCCATGCGTATCGTCGGGGTAATACCTTGCGCCTGTGCGTCAGCGACAACGGCAGTGGCATCAATGCTGCCGCTCTGGCCCGCATGGGTGAGCCCTTTTTTACGACCAAAACCACTGGCACCGGTCTTGGCCTGGCGGTGGTGACGGCGGTAACCCGCGCCCATCGCGGCGCGGTCCGGTATTTCTCGCGCGAAGGTCGTGGCACCTGCGCCATGGTTTGCTTGCCGTTGATGACCCCATCTTCCGGCGCTGTGGATAATCGCTGATGACGATCAAGGTTTTGCTGGTCGAAGACGACCGTGCGCTGCGTGAAGCCCTGGGGGAAACCCTGGAGCTGGCCGGGCATGAATATCAAGCCGTTGCATCGGCTGAGGATGCGCTGTTGGCAGTGGCGCGCGAACCGTTCAGTCTGGTGATCAGCGACGTCAATATGCCGGGCATGGACGGCCATCAATTGCTCGGCCTGCTGCGCGCCCGCCACCCACAGTTGCCGGTGTTGTTGATGACGGCCCATGGTGCGGTGGAAAGAGCCGTGGACGCGATGCGTCAGGGGGCGGCGGACTATCTGGTCAAGCCCTTCGAGCCCAAGGCGTTGCTGGCGTTGGTTGCCCGGCACGCATTGGGGCGGCTGGGACCTGCTGACAGTGAGGGGCCAATTGCGGTCGAGCCTGCCAGCGCGCAATTGTTGAACCTTGCCAGTCGAGTGGCAAAAAGCGATTCCACGGTGCTGATTTCCGGAGAGTCAGGAACCGGCAAAGAAGTGCTGGCACGTTTCATTCACCAGCATTCACCCCGTGCGGACAAGCCTTTCATTGCAATCAACTGCGCGGCCATTCCAGACAACATGCTCGAAGCCACGCTGTTCGGGCATGAAAAGGGTTCGTTCACCGGGGCCATCGCAGCACAGCCGGGCAAGTTCGAACAGGCCGATGGCGGCACAATCTTGCTCGATGAAATTTCTGAAATGCCCATGGGCTTGCAGGCAAAGCTGTTACGAGTGCTTCAGGAGCGGGAAGTCGAGCGGGTAGGGGCGCGCAAGCCCATCACGCTGGACATTCGGGTTCTGGCGACCACCAACCGTGATCTGGCGGGCGAAGTGGCTGCTGGTCGGTTTCGGGAGGATTTGTTCTATCGACTGTCGGTGTTTCCGTTGGCGTGGCAACCCTTGCGCCAGCGAACCGCCGACATTCTGCCGCTGGCCGAGCGCTTGTTGGCCAAACACGTCAATAAAATGAAGCATGCGGCCGTGCGGTTGTCCGCTCAGGCCCAGGCGTGTCTGGTTGGGTATGCCTGGCCCGGGAACGTCCGGGAACTGGACAATGCGGTGCAGCGAGCGCTCATCCTGCAGCAAGGTGGCGTCATCGAGGCTGCGGATTTCTGCCTGGCCGGGCCGGTGAGTTGTGCGCCATTGCCCGCCTTGAACCTGACCGCCGTCGGCGTCGCCGCGACAGCGGGGCTGGCGAACCAGAGCCTTGCATCCGCCGAGGGCGCGGGTCACGACTCGGGAAATGCCTTGGGCGATGACCTGCGCCGTCGCGAGTTTCAGATGATTATCGACACCCTGCGAGCCGAGCGCGGGCGTCGCAAGGAGGCCGCCGAGCGGCTGGGTATAAGCCCGCGAACCTTGCGCTACAAATTGGCGCAGATGCGCGATGCCGGGATGGATGTCGAAGGATATTTATTTGCCACGTAGCCTGTTTGCACGTCGCTGCCCGGCTGCCCGTAAATCTCCCGGTAGTCAGCCCGGACAAGCTTCCCAGACCATTCGTCCGGTGGATGCCAAGGCTTGCAGGTCCAGTGTTTCGAAGGGAATCGGCAGCGCCTTTACCTTGTTTGAAGCCTGTTACTGGCCAATAGCCTCCATATAGCTGGCACCCTTGTTGCTTTGACATCCATGACCGCTGAATCAGTGTCAAAAATTTGCGGCCCTTACGAGAGATACGTCCATGAGCCAAGGTGTTGAATTTAATCGCTTGATGTTGGATATGCGCTCCATGCAAATGGATGCCATGGCCGCCCCCAAGGCTGCCGCTACGCCGGAAATCGGCTCCAGCAGCTTTGCCGACATGCTTGGTCAGGCCGTTAACAAGGTCAATGACACTCAGCAGGCTTCCAACCAGCTGTCCAGTGCTTTTGAGATCGGCAAAAGTGGCGTGGACCTCACCGACGTGATGATCTCCTCGCAGAAAGCCGCTGTGTCTTTTCAGGCGCTGACTCAGGTTCGTAACAAACTGGTTCAGGCGTACCAAGACATCATGCAGATGCCGGTTTAAGGACGTATTGAGTCATGGCAGAAACACTCGCCGATAGCGTTCCGGCCAAGGCAGGCGCCCCTGCGGGCAAGTCCCCCTTGTTCGGTCTGGCTTTTCTGGACAATCTTTCCGAGATGCCCATGCTGCGTCAGGTCGGCCTTATGGTCGGTCTGGCTGCCAGTGTGGCCATTGGCTTTGCCGTGGTGCTTTGGTCCCAACAGCCCGATTATCGTCCCCTGTATGGCAGTCTGGCCGGTCTGGACGCCAAGCAGGTCATGGATACGCTGACCGCTGCCAACATTGCCTATACCGTGGAGCCCAATTCCGGTGCCTTGCTGGTCAAGGCCGATGATGTTCAGCGCGCGCGTATCCAGTTGGCTTCGGCAGGGGTGGTCCAACAGGACAACAACATCGGCTTCGAGATCCTGGACAAGGATCAGGGGTTGGGGACCAGCCAGTTCATGGAAGCCACCCGGTATCGTCGTGGTCTGGAAGGTGAACTGGCGCGCACGATTTCTGCCTTGAATAACGTCAAGGGCGCCCGTGTGCACCTGGCTATCCCGAAAAGTTCGGTTTTCGTTCGAGATGACCGCAAGCCCAGCGCTTCGATTCTTGTCGAGCTGTACGCCGGTCGCTCCCTTGAGCCCAGCCAGGTCGTGGCCATCGTCAACCTGGTGGCGACCAGCGTTCCCGAGTTGAACAAGTCGCAGATCACCGTCGTCGATCAGAAGGGCAACCTGCTGTCGGATCAGGCGGAAAACTCCGAGCTGACCATGGCCGGCAAGCAGTTCGACTACAGTCGCCGCATGGAAGGAATGCTGACTCAGCGCGTGCAGAACATCTTGCAGCCCATCCTGGGCAATGACCGTTACAAGGCCGAAGTCTCGGCTAACGTTGATTTCAGCGCCGTGGAGTCCACCGCCGAAAGTTTCAATCCGGACCAGCCTGCCTTGCGCAGCGAACAGTCGGTCAACGAACAACGCTCCACCAGCAGCGGTGCGCAAGGTGTACCGGGCGCCCTGAGCAACCAGCCTCCTGGCCCGGCAACGGCGCCGCAAACCACCGGCGGTGCTGCCGGCGGTGCTGCCGCTGCGATTGCTCCTGGTCAGCCGCTGCTCGATGCCAATGGGCAACAGATCATGGATCCGGCCACCGGCCAGCCGGCCCTGGCGCCTTATCCGGCCGACAAGCGTGTGCAATCGACCAAGAACTTCGAGCTTGACCGCTCCATCAGCCACACCAAGCAGCAGCAGGGGCGTCTGACCCGCTTGTCGGTTGCAGTGGTCGTTGATGATCAGGTCAAGATCAATCCGGCCAATGGTGAAACCACCCGCAACCCGTGGAGCGCGGAAGACCTGAACCGCTTTACCCGTCTGGTGCAGAACGCGGTCGGCTTCGATGCCAGCCGTGGCGACACGGTGAGTGTGGTGAACGTGCCGTTTTCCGCCGAGCGTGGCGAAACGATTCCGGATATCCCGTTCTATTCCCAGCCTTGGTTCTGGGACATCGTCAAACAGGCGATGGGCGTGATTTTCATTCTGGTGCTGGTGTTTGGCGTACTGCGTCCGGTGCTCAACAACATTACCAACGGCAAGAGCAAGCAACTGGCCGGTTACGACGATGACATGGGCGGTATGGGCGGCATGGGGGGTGGCGACGAGTTGTCCAACGACCGCGTCAGCCTGGGCGGCCCGCAAAGTATTCTGTTGCCCAGCCCGAGCGAAGGCTATGACGCGCAGTTGAACGCAATCAAGAGTCTGGTGGCCGAAGATCCGGGTCGTGTGGCCCAGGTCGTGAAAGAGTGGATTAACACAGATGAATGATCGAGCCGTGGTAGCCAAGCTGAGCAGAGTCGAAAAAGCGGCCGTGCTGCTGCTTTCCCTGGGTGAAACCGATGCGGCCCAAGTTCTTCGGCACATGGGCCCCAAGGAAGTCCAGCGCGTGGGCGTGGCCATGGCGCAGATGCGTAATGTGCATCGCGAGCAGGTCGAGGAGGTCATGACCGAGTTCGTCGAGATCGTCGGCGATCAGACCAGCCTTGGCGTAGGCTCTGACGGTTATATCCGTAAGATGCTGACCCAGGCGCTGGGTGAAGATAAAGCCAACGGCTTGATCGACCGGATTCTGCTGGGTGGCAATACCAGCGGTCTGGACAGCCTCAAATGGATGGAGCCGCGGGCGGTCGCTGACGTTATCCGCTTCGAACACCCACAGATTCAAGCCATCGTTGTGGCCTACCTGGACGCCGATCAGGCGGGGGAAGTGCTAGGGCATTTCGATCACAAGGTGCGCCTGGATATCATTCTGCGGGTTTCTTCGTTGAACACCGTGCAGCCCGCTGCCCTCAAAGAGCTGAACCAGATTCTGGAGAAACAGTTCTCCGGTAATGCGAACACGTCACGCACTACTCTGGGCGGCATCAAGCGTGCGGCGGACATCATGAACTTCCTGGACAGCTCCATGGAAGGCACGCTCATGGATTCGATCCGGGAGGTCGACGAGGACCTGTCGGTACAGATCGAAGACCTCATGTTCGTCTTCAACAACCTGGCCGATGTGGACGACCGAGGCATTCAGGCCCTGTTGCGCGAAGTTTCGTCGGACGTGCTGGTGCTGGCCCTCAAAGGGTCCGACGAGGCCATCAAGGAAAAAATCTTCAAGAACATGTCCAAGCGCGCCGCCGAACTGTTGCGCGACGATCTTGAAGCCAAAGGCCCGGTTCGCGTCAGCGACGTGGAAACCGCACAGAAAGAAATCCTCACCATTGCTCGCCGTATGGCCGAGGCCGGGGAAATTGTTCTCGGCGGCAAGGGTGGCGAGGAAATGATTTAAGGTCTCTTCAATGTCCAGCTCCAGCAAAGAACCGGCCAGCGAGCTTATTCGTGCCAGAGACGTCGTCGGTCTCGACGTTTGGTCGCTGCCCAGTTTCGATCCGCATCACGAGCCCGAACCCGAGCTTGAAGCCGCGCCGGCTGAAGATGAGCCGGCCGAGATGGAAGAAGTGCCGCTGGATGAAGTCCAGCCGCTGACTCTGGAAGAGCTCGAAAGCATTCGTCAGGAGGCCTACAACGAAGGCTTCGCCACCGGCGAGAAAGAGGGCTTTCACAGTACCCAGCTCAAGGTTCGCCAGGAAGCGGAAATCGCCCTGACGGCCAGGCTCGCCAGTCTTGAACAATTGATGACTCACTTGTTCGACCCGGTGGCCGACCAGGACACCCAGATCGAGAAGGGCGTTGTGCTGTTGGTCGAACATATCGCCCGCAAAGTGATTCAGCGGGAACTGACCACTGATTCCAGGCAGATTGGCAACGTGTTGCGTGATGCCCTGAAGCTGTTGCCCATGGGCGCGCAGAATGTGCGTATCTTCATCAATCCGCAGGATTTCGCCCAGGTCAAAGCCCTGCGCGAGCGTCATGAAGAAACCTGGCGCATCCTGGAAGACGATGCCTTGCAGGCGGGCGGTTGCCGGATCGAGACCGAGCACAGCCGCATCGACGCCAGTATCGAAACGCGAATCGCCCAGGCGGTGGCCAAGATGTACGACCAGATGCATGAGCAAGCCCTGCATCCGGCGGAGGCGGATATGAACATTGATCTTGAGCAGGCCGCAGCCTCCTTGAGCATTGCCGATCCTGATGCCGAGACCCCCGATGCGCCTTGACCGCACCAGCTTTGGCAAGCGCCTCAGTTCCTATGCCGAAGCCATTGACCTGCCGGCGCAGCCGATTGTCGAAGGCCGGTTGCTGCGCATGGTCGGCCTGACCCTTGAAGCTGAGGGCCTGCGCGCCGCCATGGGCAGTCGTTGTGTGGTGATCAACGACGACAGCCATTCTCCGGTGGAAGTTGAAGCCGAAGTCATGGGTTTTTCCGGCGGCAAAGTATTTCTCATGCCGGTGGGCAGCGTTGCCGGTATCGCCCCTGGTGCGCGAGTGGTGCCGCTGGCCGATACCGGTCGCCTGCCCATGGGCATGGCCATGCTGGGGCGTGTCCTGGATGGCGCGGGCCGGGCGCTCGACGGCAAAGGCGGAATGAAGGCCGAAGACTGGGTGCCCATGGACGGCCCGACCATCAACCCGCTCAAGCGCAATCCCATCAGCCAGCCTCTGGACGTGGGGATCCGCTGCATCAACGGCTTATTGACCGTGGGGCGCGGCCAGCGTCTGGGGCTGTTTGCCGGTACCGGTGTCGGCAAGAGCGTTTTGCTGGGGATGATGACGCGCTTTACCGAGGCCGACATTATCGTGGTGGGCCTGATCGGCGAGCGGGGGCGGGAGGTCAAGGAATTCATCGAGCACAGCCTGGGCGAAGAAGGGCTCAAGCGTTCGGTGGTGGTGGCTTCGCCAGCCGATGACGCGCCGCTGATGCGTTTGCGCGCCGCGATGTATTGCACGCGCATCGCCGAATACTTTCGTGACAAGGGTAAGAACGTCCTGCTGTTGATGGACTCCCTGACGCGTTTCGCCCAGGCCCAGCGGGAGATCGCCCTGGCCATTGGCGAACCGCCTGCAACCAAAGGTTATCCGCCCTCAGTGTTTGCCAAATTGCCCAAGCTGGTTGAGCGTGCCGGTAATGCCGAGGCTGGCGGCGGGTCCATCACTGCTTTTTATACCGTGCTGTCCGAAGGCGACGACCAGCAGGACCCGATTGCCGACTCGGCGCGGGGCGTGCTGGACGGGCATATCGTGCTGTCGCGGCGCCTGGCCGAGGAGGGGCATTACCCTGCCATCGATATCGAAGCCTCGATCAGCCGGGTCATGCCGTCGGTGGTTACGCCTGAACACATGGGACAGGCGCAGCATTTCAAACAGCTGTGGTCGCGCTACCAGCAAAGCCGGGATCTGATCAGTGTCGGTGCGTACGTGGCGGGCGGTGATCGGGAAACGGATATGGCCATTGCCCTGCAGCCCGTGCTGGTGCGCTACCTGCGCCAGGGTCTGAACGACAATGAAAGCATGCAGGAAAGCAGTGCGCGGCTGGCCGCCGTCTTCAATCCGGCCGCGGGCGGCTGATGAACCATGGCTAAAAGTCGCGCCGAGCGTCTGGCGCCCGTGGTTGATATGGCCGAATCCGCCGAACGTGCAGCGGCCCAGCGGCTGGGGCACTTTCAAGGCCAGGTACGCGTTGCGCAAGGCAAGCTCGACGAGTTGGAGCAATTTCGCCTCAGCTATCAGCAGCAATGGATCGACAAAGGTGGCACCGGTGTTTCCGGGCAATGGCTGATGAACTATCAGCGCTTTCTCAATCAGCTGGAAACCGCCGTCGGCCAACAACGCAGAAGCCTGGAATGGCATCAGAACAATCTGGATCAGGCCCGGGGTGTCTGGCAGCAGGCTTACGCCAGGGTCGAGGGATTGCGCAAACTGGTCCAGCGCTATGTGGACGAGGCCCGCAAGCTCGAAGACAAGCGCGAGCAGAAGTTACTGGATGAATTGTCCCAGCGGTTGCCGCGACACGAACCGTTCTAGGCACGCGGCAGGTTTGCCGGAGTGACGGATTCATCCAGAGCAATCCAAATACGGTTTGCTACCGCCATCGGGCGGTGCTACACCTTCGACACGTTACAAGGAATTACTCAGGAATTTTCCCTATGTCCGTAACCTCCGAGCTCTCGCAGGATGGCCAGCAACTCACCATCTTGATTTCCGGTCGCTTTGATTTCGCCTCCCACCAGGACTTTCGCAACGCTTACGACAAGCTGGGCAGCGAGCAGCGCTACGTCGTCGATCTCAAAGGTACCCATTACCTGGACAGCTCCGCATTGGGCATGCTGCTGTTGCTGCGCGATCATGCCGGCGGTGAGCGCTCGCGAATTCGTCTGATCAACTGCAGCGCCGATGTGATCAAGATCCTGACCATCTCCAACTTCTCAAAGCTGTTTCAAATAGGCTGACCCGGTGCAGCACGCCTCCGAAAGTCTGTGCATCCTGATCGCTGACGACAACGCGACGGATCGCTATCTGCTGTCGACCATCATCAGTCGCCAGGGCCATAAGGTTTTGTGCGCCGGCAACGGTGCAGAAGCCGTCAGGTTATTTGAGTCCGGCCGCCCGCAACTGGTGCTGATGGATGCAGTGATGCCGGTGATGGACGGCTTCGAGGCCGCCCGCCGGATCAAACAAATGGCAGGCGAGTCGCTGGTGCCGATCATCTTCCTGACCTCTTTGACTGAGGGCGAAGCGCTGGCGCGTTGCCTGGATGCCGGAGGCGATGATTTCATTGCCAAGCCCTATAACCAGGTGGTCCTGACGGCGAAGATCAATGCCATGAATCGCCTGCGCTTGTTGCAGGAAACGGTCCTGCAACAACGTGATCTGATATCCCGCCATCACGAATACCTGCTCAACGAGCAGCGCGTTGCCAAAGAGGTCTTTGATCAGGTTGCCCATTCCGGCTGCCTGGATGCGCCCAATATTCGCTACCTGCAATCGCCCTACGCGCTGTTCAATGGCGATCTGCTGCTCGCCAGTTACACGCCTGCCGGCCACATGCATTTGCTGCTGGGGGATTTCACCGGGCACGGTCTGCCGGCTGCGGTGGGCGCCATGCCATTGGCCGAAGTGTTTTATGGCATGACGGCCAAAGGCTTCGGACTGGCTGAAACCCTGCGCGAGATGAATGCCAAGCTCAAGCGCATCCTGCCGGTGGATATGTTTTGTTGCGCGACATTGTTGTGTATCAACTTCCAGCAGCGTCAGGTCGAGGTCTGGAATGGCGGCTTGCCTGACGGTTATCTGTTACACACAGCCAGCGGCGAGCGTACCCCGCTGGTTTCCCGACATCTGCCTCTTGGTGTGCTGGATGCCAGCAGTTTCGATGACAAGACCGAAGTTTATCCACTGGCGCTGGGGGACCGGATTTTCCTGCTGTCAGACGGGGTGATAGACACCAACGACAGCGACGATCAGTTGTTTGGCACGCAGCGTCTGCTTGCAGTATTTGATGCCAATCGTCAGCCGCAACGGTTGATCAGCGAGATCCAGCAGGCCTTGACGGCGTTTGGCGGGCAGGCCCGCGACGATGTCAGCATGGTGGAAGTCCTTGCCGTTGATCAGGCCACGCTGGGGCCGCAAAGCGTCACTTATTCCGACAGTGGCGCATCGAGCCCGCTGGACTGGTCGGCCACTTTCGAGTTTCGCGCCGCGACCCTCAAACGCTTCAATCCGCTGCCGTATCTGTTGCAGTTGTTGCTTGAGGTGCATGGTCTGCGCAGTCAGAGCGGGGCGCTGTACAGCGTGCTGTCCGAGCTGTACAGCAACGCCCTGGAACATGGCGTCCTGGGGCTTGATTCGAAACTCAAAAGCGATGCAACGGGTTTTGCCCGCTATTATCGAGAGCGTGGCGATCGATTGGCGCAGCTGGATGCGGGTTATATTCGCGTGCATCTGCAAATCGTCCCGACGGAGCAGGGAGGGCGATTGACCCTCAAAGTCGAGGACAGCGGCAATGGATTTGACGCCAGTAGCACGTTGGCGTTGCCTCCTGTGGGCCAAGAGCTGTACGGTCGCGGGCTGGGATTGGTCCGGCAACTGACCGAACAGGCGTACTGGTCGGCGGACGGGCGGACCGCCAGCGTGGAGTTTTCCTGGGAGGGAATGGCATAATCCCCCGGTTATGTTGCCAGTCAACGCGGTTTGCGCTGGATGGCGCAAACCTCAGGTTCTTGATCAAGGAGTGAACAAGTGTCGGTTATTCATTTGGATTACAGCGTATTGAGTGCGTTGCAGGAAATCATGGAGGATGAATATCCGACCTTGCTCGACATATTTCTTGATGATTCTGAACACCGCATGACCCGGTTGCGTCAGATGTACCCGGTCTGCGAAGACGGCAGCGGCGCCTTCGATCTTCAGGAGTTGAGCCTGATGGCCCATAGTTTCAAAGGCAGTAGCGGCAATATGGGGGCGTTGCACCTGGCTGATCTGTGTCGTGAGCTTGAAGAGCGCAGCCGTCGTAAAGAGGTCGCGGGTCTTGAAGACCTACTGGCCCGTATCGATCTCGAATATGTCACGGTACGCCGCCTGTTCGATGCCGAGCGGCGTTTACACAGCGTCCATCCCTGACCGGCCGATCCTTCCTTGGCCGCACTCGTTTCGTTTATGACGATCTGGCCCGTATTTTGCTCTTGTCCTGGTAACCAGCAACTTTTGCGGAGACCGACATGCCCCTTGCCTCTAATCCACTCCTTCAGACCACCACAGTGGCGGCGTCGAAAACCAACGCTGCCAATGCCATGGTCAAGGCGGCTGACAGCGGCAAGGACGACAGCTCCAGCTTCTCTAACGTCTATGCCCGGCAGGCGCAGGCCAAATCCGCCGCCGACCATGACGTGGCGGTCAAGCCGGCGCGTGACAAGTCAGTCCCTGCAAAGGACAAGGATGTTGCCGCGAAAGATCCGGTCGCCAAAGACGACGCCCCGGTAGACAAGACGAACGTTGCCGATAGCGGCAATTCCTTGCCTGTCGAAGCTGCCGCCGATGCAAAGGACAAAGACCCCGATCCCGCCGAGGATGTCATTGTCGACGTTCCGGTGGAGGCACCTGCGCCTGAGGTGGCGCTTGATCCTGCGCTGGACCCGGCGTTACAGGCCCTGGCGCAACCTGCCGTCCCGCCCGTGAGCAACGAGTCCGCGCCTGTTTCTCCCGCCGCCGCGCCGGCTGCTTTATTGGTGACCTCGTCGGCTGATACCGTCACTTACCCGTCATTTGATCCCCAGGCCGACCCGCTGGAGGGTCTGCCAGCGTTGCAGTTTGCTTTGGAAAGCGCCAATGCCAAGGCGCACGCCGCGGCGCAGCAAAATAACGCGACGACCCAATCGGACAAGGCCGGCAGTAAGGATTCCGCCGACTCGGCACAAAATATCGCCAATAACCTGACGGCCCTGGCCGATCAGTTGCCGACCGACGAAGCCAGCACCGAAAGCAGCGACAAATCTTTCAGCGGGTTGCTGGACGACGGCCTCAAGGATGTCAAAGGTGCCGGCAGTGATACCCGCATGGATAACTTTGCCGACCGTCTGGCTGCGATGAGCCAGGCTGCGCAAGCGCCAAGAGCGGCGCTGACGCCAAACGCTCCGTTGATCAACCAACCGTTGGCGATGCATCAAAGTGGCTGGAGTGAAGGTGTCGTTGATCGGGTCATGTACCTGTCCAGTCAAAACCTGAAGTCAGCGGAAATCCAGTTGGAGCCCGCCGAGCTTGGGCGCCTGGACATTCGTGTCAACATGGCCACCGATCAGCAAACGCAAGTTACCTTCATGAGCGCTCATGTGGGGGTTCGTGAAGCGTTGGAAAGCCAGATGTCGCGCTTGCGCGAATCCTTCAACCAGCAAGGATTGGGTCAGGTAGACGTCAATGTGTCTGATCAGAATCGTGGCTGGCAGCAGCAGGGTCAGGAGCAGGCCAGCAACAGCCAACGTGGTTCCGGGAGTGGTGCTGACGCTGGGGGAGCAGAGGGCGCTGGCGACGATTTGCACGTCGATGCCGCCGGGGCGATGAGCCAGCCTGTGGCACGAGTGATCGGCAGCAGCGAGGTCGATTACTACGCTTGATCCAAGGCGCCCCGTCGTCCACGCGGCGGGGCTGCTGTAAATGCCCTGTTGAAAATTACAGTGAAAAAACCCCCGGCAGTCCCTTCACCAGCACTTCGCCGCAACTCTGGCATAACACTTGCTCGATCTCAGTCACGCATCAGCGAACCCCCGAATAGTGACGGATTATTGGCATGGCGAAGAGCGACGACGTTAAAGACCCCGCCCCCAAAGGCAAACTCAAGCTCATCATCATCCTGGTAGTGGCTTTGTTACTGGCTGTCGGCCTTTCTATAGGCGCGACCTGGTTTTTCATGCACAAGGCCGACGCCAAGCCGGACGCAGCCGCTGTGGCTGCCGAAGCCAACGCCAAACATGCCGCGATTTTCGAGCCTCTGACGCCGGCGTTTGTGGTCAACTTCAATTCAAACGGCCGGCAGCGTTACATGCAGGTCAGCATCACCATGCTGGCCCGCAACCAGGCTGACCTTGAAGCATTGAAGGTGCATATGCCGGTGATCCGCAACAATCTGGTGATGATGTTCGCCGGCATTCCGTTCGAATCCCTGGCTACGCCCATTGGCCAGGAAATGCTGCGTCAGAAAGCAACGGCCAGCGTCCAGGAAGTGGCGCAAAAAGAACTCGGCAAGACCGTGATCGAACAGCTGCTTTTTACTAACTTCGTACTGCAGTAGGACCACGACATGGCCGTGCAAGACCTGCTGTCCCAGGATGAGATCGACGCGCTGCTGCACGGCGTGGACGATGGTCTGGTCCAGACCGAACAAGCGTCCGAGCCGGGCAGCGTCAGAAGTTATGACCTGACCAGCCAGGACCGAATCGTGCGGGGTCGGATGCCGACCCTTGAAATGATCAACGAACGATTTGCCCGTTATACCCGTATCAGCATGTTCAACCTGCTGCGCCGTTCGGCGGATGTGGCAGTGGGCGGTGTGCAGGTCATGAAATTCGGCGAGTACGTGCATTCGCTGTACGTGCCGACCAGTCTGAACCTGGTCAAAATCAAGCCTCTGCGCGGTACTGCGCTGTTCATCCTGGATGCCAAGCTGGTGTTCAAACTGGTGGACAACTTTTTCGGCGGCGATGGGCGGCACGCGAAGATCGAAGGGCGCGAATTCACGCCGACGGAATTGCGGGTCGTGCGCATGGTGCTGGATCAGGCGTTCATCGACCTGAAGGAAGCCTGGCAGGCGATCATGGAAGTGCACTTTGAGTACATCAACTCGGAAGTGAACCCGGCCATGGCCAACATTGTCGGGCCCAGCGAAGCGGTGGTGGTGTCCACGTTCCACATCGAACTCGATGGCGGCGGCGGCGATCTGCACGTGACCATGCCCTATTCGATGATCGAGCCGGTCCGGGAAATGCTCGATGCCGGCTTCCAGTCCGATGTGGACGATCAGGATGAACGCTGGGTCAATGCGCTAAAGCAGGACGTTCTGGATGTATCGGTGCCGCTCAGTGCCACGGTGGCCCGGCGTCAGTTGCTACTGCGCGACATCCTGCATATGCAACCTGGCGACGTGATTCCCGTGGACCTTCCGGAACACCTGGTCATGCGCGCCAATGGCGTGCCGTCTTTCAAGGTCAAACTGGGTTCGCACAAGGGGCATCTGGCCCTGCAAGTGATCGAACCGATAGAGCGACGTTGACCTTTTCGTTGATGTCGAAATTTTTGTTGTGTAACTGAATCAATGTTCGCCGAGGACAACCGATGGCTGATGAAAACGAAATAACGTCTGCTGAAGATCAGGCGTTGGCCGATGAATGGGCGGCGGCACTGGGCGAATCCGGTGACGGAGCCCAGGACGACATCGATGCGCTGCTGGCAGCCGATGCCGGGAACTCGTCAGCTTCCAGCCGTCTGGCCATGGAAGAGTTCGGCAGCGTGCCGCGCAGTAATGGGCAGGTGACGCTCGACGGTCCGAACCTGGACGTGATTCTGGACATTCCGGTCTCCATTTCCATGGAAGTGGGCAGCACCGATATCAACATCCGCAACCTGCTGCAGCTTAACCAGGGTTCGGTGATCGAGCTCGATCGCCTGGCTGGCGAACCGCTGGACGTGCTGGTCAATGGCACCTTGATCGCCCATGGCGAGGTAGTGGTGGTGAACGAGAAGTTTGGCATCCGCCTGACCGACGTGATCAGCCCGAGCGAACGTATCAAGAAGCTGCGCTGAGTGAAGATGATGAAGTTCGCAGGAGCATTGCTGTTCATGCCGCTGGCGGCCCTGGCCGCCGAGCCTGCCGTACAGGCGGCCGCACCCCAGGTGGCCGGCTCACTGCCTTTGGGCATGGGCGGTCAACTGATGCAACTGTTGTTCGGGCTGCTGCTGGTGATCGGCCTGATCTTCGTGCTGGCCTGGCTGATGCGTCGGGTGCAGCGCACCGGGCCGGGTAATGCTCAACTCATCGAGTTGCTCGGTTCCCGTGCGCTGGGGCCGCGAGACCGGCTGGTGCTGGTACAGATCGGCAATGAGCAGATATTGCTGGGTGTCACCCCTGGGCGCATCACCCCGCTGCACGTACTCAAGGAGCCAGTACAGGTCCCGGTCCGCGAACAGGCAACTCCAGAGTTTGCGCGACGCCTGATGGAAATCATGGGTAACAAGGATCAGAAGGATAAGAAGTAATGCGGCGTATTCTGTTGACGCTTTTGCTGGTGTTGGCGGCGCCTGTGGCATTGGGCGCCGATCCGTTGTCGATCCCCGCCATCACCTTGTCCAACGGCGCCAACGGCCAACAGGAATACTCGGTCAGCCTGCAGATTCTGCTGATCATGACCGCGCTGAGCTTCATCCCGGCGTTCGTCATGCTGATGACCAGCTTCACGCGGATCATCATCGTCTTCTCGATTCTGCGTCAGGCCCTTGGTTTGCAGCAGACGCCATCGAACCAGATTCTCACCGGCATGGCGCTGTTCCTGACCATGTTCATCATGGCGCCGGTTTTCGATCGGGTGAACCAGGACGCTTTGCAGCCTTATTTGGCGGAAAAGCTCACGGCTCAGGATGCGGTGGCCAAGGCTCAGGTGCCGATCAAGGATTTCATGCTGGCCCAGACACGCACCAGCGATCTTGAGTTGTTCATGCGCCTTTCCAAGCGCACCGATATTGCTTCGCCCGATCAGGCGCCGCTGACCATCCTTGTGCCGGCGTTCGTGATCTCCGAGCTCAAGACGGCCTTCCAGATCGGTTTCATGATTTTTATCCCGTTCCTGGTGATTGACCTGGTGGTGGCCAGTGTTCTGATGGCCATGGGCATGATGATGTTGTCTCCGCTGATCATTTCCCTGCCGTTCAAGATCATGCTGTTTGTATTGGTGGACGGCTGGGCGCTGATTGTCGGCACCCTGGCCAGCAGTTTCGGTGGTGTATGACTTCTCTTGAGCAGGAGTGCGCGCGATGACGCCAGAAGTAGCGGTCGACCTGTTCCGTGAGGCGCTGTGGCTGACCACCGTGCTGGTGGCCATTCTTGTCGTGCCCAGCTTGCTGTGCGGTTTGCTGGTGGCCATGTTTCAGGCGGCGACCCAGATCAACGAACAGACCCTGAGCTTCCTGCCGCGTCTGATTGTGATGCTCATTACCTTGATCGTTGCCGGTCCCTGGCTGCTCAAGGTGTTCATGGAATACATCCTGGCGCTGTATACCAGTATCCCGACCGTGATCGGCTAGCGCTCGTGGATCCTGTTCTTGCACTGACCGACGGGCAGATCGGCAGCTGGGTTGCCAGCTTCATGCTGCCGATGTTTCGTATCACCTCGTTGTTGATGACCATGCCGATCTTTGGCACAACCCTGGTGCCCAGGCGTGTTCGCCTGTATTTCGCATTGGCCATCACCGTTGTCATCGCGCCTGTCTTACCGCCCATGCCGCAGGTCCACGCGTTAGACTTGAGCGCGCTGTTGCTCATCGGTGAGCAAATTATCATCGGTGCCGGGTTGGGCCTGTTCCTGCAGTTGTTCTTTCAGGCATTTGTGATTGCCGGGCAAATTATCTCCACTCAAATGGGGATGGGCTTTGCTTCGATGATCGACCCCACCAACGGCGTTTCTGCCGCCGTCATCGGCCAGTTTTTTACGATGCTGGTCACGTTGATGTTTCTGGGAATGAACGGTCATCTGGTGGTGCTGGAAACCCTGGTCGAAAGCTTCACGACGTTGCCGGTCGGCAGCGGCCTGATCGTTTCGAACTTCTGGGAACTGGCCAATAGCCTGGGCTGGGTCATGGGCGCCGCGCTGACGCTGGTACTGCCTGCAATCACGGCATTGCTGGTGGTCAACATCGCCTTTGGTGTCATGACCCGTGCCGCGCCGCAGCTGAACATTTTCTCCATCGGTTTTCCCCTGACGCTGGTACTGGGCATGGGCATTCTGTGGGTCAGCCTGGGCGATATTCTCAATCAGTATCAGCCTCTGGTCTCTGAAGCCCTGCGCACGTTGCGCGATATGGTGAGGGCTCGCTGAGATGGCCGAGAACGAGAACGGTCAGGACAAGACAGAAGACCCCACGGACAAAAAGAAAGCGGACGCCCGAAAAGAGGGGCAGATCGCTCGGTCCAAGGAACTCAATACCCTGGCGATCATGCTGGTGGGCGCCGGGGGGCTGCTGGCGTTCGGCAGCGGTATCGCGCAGATGATGATGGAGCTGATGCGCTCCAATTTCATCATCAGCCGCGAAATGCTCATGGACCAGAGCTATATGGCCAAGATGCTCCTGAGTTCCGGAAAGCTGGCGTTGTCAGCCATGCTGCCACTGCTGTTCTCGCTGATGCTGGCATCGCTGATCGCCCCGGTTTCCCTTGGCGGTTGGTTGTTTTCGGCCAAGACCATGGCGCCGAAATTCAGCCGCATGAACCCTGCTTCAGGCCTCAAGCGCATGGTGTCCACCACCGCGTTGATCGAGCTGCTCAAAGGGTTCGGTAAATTTCTGATCGTGCTGGTCGTGGCCCTGGTGGTCCTGAACAAGGACAAAGGCGACCTGATTTCCATCGCTCATGAGCCTCTGGAAATGGCGATTATCCATAGCTTGCAAGTGGTGGGCTGGAGCACGCTGTGGATGGCCTGCGGTTTGATGATCATTGCTGCCATCGATGTGCCGTACCAAATCTGGGAAGGTCACAAGAAGCTGCTGATGACCAAGCAGGAAATTCGTGACGAACACAAGGATTCGGAGGGGCGTCCTGAGGTCAAACAGCGAATCCGTCAGTTGCAGCGTGAGATGTCCCAGCGCCGGATGATGGAGGCGGTGCCCAAGGCCGATGTCATCATCACCAACCCAACCCACTTCGCCGTGGCTCTCAAATACGATCCTGAGCAGGGCGGGGCACCGATGCTGGTGGCCAAGGGCACGGATTTCATGGCGTTGAAAATTCGCGAGATCGGTGCTCACCATCAGATCCTGATTCTCGAATCGCCCGGGCTGGCGCGGTCGATTTACTACAGCACCGAGCTGGACCATGAAATCCCGGCCGGGTTGTACCTGGCGGTGGCCCAGGTGCTGGCTTACGTCTATCAGATTCGTCAGTACCATTCCGGGCGTGGCAAGCGGCCTGATCCGTTGGGGGATATCTCCATTCCGCCGGATTTGCGGCGGGACTCTTGAGGTTAGGGTCCGCCTGATACCTGTATGGCTTTGTTTGTCCGGGTGGTGCCTCAAAGAATTGAGTAGCAACAAGGATATTTTGGCGGTGTGTGGGATATCTCGGCAGGGAAAAGCAACAGCGAAAGCTCGGCACGGATTTCGCTATCCGCTGTAGGAGCGAATTCATTCGCGAGTCGATTTTCCATTCACTGCATGCGTCGGCGGAGCGGACGCCTTCGCGAGCAAGCTCGCTCCTACCGGGATCTGTGGTTTGCGGGTAGTGAGCGTATG
>DASVUK010000061.1:0-5420 GCA_036387095.1 Pseudomonas sp.
CCCGCCGACAAAGCAGCCAGGGTGACTTTAGGGTCGTACACGGCACGCGCAGCTTTGGAGCATGGGTCTTTGCGGATGCACTAGAGGCAGACCCATGACCCAGGAATTCGGCGGCTTCGCCGCTTTTGAACTTCATCCAAATATTCTTGCAGCCGTCATCGCGACTGGCTACGAAGAGCCTTCGGCTATTCAGCAACAATCCATCCCTATCATCATGGCCGGTAACGACATGATCGGTCAGGCGCAAACCGGTACAGGTAAAACTGCCGCGTTCGCACTGCCTATCCTGCACCGTATCGATCCAGCCAAGCGCGAACCGCAAGCGCTGATCCTGGCACCGACCCGCGAGCTGGCCCTGCAAGTAGCCACCGCCTTTGAAACCTACGCCAAGCAAATGCCGGGCGTGACGGTAGTGGCTGTCTACGGCGGCGCGCCGATGGGCCCGCAACTCAAGGCAATCCGTAACGGCGCACAGATCGTTGTCGCCACTCCGGGTCGCCTGTGTGATCACCTTCGCCGTGACGAAAAAGTCCTGGCAACCGTGAACCACCTGGTGCTGGACGAAGCTGACGAAATGCTCAAGCTGGGCTTCATGGACGACCTGGAAGTTATCTTCAAGGCCATGCCGGAAACCAAGCAGACCGTTTTGTTCTCGGCCACCTTGCCACAGTCGATCCGTGCCATCGCCGAGCGTCATCTGCGCGATCCGAAGCACGTGAAGATCCAGACCAAGACCCAGACCGTTACCGCGATCGAACAGGCTCACCTGTTGGTTCACGCTGACCAGAAGACCTCGGCTGTATTGAGCCTGCTGGAAGTCGAAGACTTCGACGCCCTGATCATGTTCGTACGCACCAAGCAAGCGACCCTGGATCTGGCAAGCGCCCTGGAAGCCAAAGGCTACAAGGCTGCTGCGCTGAACGGCGACATCGCCCAGAACCAGCGTGAGCGCGTGATCGAATCCCTCAAGGATGGCCGTCTGGACATCGTTGTGGCGACTGACGTTGCTGCCCGTGGTCTCGACGTTCCGCGTATCACCCACGTGTTCAACGTGGACATGCCTTACGATCCAGAGTCCTACGTTCACCGTATCGGCCGTACTGGCCGTGCCGGTCGCGAAGGCCGTGCCTTGTTGCTGGTGACTCCGCGTGAGCGCCGCATGCTGCAAGTGATCGAGCGTGTAACCGGTCAGAAGGTTGCCGAAGTCCGTCTTCCGGATGCCCAGGCTGTTCTCGATGCTCGCATCAAGAAGCTGACCAACAGCCTCGCACCATTGGTTGCCGATGCTGAATCGACCCACGGCGAATTGCTTGATCGCCTGACCGCCGATATCGGTTGCAGCCCGCGTGCCCTGGCCGCAGCCCTGCTGCGCAAGGCTACCAACGGTCAGGCACTGACCCTGGCCGCCATCGAACGCGACCGTCCACTGGTGCCGAACAGCGCGCCGCGTGAGCGCAGCGATCGTTCGGGTTCGGGTGATCGTCCTGAGCGCAGTGGTGATCGCGAGCGTCGCGCTCCGGTTCCATTGGCCGAAGGCCGTGCTCGTTGCCGTACCGCGCTGGGTGCGCGTGACGGTATCGCTGCCAAGAACCTGCTGGGTGCAATCCTCAACGAAGGCGGCCTGGCCCGCGAAGCAATCGGCCGCATCCAGGTGCGCGACAGCTTCAGCCTGGTTGAACTGCCGGAAGACGGCCTTGAGCGTCTGCTGACCAAACTCAAGGACACCCGCGTTGCAGGCAAGCAGTTGAAGCTGCGTCGCTATCGCGAAGATTGATCTGCTCTTGAGCTGATCGTCTGAACAAAAAAATCCCCGACTGGTTCGGGGATTTTTTTGTCCGGGATTCAGGGTTTCGTTTCTGGATAAGGCCGATATATCCGATATGGATTCAGCGTCTGAAATTGCTTTTCGAGCAAGTTCGCTCCTACAGCACTTTTGAGTAAAACGCCGGAAACAAAGCGTTTTGTGGGCGAGCATCGCTCAAACGGGGTTGGGCTATCCGGCAAATTGCTTCGGCTTTTGATTTTCGCTTTTCTAATTCGCTATCTGGCAGGCGCCGCGCAACCGCGCGTCGGGAGGCTGAGCGTAGGTGTCGTGGTGTGGGGCGACCGGCATGGATGCCGGTCGAGCGCCGTTGCGCCATGGATGGCGCGTCGGCGCGTACCCGCACCACGACATCGGAGTCGAAGGAACCCCTGCGAAGCAGGGGCCGGACGTCAGCGCAGAATGGTTTCCCCCCTTTGCCGAAACAAAGGGGGTCGACCGTCAGGGCGAAACCGGACTAAGCCGCACCGCTAATACTGTTGGTGCGACTCGATCCGAAGTGCGTCTGGCATACATGGGCGAATTGTTAGCGAGGCGTCATTGCTCAGAACGCAGGACCAATGCCTTGCCAACACATTGGTCCTGCAGCGCGCGGTCGCTATTCACCCAAACCGGTAAATATCCATCCCCAACGCTCCCATCGTCGCTCGGATGATTGCGCACGGCATTGGGCGCCAGCCTGCGATTTTTTTGCTTGGGTTTTTCTGGGGGCTGCCGGTTTCGGTATGCATATCCGTTATCGGCGTGTGCTGAAGTTATGGTTCCGCTCTTACAGCGGGTCACTTTTGGCAAATGCCCCAAAAGTAACCAAAAGGTCTTGCCCCTCCATCCGGGTCTTCGCTGAGCTCAGACTGCCCTCACTCCGGCAGTGCTCCGTGGGTCGCCGCAAAGGGCCATCCCTGGCCCAGTGCGGCTAACTCGGCATCCATGCCGAGTTTCCCACTGCGCACTGCCTGCGCTCGGCCTTCTGGGAACGGGGCATCTTCGGTGAGTCCAGAATTCAACTTGGCTTGAAGTACTTTGTTAAGCGCTTCAGGACAGCCCTCACCCAAACCGGTAAATATCCATCCCCAACGCTCCCATTGTGAAGCCCTGATGCGCGACGCTGAACTCACCGCCCGCACCTCGGGCGAAATACAGCGGCAGCAAGTGCTCGTCGCTCGGATGACTGCGCACGGCATTGGGCGCCAGCCTGCGATAGTCATGCAGCGAGGCCTCATCCTTGCTGGCCAGCTTCTCGATCATCCAGTCACGAAAGGCCTTGGCCCATGGCTCGACACTTTCGGGGCCGGCGTGCCAGTCCAGTTCCCGCAGGTTGTGGGTGATGCTGCCGGAGCCGATGATCAGCACGCCCTCATCGCGCAAGCTCGCCAACGCCTGTCCGACTTTGGTCTGCAGCGCCGGGCCCTGGCGGCTTGGCAGGGAAACCTGCACCACGGGAATGTCGGCCTGGGGGTACATCAGCGACAGCGGCACCCAGACGCCGTGGTCGAAGGGACGTTGTTTATCGATGCGAGCGGGTAAGCCCGCAGCGCCGAGCAGTGCGGCAACCTTCAGGCTAAGTTCGGGCAGTCCGGGGGCTGGATATTGCACGGCAAACAACGCTGCCGGGAAGCCGCCGAAGTCGTGCCAGGTTTCGGGCTGGGGATTGCCGTTAACCAGTAAATCCTGACTTTCCCAATGAGCCGAGACGATAACGATGGCCCGGGGCTTTGGCATCTCGCTGGCCAGCTGCAAGAGGGCCGGACCGCTTTCGCCGGGTTCCAGCGCGAGCATGGGGGAGCCATGAGAGATAAATAAGCTGGGGAACATATCGAAAGTCCTGAGCGGTAAGATGACTCATCTTCAAGCAGACATTCATCTATATCTAATATAAGTTTTAGCGCGCTTTGATCGAATTTTCGGGAGGATTCATGCAGGCTGACTTTTGGCATCAACGTTGGGCCAGTGATCAGATCGGCTTCCATCAGCAACAGATCAACCCTTACCTGGAAAGGTTCTGGCCATCGTTGTCGCTGGAGCAGGGTGCTGTTGTGCTGGTGCCTCTTTGCGGCAAGACCCTGGATCTTGTCTGGCTGGCTCAACAAGGCTTGAGCGTTAAAGGTATCGAGCTGTCGGAAAAAGCCATTGAAGATTTTTTCAGCGAGCACCAGCTGCGCCCCGCGACACGGCAACAAGGCGCTTTCAAGGTCTACAGTGCCGGTCCCATTGAATTGTGGTGTGGCGATTTTTTCGCGCTGACGGCGGCTGACGTAGCGGATTGTCTGGCGCTTTACGATCGCGCAGCGCTGATTGCCTTGCCGACAGATATGCGGCAGCGCTATGTCCGGCATCTGGGGCAGATTCTCTGCGGCGAGTGCAAGGGGCTGCTGATTACCCTGGATTATGAGCAGTCGCAAATCGACGGTCCGCCATTCTCAGTGCCGGATGAAGAAGTGCAGCGGCTGTTTACACCTGACTGGCAGCTCGAAATGTTGCAGGTCTGCGATGTGCTGGGGCGGAGCTGGAAGTTCGTCCAGCGCGGTTGCAGCCGTCTTGATGAGCGTGTCTATCGGCTGGGTCGGCGCTGATCGATATCCAGATCTGCTCGATGGCAATAAAAAAGGGCGACTCGCGTCGCCCTTCATGTTTCGGTCTGGTCGATCAACCGCGACGACGCAGCGCCTCGATACGCTCTTCCAGTGGCGGGTGGCTCATGAACAGCCCGGCCAGGCCGTGCTTGAGGCCGCCATTGATACCGAAGGCCGTCAAGCTGTCTGGCATTTGCACCGGCACGCCCTGTTCGGAACGCAAGCGCTGCAGTGCCCCGATCATGGCAGCGGTACCCGCCAAACGCGCGCCAGCATCGTCAGCCCGGAACTCACGCTTGCGCGAGAACCACATGACGATGGCGCTGGCCAGGAAGCCCAGCACCAGCTCGGCGAAGATCGTGGTCACGTAGTACGCGATACCCTGACCGTTTTCCGTCTTGAAAATCACCTTGTCGACGAAGTTGCCGATGATGCGGGCGAAGAACATCACAAAGGTGTTCACCACGCCCTGCACCAGCGCCAGGGTCACCATGTCGCCATTGGCAACGTGGCCGATTTCATGAGCCAGTACCGCTTTCACTTCATCGGGTGAAAAGCGTTCCAGCAAACCCTGGCTGACAGCGACCAGTGCATCGTTCTTGTTCCAGCCCGTGGCAAAGGCGTTGGCCTCGTAAGCCGGGAAGATCCCCACTTCCGGCATTTTTATGCCTGCATCACGGGACAGTTGTTCGACGGTCTGCACCAGCCATTGCTCATGGCGAGTGCGCGGCTGGGTAATGATCTGGGTGCCGGTGCTCATCTTCGCCATCCATTTGGAGATGAACAGCGAGAACAGCGAGCCGGCGAAACCAAATACAGCGCAGAAAACCAGCAGCTGATTGAGGTTCAGATCAACCCCATTGGCCGCCATGAACCCGTTGAAGCCAAACAGGCTCAGGGTGATGCTGGCTATCAGCACGACCGCCAGGTTAGTGGCCAAAAACAGCAAAATGCGCATCATGGTTTGGAAGTTCTCCTCGTGAAGAATATGTAACACGTTGCGGGGTATATAAGGGGATGCTTGCGGC
>DASVUK010000062.1:0-9923 GCA_036387095.1 Pseudomonas sp.
AGGCCTGCAGTTTGTTCGGCGTTAAGCGGCTGGGGCACGATACCCTGGGCGGCACGCTCTTCGATGTGTTTACGGTAGGCTTCAAGCACAGTATTACCCTCATCAGTGGTCCCAAATGGGTGTCCGGGACGCTCATCCAGAAATTGCCCGATACCTGCACGACAAAACTTTTCGAGTTCCTTGGCCAGGGTGATCGGCAATTCCTTACAGAAGCTGTTTTCAAAGTTTTACGCCTGCAGGACGGCTGATGAGTGTTGACGAGGGCTTGAAACCTGCGTCAACACCGGACTGCGGGGTTACTTGACTGTGCTCGTGACGCTTTGAAAACAGCTTCCAACGGACATTGGCGCCTTAAAAGGCTCGCTGATTCTACGGGAAAACTTTGCTAAAGGTAAGTTAAGCCCGACACCTTCGGGGGTGACCCTCGTTAGACAAAGGGCTAACATGCGGGCTTGTTTCGCCTGTCGCCGTCCTCTTTGCCATGCCCAATCAGATCATCAAAACGCCCTGCGTCGGCCTCTGCTCCACCGTTTACGGGGATCTGGTCTGTCGTGGCTGCAAGCGTTTTCACCATGAAGTGATCAACTGGAACGGCTATAACGAGGCCGAGAAACGTGCCGTGTGGCTGCGCCTTGAGCAATTGCTGGTGCAGGTCATGACCGCCAAGCTCGAAGTCTTTGACGCCGAAAAGCTGCGCCTGCAACTGGTACAGCGCAAGATTCGCTTCGTACCTAACCAATCGGAATATTGCTGGGCCTATCAATTGATCGCGCGGGGCGCGCGGGTGATCTCCAATATCGAAGCCTATGGCCTGGCGCTGTTGCCGGAGTTTCGCGACTGGCCGCTACCGGATTTGCGCGACGCCATCGATCGCGAGTTTTTCCTGCTCTCCGAGGCCCATTACGAGCGCTACATCGCACCGGGTTTTTTGAGGGATGCGTTTGGGGGCTAGTCCGGTGGCGCGAAAACGACAGAGATCCATGGCGGGAGAGGGCGAGTCCTCTCCCACAGCTCATTCCCTTCTTTGTGCGCTTTAGCCCTTAACCCAAACTTCCTCGAGATGCTCGATGATCTCCTCGGTCTTGAGTACCAGCACGTCGCTTTCCAGTGAGTCGAGCACCACTTCTGCGGTGTTACCGATCAGCGCGCCTGAAATTCCGCTGCGGGCCACGGTGCCAATAATGGTCACGGCGGCACCGAGCTGGCGGGCGGTGAACGGGATCAGGACGTCCGCAGGGCCTTCGGCAATGTGCAAGTGATCGTCATCGATATCGAACTCGGTCTGAAACGCCTGACATTGTTCCCGATAGCGCGCTTCGATGGTTTCCTTGAGCTGATACACCGGGTCGGCCGCCGACAGCATGGGTGAAGGGTGGGCGGCGATTACATGCAGCTGTGCCTTGGCCAAGGCGGCAATGTCATAGCCGCGATCAATGATGTCGAAGTGCAGAGCGCGGTGTTCGTCGTCAGCGTTGCCAACATCCACCGCGGCCAGTATCACGCCGTTGACCCAGGGCTTGTCGGTCTTGACCATCAACACCGGGCTTGGGCATTGGCGCAACAGCTTCCAGTCCTCCGGAGTCAATAGAGCTTTTTTTAGCGGGTTGTCGGGCAAATGCTGCTTAATGACCAGCCCACAGCCTTCGGCCTGTTGAACCTTAATGATGGTGGTGTGCAGGTTTTCGCTCCACGCCTGTTCGGCGGTGGCGGTAAAGCCTTCGTCGTGCAGGCGTCGCTTGAGTTCAGCGAGTACGGCGTTATGCGGGTGACTTTTTTTGTCGCAGATCAGCAGGTGCAGGTGCGCCTGGGTGACGCCCGCAATCAGGCGTGCTCGCTTGAGCGCCAGGCTGTCGGCATGATCGGGTTCGATGACCACTAGGATGCTGCGAATCGATTGCATGAGCTTGATCTCCCGGCTGCTTCGGCATCGGGTAACTATAGTTGCACTGCTTCGATTGGGGCGTTGATTCAGGTCAGTTCATTTCTATCGCGGGAGTGTGTCAGCCCTCGTATAATGCCCGGCTTTGCCCATCCGGCCATCCGTGAACTTATGTATCCGATTCCTGAAATAGAAGCCTTCCTGCTGTGCCGCACCCCCGACAGCTGGGTCCAGGCTGCCCTGTGCAATCTGGACATCCTGTTGATCGACCATGCGAACAACGAAAAGAAGGCTGCCGGAGCGGCGTTTCAATTCATGTTCCAGTACAACGACAAATTCGATCTGCTGAGCAAAATGTCGCGCCTTGCCCGGGAAGAGTTGCGCCACTTCGAGCAGGTCATTGCCATCATCAAAAAGCGTGCGATTCCGCTGGTCAACATCAGCTCGGCCCGCTACGCCGCGTCGTTACGCAAGCGGGTGCGCAACCACAACCCGTATCGGCTGACCGATGCGCTGATTGTCGGTGCAGTGGTCGAGGCGCGTTCCTGCGAGCGTTTTGCGGCGTTGGTGCCGCATCTGGATGAAGAGTTGGGCAAGTTCTACTCCAGCCTGCTGAAGTCTGAAGCGCGGCATTTTCAGGATTATCTGAAGCTGGCCCACACTTATGGCGACAAGGCAGACGTGGAAGCCAAGATCCAGGAGATCTTGCTGGCCGAGCGCGAATTGATCGAAAGTCCGGACGAAGAGTTTCGTTTCCACAGCGGTGTGCCCGCTGCCTGATAGCACCTGTTTTAGGCAAGGCGTCTCAGGACGCCTTTTTTATGCCTGATTAGTAAGCGTGCTAATAAAGGCTTGGCCATTAGCTGCCTAAGCAGTAACATTATGTAACTCTCTGCCTAGGCAGCTACTTTGGTGGGTTCATGAAACATTTCAGTCCTGACGATCTGCGTTCTTCAGTCATGGGAATGCTGATCGGCCGTACCAATTCGGTTAAGGATCGTTTGCTGGACAAGCATCTGACGCCATATGGCGTCACGTCCTCGCAGTTCAAAGTGCTGATTATCGTGGCCCGAGGGGGTTTTGATACGCCGGCCGAGCTATCTCGCTGCCTGTCGCTGGACAGCGGTTCGATGACTCGCATGCTTGACCGACTGGAGCAGAAGGCGCTGCTGGTTCGTAGCCGTTCAGCTACTGATCGACGCCAGGTGCATCTGGCCTTGACCGCAGAAGGTCAGGCGCTTTCGGATCGTTTGCCACAGATCGGCGCCGACGCGCTGAACGACTTGCTCCACGTCCTGGACGCCGATGAGGTATCGAGCCTGGAGCGCATTCTGACCAAGGTTCTGGTGGCTGCCGACGACCACACCACCATTACTCGTCTGAGCTTCAAAAACACAGGTGCAAAATGAAACGCACGATTTTGCAGGCCCGTCATAGCCTGTTGTTGCTTGCCCTGAGCCTCGCCGGCTGCGCCAACTACAGCGGGTTGGAGACTGAGGGTAAAAGCCTGGATGCCAAATCCCTTCATGCTGAACGCAATTTGCAGGACATCGCCCTCTCATCCGCTGCATGGCCCCAGCGTGACTGGTGGAAAAAGCTCGGCGATCCGCAGCTCGACGGCTTGATCACCGAAGCCCTGCGTGACAGCCCGGATATGCAGGTTGCCAGTGCGCGAACTCATCAGGCGATGGCCACCGCCTATGCCGCCGATGCGGCGCGCATGCCTACTGTGGATGCGGACGCCAGCATCAGCCGTTCACGCCTTGCACGGGATCAAGATCCGAGCGGCGCGGGCGGGCGTTACAGCACCTTGCGCAGCCTGGCGGTCAACTTCAATTACAACTTCGATTTGTGGGGCGGTCAGCGTGCCGCGTGGGAAGCTGCGCTGGGCCAGGCCCGCGCCGCTGAAGTCGATCAGCACGCTGCGCAATTGACCCTGGCCGCCGATGTGGCCCGAGCCTACAGCGACCTGGGCCAGGCTTATGTGGTTCACGACCTGGCGACCGAGGACCTCAAGCGCACCCGGCAACTGCTGGACCTTGGCAGCCGTCGCCTGCAGTCGGGAATCGACAGCCAGTATCAATATCAGCAGACCGAAAGCCTGGAGGCTAACTCCCAGGAACAGTTGATTGACGCTGACAAACGCCTGCGCAGCGCCAAAATCGCTTTGGCAGTGCTGCTGGGCAAAGGTCCGGATCGCGGCGAGGATATCGTGCGGCCCGCAGTGCTCAAGCCTACTGTCGTAGCGTTGCCTTCATCGTTGCCGGCAGAGTTGCTCGGGCGTCGTCCGGATATCGTCGCTGCTCGTTGGCGAGTGGAGGCGGCGAGCAAGAATATCGTGGCCGGCAAGACCAATTTCTATCCGAACCTGAACCTCAGTGCGGCTGCTGGCACCGAATCGTTGCTGGGGGATGCGCTGTTCGGTTCGGCCAGTCGCTTCTTTAATATTGCCCCGACCATTTCCCTGCCGTTGTTCGATGGCGGGCGGTTGCGTGCTGATCTCGATGCACGGGATGCCGATTACGACCTGGCCGTGGCGCAATACAACAAAAGCCTGGTCCGGGCCTTGGGCGACGTCAGCGACAACATTGGTCAGCTGCGCGCCATGGATGGCCAGATCCAGGCTCGCCAGCACGCAACGGACGTCATTCAGCAGTCGTTTGACACGGTAACCCAGCGTTACGGCTCGGGCATCGGTAACTACCTGGATGTGCTGACCATCGAACAGCAATTGCTGCAATCCCAACGCCAACTGGCTGATCTCAACGCCGAACGAATCGATTTATCGATCCAGTTGATGCAGGCCCTGGGCGGTGGCTTCGAGGGGCAAGGCCCCTCCGAATCCACTGATCCGGCTGTTTCTTCAACTGCATCGCTGACTAACTCAAGGTAATCGTCATGGCCACTGCCGCTAGTGAAAACACAACCGCGCCTCAGGAGCAGGCTGATAACGCCAAGGCTCAGGATGGCAAAAAAGACAGCAATCCGCGCAAGCGCAAACTCCTGTTGTTGGGCTTGTTATTGATCGTGATTCTGGGCGGGCTGGGCATTTGGGCCTGGCACGAACTTTACGGGCGCTGGAGCGAGAGCACCGACGACGCGTATGTAAACGGTAATGTCGTGGAAATCACGCCCCTGGTGACAGGCACGGTCATCAGCATTGGCGCTGATGATGGCGATCTGGTCCGCGAAGGTCAGGTGCTGCTCAGGTTCGACCCCAGCGATGCCGAAGTCGGTCTGCAAAGTGCCGAAGCCAATCTGGCCAAGACCGTGCGCCAGGTGCGCGGCTTGTACAGCAATGTCGACGGGATGAAAGCCCAGTTGGCCGCGCAACGTGCAGAAGTGAAAAGGGCGCAGGACAACTACAGTCGGCGTAAGAATCTGGCAGCCGGCGGGGCTATTTCCCAGGAAGAGCTTTCCCACGCGCAAGACGATCTGACCAGCGCGCAAAGTGCGCTCAACAATTTGCAGCAGCAATTGGCGAGCAGCGTTGCTCTGGTGGATGACACCGAAGTTTCGTCGCATCCGGATGTAAAAGCCGCCGCCGCGCAGTTGCGTCAGTCATACCTGGCCAATGCCCGCAGCACCTTGATTGCTCCGGTCACCGGTTACGTCGCCAAGCGCACTGTGCAACTGGGTCAGCGGGTGCAACCGGGCACGGCGATGATGGCGGTTATTCCGCTGGATCAACTGTGGATCGACGCCAACTTCAAGGAAACCCAGCTGGGCAAGATGCGCATTGGTCAGCCGGTAGAAATCGAGTCTGACCTGTATGGCAGCGACGTGAAATACAGCGGCACCATCGACAGCCTGGGCGCGGGTACTGGCAGTGCGTTCGCGCTGTTGCCCGCGCAGAACGCCACGGGTAACTGGATCAAGATCGTGCAGCGAGTGCCGGTGCGTATCCATATCAATCCTGACGAACTGGCCCAGCATCCGTTGCGTATTGGCCTGTCCACCGTTGTCGACGTGAATCTGCATGATCAGAGCGGGCCGGTACTGGCCCAGCAGCCGCCAAAAAAAGCCTCGTTCAGCACCAACGTGTATGAACAGCAACTGGCTGACGCCGATGCCTTGATTGCTCGTCTGATCCACGATAACAGCGCTGCGACCGGCAAGACTGCCCAGCGCTGAACCGCCAATCCGTAGCCCCGGCCTGCAAGGTCGGGGCGTCGCCAAAGCTTTCAGGGATTCGCGATGAGTGCCAACGCCCCCGCTTCATTTACGCCGCCCAGCCTTCTGTTGTGCACCATCGGCCTGTCCCTGGCGACGTTCATGCAGGTGCTGGACACCACCATCGCCAACGTCGCCTTGCCGACCATCTCCGGCAATCTGGGTGTGAGCTCGGAACAGGGCACCTGGGTCATCACCTCGTTCGCCGTCAGCAACGCCATTGCCTTGCCGCTGACCGGCTGGCTCAGCCGCCGGATCGGTGAAGTAAAACTGTTTTTGTGGGCGACCATTCTGTTCGTCCTCGCCTCGTTTCTGTGCGGGATTTCCCAGTCGATGCCCGAACTGGTGGGCTTTCGCGTGCTCCAGGGTGTGGTTGCCGGACCGTTGTACCCGATGACGCAAACCCTACTGATAGCGGTGTATCCTCCGGCCAAAAGGGGGATGGCGTTGGCATTGCTGGCGATGGTTACGGTGGTCGCGCCCATTGCCGGGCCGATTCTCGGCGGCTGGATCACCGACAGTTACAGCTGGCCGTGGATTTTCTTCATTAATATCCCCATCGGCCTGTTCGCGGTGCTGGTGGTGCGCATGCAAATGGCCAAACGTCCGGTGGTGACCAGTTATCAGCCTATGGACTACGTGGGGCTGATCACCCTGATTATCGGGGTCGGCGCCCTGCAGATCGTGCTCGACAAGGGCAATGACCTGGACTGGTTCGAATCGAACTTTATCGTGATCGGTACAGTGATCTCCGCCATCGCCTTGTCGGTATTCATCATCTGGGAAATGACCGACAAGCATCCCATCGTCAATCTGCGCCTGTTCGCGTTCCGCAATTTCCGCATTGGCACCATGGTGCTGGTGGGCGGGTATGCCGGTTTCTTCGGGATCAACCTGCTGCTGCCACAATGGTTGCAGACCCAAATGGGCTACACCCCCACGTATGCCGGCCTGGCGGTGGCACCCATCGGGATTCTGCCGGTGCTGATGTCGCCCTTTGTCGGCAAGTACGCGCATAAGTTCGACCTGCGCTTGCTGGCGGGGCTGTCTTTTCTGGCTATCGGAGCCAGTTGCTTCATGCGCGCCGGTTTCACCAATGAGGTGGACTTCGAGCACATCGCGTTGGTGCAACTGTTCATGGGTGCGGGGGTGGCGCTGTTCTTCATGCCGACCTTAAGCATCCTCTTGTCGGACCTGCCGCCCAGCCAGATCGCTGATGGTTCCGGGCTGGCAACTTTTCTGCGCACGCTGGGGGGCAGCTTTGCCGCGTCATTGACCACCTGGATCTGGATTCGCCGAGCCGATCAGCATCATGCTTATCTGAGCGAAAGCATCAGCACTTACGAGCCGGCTACCCGTGATGCGCTGAGCAATCTGGGTGGCGCAAGTCCCCAGGCCTACGCGCAGCTGGAGCGCACGCTCAATAGCCAGGCGTACATGATGTCCACGGTGGATTATTTCTATCTGTTGGGATGGGTGTTCATGGGGCTGATCTTATTGGTGTGGCTGGCCAAACCGCCGTTTGCTGCCAAGGCCGGGCCGGCTGCCGGGGGCGGGCATTGATGTAGAGGGGCCGACGGCTCAAATCACTTGCAGGAGTCAACTTGTTGGCGAGGCTTTGGTCCTGGGTTACGCGAAACGTTGTCTCGCCAACCCGTTGGCTCCTACAGGTTATGTGCTGGCAGCTCGACAGTATTAGAGGGTATGCGGCAGCGCCAACTGCTGCTCCGCCACAAAATCAAACGCACTCAAGGCAAAGCCCTGTTCGTCGACCTGCAAGGCCCAGCCTTGTTTGTCCCAGTCGCCGAGGACGATGCGGCGGGCGGCGGTATCGCCGATTTGCAGCTTGTGGATCGCCGGGCGATGGGTGTGACCGTGGATCAGGGTTCGTACACCGTAGTGGGTCATAACCTTCGGGACTTCCTCGGGCGTGACGTCAACGATGTCGTTGGTTTTCATGCGGGTCTGAGCCCGGCTTTCGCTGCGCAGCTTGCGCGCGAGTTTGTAGCGAGTGCTTTTCGGCAGATTGCGCAGTACCCACAACGTCAGCGGATTGCGCAGAATGCGACGCATGCGAATGTAAGCTTCATCCCGGGTACACAGGCTGTCGCCGTGCATCAGCAACACCGGTTCGCCATTCATCTGCACGACACTGGGATCGCGCAACAACGTACAGCCTGCCGCCTTGCAGAAAGCGCGGCCGATCATGAAGTCGCGGTTGCCATGCATTAGTAAGACCTGCGTGCCGCTGTCACTCAACTCGCGCAGGGCTTCACAGATCGAGCGCTGGAACGGCGACATGGCGTCGTCACCGATCCAGGCTTCGAAAAAATCCCCGAGGATATACAGCGCCTGGGCTGCGCGGGCGCGGCCGGCGAGCAGATCCAGAAACGCCCGGGTAATGTCCGGGCGCTCCTCTTCAAGATGCAGATCGGAGATCAGCAATATCACTCAATGATCTCGGCTTTCTCGATGATCACGTCTTCGGTCGGTACGTCCTGGTGGCCGGCTTTGCTGGAAGTCGCCACGGCTTTGATCTTGTCGACCACGTCCTTGCCTTCAATCACTTCGCCGAACACTGCGTAGCCCCAACCTTGTACGGTCTTGGCGCTGTGATTCAGGAAAGCGTTGTCGCCAACGTTGATGAAGAACTGCGCGGACGCCGAATGCGGCTCCATGGTGCGGGCCATGGCAACGCTGTACTTGTTGTTCGGCAGGCCGTTATCCGCTTCGTTCTGAATGCTTGGGCGCTTGTCTTTCTTTTCTTTCATGCCCGGCTCAAAACCGCCGCCCTGGATCATGAAGTTGCCGATTACACGGTGGAACACGGTGTTTTCGTAATGGCCGGCGTTGACGTATTCGATGAAGTTGGCAACGGTCAGCGGTGCTTTTTCAGCGTTGAGCTGTAGAACGATGTCGCCGTGATTGGTGGTCAATTTTACTTTGGACATGAAAAAATCACTCTTTTTGAATGCATGGATGGGGCGCGATATAACCCTGACGCGCAGTTTACAGAGGTGGTTACATAATTCGGTCGAGTTTTTAACTCGAAGGTTTTGGTAAGGACGCTGTTAGCGCCTTGACAGCATCGGCTATGATAGGCGCTTTGATTTAGTCGGCCTACCCTGGCCGCGCACTTGTATTGTCCAAGGATCCTATGAGCAAGCCCACTCAAGACCCCGCTGCGAATTCAAAGGCAGGCCCTGCTGTCCCGACCAATTTCCTGCGCCCCATTGTTCAGGCTGACCTGGATGCCGGCAAGCACACGAAGATCGTCACGCGCTTCCCGCCTGAGCCCAACGGTTACCTGCACATTGGTCATGCCAAGTCGATCTGTGTGAATTTCGGGCTGGCCAAGGAGTTTGGCGGTGAGACGCATCTGCGCTTCGACGACACCAACCCGGCCAAGGAAGACCAGGAATACATCGACGCCATCGAAAACGACATCAAGTGGCTGGGCTTCGAGTGGTCCGGTGAAGTGCGTTATGCCTCGCAATATTTCGACCAGTTGCACGACTGGGCAGTCGAGCTGATCAAGGCGGGCAAGGCCTATGTGGACGATCTGACCCCGGAGCAGGCCCGCGAGTACCGTGGCAGCCTGACCGAGCCGGGCAAGAACAGCCCGTTCCGTGAGCGCAGCGTCGAAGAAAGCCTGGACCTGTTCGCCCGCATGAAGGCCGGTGAGTTCCCGGACGGCGCACGCGTACTGCGCGCCAAGATCGACATGGCGTCGCCGAACATGAACCTGCGCGACCCGATCCTGTATCGCATCCGTCACGCACATCACCACCAGACTGGCGACAAATGGTGCATCTACCCGAACTATGACTTCACCCACGGTCAGTCCGATGCCATCGAAGGCATCACGCAC
>DASVUK010000063.1:0-76509 GCA_036387095.1 Pseudomonas sp.
GCCCGGAAACCGACGGTACTACATGAAAAGAATGCTGATTAACGCAACTCAACCCGAAGAGTTGCGTGTTGCACTGGTAGATGGCCAACGCCTCTATGACCTGGACATCGAGTCGGGTGCACGCGAGCAGAAGAAAGCCAATATCTATAAAGGCCGAATCACTCGCATCGAACCAAGCCTGGAGGCTGCCTTTGTCGATTTCGGCTCTGAGCGCCATGGCTTCCTGCCCCTCAAGGAAATCTCCCGCGAGTACTTCAAAAAGGCTCCTGAAGGCCGCGTCAACATCAAGGACGTCCTGAGCGAAGGCCAGGAAGTCATCGTTCAGGTTGAGAAAGAAGAACGTGGCAACAAAGGCGCCGCCTTGACCACCTTCATCAGCCTCGCCGGTCGTTATCTGGTCCTGATGCCGAACAACCCGCGTGCCGGCGGTATCTCCCGTCGTATCGAAGGTGAAGAACGCAACGAACTGCGCGAAGCGCTCAATGGCCTGATCGCTCCGGCGGACATGGGTCTGATCGTGCGCACTGCCGGCCTGGGCCGCAGCAGCGAAGAAATGCAGTGGGACCTCGACTACCTGCTGCAACTCTGGACCGCCATCAAAGAGGCGTCCCTGGATCGTTCCGCGCCGTTCCTGATCTATCAGGAAAGCAACGTGATCATCCGCGCCATCCGCGACTACCTGCGTCAGGACATCGGCGAAGTACTGATTGACAGCGTCGAAGCCCAGGAAGAAGCCCTGACCTTCATCCGTCAGGTAATGCCGCAGTACGCCAGCAAGATCAAGCTGTACGAAGACAGCGTGCCCCTGTTCAACCGTTTCCAGATCGAAAGCCAGATCGAAACCGCATTCCAGCGCGTCGTCGAACTGCCTTCCGGCGGCTCCATCGTTATCGACCCGACCGAAGCCCTGGTGTCCATCGACATCAACTCGGCCCGCGCCACCAAAGGCAGCGATATCGAAGAAACAGCACTGCAAACCAACCTGGAAGCAGCGGAAGAGATCGCCCGTCAATTGCGTCTGCGTGATATCGGCGGCTTGATCGTCATCGACTTCATCGACATGACGCCGGCCAAGAACCAGCGCGCCGTGGAAGAAAAAGTCCGCGAAAGCCTGGAAGCCGATCGCGCCCGTGTTCAGGTTGGCCGCATCTCCCGCTTTGGCCTGCTGGAAATGTCCCGTCAGCGCCTGCGCCCGTCCCTGGGTGAAAGCAGCGGCATCGTTTGCCCGCGCTGCAACGGCACCGGCATCATCCGTGATGTTGAATCGCTGTCGTTGGCGATCCTGCGCCTGATCGAAGAAGAAGCCCTGAAGGACCGCACTGCCGAAGTCCGCGCCCAGGTGCCGATTCCAGTCGCTGCGTTCCTGCTCAACGAAAAACGCAACTCGATCACCAAGATCGAACTGCGCACCCGTGCCCGCATCGTCATCCTGCCGAACGACCATCTCGAAACACCGCACTTCGAAGTGCAGCGTCTTCGTGATGACAGTCCGGAAGCCCACACCAATCAGTCCAGCTACGAAATCGCCGCTGCCGCTGCCGAAGTGGAAGAAGTCGCACCGCCTGCCGCCGCAACCCGCACGCTGGTTCGCCAGGAAGCCGCCGTCAAGACCGCCCCGCCGCGTGCCAACGCACCGGTTCCGGTCGAAGCCGCTGCTCCAGCACCTGCTCCGGTCGTTCACGAGCCAAGCCTGTTCAAGGGCCTGGTGAAATCCCTGGTAAGCCTGTTCGCCACCAAGGAAGAGCCTGTTGCACCGGCGGTCGTCGAAAAACCTGCTGCTGCCGAGCGTCCAGCTCGCAACGAAGAGCGTCGCAACGGTCGTCAACAGAGCCGTGGCCGCACCAATCGTCGTGATGAAGAGCGCAAGCCCCGCGAAGAACGTGCCCCCCGTGAAGAGCGTGCAGAACGTGCGCCTCGTGAAGAACGTGCCCCTCGCGAGGAACGTGCTCCACGTGAAGAGCGCGCGCCGCGCCAACCACGCGAAGCCGTAGCGGTTGTTGAAGAAAACACCGCTGCACCTCGTGAAGAGCGTCCGGCCCGCGCACCTCGTGAAGAACGTGCTCCGCGCGCGCCTCGTGAAGACCGCAAGTCTCGCGAAGACCGTCCGGTTCGTGAACTCCGTGAGCCTCTGGATGCTGCCCCGGCAGTCAACCTGGCCCGGGAAGAGCGTCCAGAACGCGCTCCACGTGAAGAACGCCAGCCACGCCAGCCTCGCGAAGAGCGCCAGCCACGTGCCGAACAGGCCGTAGCCGCAGTTAACGAAGATGAAGTGTTGCTCAACGAAGAGCTGATCGCCGATGACAATCAGGATGGCGCCGAAGGCGATCGCCCTCGTCGTCGTTCACGTGGTCAGCGTCGCCGCAGCAACCGTCGCGAGCGTCAACGTGATGCCAATGGCAATGTGATCGAAGGTTCCGAAGGCGCTGAAAGCGTTGAAGGCTCCGAAGAGAACACCGAGCAGACTGATAGCGCCGATGTGGCCGCAGGCCTGGCAGTAACCGCCGCTGTAGCCAGCACCGTAATCAGCGCTCCGGCTGAAGCCCAGGCTAATCGTCAGGCAGAACGTGCCACTGCATCCGTCGAAGCGTCGGACTCGTCCTTCGCCCAATCGACCGTTGTGGAAACACCTTCGATCCAGACGCCAGCCTTTGACGCTCCGGAAGTCGAAGCTGCACACACTGCTTCTTTTGAAACCCAGGCGTCTGTAACAGAAGCGCCGGCAGTCGAAGCACCTGTCGCCGAGCAAGCGCCGAAAACCGAGCCTGCGCCGGAAGTTGAAGTGCAGCAGCCGGCGTTCAAAGCGCCAGCCGAAGCACCTGCAATGGCTGCTCAGGCCGAGATGTTCGAAGCACCACACGCTGAGCGCGTCGCTCCCTTCACGCCAACGCCAGAGCCAAGCGTTCAAGCGCCTCAGGCAGAAGAAGCAACTGCGTCCCGTGAAGAGGCTTCGGTCACTGAATCGGCAGAGCTGCCAACACCTGCGCCAGTGGTTGCCGAAAGGCCTGCACCGTATGCAGCTCCGGAAATCGTTGCCACGCCGCCTGCCGCAGAAGCAGCAGTGACTGTCGCCGAAACCCCGGCAATTCCTGTCAGCAGCACCGGCCGCGCGCCAAACGACCCGCGTGAAGTGCGTCGCCGCAAGCGTGAAGCCGAACGTCTGCAGAAAGAAGCTGAAGAAGCTGCCGCCAAGGCTCCAGTCGTGACTGAAGCCGCGCCGGTTGCCCCGCAAGCCGAGCCGGCCCAACCTTCACCGGTAGTCGACGAAAATCTGCAATCGGTTGAGGAAGTCGTGCAGCAACACCCTAAAGCGCTGGATGAAGGCGAAGAGCCAAAACCTCTCGCCTAAGCCGCACTGAACAAAAAGCCCCGCCTGTGCAAACAGGCGGGGCTTTTTAATGGCTGACGCGATTGCTTGAAACCTGACCTTAGGGTTTGAACATCAATGCCTCGGGTACGTCCACATCCCACAACACGCCGGGATCATTGACCTCAATGGTCTGCACCCTCCCCAGCTGGAACAGACGCCTGGCCCCCTCATCGCCCGTCAGGCCCATCAGTGCCGGCCCGAAGCTGTGCCCGAAACCAACCGGATGACCGCGCTCGCCTCGGTAAACAGGCACGCTGATGCAATCGTCGTTCAGGGAGTCAATAACGCAGGTCAAGGTATCCGGCAAGATAAAAGGCATATCGCCCAACACCACCAGCCAGCCGCGATAATCACGCCCGGCAGCGACACCAGCCGCGATGCTGTCACCCATCCCGTGGGAATCCAGAAGGATGACCTCACAAGAGTAATGCCGCCCAAGCCGGGTGATTTCCGGGCGGTCCGAACGAGTTATTAACAAGCACGTGTCAACTACGCCACATAACCCCCTCAAAACCTGCTCCAACACCGGACGAACCGCTCCGTCCCGGCCGGCACAAGGTGCCAGCAATTTGTGTTGATCATCACCGGCTACGGCTCGGTACCGGCTACCTTGCCCAGCGGCCAGGACAATGGCGCAGACCTTGTCGGTCAATGGGCCGACTCGGCAATCAGCGGCTTCTTTTGTTGCAGCGCGATACCGTTCTTGATGGAAACGATTTCAGCCATCAGCGAAAGGGCAATTTCGGCCGGAGTGTGGCTGCCGATGTGCAGACCAATTGGGCCGTGCAAGCGAGCGATGGCCGCCTCGCTCAAACCGAGCAAGGCCAGGTTTTCACGGCGCTTTTGACTATTGACCCGCGAACCCAATGCCCCGACATAGAACGCAGGGGAGTTCAGGGCAGTGAGCAGCGCCATGTCATCCAGACGCGGGTCGTGGGTCAAGGCGACCACGGCGGTGCGCTCGTCGGTCTCGATGGTCAGCACTGCATCGTCCGGCATACCTGGCACGAAGCGCGCTTGCTGATCTTCCCAGCCGAAGGAGAATTCCGTGCGCGGATCACAGATCAGCACGTCGAAATCCAGCAAACGGGCCATTTGCGCGACGTAGCGGGACAACTGCCCCGCGCCGATCAACAGCAAACGCCAGCGGGGCCCATAGATGGTGCGCAACGTGTCGCCGTCGAAAGTCACCACGTCGTGGCGCTCGGCACTGTGCAGTGTGATTTCCCCGGTGTGCAGGTTCAGTTCGCGGGCGACAATCTGGTGGTCTTCACAGCGTTGCAGAAGTTCTGCCACCCATTGTTCATCGCCCACCCACTCCTGCGTCAATCGCAAGGTGCCACCGCACGGCAAGCCGAAACGGGCCGCCTCATCCAGCGTGACGCCGTAAGTGATCAGCTCGATGCCTTGCCCGTCTGCCGGCAATCGGCCATCCCGCAATCGCGCGATCAGATCATCTTCAATGCAGCCACCGGAAACCGAGCCGATGACCACGCCATCCTCGCGCAACGCAAGCATTGCCCCAGGGGGACGCGGCGCGCTGCCCCAGGTCTGGACCACGCTAAACAACACTACGCGCTGACCGGCACGGCGCCATTCCAGCACGCTGCGCAACACGTTCAAATCGACGCTATCCATCAGGTTTCCTCATTGAAGGCATTCAGCCCAGAGGCTTGAATCTGTAGAAGGCGAGTCAGTAAAGATTAGGTTCCATTTCAAGCGTTACGCCAAAGCGCTCGACGATATCGGCCTGAATGCGTCGAGCCAGGGCCAGCAATTGCAAGCCACTCGCGTGGCCGTAGTTGACCAGCACCAGCGATTGCAAGCGATGAACCCCCGCATCCCCTTCTCGGTAGCCTTTCCACCCGGCTTGCTCGATCAGCCAGCCGGCGGCCAATTTCACCTGTCCGTCAGCTTGGGGATAACCCACAAGCCCCGGATGATTGACTTTGATGCGGGCCGCCAGTTCAGCGCCAATCAATGGATTTTTGAAGAAGCTGCCCGCGTTGCCGAGCTCAGCAGGATCGGGAAGCTTTTCCCTGCGAATCGCACAGATCGCCTGACTCACATCCCGCGGCGTCGGCTGCTGGATACCCAGCTCATCCAGACGCTGACGCACCGGGCCGTATTCAAGGTGCAGCGTTGCGACGCGACTCAGAACAAAACGCACCCGCAGGATCAACCAGCGTCCGGCGTCCTGCTTGAAGATGCTGTCGCGATAACCAAATGCACATTCATCCAGGAAGAATTCCCGCAATTCGCCAGTCTGGCGGTCGAGTGCGGTCAAGCTGTGGAATACATCCTTGATCTCGACGCCATAGGCGCCGATGTTCTGCATGGGCGCGGCGCCAACCGTACCGGGGATCAGGCTCAGGTTCTCCAGGCCGCACAAACCCAGTTCCAGGCAAGACTGCACGAACGGGTGCCACGGCTCGCCGGCTTCGGCTTCAACGATGGCCTGGAGGCAGTCTTCGCGAACAATGCGAATGCCACGGCTGGCCATGCGCAGCACGAGTGCCTTCACGTCGCCGGTCAATAACAGGTTGCTGCCGCCGCCGAGCACCATCAATGGCAGGTCATGCTCGGTGCTATACGCCAGCGCCGCCCGCACGTCGTCGTCATTGTGCGCTTCAGCAAATTGCTGCGCCTGCACATCGACGCCGAAGGTATTGAACGGTTTAAGAGAAACGGCGGACTGCACCTGCAAGGTCAAATCTCCAGCAAGCGTCGGACACGCTCAAGATCTTCGGCGGTATCAACGCCAGCGGGCGGAGCTTGCACCGCATCGGCGACGTGAATCCGCACGCCATGCCAAAGGGCCCGCAGTTGCTCCAGGCTTTCGGTGTCTTCAAGCCAGCAAGGCCCCCAACTGACGAAATCCTGGAGGAAACCGGCGCGATAGGCGTAGATACCAATGTGACGGCGATACGCAACCCCAACCGGCAACTGATCCCGATCCTTGGCCAACGCATCCCGCGCCCAAGGTAGCGGCGCACGACTGAAGGTCAGCGCCAGGCCATTGATATCGGCAACCACCTTGACCACATTTGGATTGAACAGCGAGGCGATGTCGTCGATAGGCTCAGCCAGGGTCGACATACGCGCCTCAGGGTGCGCCGCCAGGTTCTCGGCGACCTGATCGATCACCGCTGGGGGGATCATTGGCTCGTCGCCTTGCACGTTGACCACAATGGCATCGGCCGATAGCCCGAGTTGCGTGGCCACTTCGGCCAGGCGGTCGGTACCGGAATTGTGATCGTCGCGGGTCAGCAACACTTCGGCGCCAAAGGCACGGCACGCCTGGACGATGCGTGCATCATCGGTAGCAACCACCACCCGCGCCGCACCGCTTTTGCACGCCTGTTCCCAGACATGCTGAACCATTGGCTTGCCGGCGATTTCTTTCAATGGCTTGCCGGGAAAACGGCTGGAGCCATAGCGAGCCGGGATGACGACAGTGAAAACCGCCTTCATTTATCCAGGCGCTCATCGGTCGACAGGGTGCGCGCTTCGCTTTCCAGCATGACCGGAATGCCATCACGAATCGGATAGGCCAGGCCTGCGCCCTTGCTGATCAGCTCGGTTTTATCGGCGCTGAGCTTGAGCGGACCTTTACAGATCGGGCAAGCGAGGATGTCGAGCAATTTGGTGTCCATAGTAAATCCTGAGCGAATCATGGCAAAAGACGGGATAACTGCGAGTCGAACCAACTGACAAAGGCGGCGGAAGGCACTGCATCCACGGCCAGGTACCACCAGTCACGAGCCGCGAAGGGCCGGCATTTCACGGCGTCCTTTTCGGTCATGACCACGGGCAGCGAAGGCGAAAACGTCAGTGTCTGCGCACTGTAGACAGCGTGGTCGGCGAACGCGTGAGCGACAGGCCGCCAGTGTAGCCCTTCGAGGGTATTGAAGAAACGTTGCGGGTTGCCGATCCCGGCCACGGCGTGCATGGCTTGTCCCGGCGCGAAGAAATCCACTGGCTGGCGTTCGCCAGTGTGCAGGTTGATCAGTGCGGCAGGCTTGAGCCCGAAGGCGTATCCATCGGCGCGGTCGGCGTCGGCCCCGTTGTAGAGCAGCGCATCGACGCTGTTCAGGCGCTCCACCGGTTCACGTAAAGGGCCGGCAGGCAAGCAACGCCGATTACCCAACCCTCGCACAGCATCAATGAGCACCAGTTCCAGATCGCGGGCAAGTCGGTAATGTTGCAAACCGTCGTCGGAAAGAATCAGGTCCAGCGGCTCGCTGTCGAGCAAGGCTCGCACGGCGCGGCTGCGATCAGGATCAATCATCAGCGCAACGCCGGTGCGCTGCACAATCAATAAAGGTTCGTCGCCAGCCTGCGCCGCGCTCTGTTCGGCCCTGACTCGCCAGGGAAGGTTCGGCGGCGTGGCCCCGTAACCTCGGCTGACCACACCGACGCGCAGGCCGCGACGACGACAATGTTCGATCATCCACAGGATCAACGGCGTCTTGCCGGTGCCGCCAATGGTGATATTTCCCACAACCACCACCGGAACCGGCGCTTTGTAGATGTCGCCCTGCCCGGCCAGAAAACGCGCCCGCTTGCCTTGCACCACACGGCGATAAAGGCATTCCAGCGGACGTAACAGCGCCAGTGCCGGATGACCGGCATACCAGGCGGCAAGCAAACGGTCGGAAAATGCCATCAGTTAGCCGGTGCGGCCTCGACAGTGGTCATGCGTAAATGACTGAAACCCAGTTTGCCGGCAGCATCCATGGCAGTAATCACCGATTGATGAGGGGTCTTGCCATCTGCGCTGATGGACAGCGGCAAACTGGTATCGCCAGCCGACTCACGCTGCAAGGCGTCAATCAAGGTGGCGAGATCGTTTTTCGGCAACAACTGATTGTTCAGCGAAAAAACCCCGTCAGCGTTGATGGCAATATCCAGATGCTTGCGATCGGCATCGGTATCCGGCGTGCCGGTCACCGCCTGAGGCAGATCGACCCGCAGTTGGGTTTCCCGGGTGAAGGTCGTTGTCACGATGAAGAACAGCAACAGAATAAAGACGACGTCGATCAACGACACAAGGTTGATGTCGATGTTCTCACGGACCTTGCGCCGACGAAATTTCACTTCTTCCTGCCCTCGCCCCGGGCCTGAGCCTTGAGTTCGATTTTCGGATCGTTGATATCGACGTCGCGGTCGCCCTGCACCACTTCCACCAGCTTGATGGCTTCCTGCTCCATTCCAACGACCAGTTCATCCACCCGGCTTTGCAGGAAGCGATGAAAGAAAATCGCAGGAATAGCGACGATCAGCCCGGAGGCGGTGCAGATCAGCGCTTTGGAAATCCCGCCGGCCAGCACGGCGGCATTGGCCGTATTACCGGTGCTGTTGAACGAACCGAAGATGTCGATCATGCCCAGTACAGTCCCGAGCAGCCCCAGCAAAGGCGCCATGGCAGCGATTGACCCCAAGGCACTCAGGTAACGCTCCAGATCGTGAATGACCCGGGCGGCAGCCTCTTCGATACATTCCTTCATGATCTCGCGACCATGCCTTGAGTTGGCCAGGCCTGCAGCGAGGATCTCACCCAGCGGCGAATCGGCGCGCAGTTCCTTGAGCTTCTCGTTGTCCAGCTTCTTGTCCTTGATCCAGCGCCAGACTTGCCCCAGCAGATGCGGCGGCGTGATCCGGCTGGCACGCAAGGTCCAGAGACGCTCGATGATGATGCCGACCGCGGCGATGGAACTCAGAATGATCGGCAGCATCATCCAGCCACCTGACTTGACCAGTTCCCACACAGTGACGACCCCCTCAAAAAAGTGGCGCCACTCTACCATAGGGTCGCCAGCTGGCCGAAGCTTGTGATCAATATCCTTTGGATGAGTCACGCCAGAAACGTTGCCGACTCCGTTCGACCCGTGGTTGACCAAAGGTACCCAGTTGCAGGCTGATTGCGCCCAGTTCGGCGCTATCGTAGGCACGAATGCCAAACCAACGATACCGGGACATGACCATGGGGTGAGGATGGCCAAAGGCGTTGTTGCGCCCGCGGGAAATCAACACACCCCGCGGCTGGACTGCGCGTAGGAAGGCCTTGGACGAAGAGGTCCGGCTGCCATGATGGGGCGCCTGCAACCAGTGGGCGCGAAGGTCAAAACCACTTTCCAGGGCTGCAGCCTCGGCATCGGCGTCGATATCTCCGGTCAGTAACAGCCGCTCACCATTGGCCTCGACCATCAGCACGCAAGAGGCCTGGTTCCCCTCCTTTGACTGCTCCCACCGCCAGGTGGAAAACGTGACGCCGTCCCACTCCCAGGTTTCGTCGTTCCGACACAGCTGAGCATTGAGCTGCGGTGCCAGCCTTTGCAACTCGCCCCCCAGGACTCGGGTGACCGGCATCCCTCTCTGGATTGCCTCGGCACCCCCGGCATGATCGGCGTCGGCATGGCTCAGCAGCATCAGGTCCAGTTCGCGCACGCCGAGTTTGCGAATGACCGGCAATACAACGCGCTCGCCAATATCAAACTCGCCAAAGCGCGGTCCAGCGTCATACAACAACGTGTGTTCACGAGTACGCAGCAAGATGGCCAGGCCTTGGCCAACATCCAGCTGCAATACTTGCACCTGGCCATGGGGCACGGTTTTCAACGGTGGAAATACGCATAACAGCAGCAGCGGCCAACCAAGGAGCCGCAACGGAACGCCTGCGGGAAGCAATAACAGCAAGACCCCGAACAGGCTCAATGCCCAAACCCACAGAGGCGTCGCACTTGGCGTCCACACGGGCACAACGCCTGCCACCCATCCCAGAAACCAGAACAGCCCGTTCAGCGCACCACCGGCCAGCCACAACAGGCTTTCGCCCACAACCGGGACCGCCAGCAACAACGTGCCGAGCAACGCTGGCGGCAATGCAACAAAGCTGACCCATGGCACGGCGATCAGGTTGGCCAACGGCCCGATCAGGCTGACAGGCAGATTAAGCGCCAGCAGAATCGGCAATAAGCCCACGGCAATCAACCATTGGGCCCGGGTCCAACTGCTCAGCCAGCGCCAACCACCCAATCGTCCGCTGAAAATCAGGATCAAAATGCCGACGGCCAGAAACGACAACCAGAAGCCCGGTTGCAGGCTGGCCAGCGGCTCGAACAGCAAGACGGCATTGAGGGACAGCAGCAACGGCCAGATCACCCCGAGATGGCGAAAACGCAGTCGCCAGAGCAAGACCATGCCGACCATCACGCACGCCCGGCGTACCGGCACATCGAATCCGGCGAGCAGGCCGTAGGCCAATGCGGCAATAAAGGCCAGACCACAGGCCCAGGGTAACCACGGTAAACTTCGCGGCCACATTCCCCACCGCGCCAGACCGGCAATCAGCCCATAAACGACACCGGCCAGCAAGCCGACATGCTGACCGGAAATCACCAACAAATGCACGGTGCCGGTGTTTTGCAGAACCTTCCAATCAGCGCTGCTCAAGCCTGATCCATCCCCCAGCACCAGCGCGGCCAACCCGCCTTCGCGGCCCTGTGCATCGACCGCCAGCAGTCGCTGGCGCAGCGCATCGCGCCAGCCGAAACTCGCGGCAGACAGCATTTGCCCGTCCACTACCGTTCCGGTCGCACCGACCCGTTGCGCCAGCAGCCAGGCTTCGTAATCGAAGACGTATGGATTGACCAGCCCACCGGGCTGCTTGAGCTTCACCGCCAGACGCCAGCGCTCGCCACTGAGAACGCTCGGGCCGCCATACCAGGCGACGCGAATGCGTTCGGGCAGTCGGGTGCGACGGGATGTGGCGTCTTCAAGTTCAAAGCGCACCACGCCTTCTGCGGTACTCGGTAACCCAACCACCTTGCCTTGCAGCCACAAGGTCTGCCCATCCAGACGCGCTGGCAGGCGATCATCCAGGGCCCACTGAGCCGAGGTACATGCCCAAGTGAGACCGAACAGGAAGAAAGCCAGTGGATAAGTGCGAAACGGCAGCAGCATCAAGGCCACTACCGGCATGGCCAGTAACAGCCAGGTGGGTGGCAATTGCGGCAGAAAACGTAACAGCAACATTCCCAACGCCAGCGCAAACATCCCTGTGCGCATACACCCCACCCCGATTTACTGAAAAGACCTTATTGGCTTAGCTCAACGGGTAAACGGCGTCGGGATCAATTGTCACAAAGTCTGAGACAGCGATTTAGCGCAGGCATAAAAAAACGCCAAATCTTTCGATTGGCGTTTTTGTTACATCGCGACTGACTGTTTACTGCGGCTTGCGACGACCGAAGCCTGGGCGTTGGCCCGAACCCGATGGCGGGCCACGGCGCTTGCCGGACGGGGCATCGTCTACCAGCGTAATGCCGGGACGCTTGTTCGCCGGTTTGGCCGGGCGCTTGTTGACGTCGTTCGGGCGCTCGGCCACTGGCGTGCCACGGCTGCTGTCGGTACGACCATTGGCCGGACGCGGTGTACGCGGCGACGGTTTGCTCGGATCGTTACGCGAGCCGGCCGGGCGTTGACCGCGGCCGGAATCCGAACGAGGGCCTGATGGCCGCGGGGTCGAATCGCTACGCGAGCGGTCACGCTCACTGCCGGTTACCTGTGGCTGACGCGGCGCACGATCACCGGTCGGTGCAGCACCGGTCGCCGGACGCAGTGTGCGAACACGCTCGCTTTTGCCCAATGGACGGGACGACTGACGTTGCAAACGCTCCATCTTGTCCTTGGTCTTGGCGTTCATCTGGGGCTGGGCAACCGGTTCAAGGCCGACTTCGGCACTGAGCACGTCGACTTCGTACTGGCTCATTTCACGCCAGCGGCCCATCGGCAAGTCAGAATTGAGGAACACCGGCCCGTAGCGCACGCGCTTCAGACGGCTGACCACCAGACCTTGGGATTCCCACAAGCGACGGACTTCGCGGTTGCGACCTTCCATCACCACGCAGTGATACCAATGATTGAAGCCTTCGCCACCCGGCGCTTCCTTGATGTCCGTGAAGCGCGCCGGACCGTCTTCAAGGACCACACCGGCCTTCAGACGCGCCAGCATGTCATCATCGACTTCACCACGGACGCGCACCGCATACTCGCGATCCATTTCGAAGGACGGGTGCATCAGGCGGTTGGCCAGTTCGCCGTCGGTGGTGAACATCAGCAAACCGGTGGTGTTGATGTCCAGACGACCGATATTGACCCAACGGCCTTCTTTCGGACGCGGCAGGCGATCAAACACCGTCGGGCGGCCTTCCGGGTCGTCGCGGGTGCAGATTTCGCCGTCCGGCTTGTTGTACATGATGACGCGGCGTACCGTTTCGGCCGCCTCTTCGCGCTTGATCACACGACCATCTACGGTGATGGCGTCGTGCATGTCTACGCGTTGGCCAAGGGTCGCGTCCTTGCCATTGACCTTGATGCGGCCCTGGCTGATCCAGGCTTCGACGTCACGTCGCGAGCCCACACCAATACGCGCCAGAACCTTCTGCAGTTTTTCACCTGCGGGTCCGATTTCCTGGCTGTCCTGCTTGTCTTTATCACTCATCTGGGCACCTCCCGGTGTGTCGATTCAGGGGACGCCGAGGACCGGCGTGACCTGCTGCTCCGGGCTGTGGATAGCCGCAAAGCGAAAAATTCTCAAAGCCTGTGACGAGTATGAATCGCCAAAAGGTCGCGAATCATACGCTCAAGGCGCACGTTGCGCATCACAGGCTAGTCGAAATAGTGCCACTCACTTCTTTTTCCGCCGACCGGCACCTTTGAGCCTGGTCAGACGCAGTGCGGATTCAGCCAACACCGCGCGCCGTTCGCCCTTGTCCATTTTCTTCCAGCTCTTGATTTCTTTCTTGCTGCGGCCACAACCGATGCAGATGTCGTCATCGAATTTGCAGAGGCTGATGCAGGGGTTCTTTGAACTGGTCATAAGCTGAGCTGACCAGCCCCTGTAGTAACCAACTTATGAGCGAGACAGCGTGTCAGGAATATTGCTTCGCCAACAAGTTGGCTCCTACAAGGGGTCTTCATCGTCTTTGGTTTTTTCATCAGGCTCATCCGGTAGCAAATCATCAAAGTCGATCTTCAGACCCAGCTCCATCGAGTCCAGTTCGACCAACAGGCTGCGGAAGCTGGTTTCATCCCTCGCAGGCTCTGGCTCAACATCAGGGTCGATGCTCGCGTCGGCCAAGGCTTGCAGATGGGCCGGCACCGGCGCGTCTTCGAAATCCAGCACCGGGTCCGGCTCAAGTTCGCGCAGGTCAGCCAGAGGCGGCAAGTCGTCAAGGTTTTTCAGATTGAAATGATCGAGAAAGCCTTTAGTGGTGGCGAACATCGCCGGCCTGCCCGGTACGTCCCGATAACCGACGACCCTGATCCATTCACGCTCCAGCAGGGTCTTGACGATATTGCTGTTCACCGCCACCCCTCGCACATCTTCGATTTCGCCCCGTGTAATGGGCTGACGATAGGCAATCAGTGCCATGGTCTCCAACATGGCGCGAGAATAACGTTGCGGACGCTCTTCCCAGAGCCGCCCGACCCACGGCGAGAACTTTTCGCGAATCTGCAAGCGATAGCCTGAAGCAACTTCCTTGAGTTCAAAGGCCCGGCCGTCGCAGGACTTGCGCAACAACTCCAGTGCCTTCTTGAATACCGGCGCCGCGGGCCGCTCGCCTTCTTCAAACAGTTCGAAAAGCCGCTCCAGCGATTGCGGCTTGCCCGAGGCCAATAGAAAAGCTTCGAGCAAATGCGCCAGCTCGCGGGGTTCGTTGAGATTCATTGATCTGCTCTTTATTCGGCTCGTGCCCGGACATGGATCGCCGCGAAGGGCTCGTTCTGCACCAATTCCACCAAGGACTCCTTGACCAACTCAAGAATCGCCATGAACGTTACTACCACGCCAAGCCGGCCTTCTTCGGCCGTGAACAGCTCGGCAAACGGCACAAAACCGCCGCCCTTGAGACGCTCCAGGACATCGCTCATGCGCTCGCGGGTAGACAACGCCTCGCGGCTGACCTGATGGCTTTCAAACATATCGCCACGGCGCAGCACTTCAGCCATGGACATCAGCAGCTCATCAAGGCTGACATCCGGCAGCATTTTGCGAGCTCGTGCATCCGGGGCATCCAGCTTCGGCACGCTGACATCCCGGCCAACCCGGGTCAGGCGATCAATGCCCTCAGCGGCGGCTTTGAAGCGCTCGTATTCCTGAAGGCGACGAATCAGCTCAGCCCGTGGGTCATCTTCTTCGGCTTCCACTTCTGCCGAACGCGGCAGCAACATGCGCGACTTGATCTCGGCGAGCATCGCCGCCATCACCAGATACTCCGCGGCCAGTTCCAGGCGCACGGTCTTCATCAGTTCGACGTAACCCATGTACTGCTTGGTGATCTCGGCCACCGGGATATCGAGAATATCGATGTTCTGTTTGCGGATCAGGTAGAGCAGCAGATCCAGCGGACCTTCGAAGGCTTCGAGGAAGACTTCCAGTGCGTCCGGCGGGATATACAGGTCCAGCGGCATCTGCATGACCGCCCGGCCGTAGACCATGGCGAATGGCAACTCCTGTTGCGCGCCTGCCTGACTGTCCACCGTTTCCACTGCCGTCATTACGCTTCTACGCCGAACGGACTTGGGTCACCACAACCGACGCGGATGACCTGAGGCTCGCCGTCGGCCAGGTTGATGACCGTTGATGCGGAAATACCGCCGATGCCGCCATCGATGATCAAATCCACCTGCCGTTCGAGGATCTGGCGCATTTCGTAAGGATCGCTCATGGGCACGGTTTCACCCGGCATGATCAGGCTGACGCTCATCAGCGGTTCGCCCAGCTCCTGGAGAAGCGCCTGAGCGATGGGATGCCCGGGCACCCGCAGGCCGATAGTGCGGCGCTTGGGATGCAGGACCAGCCGCGGCACTTCCCGGGTGGCATTGAGAATGAAGGTGTAGGGCCCCGGCGTGTGGGCCTTGAGGGCACGGAATGCGCCGGTATCGACCTTGGCAAACAGCCCCAGTTGCGAAAGATCGCAGCACATCAGGGTGAAGTTATGCTTGTCGTCGAGTTGGCGCAGTCGACGGATTCGTTCGATGGCGCTCTTGTCGCCAATCTGACAACCCAATGCATATGAGGAGTCTGTGGGGTAGACCACCAGCCCGCCGGCCTTGATGATTTCTGCGGCCTGTTTGATCAGGCGCGGCTGCGGGTTTTCCGGGTGGACCTGGAAAAATTGACTCACGGTATCTTCCTGTTCAGAAGGCGGCAGTAGGCTGGTCATGTTTGAATCGACACCAAAGTGGCGGCAGATCCTCGGGCAACGGTCGATAAATGCCGATCTCGGACCATGCGCCCGGGGCGTGGAAATCACTGCCGGCACTCACCAGCAGACCGAATTCACGAGCCAGAATGGCCAATGTCCCGACCTGTTCGGCAGGTTGCAGACCGTTGACCACTTCTATGGCATGGCCGCCGGCTTGAATAAACTCGGCGACCAGTTTACGACGCTTGCTACGGGTGAAATCGTAATGCGCAGGGTGGGCAAGGCTGACCCAGGCTCCGGAAGCGCGCAGCATGCCCACGGTATCTTCCAGGGTTGGCCAGTGCAGTTTGACGTCACCCAGCTTGCCGGCACCCAGCCATTTGCGGAATGCTTCGGCGCGATCCTTGACGAAACCCTCGCGCACCATGAAGTCCGCAAAGTGTGGCCGGGCCGGAGCGTTGGCGCTGTCACCCAACTCCTGCTGGATCGCCCGAGCGCCTTCGAGCGCTCCGGGCATACCTTTGATCGCTAATTTACGGCTTATTTCTTCGGCGCGTAGCCAGCGTCCGGTATGCAAACGGGCGATGGCCTCGACCAAAAGAGGGGCGTCAACGTCGAAACCATAGCCCAGAATATGGATAGTCGCACCGCCCCACGTGCAGGATAACTCTACCCCGTTGACCAGCTGCATACCCAGTGCATGCGCCGCATTGCGGGCCTCTTCGAGACCTTCGAGGGTGTCGTGATCGGTGAGGGACAAGACGCGCACGCCGTTTTCATAAGCACGCGCAACCAGGTCCGCAGGCGCCATGGCGCCATCGGAAGCAGTGCTGTGGCAATGCAGGTCAACATTCATAGGTGGCGCTTTCGCTATCATTGATGTTTGTTATTATGCCGCCACATCCTGCTTCTGGCTGCCACTGTGAAACAATTCATCGACTTCATCCCGCTTTTGCTATTTTTCATCGTCTACAAGATCGAGCCCCGCGCCGTCGACATTCTGGGTCATAGCTACACCGTGGGCGGAATATTCAGTGCGACCGCCATGCTGATCATCAGTTCTGTGGTCGTGTACGGCATTCTGTTCGTCAAGCAAGGCAAGCTGGAGAAAAGCCAGTGGCTGACGCTGGCCGCCTGCCTTGTGTTTGGCAGCCTGACGCTGGCCTTTCACAGCGAAACGTTCCTCAAATGGAAAGCCCCGGTGGTCAACTGGTTGTTCGCCCTGGCATTCGCCGGCAGCCACTTTATTGGTGACCGCCCGTTGATCCAGCGCATCATGGGCCATGCCCTGACCCTGCCACAGGCGATCTGGACCAAGTTGAACATTGCTTGGATCATCTTCTTCCTGTTTTGCGGCGCGGCCAACCTCTACGTGGCGTTTACCTATCAGGAATTCTGGGTGGACTTCAAAGTCTTCGGAAGCCTGGGCATGACGCTGCTATTCCTGGTCGGCCAAGGTCTGTTCCTTGCCCGCCACATGCATGATCCCGAAACACCGCCACCTTCAACAAAAACCGAGGACTGACATGCTCTACGCAATCATTGCCACAGACGTCGACAATTCCCTGGAAAAGCGCCTGAGCGTTCGTCCCGCCCACCTTGAGCGTCTGAATGCGCTCAAGGATGAAGGACGCCTGATTCTGGCCGGCCCGCACCCTGCGGTAGACAGCAATGACCCTGGCACAGCCGGTTTTTCTGGCAGCCTGATCGTTGCGGAGTTTGACTCATTGAGCGCCGCCAAGACCTGGGCGGAGGCCGACCCGTTCGTCAAAGCGGGCGTTTACGCTCATGTCGTGGTCAAGCCGTTCAAGCAGGTTCTTCCTTAACACCTTGCTGTCACCAGGTGCGATTGCCGCCCGGTCGGGTCGGCAATCGCGCTTTGCCAGTCCGCCATTAATCATTCCTGATGCTCTGCCGACAACCTTCTGAATGTTCTATAAAAACACTGCGTGAAAAACAGGGGTTCAGATGCGTTCAGGTTCGCGATATCTGTTAATGGCGTTATGGGTGATGGGCGCGACGCTTGCCCACGCCGACGAAACCAATGGTTTGGCCACATCTGCCCAGCCCGAGCCGGCGGTGACGAGCCAAATCAATGAACTGCAACAGCGACTGCATGACAGCGAACGCCAGCGCCAAGAGCTGATCAGGCAACTGCAAAACACCAGTGCCGACCGTGAGAGCGCGCAACTGAGTCGTCTTCGCCAGGAGAACCAAAAGCTCAAGTTGCAGCTCAAAGAGTCACAATCCGTCGAGCCGCAGCGCATGCTGACGGAGCAACAACAATGGTTTGTCGCGGGGGGCGGCGTTGCGATGATCGCCCTTTTGTGCGGTATTTTTGCCAGCGGTTGGCGTAGACAGCGCCGACAGTGGCTAAATTGAGTGAGACATGAGCGAGCTGTTACTAATAGATGATGATCAGGAGCTGTGTGAGCTTCTGAGCAGCTGGTTGAGCCAGGAAGGCTTTGTGGTGCGCGCCTGTCACGACGGTAGCAGCGCCCGACGCGCCCTGGCCGAATCAGCACCTGCGGCGGTGGTTCTGGACGTCATGCTGCCCGATGGCAGCGGCCTGGAACTGCTCAAGCAACTGCGCAACGATCACCCGGACCTGCCCGTGCTGATGCTGTCGGCGCGTGGCGAACCTCTGGACCGGATCCTCGGACTGGAACTGGGTGCCGATGATTACCTGGCAAAACCCTGCGATCCGCGGGAGCTGACCGCTCGCCTTCGCGCGGTGCTGCGGCGCAGCCATCCGACCGCTGTGTCCACCCAGTTGGAGCTCGGCGACCTGTGTTTCAGCCCGATGCGCGGCGTGGTCATCATCGACGAGAAGGAACTGACGCTGACTGTTTCCGAAAGTCGTCTGCTGGAAGCCTTGCTGCGTCAACCCGGCGAGCCATTGGACAAACAGGAACTGGCGCAACTGGCCCTGGGCCGCAAACTCACGCTGTATGACCGCAGCCTGGACATGCACGTGAGTAACCTGCGCAAGAAAATCGGGCCGCACCCCGATGGACGGCCGCGCATCGTGGCGCTGCGAAGTCGCGGGTATTACTACGCCGCCTAACGACGGAACTGCAAGCCGCAAGCCTGCCTTTTGAGGCTTGAGGCTTGAAACTGTCCTCCCCTCTTTACCCAAGCTTTACAGTAGCCTGACCGCCCTTGACCTTGATCGCCCTAAACTGGGCTCAACCGGCAACGAGCCGGATTCGAGACAAGGAGATACACCATGCGTAAGACTCTGATCGCTTTGATGTTCGCTGCTGCTCTGCCTACCGTCGCCATGGCAATGCCACCGGCAGATGGCCCTGGCCCGGAAGGTCCACGGATGGGCATGCACCACGATCGCGGCCCTTTCGAAAAGCTGGACCTGAGCCGCGAGCAGCGTCAGCAGATCGGCAAACTGATGGGCGCGCAAATGCACGACCGCAAGGAAATCACTGACAAGTACCTGGCCAAGCTGCCAGCCGCTGACCAGAAAGCGATGAAGGACGAACTGGACGCCAAACGCGCCAAGACCCAAGCCGATATCCGCGCATTGCTCAAGCCGGAACAGCAGAAGGAATTCGACCAGATGCAGAAAGAACGTGCGCAACACATGGCTGATCGCGCAGAGTTCGAAGCCTGGAAAGCGCAAAAGGCTCAAAAAGCCCAGTAATCCATCGATCCATCTAAACCCGACACTCCCCAAGCGTGTCGGGTTTTCTCTATTTGAGGGTTTCACGTGCGCTCATTGTTCTGGCGAATCCTGGCCAGTTTCTGGCTGGCCATTGCCCTGGTTGCGGGCCTTTCGATTTTGTTGGGGCATATGCTCAATCAGGATGCGTGGATCCTCAGTCGTCATCCTGGGCTGCACAAACTGCCGCAGAAGTGGACCGAGCTTTTCGAAACACAGGGCGAGGACGCGGCGCAGGAATACCTGCAAACCCTCAAGCGTAAATATCACATCGATGTGCAAGTGCTTAACGAAAGTGGTGAAGCGGTGGTACGGGGCACCTTCCCGCCGCGGGCGGCTGCTTTCGAAGCCCGTCAGCAAGGTGATCCACGCCCCCTGCCGTGGCGCCGACTGACATCTGAGTACATCAGCGAAAAAACCGGCGAAACCTATCTGCTGATTTATCGCATTCCGCACCCGGAACTGGACGCATGGCATCGTGACAGCCTGATGTGGCCGCTCAGTGCTCTGGGCATAGCATTGGTGGTGCTGACATTGTTCAGCCTGCTGGTCACCTTATCGATTACCCGCCCGCTCAGCCGACTGCGCGGTGCCGTGCATGATTTGGGGCAGACCACGTACCAACAGAACAGCCTGGCCCAACTGGCCAATCGTCGTGATGAGTTCGGTGTGTTGGCGACCGATTTCAACCGGATGGGTGCGCGCCTGCAGAGCCTCATCACCAGCCAGCGCCAATTATTGCGTGACGTTTCCCATGAGCTGCGTTCACCACTGGCCCGACTGCGCATTGCATTGGCTTTGGCCGAGCGCGCAGAACCTGCGGAACGAGAAAAACTGTGGCCACGCCTGAGCCGTGAATGCGACAGGCTGGAAGCGCTGATCAGCGAGATTCTCGCCCTTGCCCGCCTGGATGCCGACTTCGGCAGTGCAGAACCGGTCGACTTGAAAGAGCTGCTGTTGCGCCTGAAAAACGACGCGAAACTCGACGGCGGCGATCAGCAAATCCAGGTCACCGTGCAGGACGACCTGCACTTGCAAGGCTGGCCGGACATGCTGGAGCGCGCGCTGGATAACCTGTTGCGCAACGCCTTGCGCTTCAACCCAACGGGCGAGGTCATTCAAATGCAGGCGCTGCGTGTGGGTGATCGATTGCAGCTGAGTGTTCGCGATCACGGCCCTGGCGTGGCGGACGAACATCTGGAGCAATTGGGCGAGCCGTTTTACCGGGCTCCGGGGCAGACCGCGCCAGGGCACGGCCTGGGCCTGGCCATCGCCAAACGCGCTGCTCAGCGTCATGGTGGTGATTTGATTCTTGGCAACCATCCGGACGGCGGGTTTGTTGCCACGCTGGATCTGCCGGCGGAGTTGGTTGCTACGGCCTGAATAGCTGACCCTGCGAATGACCTTTGCAGGCTGTGTGAAAGCGTCACGAGCGAAGGCAAGGCGAAAACAGGCAAATATCAACCTGATTTAAGGTTGCAGGGCTCCCTGCAACCTTAAATGTCCCACAGAGACAGGACGCCTCAACCCTGCCACTCGCTGACGAAATCCACCAGATCCACTTTGCCCGCGACGCGCGGTGGGTTTTGCGGTGTGCCCAGGTACAGGAACGCAATGACTTGCTCGTCCACCTCCAGGCCCAGGCCCTTGGCGACAATCGGCGAATAGGCAAGCTCACCCGTACGCCATACCGCACCGACTCCCAGCGCATAAGCGGCCAGCAGCACGCTATGAGCTGCACAGCCTGCGGTGATCAATTGCTCCTGCTTCGGCACCTTGAAGTGATCCTTCAGGTGCGCGATCACCACCACAACCAGAGGTGCCCGCAAAGGGCCAAGCCGCGCCTTTTCCAGCGCCTGCGGCGTCACTTGGGCACCACTTTCTTGCAGCGCTTGGGCCAACAGGTCGCCCAGGCGCTCGCGAGCAGGGCCTTCGACTGTCAGAAAGCGGAAAGGCCTGAGCTGACCATGATCGGGGGCACGAATGGCCGCGCTGAACAGCACTTCACGCTGCGCGGCATCTGGCGCAGGGTCCAGCAACCGTGGAACGGAAACACGGTTGAGCAAAACGTCGAGCGCCTCCATGGGCTACCTCCTTTAAAAATGAATGAGCATTCTAGACTCAGATAACGAACGTTACCGGCCATTCCTTACACCCGTTGACGAACGCGCCACGGTTTACATGCCGTGGCCCGCAGGTAGAATGGCGCCTTTCCCCTCTAAGTCAGAGCGACTGCATGGCGTTGCCGACCCTTCGCATCATCGGTTTCATAATCGGCATCTTCCTGATCACTCTGGCTATCGCCATGATCGTGCCCATGGCAACGCTGGTGATCTTCGACCGTATCGAAGATCTGCGCTCGTTTCTCTGGGCCAGCCTTCTGACGTTTATCGCCGGGTTGGCTATGGTAATTCCCGGTCGGCCGGAACACGTACACCTGCGTCCAAGGGATATGTATCTGCTGACGGTTTCCAGCTGGATCGTGGTGTGTATTTTCGCCGCCCTGCCCTTCCTGCTGACGCAACACATCAGCTACACCGACTCGTTTTTCGAAAGCATGTCCGGTATCACGGCGACAGGCTCTACGGTATTGAGCGGCCTGGACACCATGTCGCCAGGGATTCTGATCTGGCGCTCGATGCTGCACTGGCTCGGCGGGATCGGCTTCATCGGCATGGCGGTGGCGATTCTGCCGCTGCTGCGCATCGGTGGCATGCGCCTGTTCCAGACCGAATCCTCGGACCGCTCCGAAAAAGTCATGCCCCGTTCGCATATGGTGGCCAAGTTCATCGTACTGGCGTACGTCGGCTTCACCGCACTGGGCAGCATCGCTTTCTGGCTGGCGGGCATGAGCCTGTTCGATGCCATCAATCACGCCATGTCGGCGATTTCCACGGGCGGTTTTTCCACCTCGGACCTGTCCCTGGCCAAATGGAAACAGCCTGCGGTGCACTGGGTCGCTATCGTGGTGATGATCCTCGGCAGCCTGCCGTTCACCCTTTATGTCGCCACGCTGCGGGGCAACCGGGGCGCGCTGTTCCGGGACGAGCAGGTGCGAGGGCTACTTGGGCTGCTGCTGATGACCTGGCTGGTGATGGGCACCTGGTATTGGGCCACCACTGACTTGCCGTGGTATGACGCGTTGCGCCATGTGGCGCTGAACGTAACTTCCGTGGTGACCACCACCGGATTTGCCCTTGGGGACTACAGCCTGTGGGGCAATTTCGCCCTGATGTTTTTCTTCTATCTGGGTTTCATCGGCGGTTGTTCCGGCTCGACCGCAGGCGGCGTAAAAATCTTCCGTTTCCAGGTCGCCTACATCCTGCTCAAGGCCAACCTCCACCAGCTGATCCACCCGCGGGCGGTAATCAAGCAGAAGTACAACGGCCATCGTCTCGACGACGAGATCGTGCGCTCGATCCTGACCTTTTCGTTCTTCTTTACCATCACCATCTGCCTGATTGCCCTGGCGCTGTCATTGCTGGGGCTGGACTGGATGACGGCCCTGACCGGCGCGGCAAGCACTGTCTCGGGCGTGGGGCCTGGACTAGGGGAAACCATCGGACCGGCGGGTAACTTTGCCAGTTTGCCGGACGCGGCCAAATGGATTCTGTCCTTGGGCATGTTGCTCGGCCGACTGGAAATCATCACCGTACTGGTCTTGTGCATTCCCGCATTCTGGCGCCACTGAGGTCCGGCTCGAAGGCTATTGCCGCAGGGATGGAAAAGGCGTTTATTGTCACTGCCTGGATCCATCGCAGGATCAGACAGAATCGCAACAAGCCCGGGGACGACAGTCATGGAACACACCAAACAGTTCACCCGTTTTGCCGACTTCTATCCGTACTACTTGCAGGAGCATGGCGACAGCACCTGTCGCCGCCTGCACTTCATTGGCACCAGCCTGGTGATTTTCCTGCTGGCCTTCGCGGTCGGTGGCGGCCATTGGGCGTTGCTGTGGCTCGTACCCATTGCCGGTTACGGGTTCGCCTGGGCCGGTCATTTTTTCTTCGAGAAGAATCGTCCGGCCACATTTCAGCACCCCTTCTATAGCTTGCTGGGCGACTTCGTCATGTATCGCGACATGGTACTGGGCAAGGTTCCGTTCTGATTAATCCCGGGATCTGACCCGCCAAGGCTACACGTCAGGCAGCAGGCTCACTGACCGGAGTCTGCTGTTCAGCAACCAACGCCTTTTCCCGCAGATGCGCATCGGCCAGGCGGAACAGTTCGATCGAGCCGTCCAGATGTTCGATCAACGCCGTACACGACTCGACCCAATCACCGCAGTTGAGGTATTCAACCCCGCCCACCTTGCGGATTTCCGCATGATGGATATGTCCGCACACAACGCCGTCCAATCCGCGCTTGACGCATTCATGGGCGATGGCTTCTTCAAAGTCACTGATAAAACTGACGGCAGTCTTGACCTTGTGCTTGAGGTACGCCGACAGCGACCAGTACCCATAACCGTATTTCGCCCGCCAATGATTAAGCCAGCGATTGAGGGTCAGCGTGAATTCATAGGCTGAATCGCCGAGGAAGGCCAGCCATCGGTGATAGCGGGTAATGACGTCGAACTGATCCCCATGGATGACCAGCAAACGGCGGCCATCGGCCGTGACATGTTCGGCTTCATCCACTAACTGGATGTTTCCCAGGATCAGCCTGGAGTAGCGGCGCAGGAACTCGTCGTGGTTGCCGGTGACATAGATCACCTCAGTGCCGCGCTTGCTCATGGTCAGCAGACGGCGGATTACGTTGGTGTGCGCCTGGGGCCAGTACATGCCGCTGCGCAGCTTCCAGCCATCAATGATGTCGCCTACCAGGTAGACCTTATCTGCCTGGTAGCGCTTGAGGAAGGCCGACAAGTGCTCGGCCTGGCAATCCCGAGTGCCCAGATGCACGTCGGATATCCACAAAGTGCGTACGCGTTGCTTACGACTGGGTTTAGCAAGCTGAGCGCTGCTCATGGGTAACCTCCGGCAGGGTTTTGAGGATGATGCGCCGGTTCGGTTAATCGATTGTGACTGGGCCATGGCAGTAAGGTGACAGCGCAAGGCCCGCTTCAGGGATTGGGGTCAGGGAGTGACCGGGCCACCTGGTTTATCGTTGTGGCCCAGATCGCGCAAGGGATCGATCTGATCCCGAACCCGTTGTTTGAGTACCTTCGCATCGGGGAAGCCGCCATCCACTTTACGCTCCCAGATCTGCACCCCGTCGCAGGTGATCAAAAATACCCCGCCGGTGCCGGGTTGCAGGGACACTTTGCCAAGATCATCAGAGAACGTGCTGAGCAGTTCCTGGGCAAGCCAGGCAGCGCGCAACAGCCACTGGCATTGGGTGCAGTAAATGATCACAATTTCGGGCTTGGCGGCTGGCATAAAAGCAAATTCTCAGACTGGGTTATGCGAAGCGCACTGTGGCCACCGGAGCAGCCTCGCTTCAACTGATGCTGGTCAATAATTCCCTGGCCATCTGCTTATGCTCCTCGTCGGCGTCCTCCATGACGTCCAGCAATAACTCCCTGGCGGCAGTGAAGTCGCCATCATCGATCAGTATCTGGGCCTGATTGATTTTGCTCAGAGGGGCTTCATCCAGATCCAACAGATCAAACTCGGACGAGTCATCCATAAAGCCATCAAGAAAGGCATCGTCCAAAGAATCATTGTTGGACTGCACAACAGGTTCCGCTTCGAAATCACTGAGGAACTGGTCGTCCGGTATTTCGAACACTTCCGGCAACTCAGTGAGGTTGGAGGAAAACGTCAGGTCTTCCTCGACGGGCTTTTCTTCCTCAGGCTTGTCGCGCAAGGGTTTCGGACTGTCGAACGGGTCAACCAGATCCCAGTCGGCATCCATGGACAGATCGTCCAGGTTCAATTGGAACTCATCGGCCGACTCTGGATTCAAGGCAGCGGCCGCCGTTTCGTCCAGTTGAGCGGGCTCTGGCTCAGCAGGTGGCAATGCAGTCACTGCCAGTGGTGCGACCAACGGTACAACTGGCGCTGCCACGGATTCGAGTTGGGGATAACGGCTACGGATGTCCGCAATAACATGCGGTTCAACGCCATATGCCAGGGCGCGCTGCTCTTCACCGGCAAACCCGCCCGCGTCGCCCTGCTCGGCCAGCAATTCGAGCATTCTGATGCGAATGTCAGTGCGTTGCGGGTCTCGCTCCAAAGCGTCCCGCAAAATCCCCAGGGCCTCGGCAAACCGACCATAGGCGATATAAATGCTCACGCCATCCAGCGCATCGGGGGCCGTATGGGCACGAGGCGGGGCGACGGCGGGGCCAAGGGTACTCGTAGATTCCGCCAGGACAACCCGCGATGCAACTGGAGGGGCATCGTAGATCGACGTCTCCGGCGACTGGGCGGGTTTGATCAACGGCGAATCCGCCATCACGGCGCTCACCGATTGCTTGCGACGATTACGGCGCACCGAATAAGCCAGTGCCAGCAACAGCAGAAGTACCAACACCGCACCTGGCAACAGGTAAGTCGACAGCAACGAGCCACCTGAAGACTCGCCCACAGCAGCCGGCGTCGGACTTACCGGAGCCGGAGCCGGCGCGGATACAGGCGTGACTATCGGGGCAACCGGCGCCGGGGCTGCGGTTTTCTCGGAAAGTCGAGTTTGCAGACCGGCGACCTGCTTATCCCTTGCGGTCAGTTGCTCTTGCAGCGCCTGAACCTGAGCCTTCTGCTCATCCAGATTTTTGTTTAGCTGCTGGTTTTCGATAACGGCGGCCGCCAGCTGTTCATCGCTGTGCTGAACATCTGCAGGTCGCGCAGGAGCCTTGGGCTGTACAGGCGAAGCGGTTGCGTCTGAAGCAACACCGGCGACAACCGCCGCGTCGGGCAGCAACAGGTTTTGCCCTACCTTCAATACGGTTCCTTTACCGCTGGCGAATACCTGGGGATTCAACGCCTGGATGCCGTCGGCCAGCTTGGCCGCAGAGGCATTGGCGCCACTGCCCTGCACGCGACGGGCAATCGAGCCCAGCGTATCGCCACGAGCGACCGTGTAGCGTTTGTCCTGAGTAGTGGACGGTGGCGCGACGGGCATGCGCGACTCAGGTACTCCCCGAGCCGATTCTTCCGGAACACGACCACGGGTGGCCGCAACGCCTGCCGGGGAAGTCGCCGGGTCCAGAAGAACGGTGTATTCATGCAACAGGTTGCCGTTTGGCCGGATCAGTTGCACCAGAAAATTCAAATAGGGTTCCGTGACCGGCTTGGTGGAAACCACGCGAATCACGCCACGATTGCCATGAATGATCGGGGTGAAGCGCAAATCATTGAAAAAGAAGATTCGCTCCACACCCGCTTTGGCGAAATCGTCCACTGATGCAAGCTTGGCGACAATGTCCTCTGCGCTCAGGCCTGCCGTCTCAACCAACTCGATGTCGGCATTCAACGGCTGATTCAGTGCCGAATGCAGGGTGATATCGCCCATGCCCACCGCCGCGGCAATCGAAGAATGCAACATCACGGCCGACGAAATAGCCGCCAGCAAAGCGGCCCGGTAAAGCGCTTTGACCCCATGACTTGTCTGGCGGTGATCGCCCAGCGCAGCCGCCTGAACACTCTTGAGCATACTGACCCTTATGGAAACCCGATCAGGCTTCTCGGCATATTCAATATAAAGCGCAGACGCGATGGTCCGTAAAGCACAAGTATGAGCGAGAAGCCGCGCGGCCGCTTCAGGATCTTTCGAGATTAGCCAGAATTTGCGTATGAACGCGCATGCAGACCCGCAGGTCGTCTTCTGCGATGCCCTCGAACAGCTCTACTCGCAACGACGTGGCAATGGCTTCGATTTTCTGGATCAACGGAAGGGCTGTGTCGCAGAGTACGATTTTCTTTGCGCGACGGTCTTCCAGCACCGCCTGGCGTTGTACGAGCCCCTGACTTTCGAGACTGTCGAGCAGACGCGCCAGGGTCGGACCTTCCACGGCAACGCTTTGCGCCAGCTCACGCTGGGTGGGCGGCTCCTGGAAGCGGGCCAGATGGAGCAGTACCAGCCAGCGGGCCTGGGAAAGCCCCATATCGGCCAATCGTCGGTCCAGCTCAGCTCGCCACCCGCGTGTAATGTGCGCAAGCTGCATACCGAAACGATGTTCATCAGTCATTGGCATAGAAAACTCATGGTTGAAACTAATTATTAGTCAGCTAACCATGGCGCCCGGATCGTGGCAAGTTTCATGCTGTGGCCTTTGGTCGCAGTGATTCACGCCGCCTATGCCCTGAACTCACACCTCGAACTCGGACTGCAATGCGGCACGCACGCAATACAGCACGCCTTCAGGCACCCGACCGCTGAATTGCTCGGCAATGGCGGCCACCGGCGGCAGCTCGCCCTCGCCATCAAGGAAGGCATCCTGAACTTCACCCAGCAAGTCTTCGGGCAGATCAAGGGCCTGCTCCAGGGACAACTGCTGCTTGCCGATCGCCTCGGCCAGCATGGTGTAGACGTTTTTCTCAGTGCATTGCAACTGACCGGCAATCTGCATCGGGGTCATTCCAGCACGAGCCAGGCTGATCAGCTCATGGCGCACGTCGGCGACGACTGTCGGCGTTGGGGCCGTACCGCTCAGCACTTCCAGGAAGGCTTGACCATAACGCTCCAGCTTGCGAGCACCGACGCCGCTGACCTGAGCCATATCCGACAAGGTGTCGGGTTTGCTGCGCAGCATTTCAAGCAAGGTGGAATCCGGGAAAATCACATACGGCGGCACGCCGTGCTCTTCGGCAAGCTTGCGACGCAGTGCCCGCAGCGCTTCCCATTGCTCCCGCTCTTCGCCACGGACCAGTTGGCTGGCCGGGCTGGAGCCGCCTTTAGCGGTGGTTTGCGGTTTCAGGTCACGGCGCAATTCAAGCCGCACCTCGCCGCGCAGCAACGGCCGGCATGTGTCGCTCAGGCGCAGGCCACCGTAGCCTTCCAGGTCAATGTCGGCCAGGCCACGCGCTACAAGCTGTCGGAACAACGAGCGCCATTCGCCTTCAGAACGATCTTTGCCTACACCAAAGACGGCCAGATGCTGATGGCCGAAGCTCTGCACCTTGTCATTTGACTTGCCCAGCAATACATCCACCAGATGACCTACGCCGTAGCGCTGCCCGGTTCGATAAATCGCTGACAGTGCCTGCCGTGCAGGCTCGGTGGCGTCCCAGGTCTGTACGCCGTCGACGCAATTGTCGCAATGTCCGCAGGGCTCGGGCATGTCTTCATCGAAGTAGGCGAGCAATGTCTGACGACGGCAGCGGGTTTCTTCACACAGCGCCAACATGGCATCGAGCTTGTGTTGCTCAAGACGTTTGTGTCGCTCATCGCCGTCCGAGTTCTGCAGCATCTGCTTGAGCATCACCACGTCCTGCAGACCATAGGTCATCCAGGCATCGGCTGGTAAGCCGTCGCGTCCGGCGCGCCCGGTTTCCTGGTAATAGGCTTCCAGGGACTTGGGCAGATCCATATGGGCGACGAAACGCACGTTGGGCTTGTCGATGCCCATGCCAAAGGCAATGGTGGCAACCATGATCAAGCCTTCCTCATTCAGGAAGCGTTTCTGGTTGGCAGACCGCGTCTCCGACGGCAAACCCGCGTGATAAGGCAGCGCGGGGTATTTGTTCTCACAGAGAAAGGCGGCAACCTCGTCGACTTTCTTGCGCGACAGGCAATAGACGATGCCCGCATCGCTGCGCCGCTCGGAGAGAAAGGCCAGCAACTGCTTGCGTTGCTGCTCCTTGGGCACAATGCGGTAGAAAATGTTCGGCCGATCGAAACTGGACAGAAAACGCTCGGCATTCTGCAAATGCAGGCGCGTGACGATTTCCTCGCGGGTCCGTTTGTCGGCCGTGGCGGTCAGTGCAATGCGCGGTACGTCGGGAAACAACTCGGCCAACTGGCCCAGTTTCAGATATTCGGGACGGAAATCATGGCCCCATTGGGACACGCAGTGTGCTTCATCGATAGCGAACAAACCGATCTGCAGGTTTTGCAGGAACGCCAACATACGTGGCTGAACCAAACGTTCGGGGGCCAGGTAGAGCATTTTGACCTCGCCCAGACGAATCCGGTTGGCAAGATCGCGCTGCTGCTCGGCGCTGAGGGTGGAGTTCAACGCCGCAGCGCAAACCCCAAGTTCTTCCAGGGTGGCGACCTGATCGTCCATCAGGGCGATCAACGGGGAAACCACCACCGTCAGGCCATCGCGCAACAAACCCGGAACCTGGAAACACAGCGACTTGCCGCCACCGGTGGGCATCAGCACAAGGGCATCACCACCATTGGCCACGCGTTCAATAATGGCACCCTGGCGACCGCGAAAACTGTCGTAGCCGAAGATATCTTTAAGTACGCGTTGTGCCTGTTCGAGCATAAAAACCCCAGATTGTCCTGCTGCGCTGCAAAGCGCGGGAGTATACCCGACCACTCAAAGGCAAAGGACAGCCGCGACACGAGCGGTCGAAATTAACCTCAAGCGCCCTCGCCGCTGGCGCCCACGGCTCTCAGGGCCTAGAATTCAGCATCGTTTATTTCCAAGGTAGTCTTTCAATGTCCTTCGCTGAGCAATTAAACCGCCTGCAAGCCTTCCTCGATGCCGATGAGCTGCATGACGAGGCGCTGGACTACGTGGCCGCCCACGGCTACCTGACCGCCCTGTCCATCTGTGCCGAAAACGTTCCCGAGCGTGAGTGGATCGATGCGCTGTTCTCCGAGCCTCCGCATTACGCCAATGACGCCGAACGTGAAGAGATCGAAGCCACGCTGATCCAGTTGCAGGCGCATATCGCTCGCCAACTGGCGTCCGACGAAGAATTCGAGCTGCCATGCGACCTGGATCTGGGCGACGAGCCTGACGATTCGGATCTGCGCGGCTGGTGTATCGGCTTTATGGAAGGCGTGTTCCTGCGTGAGAACGCCTGGTTCGAAAGTGCCGAAGAAGAAGTCAGCGAAATGCTGTTGCCGATCATGGTCGGTTCGGGTCTGTTCGACGAGCAACCTGAGTTCGCGGATATCGCCCAGGACGCCAACCTGATGGACGACATGATCGTGCAGATCCCGGAAGCCCTGACCGCGCTGTACCTGCTGTGCCAGGCTCCGGACGAAAAACCGGCAATCCTCAAGCCCCGTCACCACTGAGTCCGCGCCTATGGCGCAAGGCTCACCACGCACGAGTCGTAGTCGAATCGTGCGTTTTGTCCTTCAGGCCATTGGCTGGCTGAGTGTAGCGCTGGGCGTGATCGGCATATTCCTGCCGGTCCTGCCCACGACCCCGTTCCTGTTGCTGGCCGCGGCGTGCTTCGCCCGAAGCTCGCCGCGCTTCTATTCCTGGCTGGTCAATCACAAACGACTCGGCCCCTGGATCCGCGATTATCTCGACGGCAACGGCATCCCTCTCAAGGGCAAGGTGTACGCCATCGGGCTGATGTGGACCAGCATCGGTGTGTCCTGCTACCTGGTTGCCCTTCCCTGGGCACGGGGCTTCATGCTCACCAGTGCAGTGTTGGTGACGATCTATATCCTGCGGCAAAAGACGCTTCACAAGCCTTGAAGCACCCTTGGCAGATTGTGGAGCCCGATTGAGCCTTCAAACGGTATCCACCTTCATCGAATGATCGCCCAGCATGCCGGTGATGATCGAGGCCGTGTCGGCACCGCTGGCCACGATACCGCCAGAACCTGGGGTCACACCGTAATGAGTCGCCAGGTCGACACCCGCCAGATCAATGGTCTGGGCAGAGGCCGGGGTAGCGCTGGAGCTGACCTGAATACTGGATACAACGTCCGCACCGCTGCCGGTGACGGTGAAATGCAAGTAATCCTCCAGCGAACCGACCCCGGCACTCAAGCCCTGTAACAGTTGCGAAAGGTCCAGCGTGTCCCCGCCCACGGAGAAATCCATCACCTGATCGTGACCGGTCTCACCTGCCAGCCATTTGAACGTGTCGTTACCCGCCCCACCTGACAGGGTGTCGTCACCACCCGCCCCAATCAACTGGTCATTGCCCTGACCTCCGCTGATCACGTTGGCTTCCCAGTCACCGGTCAGATGATCGTCGTAATTCGAACCGATGAGGTTCTGGATGTTGATCAACGTGTCAGTGCCCGCTCCTGCGGTGTGCTGCGCCTCCATTACCGCGCTGGTGACGTTCACGCCGGACGCCGCAAGGGCGTAGCTGACGGTATTGACGCCAGCACCACCATCCATCACGTCGTTGCCGGGACCGCTGAACAGCACATCGTTGCCGTTATCGCCGTACAGGTCGTTGTTGCCGGCGCCGCCGCTCAGGACATCATTGCCATCTGCGCCTGACAAGGTGTCATCGCCAGTCCCACCGACCAGCACGTCATCGCCCTGGGTGCCTTGAAGGGTGCAACCCTCCTGGTAGGTGATGCTCACAGCAGCCGAATCACTGGCGCCGTGGGCATCGGTAACGGTGTAAAGACTTTCGTAGGTCGCAGTGGTATCGACCGCGCTGTAGTCGATGGACAGGTTCAGGGTGTAATGCTCGCCCGTGTCACTGATACCCGGATCGGGCTGATTGACCAGCAGGATTCGGTATACGTTGTCCTCGGTCGCCGTGAAAGTGCCATTGGCGTCCAGCGCCTGAAATGCACCATCCCCCATCTGCCAGGCCACGCCGATGGAATCGTTGGCGTTGTGCAGGTCGACCTGCACGGTTTCGCCGGCCTTGAGCTGGACGCTGTATTCATCATGGGCATTAGACGCAGGACCGCTGAACGCCCCCAGATAACCGGTCAAGACCACCATGGCAGTCATGGCGCTGTTGTTGAAGAATTCGCTACGTTCCAGGGTTTTGAGCTGGTTGCCGGCCGCGTCCCGGGTTGCGTCAAAATCGATGATCTTCAGGCAACCGGCCGAGAAATCCTCGCCTCTGGCCTGCCATCCGGTGTTGAACACACCAGGCGTGGCGCTCAAGGGGTCGCCATTGGCCGAGACGTCGTTGACCAGCAGCAAGGCCGCCGGCACTTCAATACTCGACGACAAGACATTGGTAATGATGTGGTCAGCGACTGCCACGGGCCCTTGAAGGGGCGCGGTGGCGCCCGGTACGTGAATCAACAGGTTGGCGCTGCAAAGGTCGCCGTCGTTGTCGCTGATGACGTAGCGGATGTTCTCGGTCAACGCCGCACTGCCCGCCTCGCTGGCCGGGGTGTAAGTGAATGCACCGCTGAGTACATTGACCACCAGCGTACCGCCATGGTCGCTGATCACCGTCAGGTTGTGGGTGGTGGTATTGAAACTCCCGTGATCCACGCCCTCGGCACTTACAGCGCCGGTTTTGGGGTTGTAGGCGTAGAGCGTGCCGTCGACAGTGATGGACTGGATAAAGCCCCCATCAGCACCAAACGTACCACCGTTGAGCAGGCTGCCACTGGTGCCACCTTGAACAGTGCCCGCCAGCACCGCGCTGAGTTGGCCAAGATCGGTCACGATGACGGCACCGCTGCTGCCCAGCGCAAGGTCGTGGGCAATCGGGTCCAGATACGTACTGCTGACGTCGGTGCCCAGGCCTATGGCAAAGGCATTGATGCCATGGCTTTCAAGGAAATCCACCCATGCAGCCTGCTCGTTGAGATCGATGCCATCGCCCTGCTGCGGATTAGGCTGATGATTGGGGTCGGAATGGGTCGCAGACAATGTGGGATTGCCGTCCGAGAAAAAGTAGGCCAGGTTCTGTGCGCCACTGATGCTGCCCTCGGTGACAAAGGCTGCTTCTGCACCCGCCAGCGCCGCATCGTAGTTCGTGCCGTTACCAGCGCCCAATCCGTCGATCAGGCTTTTCGCAGTGGCCACGTCCACCCAGACATCACTCAACACACCGGCCTGACTGTTGAACGCGACAACCTGCACCTTCACATCGCCCATGGCGGTGTAGTGATCCAGCAATTCGCTGATGGCCTGCTTGGCCAACGCCAGTCGTGACAAACACTCCACTCCGGACGGGTCATTCATGCTCTCGGAGGTGTCGATGATCAGCAGCAGATTGGTACAGACGGGCTCGGTCGTCACGGTCACATCAAGGTCTGCAGCCTGAGGTAAGTCATCGACGATGGTGATGTCCAGCGCACTGTTGGCCGTATCGCCGTCGCGGTCGGTGGCGACCACACTGAGCAGCTCGCCTATAGCATTTGCGCCATCGCCATTGGGATGAGCCATCGTCCCTGTCAGGGTATAGCTGTAGTGCACTTCCCCGGTGTCGGGATCATAACCGGTGACGCTGAAGGTATTCCCCAACCCGGTAGTGACGGGCTGGGAAAAGTCAGCCACGACACCCGCGCTTACCACAACGATGCCTGCCACCGTCAGGTTTTGCAGCCCGTCCAGTGCCGTCACCTTGAAGCTGCCCGTCTGCGTCAAGGCTTCGCCATCACTGGCCGAGCCGGATGGCAGATTTGCCTCGTTGAACGTCAACGCCCCGCCGGTAAGCTCCACGCCGTGGTCGGTGGGTGGCTCCTCTGGCGGCAGAACCGGTGGCTCGACAGGGGGTTGCTCAGGAGGAATTACCGGGGGCTCTGGCGGTGGCGGCACTACCGGCGGTTCCAGCGGTGGCTCGACCGGTGGCGGCACGGGCGGCTCGATGACGGGAGGCACGGAAAGCGGCGGCGTATCAGGCCAGGCGTTGCGAAATCCCTCTATTCGGCCTTCCGGAAACTCGGGCACGCTATTGAATCCGGCGGTCGGGAACCCGATGACCGGGGTCACCTCACCGCCGGTTTCAGTTAGCAGCACGGCCGAATGACCGCCACCCAATGCGCCGGACGTGCTATCGGAGCTAGCGGGACCGGTTGCCGGCGCTTCGCCTGTCTGCGTCGGATCGGCCCCGGCCGTAATGGCCTGCTGCAACGGCTGAACTTCGGTCAATTGCGCAAGGGTTGGCGTCACCGGATCTGATGTATCAACGTGAGTGGCGTGGTTGGCAAGGATCTGCGCCGTCAGAGGTAAACGACTGTCGCGCCCCAGGGTTAACTCACCACCGCCTGACAGATGCACCGCAACCGCGCCATTAGCCCCGGTCTGTAGTTGCTCGCCGACAAATAGCCGGTCGCCTTCATACAAGGCGCGTCGGGAGCCATCCTCCGCAATGGCGAATACCTCGCCTGCCACTTGTCGCACGGTACCCATCAGCCTCGCCATATTCCCTCCATAAATCGCAACAATCAGGCCCATAAACGTTACAAAAACAGCGAAATCCGCTTTCCTCTACCGCTGATTAACGATCTAAATTCCGCAAACGACAAATTAATGTCACCCCGGAAAAAGACAGAATTACCTTGAAAATCAGCCCATTCACTCGGGGTCAAAAACTCGACGAAGTATCCTTATCCAATACTTAGCGCAGCCAACACCCTGTAATTACTAGCGCATACAGGTCAACCATCGTCGCTTTCAGAAAAAGCACATAAGTTTTTTTTGGCATAAGCGATATGAAAAAAACGTCTTGAGCCGACCCAAAGTTGTTCTTAGCTGTGATGTTACAGACCTGATACGGTTTCCATCGCTGGAACGTCATTTTTATGGCGAACACGAAGATCATGAACTTAGGGAGAAGTACTCATGCGCGATTTGACCCCGCTCTACAGTGCAGTCGTATTGGCGGTGGCCTGTGCCCAAGCGCAAGCCATGTCGTTGACCGATGCGATCCAAAGCACCCTCAACAATCACCCGGAAATCCACGCAAGCAAAAACAGCCGACTGTCCGCTGATGAGGACGTCAACGTCGCCAAGGGCGCTTACCTGCCCAGCGTGGACCTGATCGCCGCTTATGGCCGGCAGCGCGTTGACAACCCAACCACTCGTGCGCTTTACGGACATGATGACAAGACACTCAATTACACCCAGTCAGAACTGCGTCTGCGCCAGCTGTTGTTCGATGGTTTCAATACGCCCAACGAAATCGGACGCACCAAGGCAGTGGTCAATTCCCGCGCCTACTACGTGCAGGGCACCTCGGAAAGCCTCGCCCTTCGCGCCATTGAGGTGTACCTGGAAGTGCTCAAGCGTCGCGAGCTGCTGACCCTGGCCAAGAACAATCTGCAAGCGCACTTGCGCATCAATGATCAGATCGGCCTGCGCAGTGAGCGGGGAGTCGGCAGCAACGCCGACCGCGACCAGTCCCGTGCACGGCGAGCACTGGCCGAGAACAATTTCTACACCGCTCAGGTAGATCTGGCCGATGCCGAGGCAAACTTTTTCAGTGCCGTCGGGCGCATGCCGGACGAGCTGGAATCGCCGCCATCGATCAAAGGCGAAGTGCCGCTGAGCCTGAGCGATGCGCGGAAAAGCATGCTGACCAACAACCCGTACCTGAAATCGGCACAGGCCGATGTGCAGGCGGCGGAACAGCAGTACGAAATCGCCAAATCACCGTTCTATCCGCGTCTGGATGCTGAACTGGCCGTGGGCGCCAATGACAACTTGCAGGGTGAAGAGGGCCATGACAACGAATGGCGTGCCGCCGTGGTCATGAATTACAACCTGTTCAACGGTAACCGCGACAAGGCCCGCATGCGCTCGGATTCCTACAAGACCGGGCAAGCCATGGACATCCGCAATAACGCCCTGCGCATGCTCAACGAAAACATGTCCCTGGCCTGGAACGCCATGAATAACGCACGCCAGCAGACTCCGGTCGCCCACGAATATGCCGAAACCACCACACGGGTTCGCGCCGCCTATCAGGATCAGTTCGGCCTTGGACAGCGCACCTTGCTTGACCTGCTGGACAGTGAAAACGAGCTGTACAACGCCAGCCGTCGCTACACCGAAGTGCGCTACACCGAAGAGTTCGCCATGTACCGGGTACTGGCGACCGAAGGCGAACTGCTGCGCAAGCAACGAGTCGTGCTGCCTGCCGAGGCGCTGGCGTTGACGGAAGTGAAAAGCGAAGCCCGCCTGCCCGATCTGAAATAGTGCATCCGCCCAGGGAGTACGCCCGTGACAAGCATGGAATTGCCTCATCCTCTTGATCCTCGTTCGAGCTTTGACGACCCGTTCCTCGACGGCCTGCTGATCCTGTGCAAACTGCACGACTGCCCCGCCAGTCGATCCAGCCTCAGCGCCGGTCTGCCCTTGGCGCAGCAGCGCTTGAGCCCTGATTTGCTACCTCGCGCTGCCGCTCGGGCGGGTTTGCAGGCGCGCTGGCTGCGGCGTGAGTTGACCGCCATCGATCCCCTGAATCTGCCAGTCCTGCTCATGCTCGATGGACAGCGCTGCGCGGTCTTGCGCAGCTGGAGCGAAGACGGACGAGCGTTGATCCTGCCTTGTGAAACCGAAGGCGGCGAACAATGGGTCACCCGCGACGAACTGGACAAGCGCTATAGCGGCCAGGCGCTGTTTGCCCGCCCGCGTCATGAGCTGGAAGACCTGCGCGCGCCACTTGTGCCGAGGGTCAAGGCCTGGTTTCGCGACACGCTGAAGCTGTCGCGCTGGCTCTACAGCGACGCCATTCTCGCCAGTCTGTTGATTAATGTGCTGGGGTTGATGGTGCCGTTGTTCGTCATGCAAACCTATGATCGCGTGGTGCCTAACCAGGCGCTCTCGACGCTGTGGGTGCTGGCCGTCGGCTTGTTGGTCGGCACGCTCTTCGAACTGGCATTGCGGCTGATCCGCGCGAATCTTTTGGATCAGGCGGGCCGAAAAACCGACGTCATCCTTTGCGCAACCCTGTTTGAACGCATCACCGGCATGGCCATGAAAGCGCGCCCGGCGACCATCGGCGGCTTCGCCCAGAGCATTCACGACTTTCAGGGCCTGCGAGATTTTCTCACCGCCGTCACCCTGACCAGCATGATCGACCTACCGTTCGCCGCCTTTATGCTGGTGGTGATCGGCCTGTTGGGCGGTTGGCTGGTAGTGATCCCGTTGCTGGCCTTTGCGTTGACGTTCCTGTTCGCCTGGCTGATCCAGATTCGTCTGCGCGACACCGTGCAAAAAAGCCTGAGCCTTGGGGCTGAACGCCAGGCCCTGCTGATTGAAACACTCGGCGGCCTGGAAACCCTCAAGGCCTGCGGTGCGCAAGGCCAGCGTCAACACCAGTGGGAAACCACCCATGGCGCCCTCACTCAACTGGACAGCCACGCACGCAATCTCGCGGCGCTGGCAAGTAATGGCACGTTGTTCATCCAGCAGTTTTCCGGGATGGCAACCATTGTCGCCGGGGTGTACGCCATCGTGGCCGGCAACCTCAGCGTCGGTGCGCTGGTCGCGACGTATATGCTGGGCAGTCGGGTTCTGGCGCCGCTGGGGCAAATTGCCGGGTTGATCACGCGTTATCAGCAAGCGCAACTGACCATGAAAAGCACCGACGCGTTGATGGCCCTGCCGCAGGAGCGGGACGCCAGTCAGCGACCTCTGGAGCGCACCGCTCTGCTAGGCGCCATCGCCTTCAGCCAGGTCAGCTTCCGGTATGGCAAACAAGGCCCGCAAGCGCTGTCGAGCATCAGTTTCAAGGTCCGGCCGGGGGAGCGAATCGGCATCATCGGCCGCAGCGGCTCGGGCAAAAGCACGCTCGCGCGTTTGTTGATGGGCTTCTACGAGCCGGACGAGGGCCAGTTGCTGATGGACAATCTGGACCTGCGGCAGCTGGATGTGGCCGACCTGCGCCAACAGATCGGCTATGTCGCCCATGACTTGCCCCTGCTGGCCGGCAGCCTGCGGGACAACCTGAAGCTGGGCGCGCGCTATGTCAGTGATTCGCGAATGCTGGAGGTCGCACGGATAACCGGCGTCGATGAACTGGCCCTGCGTCATCCCCAAGGGTTTGATCGTCCGGTGGGCGAGCGCGGCCAACTGCTTTCCGGTGGCCAGCGCCAGGCGGTACTGCTGGCCAGAGCGCTGTTGCTGGACCCGCCGATCATGCTGCTGGACGAACCCACCAGCCACATGGACAACGGCAGCGAAGACATCCTGCGCCAGCACCTTTACGAGGTGATGACCGGCAAAACCCTGCTGCTGGTGACCCATCGCATGTCGATGCTAACGCTGGTTGATCGGCTTTTGGTCATGGACGCCGGCAAGATCGTCGCCGATGGCCCCAAGGATGCCGTCATCGCCGCATTGCGCAAGGGCCAGATCGGCTCAGCCCCGGTTTAAGGAGAAAACCCTATGGCATCGACTCATGTTCCACGCTACTTCAATCCGCGGCTGCGCGACGACCTTGAATTCATGCCTTATCGGGCTGGCGCCCTGTCCCAGGATGGGTCTGGCACCGCGCGCGTGACAGTCTGGGTCATTGGCGCGTTGATCGTTACGGCGCTGATCTGGGCAAAATTTGCCGTACTGGAAGAAGTGACCATGGGCGACGGCAAGGCGATTCCGTCCAGCAAAGTTCAGGTCATTCAAAATCTGGAAGGCGGTATCGTCACCGAAATCTTCGTTCGCGAAGGACAAATGGTGAACAAGGGCGAAACCCTGCTACGTCTGGATGACACGCGCTTTCGCTCGAATAAAGGTGAAAGCGAAGTGGACCGATACACCTTGACTGCGCAGGTTGAACGACTGTCTGCCGAGGCTCAAGGGCTGCCCCTCAAGCTGTCCGACGACGTGGTGACCAAGGCGCCTCAAGTGGCAGCGGACGAACTGTCGCTCTATCAATCCCGCCAACGTCGCCTGGCCAGCGAGCAACGCACCCTCAACGAGCAACTGCGGCAGAAGACGCAGGAACTGGCAGAGTTTCGCTCCAAGCAAGAGCAATACCGCAACAGTCTGGGCCTGGTGCAGCAAGAGTTGAACATGTCCACGCCGTTGGTGGCCTCCGGCGCCGTTTCGCCCGTGGAAATCCTGCGTCTGAAGCGCAGCGCCGTCGAGATTCGCGGCTCCATGGACGCCACGACCCTGGCGATTCCAAGGGCCGAATCGGCCATCAACGAGATCAAGAGCAAGGTTCAGGAGTCGGAGTTTGCCTTTCGCTCCGACGCCTCCAGGGAACTCAATGAAAAGCGTTCGGACTTGTCCAAGATCAGCGCCAACAGTATCGCCATCGACGACCGTGTGACCCGCACCACCGTGGTTTCCCCCGTGCATGGCATCGTCAAGATGCTCAAGGTCAACACCATCGGCGGTGTCGTCCAGCCGGGCAGCGACCTGGTGGAAATCGTGCCACTGGAAGACAACCTGCTGATCGAGGCTAAAGTCCGTCCGCAGGACGTGGCCTTTCTCCATCCGGGACAGAAAGCCATGGTCAAGTTCAGCGCCTATGACTACACCATTTACGGCGGTCTGCCCGCCAGGCTTGAACTGATCGGCGCCGACACCATCACCGACGACAAGGGCAACAGTTTCTACCTGATCCAGGTGCGTACAGACCGCAACCACCTGGGCAGCGATGCCAAGCCGCTGCTGATCATCCCCGGCATGATCGCCACCGTAGATATCATTACCGGGGAAAAAAGCGTGATGGACTACCTGCTCAAGCCGGTATTGAAAGCCCGGACCGAAGCCATGCGGGAGCGGTGAATGCAAAAGCAGTCCTACTTCTTTTTATCCCTGGCAAACGCCGCTTCCAGTGCTTCGTTGAGAGTGCGCAGGACCTTGACCCGCGCCCAGCGCTTGTCATTGGCTTCAATCAACGTCCAGGGCGCGATTTCGGTGCTGGTGCGGTCAACCATGTCGCAGATCGCATCGCGGTATTGCGGCCATTTATTGCGGTTACGCCAGTCATCATCGGTAATTTTGTAGCGTTTGAACGGGATTTTTTCCCTGGCCTTGAAACGCTCCAGCTGAGTGTCTTCGTCAATGGCCAGCCAAAACTTGACCACGACAATTCCGGACTCCGTGAGTTGTTCCTCGAAGTCGTTGATTTCGCCATAGGCCCGCAACCAATCGGCCTCGCTGCAAAATCCCTCGACCCTTTCGACCAGGACGCGGCCGTACCAGGAGCGGTCAAAAATGGTGAACTTGCCTTTGGGCGGAATCTGCCGCCAGAACCGCCAAAGATAAGGCTGCGCCAGCTCGTCCTGGGTCGGGGCGGCAATGGGGACGATGTTGTAATGACGCGGGTCAAGCGCGGCGGCGACCCGGCGAATCGCTCCGCCTTTGCCGGCGGCATCATTCCCCTCAAACACGGCTACCAATGCATGCTTGCGCATACGCTTGTCCCGAATGTTGCCCGAGAGCCGGGCCTGTTCGGTGATCAACTGCTCTTCGTAGTCGTCTTTGTTCAGGTTCAGCGTCATGTCGAGACTGCTCAACAACGTGACCTCGCCATGGCTTGCCGGCCTCGGCGCCACCGTGACCACGCTCGACTCGGTTTGCGGGGTTTTCAGTGCGGTCTGCAAGCCTTCCAGCAGCAGGCGTCCCACCGTCAAGCTGCGGTAGTACGGATCGACGCCCTCGATGACATGCCAAGGTGCATAGTCCCGGCTGGTGCGACGCAGCACCCGCTCACCGAAACGCACGAACTTGTCGTAGGTTTTCGATTGCTGCCAGTCCAGCGGGCTGATGCGCCAGCTGTGCAGCGGATCGTCCTTGAGCAGCTTGAGACGGGATTTCATCTGTTTCTTGGACAGGTGAAACCAGAATTTGAAAATCACCGCGCCTTCATCACAGAGCATTTTTTCCAGCCGCTCCGAGCCCGTGATCGCCTGATCGAGCACCGCGTCCTTGAACAGGCCATGCACGCGCCCTTGCAGCATCTGGCTGTACCAGTTACCGAAGAAAATCCCCATCTTGCCCTTGGCCGGCAGCTGTCGCCAGTAGCGCCAGGCCGTGGGATGGGCCAGTTCTTCGTCGGTCTGACTGTCGAAGGTACGAACTTCAATAAAGCGCGGGTCCATCCACTCATTGAGCAACTTGACCGTTTCGCCCTTGCCCGCGCCTTCGATACCGTTGATCAGTACGATGATCTGGCGACCTGCCTGCTCATGCAGCTCGAATTGAGCGTCCAGCAACGCCTCGCGCAAGGCGGGTACTTCGGCGTCGTAGGTTTCTTTGGCGATGACGTGACCGATTTCAGCGGATTCAAACATAAGCGGCTCTCTTCAGATGGTCTGAGGCAACAGCCCGCTAATGTAGACCAGCTTAATGCGCTGGCGATCCTCCTGGATCAATTAAAAAGCCCGCCGTCGTCAAACGGCGGGCCTGGGTAGAGCTCCGCAAGGCTTACCAGGCCTGACGCATCAAATGGGTCAGCTGTCGCAGCAGCGCTTTTTCCGCTGCGGCAAGCTCAGCAATCAATGCCCTGCCCTGCCGGTCGTACTCGTTGTGATCCACTACCGGATTGGCATCCAGTTCCAGAGACTCGCTCGTGGCAGCCGCCAGCGCCACAGGATCATTGGCCGCATGGGCGGCGTTCAAGCGCTCATAAATAGCGCTGCGTCGGCGCAGATTTTGCGCCATATCCAGCGGCGGGTGCTCTTCCAGTGCGTCCATGCGCGCCTTGATCGGCGCGGTAATACGCTCGAAGTCCGCCTGATGCACGGTTCGCAGATGCTGAGCCCAACGCTGATCCTCAATGGCGTATTCGAGAAAATCAGGCCCCAATTCGCGTTCCAGAACCAGACGCCGAGCCCCCAGAATCGCCTGACGATCCACCGCGGCCAGGCGCTCCCAGACCATACGCACCGGCTGACCCGGCAGGCTCAATTCATTGGCCAGCTGGATTCGATAGGCCATGCGCACTTCGGCATGATCCACATGCAACCCTCGCTGTTCGCGATTGGCAATTTCCAGATCCGCAATGGTCTGCACTTCATTGAGACGGAACAGCCGCCTGATAACACCAAACAGGGTTTCGGTTTGCCGGTCCTCCGGCACACCCGCCAGGGCCGTCTCGGCGTACACCGACACCTGGATATCACTGAAAATCAGGCGAGCGCCGTCCTGGCACGTCTGGTCGGCACCGTGCAAGCGGTCATTGGCCATGATCTCCAGCTGACCACGCAGTTGCGGGTTGTCCGTTGCCGCTTCCAGTACCCCCATAACGTCGTTGGTCAGCTCCTCGTGCACCCGAAGAAAATCCGGTGTTCCCCGCAAGCGCTCCAGCAGGATCAACAGATTGGGTGCATCACCCGCCTGTTCAACGCGATCCCAGGCAATGCGAATTCTGGAATTGAGCTCCGTGCGCCCCTCAATGATCCAGTTGTCCACGCTGGGCACGGGTGCCGGCGGAGGGACGTGATCGCCGTTGTGGGAATGCCAGTCGGTATCGTCATCCGAGGAGTCGTAGTCGCTGTCCGAGGTGCCGCTTGAATCGCCTTCGAACACCTCCGGCGTCGGCGCCAGTCGCCGGATATCCTCTGGATAATCGTATTCCAGTTCATAGATATTGTGGCCACGCTGGTTGAGCCAGCATTGCAGAAGCTCGTCATGATTGAATGGATTGCCATGGCCATAGACCGTCAGTTCAAACAGGTTCCCCTGCTCGTTTTCCAGCAGGTAACGCGGCAGATGTTCGATGCGATTGCGGCTCACGTCGAGGATGTGCAGCGACAGGTTATCGGTCCAGGTTGGCCATTCGCTCAGGCTCATATCAGTCATGTACAGCCTTGAAAGGACCAGGCCACTGATATCAGTCACTTCCCCCATGCGGTTGCCGGAAATATCCAGGATCAACAGGCTGCGCAACTCCGAAAGACTGTCGATGAACGATTGGTCGATGGTCATCCCCATTCCCTCCAGGGACAGCTCATTCAATTGACGCAACCGGGCCAGGCCGCGAGGCAGCCGGGTCACGCCACCGCCGATCAATTCGACACGGGTGAGGTTCGGGAAATGCTCAAGCAAGGCGTCGATCTGCTGCGGCGTGGCGGCCACGTTACGCAGGGTGATGCTCTCGATATCACGGTAATACCCCGGCAACACAGGAAGATCGCCGATCAGTGACAGGTCAACGCCTTCCAGCAACAACGGCGTGGGCGACAGGGGCGACATGGGTTGCCGGTTGCGGACGGCGCGACTGATGGCTTCGGCTACGGAACGTCGGGCCAGGGCAACCTGCGAGGTGCTGCCACGAGGAGGATCGACCCAGCCTTCCAGAGAAAGACGCAGGGTCTCCAGCCTCTGCTGACGCGTGAGCGTCTGATTGACCAAGCCCTCGACGTCATAGCCGATGTCATGGGTCAGCATGTAATACACGTGGCTGCGCACGTTGGGAGCGTCGGGATATATTTCTTGCAGCAGATCAATAAGGTCCTCTGTGTACCGCGTCACACTGGTTCCAGGGCGGCCACTCAAGCGGTAACCGATTCGCCCGTCAGGCAACCGCTCCGGGGCATGAAAGCCGGGGCCCAGTTCCTGCTGGCCGAGTATTTTCGCCACGCGTCTACGGTCGGACATGGCCCGTTCGATAATCCGAAGACGCAACCCTTCGACGTCCCGCACAGGATCGGCAAATCCGATGGCCTGACGCGCTTCAGCAGGCAAGCCGTGTAACACCGCAGAAAAGAAATTGTTGTGCAGGTTCTGGCCGATATCCAGTTCATTGCCATTGGCGTCGAACACCCGATAGTCGGTCCCCTGCTGGATCAGGGTTCTGCGTTGGGGCGCTGAGATTTCTCCGAGGCTGTCCAGCAGCGGCCCGTCAATCGTCCCCTGACGAATCTGAATGCACAGATCCCCAGGCCAGCCGGGCAAATCGCCCATCATCTGGAAGGCGACTTTAAAAGTGTCCGGGTTTGCTCCTTGGGAAGGCAGGCAAAAGCCCTCAAGAGCGCGATTGATGCGCGCCTGACGCAGATAACCACGAGCTTGCCCCGCCAACTCCAGCGGAATTTTCTGTGCAGCGTTCATACCGCTGATCTGAGCGGGCGTTGCCTCGGCCAGCATGTGCCGGGCAGCCACAGTGGGCAGTCCGGGAAAGTCGCGCTTGATCAACTGCACCAACGGGTCATTGAGCGACTGACGCCGGGCATAAAGCCAGTCAAACAGTTGTGGGGCAAGCCCTTGGCTCTCACTGGCCAATCGGGCAGCCAGATTGGCCGGCGTCGGGTCGAGATTGCGGCCAAACATGCGATTTTTCGCCGCCTCGCCCATGCCCTCGATCACCGTTTCAAGCAGTTTTCCCTCGGCAAGCTGCCTCTCGGTGACCGGGATCACCTGCGCATCTGGCGCAGCGCTTGCGCCATACTCGGCCAACACGGCGCCTTGAGCGTCAACAACCTGAATGCGCCGCGAGGGTGACCAGCGGTGGATGCCGGTCAGCAGTTCGAGTTGCAGGTAAGGGTCTGCGGTCTCATAACTTGCCGCATCGCCGATTTTGCGCTGAAACACCTGAACCTGTTCTTCTACGCTGAAACGCTCGATGGTGTCGGCCAACGCAGGGCCAGGCGCCTGATTAGTCAAATGCAGTTCCAAGAGTTGCGCCTCGTCGATTGCCGCGACCTTCATCGCGCCGGCAATGGCCGAGTCCGGCACTTGCGCTGCCATCGGGCTCAAGCGTTTGAATGAGGTGTTCACCTCCCAGGACAGCGGATTTTCGCCTTCATGGCGCCAACCCCCGGCCCCGTTATGCTCCAGCACAGGAGAAAAACGCTGACCCCGAGGCGCTTCGATGCGCCATTTATTCAAGACCGGGTCATGCTTGACGGGATAGAACTTGCCTTCCAGTGGCAGGTAACGCTTGCCCAGATGCGTGAAGGTGCCTTCGCCTGATAACTCAGTGCCTTTGGGCAGGACGATGTCGTGGGCAAACGGCGTCAGGTCTGGCGACCACAAGCGCGTTGCGCCTCCCGGCAGCTTGACCGGCACCATTTTGCCGACGAAAGAGGAACCGGTAACAGGCGGAATTTCGCCAGGCGAAGCGATCTTGCCTAGCGCCCCGAAAGCGGTGATCACTGCGATATTTTCCGCGACGCTGGCAAGATGCCCAAGGGCTTCCTGCATGTCGCCGTGCCGCCAGGCTTCAACGCCCTGGAAGGTTTCATTGAGCAATTGCGCGCCGGCCACCACCATCATCACCTCGCCCAATCCCGGCACAAAAAAAGCCATGAAGTTGGCGATATTCATCCCACGCTCGATCCACGCCGCCAAACGCGCACGACGGCTCTCGGCGTCTTCATCACCGGTTGGCACTGCCAGGCAGCGGGCATCGTCCTTGATGCGCAACATTTTCTGAAAATGAAAGTGGTTATAAAGGCTGTAAGGGATCTGATCGAGCTCCAGTCGAAGGTCGGCGTTGTCATCCCACTCGCGCTGTTTATAGACACGCGGGATCAGCTTGCCCTCCTCACCGGGCATGTATTTCGACGTAAAGGGGTTCAGGCAGTTTTCCAGGTGGACCGCAAAGACGGCCTTGCTGCGCTGGGCGATGAAGTTCGTCAGGTACGCCTGATAAGCAGGCTGGCGCAGCTTGCCGCGCAGCGCTGCCATGAACTGACCCAGCGATTCGTATTCCTTCAAGGGTGTCGCGGGCTCATTGGGCATGTACACCACACAGGCACTTTCACCCGGCGCCTGGAACACCAGAACATCCCTGACTGCAATGCCGAGCATCCCCAACGCGTAGTAATTCATGGGCGCTGTTGGGCGCTCCGGAACCAGCGGTTGGTCCAGAAAATCCACCACCCTTTCAAGCGTGGCACGGGGGTCGGATGGCTGCGGATCGGGCGACAACCCGAGAATGTTGTCGTAACGGGCCGCCGAGATGTCCTTCTTCATCAGGGCGATATGCGCCTGGACCCGTAACGCCTTGTACTCCTTGCTTCCGATCAGGTTCTTGAGTGGCATCGCCGACGCCGCTCGCCCCTCCCCGGCCTCCCATGGCCCGACGACCGTATTGAGATGCGCCTGATACTTGCCCCCCAGATCCAGCTCACGGCACAACGCGATGAATTCCACGGCAGGCACTTTCAAAGGTTCCGGATACTGATAAAGCTCGATGGCCCGCTGGTTCAGCTGTGTTCCGTCGTAGAGGGATGTCGCCTTGACGCTGTCGACGTCTTCCTGGTGAAAATTGTGCAATGCAGCCTGTAGCAGGCTCACGCTGGAACTGTCGAACTCGCTGACCTTGTCTTTGGGTATCAGACCTTTATAGAAAGGTCCCATCTCGAAACGGTCATGCTCGACATCCAGCCCCGGGCCGAATTTTTCCAGCAGGGCCTTTTCCAGCAGGGGTTTGGCGAATTCGACGAGCCCTTTGAGCGGGGCCAGCACATGGCCAAGCTGTTCGCGCAGTTCATGGCTGTGCGCAATGTCGTCGTTCAGACGCTGGCGAAGCTCGGCGCTGGCATTGACGTACCAGGCAGGCATGCTTTGCTTGATGAAATCGTGATGGGGATGCTGCTCGATTGTGGTCACTGCTCAATGTCCTTATTGAGTGAAATAAGTGCGAGCTGACCAGTTATTGAGCGACGCCAAGGTATAAATAATTAATTGTCGTTAAGATGCCGCCCCCGCGTACAGGTTCGAGCCGCCAATGACCATTACCCGCCATGCCCAGATTGACTGGGACGAACAAGGCAATCCCCATTCCCGGGCATTCAGCGACGTGTATTTCTCCACGGAATCGGGCCTGGCGGAGACCCGGCATGTGTTTCTGGAGCAGAACGATCTGCGTAATCGTTTCAGTGCGCTGTCGGACCACGGGCGGCTGGTAATCGGCGAAACCGGCTTCGGCACCGGTCTGAATTTTCTCTGTGCCTGGCAGTTGTTCGAGCAATGCGCCACTGCCAACGCTCGCCTGCATTTTGTCAGTGTCGAGAAATTCCCCCTGAGCCTCGCCGACCTGCAACGCTCGCTGGCGTTGTGGCCGGAGCTGGCGGCATTTGCGGCGCAATTGCTGGATCAATACGTGGCGGTCCATGAAGGTTTCCAGCGCTTTGTCTTCGATGGCGGACGGGTCACGCTGACGTTGTTGATCGGCGATGTCCTGGACATGCTGCCGCAGCTGGATGGGCAGATCGACGCGTGGTTTCTCGACGGATTTGCCCCGGCAAAAAACCCGGAAATGTGGACGCCCGAACTGTTCGCCGAGCTGGCCCGACTGGCCGCGCCGGGTTCGACCATTGGCACCTTCACCAGCACCGGCTGGGTACGGCGCGCCCTGAATGCGGCAGGCTTCAAGATGAAACGCGTGCCAGGCATCGGTCATAAATGGGAGGTGTTGCGAGGCATATTCATCGGCTGGCCTGAAGAGCTGCCCGCCCCGCCAATCGCCAAACCCTGGTTCGCTCGACCGGCGAAGTATCAAGGCGCTCGCCAGGCGCTGGTCATCGGCGCGGGCATGGCCGGCTGTACGACGGCGGCTAGCCTGGCGACACGCGGCTGGCAGGTCAGCCTGCTGGAACGCCATGCCGATCTGGCTCAGGAAGCTTCGGGCAATCCTCAAGGTGTGCTGTATCTGAAGCTTTCGGCCCATGGCACTGCGCTGTCGCAGTTGATACTCAGTGGTTTTGGTTATACGCGACGGGCTCTTGAACGCCTGGAGCGCGGCACCGACTGGGACGCGTGCGGCGTGCTGCAACTGGCATTCAACGACAAGGAAGCCCAGCGCCAGGCACAGCTGGCCGGGGCGTTTTCGCCTGAGCTATTGCAGCTTGTGGATAAGTCGGGCGCTGAAGCCCTAAGTGGTATCGCACTGAAAAGCGGCGGGCTGTATTTCCCAGAAGGCGGCTGGGTGCATCCGCCTGCGCTGTGTCGCGCTCACGCTGCGCATCCGAACATCGATCTGCACCTGCATCACGACGTCATCGAACTGCGTCGCGACGGCGAGCAATGGCAGGCTTGGGATGGCGATGTAATGTTGGCTGCCGCCCCCGTGGTGATTCTGGCGGGAGCGGCCGATATCAAACGCTTTCCGGACAGCGCAGAGCTGCCCCTCAAACGTATTCGCGGACAGATCACCCGCCTGCCCCAGACGCAGGCCAGCCAGGCGTTGAGTACAGTGGTGTGCGCCGAAGGCTACGTCGCGCCGCCGCGCCAGGGCGAGCACACGCTGGGGGCCAGTTTCGATTTCAAGAATGAAGATTTGAGCACCACCACCGCCGATCACCTGGGCAATCTGCAACTCTTGCAGGAGATTTCCGACGATTTGGTCGAGCGTCTCGATGCGCACCACTTGCCACCGGAAAACCTGCAAGGCCGCGCCGCCTTTCGTTGCACCAGCCCGGATTACCTGCCCATCGTCGGGCCCCTGGCAGACAAGGAAGCATTCAACCGGGCCTATGCTTCGCTGGCCAAAGATGCACGCCAGATCCCGGACGTGCCCTGCCCATGGCTCGATGGCCTGTACATCAACAGCGGCCACGGCTCGCGCGGCCTGATCACCGCGCCTTTATGCGCCGAACTGCTCGCCGCCTGGCTCACCGACGAACCCCTGCCCTTGCCGCGCAGCGTGGCCGAGGCCTGCCACCCGAATCGGTTCATGTTGCGGGAGTTGATTCGGGGCAAATAAGCCGGTATTCGGTCCGGACCCACCACGGTCTGTGGGAGATTCATCCGAAGGCGTCCATTCAGCCAACGCAGGCAGTGAGTGCAAAACCACTTCGCGACTGAATGGGCTCCAACAGGGGTGGCCGTGTCGTGCTTTCGACATTTTCCGGTTTACAAAGACGCTACCGGATACCCAAAGCCGCTATCCTGCGCCTCAATCCCAACCCGCCAACGAGCCGCCCCATGCTTGAAGTAAAAAACGTCTTCAAGAGCTACACCACTGCCCAAGGCCCGCTGGCGGTATTGCGCGGTGTTGATCTGAGCCTGGAACACGGCAGCAGCCTGGCATTGATGGGGGAATCCGGCAGCGGCAAGAGCACCTTGCTGCATCTGGTCGCGGGGCTTGACCAGGCGGACAGCGGGCTGATCGAGATCAATGGCCAGCGGCTGGACCTGATGAACGAAGCGCAACTGGCGAACTGGCGGCGTACGGAAATCGGTCTGGTGTTTCAGCAGTTCAACCTGATTGGCAGCCTTAAAGTCGAAGACAACCTGGCGTTTCAGGCACGGCTGGCCGGTCGTTTTGAACCGCAATGGCAGGCGCAACTGGTGGAACGGCTGGGTCTCGGGGATTTGCTCAAGCGCTACCCCGAGCAACTTTCCGGAGGCCAGCAGCAACGGGTGGCAATCGGCAGGGCATTGGCGTCGCGGCCGGGCTTGCTGCTGGCGGACGAGCCTACGGGCAATCTCGATGAAGCCACCAGCGATGAAGTCTTGCAGTTGCTTCTTGAGCTATTGCAGGACAGCCCTACCAGCCTGTTGATGGTGACCCACAGCCCCCGCGTGGCCGAGCGCCTGACCCATAAAGTCGTGCTGCATCTGGGCCGTCTGGCTGTCGAGAGCGGACGCTGAGATGCACGTGTTCTATTGGTCATTACGCGCCCTGCTCAGCCACTGGCGTCGTCATCCGGTGCAGTTTTTCAGTGTCCTGACCGGCCTTTGGCTGGCCACGGCGTTGCTCACTGGCGTGCAGGCGCTTAACAGTCAGGCGCGGCAAAGTTATGCACAGGCCAGCCAGTTGATCGGCGGCGAACCGCAGACCAGCCTGTCCACCGCCAATGGCGCGCCGTTTTCCCAGGATCTGTTCGTCAGCCTGCGTCGAGCCGGTTGGCCGGTGTCGCCGGTGGTGCAAGGTCGCATCACCTTGCAGGGCCTGGAAGATCGCCGGGTTCAGGTGATGGGCATCGAACCGGTCTCCCTGCCCCCGGGTTCGGCACTTGCCGGGCAAACCCTGGACATGACGAGCATCGTTGAATTCTTCACACCGCCGGGCCGTACCTGGGCTGCCCCGCAGACCCTTCAAGCATTGGGCCTGCATGAAGGCCAGCAACCGCTGACCAGCAGCGGGCAAGCCTTGCCGCCGCTGCACAGTCAGATTGGCATGGCGCCGGGCGTGCTGTTGATGGACATCGGTTTCGCCCAACCATTGCTCAATCTGCCCCATCAGGTTTCCCGACTGTTGCTGGCCAAGGAGTTTGCTGCGGGCAATCCGGTTCTTCCCCCGGAGCTGAACAGTCAGTTGCAGCTGAAAAAAAGCGGAGAAGAGAACAATCTGGCGCGCCTCACGCAAAGCTTCCATTTGAATCTGGACGCGCTGGGCTTTCTGTCATTTGTGGTCGGTCTGTTCATCGTTCATGCCGCTATCGGCCTGGCCCTTGAGCAACGTCGTGGCTTGCTGCGCAACCTGCGGGCCTGCGGCGTCAGCGCCCGGTTATTGATTACCTCTCTGGGGGTCGAACTGGGTGTGTTGGCATTGCTCGGCGGTGTGCTGGGCGTAGCCAGCGGTTATTGGCTGGCAAGCCTGCTGCTGCCGGATGTGGCCGCCAGCCTGCGCGGGCTGTACGGCGCGGAAGTGGCCGGGCAACTGACGCTCAGCCCATGGTGGTGGCTCAGCGGTTTGGGGCTTGGCATCCTGGGCGCGTTGCTGGCCGGGGCCAACAGTCTACTGCGCGCTGCACGCATGCCTTTATTGGCTTTGGCCAACCCGCAGGCCTGGCATCAGGCCCATGGTCGCTGGTTGCGACGTCAAGGCTGGGTGGCGGGCAGCGCAGCCATCATCGCGTTGGCGGCATTGGTCTTCGGTGACAGCCTCGCCAGTGGTTTCGTGCTCATGGCCGCACTTTTGCTGGGCGCAGCGTTGGGCTTGCCGGTGCTGCTCAATGCGTTGATCAATGGGCTGTTGGGACGTAGCCGATCGGTGCTGGGCCAATGGTTTCTGGCCGATTGCCGCCAGCAATTGCCAGCCTTGAGTCTGGCGTTAATGGCTCTGTTACTGGCGCTGGCGGCCAATATCGGCGCAGGCAGCATGACGTCAGGTTTTCGTGCGACGTTCGGCAACTGGCTGGAGCAACGCCTCACCGCCGAGCTGTATGTCAGCCCTCAGGAACCGGCCCAGGCCAGCGAACTGCAAGCCTGGCTGGAGCAGCAATCCACCGTCGCGGCAGTCCTGCCCAACTGGCAGGTGGCGGTGCAATTACAGGGTTGGCCTGCTGATCTGTTTGGCGTGATTGACCACCCGACCTATCGGCAACACTGGCCGCTGCTGGAAGCCTCGGCTGCCGACCCTTGGGATCAACTGGCCCGGCAGGATGCTGTGATGGTCAGCGAGCAACTGGCTAGACGCTTGAAACTGGGGCTGGACGATGCCCTCAATATTCCAACGCCGGACGGCCTCTGGTCGCCGCGCATCGTCGGGATTTATGCCGACTACGGCAATCCCAAAGGCCATATGCTGGTCAACGCGCAACACTTCCTTGAACACTGGCCACAGCTCAAGCCCACACGCTTCAATCTGCGCATCGATCCCGTGGCTGTCCCGCCGCTGGTGCGCGAGCTGCAGGATCGCTTTGCCCTGGACGACAACCACATCATCGATCAGAGCCAGCTCAAGGGCTGGTCGACGCAAGTCTTCGAACGCACCTTCGCCGCCACCGCCGCGCTCAACAGCCTGACGCTGGGTGTTGCCGGCATCGCCTTGTTTATCAGCCTGTTGACCCAGAGCCAGAGCCGCCTCGGCCAGTTGGCGCCGTTGTGGGCGCTGGGCGTGACGCGACGGCAATTGATGCTGTTGAACCTGGGCCAGACCTGGCTGCTGGCAGTGCTGACGCTTATGCTCGCCCTGCCTTTGGGCCTGTTGCTGGCGTGGTGCCTGGATGCAGTGATCAATGTGCAGGCGTTTGGCTGGCGTCTGCCGTTGCAGATCTTCCCCGCGCAATTGCTGCAACTGGCGGCTCTGGCGCTGCTTGCGACCCTGCTCGCTTCGGCATGGCCGCTGCTCAAGTTGTACCGCACCCGCCCCGCCGATTTGCTGAGAACTTTCGCCCATGAAAACTGATTGGCGCGTTCTGCTCCTGACCGCCTCGCTGCTCACCGGCTGCGACAAGCCCGCCGCGCCTGAAGAGGGTTTTGCCGGGCTGGCCGACAAGGCAGCGCGATTCACCCAAGTGACGCCGGGACGGACATTTGCATTCCCGGCCGATCACGCCCCGCACCCTGGTTTTCGCATCGAATGGTGGTACATCACCGCTAATCTCAAGGACGATCAGGGCCAGACGTTCGGCGTGCAATGGACGCTGTTCCGCAATGCGCTCAGCGCAGGGCCAACAGGCAGCGGCTGGAACGACGGCACAATCTGGATGGGCCATGCGGCGGTCACTTCAGCCACGCAACACTTCGCAGCAGAGCGCTATGCCCGTGGCGGTGTGGAACAAGCCGGCGTGACACAGGCACCTTTCGCAGCCTGGATCGACGACTGGGCCTTGCGCAGCCATTCATCCGCTCAGGAGCCATTGGCGGACATGCAGCTAACCGCCAAAGACCCGCGCTTCGCCTATCAATTGACGCTCAAGGCCCAAAAGCCGCTGGTGTTGCAGGGTGAGCAAGGCTTCAGTCAGAAGTCCGAGCAGGGTCAGGCGTCCTATTACTACAGCCAACCCTTCTTCCAGACCGAAGGCGAGCTGCAAATCGAGGGCAAGACTTACCGGGTCAGCGGCCCGGCCTGGCTGGATCGCGAGTGGAGCAGCCAGCCTTTGACGGCCAATCAAACCGGCTGGGACTGGTTTTCCGTACATCTGGATAACGGCGACGCGGTCATGCTCTATCGCATGCGCCAGAAGAACGGCGAGCCTTACCTCACCGGAACCTGGATCGCTGCCGATGGCAGCACGCAACTCTTGCATGCCCAGGACATCAGCCTCACACCCATGGCCACCACCAAGGTCGCCGGTCATACCCTGCCCACCCGCTGGTCGGTGAAAATCCCCGCCAAGGGTCTGGATATCACCACCACCGCGCTCAATCCAAAAGCGTGGATGGATTTGCGCATTCCTTATTGGGAAGGCCCGGTGACGCTCAGCGGCAGCCATCAAGGCGTGGGGTATCTGGAGATGACGGGGTATTGACCCTTCAGGCGTGACAGTAATAAAGCTTGTTGATAATCCGCCAATGCTTGTCGATTTTCAGCAGCGATAAATAGTCGGTGAAGGCAATCCCCATGTATTCATCGGTTACTTTCACCGCCGCAGCGTCCCCGGTTACATCCAGCGTCTGAACTTCCCAGCGCGCTTCAACACCCTCCTGTGCCGGACCTTCGCTGACGATGGACTCAATAAAGTCGTCCAGGGTCAGCCATTCCAGCTTGCCGTGATAGTGGCCAATAATTCGACAGTCAGGATGAAACGCCTGCCGCAAGGCGGCTTCACGGGCATACACCATGCCCTCTACATAGTGTTGAACCGTCAATTGAACTGCTTTGATTTCCTGCTTCGCGATGGTCATTTTTTATCCCTCAAGATTTAGAGTCCTGAGCGCCATTCATCAAACCGCATCCTCTGCTGTGCGATACAACTCTGTACTTGCCTGGCAGCAGAAAAAACGCCCAGCGCCAGTCTGTTGCCGAGGTTCATGGGTTCGCGCCGTCAGACGCCCTTATCGAGCCTAGCACCGGGCATGCGCCGCACAGGGTAATGATGACCTGTGGCGCAGCCTCAGGCTGCTGGTCATACGGCCCTTCCAGACGCTCTATTCAAGGGTTTGCGACAAAGCCTGCGGCCTGGGCGCTAGCAGCTCCCGTGACAACGTCACGCTTGCTTATAACCGATTGATCTAAAACTCCTCGGTTTTACATGGGTCAGTTTCTGGGTGGCCGCCTTTTTCTGGCCACCTCCCCAACGGAAAACCGGTAAGGACTTATGTGCGGATTAGCAGGCGAATTGCGTTTTGACCATCAACCGGCGGATCTAGCCGCTGTTGAACGAATTACCCATGAGCTGGCGCCTCGCGGCCCGGATGCGTGGGGGTTTCATAGCCAGGGGCCGGTTGCCCTTGGTCATCGTCGACTGAAAATCATGGACCTGTCGGACGGCTCGGCGCAGCCGATGATCGACAGCCATCTGGGCTTGTCCCTGGCCTTCAACGGCGCGATCTATAACTTTCCGGAATTGAGGACCGAGCTGGAAGGCTTGGGTTATCAGTTCCATTCTGGCGGCGACACTGAAGTGTTGCTCAAGGGGTATCACGCTTGGGGCGTGGATATGCTGCCCAAGCTCAACGGCATGTTCGCTTTCGCCATCTGGGAGCGGGATAAGCAAGAGCTGTTCATCGCTCGCGACCGCCTGGGCGTCAAGCCGCTGTACCTGTCGCGCACCGACAAGCGCCTGCGATTCGCCTCGACCCTGCCAGCACTGCTCAAGGGCGGCGACATCAGCGGCATGCTTGATCCAGTTGCGCTCAATCATTACCTGAACTTCCATGCTGTGGTTCCGGCCCCGCGCACCCTGCTGGCGGGGGTTGAAAAATTGCCGCCCGCCAGTTGGATGCGCATCGATGCCCACGGCAAGACCGAGCAGAAAGTCTGGTGGCGCTTGCCTTACGGTCCCCATGCGGACGAAACCAACCTGACGCTGGAAGACTGGCGCGACCGGGTGCTGGACAGCACCCGCGAAGCCGTGGCGATTCGTCAACGGGCGGCGGTGGATGTCGGCGTACTGCTTTCCGGCGGCGTCGATTCCAGCATGCTGGTGGGTCTGCTGCGTGAAGTCGGCGTCAAAGACCTGTCGACCTTCTCCATCGGCTTCCAGGATGCCGGCGGCGAGCGCGGCGACGAGTTTCAGTATTCGGACCTGATCGCCAAACACTACGGCACGAACCACCATCAGTTGCGCATCCAGGAAAGCGAGATCATCGAGCAATTGCCTGCGGCGTTTCGCGCCATGAGCGAGCCGATGGTCAGCCACGACTGCATTGCCTTTTATCTGCTGTCCCGTGAAGTGGCCAAGCATTGCAAGGTGGTGCAAAGCGGCCAGGGTGCCGACGAACTGTTTGCCGGTTACCACTGGTATCCCCAGGTCGATGGCGCCAGCGACCCGGTTGCGGCCTATCGCGATGCGTTCGTCGACCGCAGCTATGACGAATACAAGGCCACCGTGCAACCCAAGTGGCTGACCGCCAATGATGCGGCCGGCGACTTCGTGCGCGAGCACTTTGCCCAGCCCGGTGCCGATGCCGCAGTGGACAAAGCCCTGCGTCTGGACAGCACGGTGATGCTGGTGGACGACCCGGTCAAGCGCGTGGATAACATGACCATGGCCTGGGGCCTGGAAGCGCGCACGCCGTTTCTGGACTACCGCCTGGTTGAGCTGTCGGCGCGCATCCCCGGCAAATTCAAATTGCCCGATGGTGGCAAGCAGGTTTTGAAAGAAGCGGCCCGACTGGTGATCCCTTCTGAAGTGATCGACCGCAAAAAAGGCTATTTCCCGGTGCCGGGGCTCAAGCACCTGCAAGGCGACACCCTCAATTGGGTGCGCGAACTGCTGCTCGATCCGAGCCAGGACCGCGGTCTTTTCAACCCCACCATGATCGACAAACTGTTGACCGATCCCCAAGGTCAATTGACCCCGTTGCGCGGCTCGAAACTCTGGCAGTTGGCGGCGCTGAACCTGTGGCTCAGCGAACAAGGACTTTGATCTGATGAAACAGAATTCGACGGCTTACAGCCAACGCCTGTTGCGCGGCCAATCGCCTTCGTATGAGCGCCTGCAAGCCCGCCTGGCTGAAGATGGCGGTGAAATTGATGCGCAGCCATTGGCGCTGCATTGCGGATGGGGCCGGTTGCTGATCGGCCACACGTATCCAGACCCCGCAACCCTGGCCAATGAGCTGCTCAATGAAAAGCCCGGCGAGCGCGATATTGCGTTGTACGTGGCCGCGCCGCAGCAAGTTCTGGCCCAGTCGCCGCAACAATTGTTTCTCGACCCGTCTGACACACTGCGGCTGTGGTTCAGCGATTACCGTCCGGCACAGCGTGTGTTTCGCGGTTTTCGCATTCGCAGGGCGCAAAACAGCGACGACTGGGCGGCCATCAATAATTTGTATCTGATGCGCGGCATGTTGCCCATCGACCATGAGTTGCTGACGCCCCGTCATCAAGGCGGCCCGGTGTACTGGATCGCTGAAGACGAAAGCACCGGCACGATAATCGGCAGCGTCATGGGCCTGAATCATCAGAAGGCTTTTAACGACCCGGAGAAAGGCAGCAGCCTTTGGTGTCTGGCGGTTGATCCGCAATGCACACGGCCCGGTGTCGGCGAAGTGCTGGTGCGGCATCTGATCGAACACTTCATGAGTCGTGGCCTGAGCTATCTGGATCTGTCGGTATTGCACGACAACGAACAAGCCAAGGCGCTCTATACCAAGCTGGGTTTTCGCAACCTGCCCACCTTCGCCATCAAGCGCAAGAACGGCATCAACGAGTCGCTGTTCCTCGGTCCCGGTCCGCTGGGGGATTTCAATCCCTATGCGCGGATCATTGTCGATGAAGCCCATCGTCGCGGCATTGAGGTCCAGGTCGATGACGCCGAGGCCGGCTTGTTTACCCTCGCCTACGGCGGCCGCCGGATTCGTTGCCGGGAATCCCTGAGCGATCTGACCAGCGCCGTGAGCATGACCCTGTGTCAGGACAAAAGCATGACCCACCGGGCGCTGAAAGCGGCTGGCCTGGAACTGCCCGCCCAGCAGCGTGCGGGTGAAGCCGAAGCCAACCTGGCGTTTCTGAAACAGCACGGGCAAATCGTGGTCAAGCCGCTGGACGGCGAGCAAGGCCAGGGCGTAGCAGTGAATCTGCGCACGCCTGAAGAAATGCAGGACGCCATCGAGCGCGCCAGACACTTCGACTCACGCGTGATTCTGGAAAGCTTCCACGAAGGCCTGGACCTGCGCATCGTGGTGATCGGCTTTGAAGTGGTGGCAGCGGCGATCCGTCGCCCGGCGCAAATCGTCGGCGATGGTCGGCACACCATCGGTCAGCTGATCGAAGCCCAAAGCCGGCGTCGGGCGGCCGCCACCGGTGGCGAAAGCAAGATCCCGCTGGACGAAGAAACCGAGCGCACAGTGCGTGATGCCGGTTTCGACTACGACAGCGTGCTGCCCATGGATAAACGCCTGGCCGTGCGCCGGACCGCCAATCTGCATACCGGCGGCTGCCTGGAAGACGTCACCGGGATTCTGCATCCGGTACTCACCGACGCCGCCATACGCGCGGCGCGGGCGCTGGACATCCCGGTGGTCGGCCTGGACCTGATGGTCCCTGCGGCCGATCAGCCGGAATACGTGTTCATTGAGGCCAACGAGCGCGTCGGCCTGGCCAATCATGAACCGCAACCCACGGCAGAGCGATTCATTGATCTGCTGTTCCCCCATAGTTTGCCTGCACACAGCTGAGAGCAGCTCCAAGCCTCAGGCTTCAAGCTTCAAGCGGACTTGCTCCAGCGTGTAGCTTGAAGCCTACAACTTGACGCTGCTCCGAAGGAGCTCACATGACCACTGCAAAAAAAATCCCCGAACCGGATCTGAACTACCTGCAGAAAGTCCTGTTGGAAATGCTCGCAATCCCAAGCCCGACCGGGTTTACCGACACCATCGTGCGCTATGTCGCCGAGCGCCTGGAAGAAATGGGCATCCCGTTCGAGCTGACCCGGCGCGGCACCATTCGCGCCACCTTGAAGGGCAAGCAAAACAGCCCGGACCGCGCCGTCTCTGCGCACCTGGACACCATCGGTGCAGCGGTGCGGGAAGTGAAGGACAACGGTCGCCTGTCCCTGGCACCCATTGGTTGCTGGTCGAGCCGTTTTGCCGAAGGCAGCCGGGTCAGTGTTTTTACCGACAACGGCGTCATTCGCGGCAGTGTCTTGCCATTGATGGCCTCAGGACATGCGTTCAACACGGCGGTGGACGAGATGCCCATCAGTTGGGATCACGTTGAGCTGCGTCTGGACGCCTACGCCACCACCAAAGCCGATTGCGAATCCCTGGGGATCGGCATCGGCGACTTCGTGGCCTTCGACCCATTGCCGGAATTCACCGAAAGCGGGCATATCAGCGCCCGCCACTTGGACGACAAAGCGGGCGTGGCAGCGTTGCTCGCGGCCCTCAAGGCCATTGTCGACAGCGGCGCCGAGCCTTTGATCGATTGCCATCCGCTGTTCACCATCACCGAAGAAACCGGAACGGGCGCCGCAGGCGTGTTGCCTTGGGATGTCAGCGAGTTTGTCGGAATCGACATTGCGCCGGTTGCGCCGGGCCAGCATTCCAGCGAACACGCGGTCAGTGTCGCCATGCAGGACTCCGGCGGCCCTTATGACTACCATCTGTCCCGCCATTTGCTGCGCCTGGGTGCCGACAACGACTTGCCGGTGCGCCGCGATATGTTCCGCTACTACTTCAGCGATGCCCATTCGGCGGTCACCGCTGGCCACGATATCCGCACCGCCCTGCTGGCGTTCGGCTGCGACGCAACTCACGGCTACGAACGCACCCATATCGACAGCCTGGCCGGCCTGAGCCGCTTGCTGGGCGCCTATATGCTCAGCCCGCCGGTTTTCGCCAGCGATGCACAGCCGGCCACCGCGTCACTGGAACGCTTCAGCCATCAGATCGAACATGACGCGCAGATGGAATCAGACACCCGTGTGCCAGCCGTTGACAGCCTGATCGGGCAGAACCGGGAAGAGGTGGAGTAAAACAAACCAGCTTTTTTCAATTCCCGGCACTATCATCGCCGGGAATTGATGCGAGAACCCTCATGCTGATCCCTTACGACCAACTTGAACCTGACACCCTCACCCGCCTGATCGAAGATTTCGTCACCCGCGACGGCACCGACAATGGTGACGACACGCCCCTGGAAACCCGCGTATTGCGCGTGCGGCATGCCTTGAGCAAAGGTCAGGCCGTGATCTTCTTTGATATGGAAAGCCAGCAGTGCCAGCTGATGCTCAAGCACGAAGTGCCCAAGGAGTTTTTTGAGTGAAGCTCGCCCTGTCAGGGCTGACGCGCATCATGGGTTGGCGAATGCTGTTGTGAGAGCCGGTTGGCAATGCGTCGGTAGACCTCGGCTCGGTGAATCTTGACGTGAGTCGGGGCGGTGATACCAAAACGCACCTGGTTGCCCTGGATGCTGAGGATTTGCACGATGACGTCGTCGCCAATGGAGAATGTTTCGCCTACTTCCCGCGTTAGTACCAGCATTTTCCTACTCTCTTATCGTTAATGAGAGGCAGATTGCATGGGCCTTTCCAGGGCGGCAATACACTGGCGGAAAATCAGCAATGTCCTTCATGCTCAACGAAGAAGCCTGAAGGAAACTTCCTACTTAATAGCCGATATCGCAGAAAATCCCCTTCTCACGGCGTCGACCAGCGCGGCCCGAACAGAATGATCGTGGCGCCGATCACACACAGCGCCGCACCGAGCCAGTCGCTGTTGAGCGGTCTCACGCGTTCGATCACGCCCAACCAGGCGATGGACGCAATGATATAGATCCCGCCATAGGCTGCATAAGCGCGTCCGGCGTAAGTGGCCTCTACTCGGGTGAGCAACAGGGCGAATAGCGTCAGACTGAACAATCCGGGGATGATCCAGAGCGCGCTCTTGCCCAGCCGCAGCCACATCCAGAACGCATAGCAGCCGGCAATCTCGAACAGAGCGGCAAGGAAAAACCACAGATAATTGAGCACGGGGAAATCTCGTCAAAGGTTGCCAGCGAATGGCGGCAACCCTATCAGAAAACGGCCAGTACCTCGCAGGACCCAACGTGTGCTCCCCACGTTGGCTTTGGTTTAGCCACCTTGTTTCGCCTTGGCGCGCATTTTCTCTGACATCCCGGCCATCTCGTCATACAGCAGCTGCGGGTCCTTTCGTTTAAGTTGCCATGCCATACGCCCCTGCTCGTGGGGCAGGATCATGAATTCGCCCAGGGCAACCTGATCGAAAATGTAATCGGCGATATCGCTGGCGCTGATGGGCGAGCTTTCCAGCAACTTGCCGACCTGGGCTTTCATGGCCGGTGTCGGGCCCCGGAAAGAATCCAGCAAGTTGGTCTGGAAAAACGACGGGCACACCACATGCACGCCGATTCCCTGTTGGCGTAACTCAATCAGCAGACTTTCCGACAAGGCCACCACGCCAGCTTTGGCGACGTTGTAATTGCTCATGGCCGGGCCCTGCATCAAGGCGGCCATGGAAGCGATATTGATGATCTTGCCCTTGCTGGCTTCGAGCAATGGCAGAAAGGCCTTGCAGCCCTTGACCACCCCCATGAGGTTGATTGCGATCTGCCAGTCCCAGTCCTCCAGCGACAACTCGCTGAAGAAGCCGCCAGAGGCGACGCCGGCATTGTTGACGATGACATCTATACCGCCCAGCTTCTCTTCGCAGGCCTGAGCGAAAGCAGTTAATTGGCTATAGTCGCGCACGTCACAGCGCTGGACAAAACCCTCGCCGCCCGCCTCCCGAACACCCTTAAGGGTTTCCTGCAGCCCCGCATCGTTGACATCGGACAATGCCAGCCGCCAGCCCTCACGGGCCCAGCGCAGCGCGATTTCGCGACCCAGGCCAGACCCTGCGCCAGTGATCATGATGCGATTTTGCATAGGGAAACGCCTTGTCTTAGCGGGAAGATAGGCCGCAGTGTAACCACTGAAAATCGCGATTCGACCTACCATCAGAGCCCTGAATGACACAGGCAAACCGCTGCGCTATCCCGACGTGCGCCGAGCCCATCGGCGATGGGCCAGCCATCCATAAACCGCCAGGTTGCAGACCACGACAATGCCTCCCAACCACAGTTGAGTCTGGGGCGTCAGGCCAGCGGGATAAATCAGCGCAATCAGGTAGCGCTCAATGAAGCCACCGTCGTAGCCCTGCTCGCCCGCGCGACGGCGCAACGCATTTTCAAGCGGGGTTAACGGGCAATAGAAATGAAAAAACTCCACCGCAGCTCCCCACACCACTGCCGGAATATGCAGCATCACCCACCAGTGCCAACGCAGCACCAGCAAACCGCCGAACAAAACGAACAGGATGAACAACAAATGAATCAGGACAACGACGTCGGCGGTCAGGCGAAAAAACATCATGAAATCCTGCTGCTGCACGGGAATGTAAACGCGATCTTTGAAGCGGGACTAAAGTTCAACAATCCACTGATAAATATAAATATTTGATTATTTTCAGTCTTTATTGAAACGCTCACGGACTTTTTCCGACACACCACAGTCGGAGTATTCAAGCAGCACAAACTTTACGCCGGTTTGGCAAAAGCTTGAACTGTTATAGCCACTCCACGAACACCAGAAGGAACTCGTCATGGGCATCGGCACAATTCTTATCATCATTCTGATCTTGCTGTTGGTTGGCGGTCTGCCGGTCTTCCCGCACTCCCGCAGCTGGGGTTACGGGCCGTCGGGCATCATCGGTACTATCCTCGTTATTCTGCTGATATTGGTATTGCTCGGAAGGATATAACTTCCCGGCAGCCTTTAAAAAACCCCGCCATTTTTGGCGGGGTTTTTTTTTCGCCTGGATAATAACGGTTCGTTATTCACGTAAATGGGCGAGTGACGAGTGTTGGATCATCGAGGCAAAAAACATTCGTCAGCGGTGCCAACGCCGAGTCAGGGCTGCATGCTTTATCGCGCCATATTGTTTTGGCAACGTCACCACACCTTGTGCTTGCTCGTCAGCCGAGCGTGGTTCGACCAATCGTTTGGTTATAACCTAATCATAAAAAAATAGCATATTAAACACAGCCATTATGCTTATATTAATCCACGCCTCACTCAAGCGCTGGACTGGATATGACCCAACCTCGACACCCGGAACGACTCAGAGCTTTCATTGGCGCCTTGGCCGAGCTGATCGACGGCAACCCTCGCGAAGGCGATTTACTGCACCGTGGCGGCAAGCTCTTGTCGCAGCTGGTCAGCTACGACGACTGGTTGCCCGACGACTACGCGGTTCCAGATCCACAGCGCTATCAGCAATTTTTGCTGCACGCCGACTCCCGGCAGCGCTTTTCCATTGTCAGCTTTGTGTGGGGGCCGGGGCAGAGCACGCCGATTCATGATCATCGTGTCTGGGGCCTGATTGGCATGTTGCGCGGTGCGGAATTCTCCCAGGGATTCGCCCGCAGCCAGGACGGACGTCTGGCGCAGGACGGTCCGGCGATTCGCCTTGAACCTGGACAGGTCGAAGCGCTGTCGCCGAGCCGCAACGATATTCATCAAGTCAGCAATGCCTACAGTGATCAGGTGTCCATCAGCATCCACGTCTACGGTGCCAACATTGGCGCGGTGCGGCGTGCGGCGTATCAGCCCGACGGCACTGAAAAACTGTTCATCTCCGGCTATTCCAATGCCTTTTTGCCCAACATCTGGGACCTGTCTAAAGAGAGCCAAGCCCAATGACCCAATCAACTACCCGCTCATTCGCCGATATTCGCCACGCGTTGCTGACCCGCACCGAACTGGCACTGGTGGATGTGCGCGAAGAAGCGCCATTTGCCGAGGCCCATCCTTTATTCGCGGCCAATATTGCGTTGTCGAAAATCGAGTTGGAGGTGTTTTCCCGAATTCCCCGTCGCGATACCGCTGTCACGGTGTATGACAACGGCGAAGGGTTGGCGCAAATCGCCCTTGAGCGTTTGCAGGCCTTGGGTTACAGCGACGTGGCGTTACTCGAAGGCGGCCTGCAAGGCTGGCGGGAGGCCGGTGGCGAGCTGTTCATCGACGTGAATGTGCCAAGCAAGGCGTTTGGCGAACTGGTGGAGCACCATCGGCATACGCCATCGCTGGCAGCTGAAGAAGTGTTGCAACTGATCGAATCCAATGCCGACGTGGTAGTGCTCGATGCACGCCGCTATGACGAATACCAAACCATGAGCATTCCTGGCGGCATCAGCGTGCCCGGCGCCGAGCTGGTACTGCGCGCCCGGGAGCTGGCACCCGACCCGACGACCCGGATCATCGTCAACTGCGCCGGGCGAACCCGCAGCATCATTGGCACTCAATCGCTGGTAAATGCTGGCCTGCCCAACCCGATCAATGCCCTGCGCAATGGCACCATCGGCTGGCTGCTGGCCGGGCAGACGCTGGATCACGGCCAGGCTCGCCGCTTTGCCGCCGTCAGTGAGGAAACCCGTGAAGTGGCCAGCGCCGATGGGCGTCGGGTCGCCGACAAGGCCGGGGTAAAACGCGCCCGCCGTGCCGACTTGCATTACTGGCAAGCCGACACCACCCGCACGACGTATCTGTTCGATGTGCGCACGCCGGAAGAATTCGCCAAAGGCCACTTGCCGGGAGCACGCTCGACACCCGGCGGCCAGCTGGTTCAGGAAACCGATCACTTCGCCAGCGTGCGCGGTGCGCGACTGGCGCTGGTGGACGACGATGGCGTGCGCGCCAATATGTCGGCTTCATGGCTGGCGCAGCTGGGCTGGGAAGTGTTCGTGATCGACGACCTGAGCGCCGCCGATTTCAGCGAGTCAGGCGACTGGAGCGCCCCCATTCCGGCCCCCGTCCAGGTCGAGGAAATCACCGCGCAGACCCTCTTCGACTGGCTGGCCCACGGCGATGTTGCCGTGCTGGATTTCACCGCCAGCGCCAACTACGTCAAGCAGCACATCCCTGGCGCGTGGTGGACGTTGCGCGCTCAGCTCAAGTCGGCACTGGAAAAAATACCCGCCGCCGACCGCTACGTGCTGACCTGCGGCAGCAGCAAGCTGGCGCGCCTGGCGATCTCCGAAGTTGAGCAGCTGACTGGCAAGCCGGTGTTCCTGCTCAAGGATGGCACCGCCAGCTGGATCGCCGCCGGCCTGCCGCTGCAACGTGGAGAAAGCCAACTCGCTTCGCCGCGCATCGATCGCTATCGTCGCCCTTACGAGGGCACCGACGCGCCTCGGGAGGCCATGCAGGCATATCTGGATTGGGAGTTTGGCCTGGTAGAGCAACTGGCGCGTGATGGTACTCATGGCTTTTATGTGATCTGAACCCACCTGTAATCAATCCGCTGCACATCACGGGACCGACCCCTCCAGGCGGAGGTCCCTGCTGCACTGCCTTTCGCCTGGAGAAACACCGATGACCCTCGCCCGCAAACCCGCATTGCCATTGAAAAGCCAGTCCCTGAAGAGCCTGTTGCTGGGGGCGCTATTGAGCGTGACCTTCGGCCAGGTTCAGGCTGCCGACCTGGAGCCGTTGCTGGTCGCCAACCAGAAATCCACGATCAAGACGCTGCTGGACGTATCTGGCGAACTCAAGAATGTGCCCTACACCATCAGGTTTTCCGAGTTCCCCTCCGCCGCCCCTCTGGGTGAGGCGCTCAATGCCGGGGCCGTGGACATCGGCGCGCTGGGCGACGCACCTTATGTGTTTGCCTTGGGCGCTGGCGCGCCCCTGAAAGTGGTCAGCATCACCCACGCCGAAGGACGTTTCACCACGGCATTGCTGGTGCCCAAGGACTCCCCGATCAAGACCGTCGCCGACCTCAAGGGCAAGCGCATCGTCACCGGACGCGGCTCCATCGGCCATTTCCTGGCGATCAAGGCCTTGCGTGAAGCCGGTCTGCAAACCAGCGACGTAACCTTCATCAACCTGCTGCCGGGGGAATCGCGAATCCTGCTGTCCAGTGGCGGCGCCGACGCCTGGGCCACCTGGGATCCGTACACCACCGTGGCCATCACCCAAAGTCAGGATCGCGTGCTGATCAGCGGCAGCGAACTGCTGACCAATCACCTGTATCTGGCCGCCACCAGCAAAGCGATTACCGACAAACGCATCCAGCTCGACGACTTCGTTGCCAGGGTCGAACGCGCTTTTCAGTGGACCAACGCCCATCCCGATGAATACGCCGTGGCCGTGGCCAAGACCACCGGCTTGCCTATCGAGGTTCATCAGGCCATCGCGCGCGCCACCAAAATGCAGCGGGTGGAGATCGACGACGACATCATCAAAGGCCTGCAAACCACCGCGGATATCTACCAGGAAGAAGGCATCCTCAGTAAAAAGATCGACGTCTCAAAAGGCTTCGACAAAAGCTTCAATGCTTCGCGTGCTCAGGTCGTGAAAACAGCCGCCCAGTAACCCATCCCATTAAATTGATTCAGGAGAGCACGCTCATGAGCACGCAACGACACTTGAAATTCGGCGCCATGGTCCACGGCGTCGGCCACGGCTGGGGCGAATGGCGCCACCCGAACGCGCTGGCCGATGCCAGTGTCAATTTCAACTTCTACAAGCAACAGGCAACACTGGCCGAAGCGGCGAAATTCGATTTCGTATTTATTGCCGACAGCCTGCACATCCATGAAAAATCCAGCCCGCATTACCTCAACCGTTTCGAGCCGCTGACCATTCTCTCGGCCCTGGCGGCGATCACCGAGCATATTGGTCTGGTGGCCACCGTCACGGTCAGCTACACCGAACCCTTTCAGGTGGCGCGGCAGATTTCCTCCCTGGACCATATCAGCGGCGGTCGTGCCGGCTGGAACGTGGTGACGTCCTGGCTCAGCGGCACCGCCGATAATTTCAGCAAGGCTGAACATCCGCCTCACGCGGTGCGTTACCGCATTGCCAAGGAACATGTATCGGTGGTCAAAGGCCTGTGGGATTCCTGGGAAGATGACGCGTTCGCCCGCAACAAGCAGACCGGCGAATTCTTCACCCCCGGCAAGCTGCATGCGCTCAATCACAAGGGCGAGTTTTTTTCGGTCAAAGGCCCGCTGAATATTTCCCGCTCCAGGCAAGGCCAGCCGCTGATTTTTCAGGCCGGAACTTCGGAAGATGGCCGCAACTTCGCCGCTGAATACGCCGATGCGATCTTTGTACACGCCGAATCGATTGAAGAAAGCCGAGCCTATTATCAGGACTTGAAAAAACGTGCCATAGGCTTTGGCCGTGACCCGCTGGATGTGTCGATCCTGCCAGGTATTCGCCCCATCGTCGGGCACGATGAAGCCGAGGTAGAAAGCCGCTACCAACAAGCCGTTGAGCTGGTCAGCATCGAAGACGCCATTGTCGCCCTGGGGCGTCCGTTCAACGACCATGACTTCAGCCAGTACCCGCTGGACGCGCCCTTCCCCGAATTGGGCGATCTGGGATCGAACAGCCAGAAAGGCGGCTCGGATCGTCTGAAACAGCTGGCCAAGGATCAAGGCCTGACCCTGCGGGAAGTTGCGCTGCATTTCTCCCGGCCACGCCGTGAATTCGTCGGCACCCCGGATCAAGTCGCCAATGCGATTCAAACCTGGTTCGAACAAGACGCGGCCGACGGGTTCATCATCAACTCGGTGCTGCCGGACGGCTTGCAATATTTCACCGAACTGGTGATTCCGGTCCTGCAGGAAAGAGGCTTGTTTCGCAGCGACTACAGCGGTTCGACCCTGCGCGAGCATTTCGGCCTGCACGTGCCCGCTAACCGCTATGCGCCACGCCAGCCATCCGAGCTGGCCTGAGATTGACAGCCCACCCTCCAGGAGCGGATTGATCCGCGAAGAGATCGGTATTCAGGACGTTTGCAGCGTATGAACCGCCGCCTTCGCAAATACATTCGCTCTTGCGGGGTGTTCGCTGGAATCCGCCTGTTAGCCCATGAAGGAACCTGCCTCAATGAGCGCCTCACCTCTTTGTCACGTTATCGAACAGCCTGACGCTATCGAGTCAGCCGAAGCGTTTACGGCTCGGCTGGCTTCGATCACGGTCGCGCTGGCTGCAACCGCCGAGCACTATGACGCCAGCGGGGAATTCCCCCATGCCAATTTCCGCCTCCTGCACGAGCACGGTTTGCTTGGCCTGACCGTTCCCACCGAGCTGGGCGGCGGCGGTGCCAATCTGTTTCAGGCGCAACAGACCATCAGCGCCGTCGCCCAAGGCGAACCTTCCACGGCGCTGATTCTGGTCATGCAATACATTCAGCACGCACGCCTGCAAGACAGCACAAGCTGGCCCCGTGATCTGCGCGTGCAGGTTGCCCGACAAGCCGTGCAAGAAGGTGCGCTGATCAACTCGCTGCGGGTCGAACCAGACCTCGGCACGCCAGCGCGCGGCGGTCTGCCCGCCACCACGGCGCGACGCACTGCTGAAGGTTGGCGCATCAGTGGCAGCAAGATTTACTCCACCGGTAGCCACGGCCTGACGTGGTTCAACGTCTGGGCCCGCAGCGATGATCCGGATCCCTTGGTCGGCGCGTGGCTGGTCCACAAAGACACGCCGGGGATTCGGATCGTCGAGGATTGGGATCACCTGGGCATGCGCGCCACCTGTAGCCATGAAGTGATTTTCGACGAGGTGCTGGTGCCGCTGGATCATGCGGTCAGCGTCAGTCCATGGAGTGCGCCACAGGCTGAACTTGACGCGTCGGGAATGCTGTGGATGGCGGTGTTGCTGTCGTCGGTCTACGACGGTGTCGCCCATTCGGCCCGCAACTGGTTCGTGCAATGGCTGGAGCAACGCAAACCGTCCAATCTGGGCGCCGCCCTGTCGACCTTGCCGCGCTTTCAGGAAGTGGTCGGCGAGATTGATACCCTGCTGTTCAATAATCACAACCTGCTGCAATCCGCAGCCCAAGGCCTGACCCCGGCGGCGCATGCGGCGCAGATCAAATACCTGGTGACTACCAACGCCATCCGCGCCGTGGAGCTGGCTGTCGAGGCCTCTGGCAATCCGGGTCTGTCGCGCAGCAACCCGTTGCAGCGCCACCTGCGCGACGTGCTCTGCGCCCGAATTCATACGCCGCAAAATGATGTGGCCTTGATCGGGGTGGGCAAGGCGGTGTTTGCGCAGCGCGCTAACACCCAACCAAAGGCCTGATTACAAACCCTGCGCGAGCAAGCCTGGTGGGAGCGAGCTTGCTCGCGAATGCAGCGTTCCCGGATAAATCCGGTCCCACCGGCCATGTGCAAACCTGCGCAACTGACTTTTTTGCCTGGTTCGTTACACCGTTACACCATTACCGGCGGCTCGAACGCAGTAATCGGCGGCAGCGCCTCAGCCCACTTCACAATGTCTACCGACGCGGTTTGTGCCGAGCAGCCTTGGGACAGGCGGGATGAGCCAATGTCGGTGGTGACGACGTTGGGATTGCCATGCTTCTCCAGGCTGCCCGGTGTGCCGTGAACCAGCGGATCAAACCAGGCACCCGTGGCGATCTGCACCACGCCGGGCCGGATATCGTCAGAAACGATCACTCCCGCCAGAAACGCCCCGCGTTCGTTGAAGACCTTGACCACATCCCCTTCACAAATGCCCCGTACTTGAGCGTCATGGCGGTTGAGCGTCAATGGCTCGCGTTGCTGGATTTTCGACGCCAGGCTGTAGGCGCCATGATCGTACTGGCTGTGCAGCCGGGTTTTGGGCTGGTTGGACAGCAGGTGCAATGGGAAGGACTGCTCCGGCAGGCCCAGCCACACGGGATGACCGGGACAATCGACATAATCGAAGCCCGCGATACGCTGGGAGAATATCTCGATCCTGCCGGATGGCGTGGGCAGCGGATTGGCCTCGGGGTCGTCACGAAAGGGTTGGAGCAATACCGTATCGGTTTCCGGGTAAGCCACCTCGAACACCCCATCACGCCAGAACTGATCGTAATCGGGCAGCTCAACACCGAATTCCTGCGCCCTGCCCCGAGATTGCTCGTAGATGAAACGTAGCCAGCCTGCGACATCCCGGCCTTCGGTGAAGCGCTCCTCGAAACCAAGACGTCGGGACAGCTCGGCAAACATCAGATAATCATCCCGCGACTCCCCCACCGGCTCGATGGCCTGTTGCATGGCGATCATGAAGCGGTCCGACGCTGCGCTGCCGATGTCATTGCGCTCAAGAGCAGTGGTCGCAGGCAGCACGATGTCGGCGTACTTGGCCTGGGCGGTCCAGAATTGTTCATGGACGATGATGGTCTCTGGCTTTTGCCAGGCGAGCAGCAGGCGGTTGAGGTCCTGATGGTGATGAAAAATATTGCCACCGGCCCAGTACACCAGATGGATGTCCGGGTAATTTCGCTGCTGGCCGTTGTAGTCGAATGCCGCACCGGGGTTGAGCAGCATGTCTACCACCCGCGCCACCGGGATGAAATCCTTGACCGGGTTCACCCCTTGAGAAAAGCGCGGACCGGAAAATGCCTTGCGACCGCTACCGGTGTTATTCATGCACCCGTAACCCAGCCCGAAGCCACCGCCTGGCAAACCGATCTGGCCGAGCAAAGCGGCCAGAGTCACGGTCATCCAGAACGGTTGCTCGCCATGGACCGAGCGCTGCAAGGAATACGCGATGTTGATCATCGTGCGCTTACTGGCCATGCGCCGCGCCAGTTCGGTGATCTGCGCAGCGGGAATATCCGTCAGGGCCTCGGCCCATTCCGGGCTTTTGGGTTGGTTATCAGCCAAGCCCAGCAGGTAGTCGCGAAAGCGCTCATAGCCGACGGTATAGCGCAGAACAAACGCTTCATCATGCAGGCCTTCACTGATCAGCACGTAGGACAGCGCCATCATTAGCGCCGTGTCGCTGCCGGGGCGAACGGGCAACCATTCAATCTGCTGCGGCCCCTTGAGGTCGTCACGCAACGGGCTGACGTTGACGAACTGCACGCCAGCGTCGGACATGGCGCGCAGTGCATCACTGAGCAAGTGGTCGCTGGCACCACCGGGACTGGTCTGGGCGTTTTTGGCGGGCAGGCCACCAAAGGCGACGAACAGTTCGCAGTGTGTCGCGAGGTTTTTCCAGGAGGTGTGGGCGGCCAGCAGCCCGTCCATATTGCCGACGATATGGGGCATCAGGACGCGCCCCGCCCCCAGGCTGTAGCTGTCGACGCTGGCAACATAACCGCCCAAGGCATTGAGGAATCGATGCAACTGACTTTGCGCATGATGAAAGCGCCCGGCGCTGCCCCACCCATAACTGCCGCCGAAAATCGCCTGGTTGCCGTGTTCGGTCTTGACCCGTTGCAGCTCCTTGGCCACCAGATCCAGCGCCACTTCCCAGCTGACTTCGACAAAGGGTTCCTGGCCGCGCAGTTCCGGGCTAACCCTTGAGCCGTCGAGAAAACTGCGCCGAACAGCAGGACGCATGACGCGGGTCGGTGACGTCAGCGCTTGCGCGACCGAATCACCCATTGGCGACGGATCACGATCCCATTCGACGGGCACCAGGGCCTCAAGCTTGCCGTCCACAACCTGCGGGCGATAGGCCCCCCAATGCAGCGAGGTAAAACTCATGGCGCCGGCCTCCTGAATACAGTGAACACGGGATCGATCAACGTGATACCTGAGCCGCAGCTTCAGTCTTGAGCACCGCATTGAACGAGTCGTCGAACACATTGCCTGCCGGATAGGATTTCGTCAGCCCCGCGCCGTTGAAAAAGTCGATGGTCTGCTGCGCCTCGGCGATGACCTGAGCCGTAATCGGCACCACGACGATCTGCGAACGCTCGAACCAGCGTCGGGCAACTTCGGCATCCGCCTTGGTCAGCGCCGACCAGGCGTTGGCGTAAGTATCGGTGTTTTGCGCGCTGCTCACCGACCAGGCACGGGCGGCCTGCAAACGCTGCAAAAAGTCGCCGATCTGCGCGCGTTTGTCTTTGATGGCCCGATCATTGGCAACGATGAAGCTTTGCGCCGGAATCAGGCCTTTGGCGGTAGCGATGACGCGCGAGCCCTGGCGTTCCTGCTGCGTGACGTAAGGGTCCCAAGTGGCGATGGCGTCCACCGAGCCGCCATCCAGAGCATGGGAAGAATCCAGAGCGCTGAGGTAACGGTATTCCACGGCGTCACGGGCGACACCGGCCCGATCAAGTGCGGTCAGCATCAGTTGCTGGCTGAAGGAGCCTTTCCAGATTGCGACTTTTTTGCCTGCCAGATCGGCGACAGTCCTGATTGAAGAATCCTTGCCAACGACGATCGCCACGCCGTCCAGGTTTTGCCGGGACACACCGATCACCTTGATCGGCGCACCCAGGGCGCCCATGAACAATGCAGGGGCGTCGCCGAGCAGGCCGACATCCAGGCTGCCAACATTCAGCGCCTCGGCCACCGGAGAACCGGCGGTGAACTGCTTCCACTCAAGGGTGTAGGGCAAATCCTTGAGCACACCCGCCGCTTCCATCACGGTGCGGGCGCTGTAGCTTTGATCGCCGACAATCAGGTCGTCGGCCTGGGCCGCCAGGGCCGTGGTCGCGGCCAAAACGAAGGCGAGCACGGTGCGTTTCTTTCGAATATTGAGCTTGATGGGCAAAGGTTTCTCCACAGGCTCATGCAGAGCCGGATCATGGGAATGAAGTCCGGGTCCGCGTATGCGGTGGCCGAGGGTAAGCCCCGCTTTTACAGGCAGGAATGGGCAATGCGGGCAACCATAACAGTTGCCGCGTTATTCCCTAAATTCATTTTTATTCTAGGTTTATATGCAAAAAAATATTATCAGGACGTTAGATTGAGAGGCGCTCCAGAGGCAGCGAATTTGCCGCTCCCTGGCAGAACACCTTCGCGAGCAAGCGCCCACGGTGGGCCACTCAGCCGATGGCGATCTGCACCTGCTGCCCGTCCAAACGCACTGGCCAAGTCCGCAGATGCTGCTCCGGGTATTCCAGGCAGCTGCCGTCTTGCAGCCGAAAATGCTGCTTATACAGCGGCGAAGCAATGACCAATTCACCTTTGATGTTGCCGATCAGCCCGCGGCCAATCACGTTGACACCCGATTGCGGGTCGCAATTATCAACCGCATAAAGTGTTGGGCCTTCGGCGTCGGGCACGTAGAACAGCGCGACCTGAGCGCCGTCGAGCCAGACCACCACGCCGGAATTGCGCACCAGATCATGCTCACTGCACACCGGACGCCACGTTTGGGTATTTGTCTGGCTCATCAGAGCACCTCCTCGGTTACAGGGATCAGCTTGAGTTCAGTGGCAAGTGCCGGGCGGCGCTGGCCCCTCTCTTCAACGAAGTGGATGTCCGGATCAGGCCGCGCATCATTGACGAATGTGCGAAAACGCTTGAGTTTCTCGGGACTGGCCAGGGTATTGGCCCACTCGCACTCGTAGCGATCCACCACCAGTTGCATCTGCGCTTCCAGCTCGGCGCCCAAGCCCAGGCTGTCGTGGATGATCACGTCTTTGAGGTAATCCAGCCCGCCTTCGAGGCTCTCGCGCCAGACCGAAGTGCGTTGCAGCTTGTCAGCGGTGCGGATGTAAAACATCAGGAAACGGTCGATGTAACGGATCAGGGTTTCGTCGTCCAGGTCGGTCGCGAACAGTTCCGCATGGCGCGGGCGCATGCCGCCGTTGCCGGAGATGTAGAGGTTCCAGCCCTTCTCCGTGGCAATCACGCCCACATCCTTGCTCTGGGCTTCGGCGCACTCGCGAGTGCAACCGGAAACCGCGAATTTGAGTTTGTGGGGCGAGCGCAGGCCTTTATAGCGATCCTCGATGAGCAGCGCCATTTTCACGCTGTCCTGCACGCCATAACGGCACCAGGTGCTGCCAACGCAGGACTTCACTGTGCGGGTGGATTTGCCATAGGCATGGCCGGTTTCGAAACCGGCGGCGATCAACTCCGCCCAGATATCCGGCAGCTCATGCAGCTGGGCGCCAAACAGGTCGATGCGCTGCCCGCCGGTGATCTTGGTGTACAGATCGTATTTTTTCGCAACCACGCCGATGGCGATCAGTTTGTCGGCCGTGATCTCGCCTCCGGCAATACGCGGCACGACGGAATATGTGCCGTTTTTCTGCATGTTGGCCATAAACGTATCGTTGGTGTCCTGCAACGGCACCAGGGAAGCGTCCATGATCGGCTGGTTCCAGCAGGAAGCGAGAATCGAGCCCACCGCTGGCTTGCAGATATCACAACCGATATGTCCGCGGCCGTGCTTGGCCAGCAGTTCCTCGAAGGTCTGCACGCCCTCGACTCGAACCAGCGCATAAAGCTCCTGTCGGGTGTAGGCAAAGTGTTCGCACAGGCTTTTATCGACGCTGACGCCACGGGCGATCAACTCGTGTTCAAACACGGTTTTGAGCAAGGCCGCGCAACCGCCGCAGCCGGTGCAGGCCTTGGTTTGCGACTTGAGCACACCCAGATCGGTGCAACCGCCGTCGATGGCCGAGCAGATCGCGCCTTTGGTCACGTTGTGGCAGGAGCAAATGGTCGCGGTTTCGGGAAGTGCCGCAGGCCCGAGCGTCGGCGCGCCTTCGGAAGAAGGCAGGATCAGGCTTGCCGGTTCCTTGGGCAGCGCGATGTTGTTCTGCATGTATTGCAGCAAGGTGTCGTAGTAGCTGTTATCGCCCACCAGCACCGCGCCAATGACGTGCTTGCCGCTGGCATCGACCACCAATCGACGATAGCTGGCGGTGGCCTGGTCAATGAACTGATAGCTGCGTGAACCCGGCGTATGGCCGTGGGCATCGCCAATGGAGCCGACATCAACGCCCAACAGCTTGAGTTTGGTGGACATGTCGGCACCCATGAACGGTTCGCCGTCCGAACCACACAGCAGCGCGGCAACACCGCGCGCCATTTGATAACCCGGCGCCACCAAGCCGAAGATACTGCCATTCCATGCCGCGCACTCACCAATGGCATAGATATGCGGGTCGCTGCTCTGGCATTGGCTATCGATCACCACGCCACCTCGGGGACCGATATCCAGACCGGACTGACGCGCCAATGCATCTTGGGCGCGAATACCGGCTGAGAACACGATCAGGTCGGTTTCAAGGAATTCATCGTTGCCGAAATTCATCCGGTAGCGGTATTCCTCGCCCGCCGTGATTGACTGAGTGCCACGAGACAAATGCACGCCGACACCCAGTTGCTCGATCCGGTCCTTGAGCGCGATACCGCCTTGCTCGTCGAGTTGCACGGGCATCAAACGCGGCGCGAACTCCACCACATGGGCCTCAAGGCCAAGGCTTTTCAGCGCGTTGGCAGCTTCCAGGCCAAGCAAACCACCGCCGACCACCACGCCGCGAATGGCGTTGGTGGCGGCGGCGCGGATGGCATCCAGGTCTTGGAGGGTGCGATAGACCAGACGCGAATCCCCAGCGGCGCCCTCAATCGGCGGCACGAAAGGATAGGACCCGGTGGCCAGCACCAGCTTGTCGTAATGCACGCTGCCGGTTGCAGTGATGATGTTCTGGCCTTCGCGGTCGATCTCCAGCACTTGGGTACCCAGATGCAGCGTCACGCCCGGCGTCTGGTACAGCGCGGCATCAGACAGCGCCAGGGATTCGGCATCACGACCGGAGAAATATTCAGACAAATGCACGCGGTCATAGGCCCGCATCTGCTCTTCGCCGAAAACATGTAATTGGTACTGACTCAGGGCGCCGCCGGCGATCAACTGTTCGACACAGTGATGTCCGACCATGCCGTTGCCGATCACGATCAAGGTTTGCAGCACGCCTGATGGAGCAATATTGGAGTTCATAGTTAGCACCCAGCCAAAGCCAATCACGGATAAAAAAGCAAAAAAAAACGCCTGAAACCTTACGGTTTCAGGCGCCTTTGCCTGTTCATTTGTGGTGTCAATCCGGCCACTGTGCCTGATCCACCTTATTGCCCACGGCCTGCTGGCTGCTCGATCTTCGTTGACCGACGGGGCTGCCCACTCGACTGCGTATGCGGCGGGCCTGAACAATCATAAGCAGCATCTGTGCCAGCCCATGTTTCATTATGTCGAGACAAGGTCGCCAGCCCGCTGACAGAGCGTTGGTGATGACGCACCGCAGGGTTGGAGCAGCACGATATGGGGAACACGATTGCTGATACGGGCGACTCAACCGCCTCGGCTTGGTGCAAGTCCTGAGTACGCAGCTATATATAAGTGCATTTTTCCATCGGTATCGCGTGGCGCAATGACAGGGCCGCTCGCCCCATCGCAATGGGCTGCTCGCTGCCCATAGACCTGGATCAATAAACCCGGCACACCAGCCGATTACTCTCAGCGGTTTTGCGACCGGCCCTTCTCATGCCCCTCTTTACACCTGAACTGCTCGCCCCCGCTGGCACCTTGAAAAATATGCGCTACGCCTTCGCGTATGGTGCCGATGCGGTTTACGCCGGCCAACCGCGCTACAGCCTGCGCGTACGTAACAACGAGTTCGATCATGCCAATCTCGCGCTTGGCATCACCGAAGCCCACGCCCAGGGCAAGCGTTTCTACGTGGTGGTGAACATCGCGCCTCACAACGCCAAGCTCAAAACCTTCCTCAAAGATCTGGAGCCGGTGATTGCCATGGGGCCGGACGCGCTGATCATGTCCGATCCGGGCCTGATCATGCTGGTCCGCCGCCACTTCCCGCAGATGCCGATCCATTTGTCGGTGCAGGCCAATACCGTGAACTGGGCCAGTGTCGAGTTCTGGCAGCAGCAGGGTGTGAGCCGGATCATTCTGTCCCGCGAACTCTCCCTGGAAGAAATCGCCGAAATCCGTGAGCAAGTCCCTGCCATGGAGCTGGAAGTGTTCGTCCATGGCGCGTTGTGCATGGCTTATTCAGGGCGCTGCCTGCTGTCGGGCTACATCAACAAGCGCGACGCCAATCAAGGCAGTTGCACCAACGCCTGCCGCTGGAAATATTCCGCGCAGCCGGGGACTGAAAATCAGCTCGGTGACATCGTGCAGACGTTCCAGCCACAACCGACCCTGGGCGAAGGCACACCAACCCATCAGGTGTTCCTGCTCCAGGAAGCCAATCGACCTGGCGAGCTGATGCCCGCTTTCGAGGACGAACACGGCACCTACATCATGAACTCCAAGGATCTGCGGGCCGTGCAGCATGTCCAGCGCCTGACACAGATGGGCGTGCATTCGCTGAAGATAGAAGGCCGCACCAAGTCCCACTTCTATTGCGCCCGCACCACCCAGGTCTACCGCCGCGCCATCGACGACGCCGTGGCCGGTCGCGAATTTGATCGCAGCCTGATGACGGATCTGGAGTCTCTGGCCCAGCGCGGCTATACCGAAGGTTTTCTGCGTCGGCATGTACATGATGAATATCAGAACTACCAGAACGGCAGCTCGGTCTCGCAGCGGCAACAGTTCGTCGGTGAACTGACCGGTGAGCGGCGCAATGGTCTGGCGCAAGTGAAGGTCAAGAATCGCTTCAATCTGGATGACAATCTGGAACTGATGACACCTGGCGGCAACTTCCACTTCGATCTGGAGTACCTGGAGAATGTTGAGGGCCAAGCGATTGGCGTCGCGCCGGGTGACGGGCATACGGTGTACATACCGATCCCGGAAGCAGTGGACTTGCGCTTTGGGTTGCTGATGCGGGATGTAAGCATTGACCTTGATTGAAGCGAACAGGGTTTAGCCAAAGGTGTGGGTGAAGCGATATTCCTGCTTGCGCAGGACGATCGCCTCGCTCACACGTTGGCTGTACCCCAAAAAACGCACAAACAAAAACGCCGCTCTATTGAGCGGCGTTTTCGTAAATATGGAGCGGGAAACGAGACTCGAACTCGCGACCCCGACCTTGGCAAGGTCGTGCTCTACCAACTGAGCTATTCCCGCAATGGCGTCCCCTAGGGGACTCGAAC
>DASVUK010000064.1:0-43153 GCA_036387095.1 Pseudomonas sp.
TTAAGCGACCGCAATATTAGTTTTGACCTGTAGGAGCGAGCTTGCTCGCGATAGCGATATGTCAGCCCACACATTTGTCGGCGGATATAACGCATCGCGAGCAAGCTCGCTCCTACGGGTTTTGGTTTCACCCCCTAAAAATAAATCCAAGAGGTAAACCCCGTGGCCGTCGACATCGAAGAAAGCCGCTCTGCCCGCTTTGCCCTGCGTTGCGCTAAATGGGCCGAGCGCTGGTTCCCCGATTCATGGGTATTCGCCGCACTGGCGGTGGTGATTGTCACCGTCGCAACCCTGTCCATGGGTGCCCGACCGGCCGAGGCTGCCAAGGCGTTCGGCGATGGTTTCTGGAGTCTGATCCCGTTCACCATGCAGATGGCCTTCGTCGTCATCGGTGGTTACGTGGTGGCCAGCTCGCCCCCCGCCGTCAAGTTGATCGACCGTCTGGCACGCATTCCGAAAAACGGCCGCTCGGCGGTTGCGTGGGTGGCGTTGATTTCCATGGTCGCGTCGTTGCTGAACTGGGGCTTGTCGCTGGTTTTCGGCGGCCTGCTGGTTCGCGCCCTCGCTCGACGTACCGACCTGCGCATGGATTATCGTGCCGCAGGTGCTGCGGCCTATCTGGGGCTGGGCGCGGTCTGGGCGCTGGGGCTTTCTTCCTCGGCGGCCCAGCTGCAAGCCAACCCCGGTAGCCTGCCGCCCTCGATCCTGGCGATCACGGGGGTGATCCCGTTTACCGAAACCATCTTCCTCTGGCAGTCCGGCGTGATGCTGGCGGTATTGGTGATCGTCTCGTTGGTAGTCGCGTATGCCACTGCACCCGGCCCGAACAGCGCCAAGGATGCCAAGGCCTGCGGCGTCGACCCGGCCTTCAGCCTGCCCGCCTTACCACCGCGCACCCGGCCCGGCGAATGGCTCGAATACAGCCCACTGTTGATTATCCTGATGGTCTTGCTGGCGTCCGGCTGGCTGTTCAACGAGTTCTCGACCAAACCGGCCATCACGGCAATCTCTGGCCTGAACACTTACAACTTCCTGTTCATCATGGCCGGGGCGCTGCTGCACTGGCGGCCGCGCAGTTTCCTGGACGCCGTCACCCGCGCCGTGCCGACGACCACGGGGGTCCTGATTCAATTTCCGCTGTACGGCTCCATCGCGGCGCTGATGACTACCGTCAAGGGCGCTGATGCACAAACCCTGGCGCATCACATTTCGACCTTCTTCACCAGCATCGCTTCCCACGACACTTACGCGCTGCTGATGGGCGTGTATTCCGCAGTGCTGGGCTTTTTCATTCCGTCAGGTGGCGGCAAGTGGATCATCGAAGCGCCTTATGTGATGCAGGTTGCCAATGAACTCAAGTATCACCTGGGTTGGGCGGTACAAATCTACAACGCCGCCGAAGCGCTGCCGAATCTGATCAATCCGTTCTACATGCTGCCATTGCTGGGCGTGCTGGGACTCAAGGCCCGGGACCTGATCGGCTTCTCGTTCGTGCAACTGCTGGTGCATACGCCGCTGGTGCTCTTCCTGTTATGGGCGCTGGGCACGACGTTGAGCTATATGCCGCCAATGATGCCCTGAATCTGGCTTCTGTGCGGCGTCCCATAGGGCGGCAGCCGCTAGGTGTGCGTGTGTGAAACAGCTCAAGGACGCTCATGAACGCCATCCAGCCGCCCTCTGCCGATGACCGCCCCCGCCATCGCCTTGAGCAGTTGATTACGGTTGGGCGGGCTTTCGAAGTACAAGACCCGATCCAGTGCCAGTAACTGAAAACTGTAGCGGTGCGGGCCATGACCGGGCAGCGGGCTCGGCCCTGAATATGCCGTATTACCAAAACTGTTACGGCCTAACATCACCAGGCCACGGGATGCGCTGCTCAAGGCGCCCACCGGCAAACCCGTCAGTTGCGGGGCGATGCCCACAGCGATGGCGTGCACGAAGGCAAACGGCAGGGCAGCGTCCCCATCTTCAATAATCAACGCCAATTCCTGGGTGCCCGGCGGCAAGCCTGTCCACTCCAGAGCAGGAGACAGATTACCGCCCGCCGCCGAGCCCACGTGGGACGCCGGAATGCGCTGCATCGACGCGAACGCCGGGCTGCGCAAATCAATGTTGACCGGCGCAAACGCGACGGCCTTCTGATTCCAGATCAGTTTGTTCTCGGTTGCGCTACGCCCGCGCAAGACTCGACCCAATAGACGACTCAGCATGTAACTTCCTCGACTCATCGCACCGGTATGTACAGGACAATAGCCCTGCCCTGGCATTTACAGAAGCATTGCATGCTGGAAGTGCGCCAGATGACTCGGGATTTACCGAGCCAAACTGCGTGTTCGTTGCACCTTGGTGACTTACGTCGTGAGGGCTTTGTGCTCGACACAAGGGGTGAAGGAATTGACACAACGGATTCGCTTGCCGGATTAGCACATCAAGGGTTGGCGTCTGCCGCCGCTTAGCTGTGCACCGGTGTCAGCACGGGCTTGCCTGCAAAGAACGCCAGCAAGTTATCGGCCACCCGTTGTACGGTATCCCGGGAAGCGTCAGGGGACAGGCCCGCCACGTGGGGCGAGAGGATGACGTTATTCAAGCCCTTGAGAACATCGGGAACCTGGGGTTCGTCGTCGAAGACGTCCAGCGCTGCGCCGGCGATACGCTGCTGTTGCAACGCCTGAATCAGTGCCTGGGTATCGACAACGCTGGCCCGGGCGATGTTGACGATAAAGCCTTCAGACCCCAGCGCATCAAGGGCTGCGCCATCGATCAGATGCCGAGTGCCCGCTCCGCCCGGCGTGGCGATTACCAGGAAATCCGATGCGCTCGCCAATTCAAGGGGCGTCGCACAATAGCGATAGTCCAGATCCTGGCGCGGCGTGCGGCTGTGGTAGTTGATTGACATATCGAAACCCGCCGCCCGCCGGGCGATAGCCATGCCGACCGCGCCCAGCCCCAAAATCCCCAGGCGTTTGCCCGCCAACGACGGCCGGGTCAGCTTGCGCCACTCACCGCGACGTACCGACGCGTCAGCCTGGGGAATGTCGCGCACGATGGACAGCAGCAACGACATGGCATGATCGGCCACCGTGGGAGCGTTCACACCGGCGCCGTTGGTCACAACGATGCCCCTGTTTTCGGCTGCGGGAAGGTCGACGCGCTCATAGCCTGCGCCGATTACACAGATGATCTTCAAGCCCGGCAGCGCGTCCATCTCGTGGGCCTCAAACCCCAGCGGACCGCGAGTCAGCACCGCCGTAATCTCAGCGCCTCGGGTGGCAATCGCTTCAGCGCGCATCGCCGGGGTTGGCGCGAGGATCAGCCGAAAGCCGCTCTCCTCCAGGATCGGCAAATACTCGTTAACACTCTCGACCAACACCAGCACCGTCGTTGTCATGCAGGGCTCCAGAACTATGCGCTCAAAGACCAAGACATTAGCGCGACTGCGCGTGCTTGGGCAGTGGCAGCGTCTGATTCGTTTCCCAGGGGCGCTCAAACAAGCGGTTCAGCCGGGAACATCGGGCTCAACCCTGAAACCTGTTCCCGCCATTTTTCTTGGCCTGATACATCGCCTCATCGGCATATTTGAATAGCTGCGCCGGGTCAGCGCCGTCTTCCGGGAAGTGGGCGACGCCAATGCTGGGCATAATCGTCCAATGGATCCCGCCGAGGCTTATTGGCTCATTGAGGGTGGCGAGAATTTTGCTGGCCACGATATGGGCGTCGTCGTTTTTGTTGATGCGATCGAGCAAGACGATGAATTCGTCACCGCCAATCCGGGCCACGGTATCTGACTCGCGCACGCATTGCGTCAGGCGCCGGGCGACTTCCTGCAACAATTGGTCGCCTACGGCATGTCCAAACGTGTCATTGACCACCTTGAATTTATCCAGATCCAGGTACAACACCGCCAGTCGTCCTTCGCTGAGGCGAGCAAATTCGAGCGACCCAAGCAGGCGCTCGTGTAACAACATCCGGTTGGGCAAATGGGTCAAGGCATCGAATTGCGCCATATGCTGCAAGCGTTCATGCATCCGCTGACGCTCAATGGCGGCGGTGGCCTGATTGGCGATGAACTGCAACAGCTCCTGATCCTGCTCGTTGTAATGCCCATCACCGCAATGGCCTTTAATCATCAAGGCGCCGATGGTGCCACTTTGCGCATTGAGCGGCACACCGAGCCAGCACGCAGAGGTGTCGTCGATCAGGCCGATCAGGGATTGGGACAATGATGCTTTCTTGCTGCCGCAGAACAGGACAGCCGTGCCCGTTTCCGCGATTTCCAGAGCCAGCGTCAGCGCCACCGGACTTTGTCGCAGTGGGTCCTGTTCATCAGCGTGATAGGGGAAGTTCAACTGCTCACGTTGCGGATCGAACAACGCCACGGAAAAATTCTGCGCGGGCAGCAACGTGCCGATGATCTCGTGCATCTGCCGAAAGAGTCCGACCAGATCGACTGCTTTATGAGCTGCTTCGGAAATAGCGAACAGGGCCAGGCGCAACGCTTCAGATCGCTTGAGTTCAGTGATATCCCGGGCGACGGCGATCCGCAGACGATCGACTTCGGACCAGCGCGCCGACCACATGACGTGAACCACATGCCCGTTTTTGTGGATATATCGATTCTCGAAGTGCAACTTGGGCTGGCCCGCCATGATCTCCCGGGCCGCAGCCAATGTGCCTTCCCGGTCATCGGGATGCACCAGTTCAAGCATTTGCTGGCCTATCAGTTCAGCAGGCGTATAGCCGAACATTCGCTCGCACGCGGCACTGACGTAAACATAACGTCCTTGTGAATCGACTACGCAAATGGCGTCCATAAGCATATCGACGAAACCCACTAACGCTGCGTATGTGTTTGTTTCCATAAAAAGGCTGCCTGGAGAATTCTGGTGTTCACAGAGCCGACTCATTTGCCGTGCAAGCTGATGACCAACGACATAGTGCCCAAATGCATGGGATTGAACCACAAACCTTGCATCACCCATGCATTTGAGTGCGACATTAACGGTCCGGAAACGACAGCTGCCTTGCTGGCCCTGCCTGATGCTGTTAAAGCTTTGCGGCGGATCAAGACAGCCATTCATGACAATCAGAAGGAATGAGAAACCCATGTTGAAAGGAATGTCGAACAACCTGTTTCGTAAAACGCCGATTGCCAGTCTGCTGGCTGCGACGCTGTTCACAAGCCTGATGCTGTCGTCAAACCTCGCAGTCTCGGCTGATGCGCCAGGCAAGGCCTTGAGTGCCAGCATCGGACTGCCCTGGCCCGCGGTCATCGCCCACCGCGGTGCTTCGTTTGACGCCCCGGAAGAAACCATCCCGGCCTATACCGTGGCCCGTGAACTGGGGGCGGACTATCTGGAAATGGACATCCAGCGCACCAAAGACGGGGTCTTGATCGCCCTGCATGACGACACGCTGGAGCGCACCACCAATGTCGCCGACGTCTTCCCCAAACGCGCCAAAGACCCGATCAGCACCTTTACCCTCGCCGAACTCAAGCAACTGGATGCCGGTTCCTGGTTCAACAAGGCTTATCCCGATCGCGCCCGCAGCAGCTACGCAGGCCTGCAAATCCTCACGCTGGATGAAGTGATCGACATCGCCGAAGCCGGCAACAACAAGCCAGGCCTTTACATTGAGACGAAAGTGCCCGCGCAATTTCCTGGTATTGAGGCCGACCTTAAAAAGGCGCTGGATAAACGCGGCTGGCTGACCTCTCGACCGGCCGCCGACCCAGGTTATGTGAACGTAGCACACATGCCAGGTCGGGTGGTGTTGCAAACGTTCGAGAAGCCGAGCCTGGAACTGCTGCAACAAGAAATGCCGCAGGTACCCAAGGTGCTGTTGTTGTGGGTCGGAGAAGGATCGATCGAACCCAAATCCAGCGTGGTGTTCAAGGATTCGGGGTTCAAGGACAAGGCCAGCTATTACGGGGCCCAGGAAGTCAAATCGGAAGCGGAATTCGCCGCCTGGATGGATTGGGCCAAGGCACATGGCGCTATCGGCACCGGCCCATCCGCGAAGCTGACCCGAGGTGGTGATCAGAGCTACATGGATCTGGTCAAACCCTGGATGAACAAAATGGCCCATGACAAAGGGCTGGTAGTGCATCCCTATACGGTGGATGACGACGAGGACTTCAGAAAGATCAGCGAGGATGGCGCCGATGGCTTCTTTACCAATCGCGCGGCGCAGTTGCTGAAGTTCTATGGCAGACCGGCCAAGGAAAGCATGGACGCGATTTTGAAGCGGTATGGGTATTGAAGGGCTGTCGCAGAACGATTGCCCGCTCCAGCTTCGGCGCTGCACCTGCAGCGCCGCTCGACGGGAATCAGAAATCAATCGTGCCGGAGAACTTAACGGTACGCGGCTCGCCCTGAGTCAGGTAGCCGCCGTTGGTGGACGCCCAATAATCCTTGTTGGCGACATTCTCGACATTGGCACGCAAGGTTATGTCCTTCTGCGCCACGTTGAATTTGTAGCGGGCGCCCAGATCGAAACGATTCCAGGTCGGGATGCTCAAGGTGTTGGCAGCATCCACATACTGGCCGCCAGTGCGCAGCATGCGCGCATTGAGCGCCGCACCTTCAATACCGGGTACGTCCCAATCGGCACTGGCGTTGAACTGGAAGGTCGGCACGCCAATGGCGTTGTTCCCGTCATTGGCACCGTTGAGGGTGTCCTTGAGCTCAGTGTCCATGACGGTCACACCCGCCAACAACCGCAGGCCGGAGACCGGCTCGCCGAAGACGTTCAACTCCACGCCCCGGTTGGTTTGCTTGCCTTCGCGCACATAAGTGTTGCCCACCGTGTAGCCATCGGCCGGCTGTTCGATACGGTAGACGCCAAGGCTGGCACCGTAGGTGTCCATGTCCAGCTTGACGCCGGCTTCGATCTGCTTGGAACGCGCCGGCGGGAAGATTTCGCCGCGGTTGGTCAAGGTCGCGGTGCTCGGCGCAGTCGGTCCTTGAGCCAGGCCTTCAATGCGGTTGGCGTAGAACGAAACGTAGCGCCATGGTTTAACCACAATGCCGTAAATCGGCGTGGTAATGGATTCGTTGTAATAGGCATTACGTGAACTGGCGCCATAGGTATAACCCTCGACCAGCATCGCCTGACGGCGCAAGCCTGCGGTCAGCAGCACGCGGTCATCCAGAAAACCCAAGGTGTCGGAGATCGCAATACTGCGGGTGCGAGTCTTGCCGGTGATGCCTGGGTCATTGAGATCGCCACCAACCAGCGCACCGCTGGCAGGCTGTGGTGCTGACACCGGGTTGTACAGATTGCTGGTGTAGCCGCCGCCAAAATCATAGGCATTGCGCTGCTCGGCCCAGATACCGGCGACCCCCAGGTTCAGCTTGTGGCTGACCGGGCCGGTTTGCAGCTTGCCGTTAATACCGGCCATGGCGCTGGTGTTGTCTTCGTCATGGGGGATGAACGAACTGCCAACCGAGACGTTACCCAGATTATCGGTCAGAGTCGGTGAACCGTAGGTGCCCACTTCACGGGTGTGTTTGGCGCCGCCGGCCAGGTAGACCGTCCAGCTGTCGTTGAGGTCGTACTCACCGCGCAGCATGCCGAAGGTGTCTTCGGTTTCGGTGGCGGTCCAGTCCGGCGCGTAATTGGTGTCAGCATCCGGGGCATGGGGAATGTGAGTCACGCCCGAGCCCACCAGAACGGTATTGCGACTCTGATTGATCCGCTGTTTCTGGTAGGCGAAATCACCGGAAAGACGGAAGTTGTCGCCCTGATAATCCAGCCCGAGAGCAAAGAGCTTGCTGCGGTGCTGCTCATCTTCGATGCCGGTCTCGCCTTCGCGCTGGGCCAGGTTCAGGCGCGCACCGAAGCGATTGCCTTCACCGAAACGCTGACCCAGGTCCAGATGCTCACCTACGCGACCGTCGCTGCTGATGTCGGTGGTGAAACGGCGGGTCGGCACGTCCTGCGCGCGCTTGGGTTGCAGGTTGATACCGCCACCAATACCGGAGCCCGTTGGCGTGACACCATTGATGAACGCGTTTGGCCCCTTGAACACTTCGACGCGTTCAAGGGCGTCGGTGGAAATGATCTGCCGTGGCAATACGCCGTACAGGCCGTTGTAGGAAATGTCATCGGTATTGAGGGGCAACCCACGAATCACGAACACTTGCGAGGCGTTGGCGTAACCGAATGACTGGCGTACAGAAGAGTCATTGAGCAGCACGTCACCAATATCCTCCGCCTGCTGGTCTTCAATCAGCTGGTCGGTGTAGCTGGTCATGCTGAAGGGCACGTCCAGCGTGTCCGAATTGCCCAGTACGCCCAGCTGCCCGCCCCGCGCCACCTGCCCGCCACTGTAAACCGGCGGCAATGCATGCTCGCTGGTTTTCTGCGCGTTGATATCGGTCTCGCCCAGAACAACAGTGCCGGCACTTTCGGTCGCAGCGAGTACGGGCAAGCTCAAGGAACAACACAAGGCAAGCAGGGTCAGGCGGTAGGGAACCTGGCGGGAGGTGGTGGCGTGCATAGCATTTCCTGGCGAAGAGGGTTAAGTGACATCGGAAGTGTCCTACCCTGGAATGACCGATACCGAATGGATGCGAAATGCTATCAGTTGTTACTGCGAATGTTTATCGTTTAACGCAATAAATGTGAAAAAAATGTCAACGCCGGGTGCGACATGTCGGCTAATACCTGGATATTTTCTCGGACGCTACGCCGCCGCCAGATACCGTGCGAAGCACCCACGACCTGACCTCGACTCTGGTGTAAGCTCGTGCGCTGTTGGTTAACCCTTCGAGAGGCTTATGCGGTCCAACTTCCGACGCTCTACCCTTGCAGCGCTGCGCGGTTTTGCCTTGGCTGGCGATGCAATCACGATTTTGCCCACTGCCGCCGATTACCGTCGCTGCCTGCTGGAAAAAATCGCTTCGGCGACTCGGCGCATCTACATCATTGCCTTATATGTGCAGCAGGATGAAGCCGGACAGGAAATCCTCGATGCGCTGTATGCCGCCAAGGCTGCCAGGCCCGAGCTGGACGTGGTCGTGCTGGTGGACTGGTTTCGGGCGCAGCGTGGCCTGATTGGGGCCGGGCGCCAGCCGGGCAATTCCACCTGGTATCAGGCGCAGAATCTGGAGTATGACGAGGAAGTCCCGATCTACGGCGTGCCGGTGCAGACCCGCGAATTGTTTGGCGTGCTGCATTTGAAAGGCAGCGTGATCGACGACGCGGTGATCTACAGCGGCGCCAGCATCAACAACGTTTACCTGCACAAGCTCGACAAATACCGTCTGGATCGCTACCACGTCGTGGACAGCAAACCGTTGGCCGACGCTTTCCAGGCCATGGTCCAGCGTGACGTGCTGCCATCCGGCGCGGTGCATCGCCTGGACCTCCCTTCGCCGCCGACCTCCCGCAGCCTGCGCAGCGAAATCCGGGCCTTTCGCAACCACCTCAAGCGCGCGGTCTATGACACCTCAGAAGGCGTCGAAGAAAACGGCGAGCTGAGGGTGATCCCCTTGCTGGGCGTCGGTCCGCGCAACCCGCTCAATCGCACGATTCTCGAATTGATCGCTTCGAGCCAACACCAACTGACCATTTGTACGCCCTACTTCAACGTGCCGCTGGCAGTGACGCGGGAAATCAACCGCGCCCTCAAGCGAGGCGTGAAAGTCGACATCATCATTGGCGATAAAAAGGCGAACGACTTCTTCATCCCGCCTGATGAACCGTTCAAGGTCATCTCCGCGCTTCCCTACCTTTACGAAATCAGCTTGCGGCGTTTTGCCCAGAAGCATAAAGGCTCCATCGCCCGTCATCAGTTGAACCTGCACCTGTGGAAGGAAGGCGATAACACGTTCCACCTCAAGGGCCTGTGGGTCGATGAGCGCTACACCTTGCTGACCGGCAATAACCTGAATCCTCGGGCATTCAATCTGGATCTGGAAAACGGCCTGCTGATTGATGATCCCAAAGGCCAGTGGACCGGCGCACGTGACGCGGAAATCGACAGTTTGATGCGCAACACCCAGCGAGTCGGCCAGTACGACGAACTGGACACGCTCAGCGAATACCCCGTCGCCGTCAGAACATTCCTGCGGCGCGTGAGCCGGGTGCGTGCCGAACGATTGCTGTATCGCATCCTCTGAAGAGCGGGAAACAGGCCCTGTTCAATGAGGGCCTGCGCTGGCCTGTATCTGGGCCACTTTCTCCCGCAAGCCCGACCACGGAGGCTGGTCCGGAGCAAAGCGATTGCGCAGGTACGCGGTCAGCTCCATGAGTTGCGTGTTGGAAAGACTGTCCTTGAATCCCGGCATATAGCCCAGTTCCGGCGTCGCCGGGGTCGGGATGCCATGCACGATGACCTGGAGCAGGTTGTCAGGTTGAGTACTGTGAAGGCTGGTGTTGCGCGCCAGTGACAGATTGACGCCAAACAACGTTGGCCCTTCTCCATCGGCGTGACAGGCCCGACAGCTGCCCTCGAAAATGCGCTTGCCGCGATTTAATGCTGCGACATCGTCAGTCGGCATGGCCGTTGACGCAGTGCCTTGCCCGGTCCGTTTCGGCTCCGGCCCGTCCAGTGAGACCAGATAAACAGCCATGGCGCGAAGGTCGGCGGCGGGCAGTTTTGCCAACTGCGTCACCACTGGCCCCATCGGTCCGGCCGCCACGCCATGGGCATCGCAATAGCCGGTGCCCAGGTAGGTGAACAATTGCTCCTCGGTCCAGGGGGTCGGGGCTTTGGACGAACCATTAAGCGCCGGTGCCTGCCAGCCATCGACGGTGCCGCCGGTGAGAAACCACTTCCCCTCCTTCACCGCCCCCAGGGCGTTTCGGGGCGAGTGGCAAGCTGCGCAGTGTCCGGGCCCGTTGACCAGATAGGCGCCCCGATTCCACTGCGGGCTTCGGTCAGGCTGCACTTCAAACTCGCCCTTGCGTAAAAACACAGCATTCCAGCCAGCCAGCAAGGGGCGAAGGCTCCAGGGGAAACGCAGCGCGTTGGCGTGGGCAGATTGGTTGACGGGGGGCTGGACCATCAGCCAGGCGTACAGCGCTTGCATGTCCGCATCGGTGATAGTGCGAAAAGCGGTGTAGGGAAATGCCGGATACAGATGCCTCCCATCGCGACTGATCCCCTCACGCATGGCCCGCTCGAACGCCGGATATGACCAATTGCCGATGCCGGTTTCCAGGTCCGGCGTAATGTTGCTGCTGTACAACGTGCCAAATGGCGTCTGCAACGCTCTCCCGCCTGCATGGCTCGCCCTGCCCGGCGCTGTGTGACAGACCGCGCAATCACCCACGGCCGCCAGCAATCGACCGCGCTCAAGGGTCGTCGCCGACCAGGTGTCCGCAGCGGGCGGCGCAATCGGGGCAATCTCCCCCCGCCAGGGCAGCGCACTGGCGAACACCCCAAGAACAGTGCCGAACGCCAGCAGAACCGAGCTGAACAACCATCCCGAACCTTTGGCTTTTGAAGCGGCAGGCGCAGGACATTCGCCAACGTCGCTTGCCCCCTTGAGCGCAGCCAGTACCCGCTCGGCGGTAATCGGCAGCTCGCGAAAGCGGATTCCTGTGGCATCAAAGACTGCATTGGCGATCGCCGCCGCACTGGGAATGGCTGCCGACTCGCCCGCCCCCAGAGGAGGTTCGGTCTGACGGGGCATCATCAACACGTCGACGTCCGGCACTTGGGGGAAGGCCAGGATGGGATAGCCGCCCCACTCCTTGCTGGCGACCGTGGACGCTTCGAACGTCACTTGCTCCTTGAGCACGCGGCTGGTGGATTGAATGACGTTGCCGTGAATCTGATGCCGAACCCCTGGCGGATTGATCATCATGCCGGCATCGTGCCCAACCACCACTCGGGTTACCGATACCTCGCCGCTCACTCTGTCCACGGCTACGTCCGCGACCCACGCCGCCCACGCCGCACCGGAGCCGGGGAACTTGCTGTGAACGTAACGGGCGTAGGCAAAGCCGCGTCCGCGCAGCAGATTGTCCTGCGCGGGGGTTTGCATCGGTTCGGTACGAGGCGTCCACCGGGCGCGCGCTGCGGTAGCCTTGACCAGCTCGGAGCCGCGCGGGTCCTTGAGGTAACGCAGGCGATATTCGATGGGATCGACGCCCGCCGCGAACGCCAGTTCATCGATGTAGGATTCATGAGCAAAGGTATTGGGCAGCGCCGACACGCCACGCATCCAGGACGCACGGACCATGGGCGCCATGTCGTTGATGGTCACGCGCATGTGATCAAAATCGTAAGGCGCAACTGAGGTGCGATCACCCATCTCGAACATCGCGGCCGCCGGGTCGACGCGCCCGGTCAGCAGCAACGCCAGTGTCGGCGCGCCGTTGGAGGGGTAGCTGGTCTGGAAGTCATAACCGGCCACCTCGCCTGTCGCATTCAGCCCTCCATCGACGTCCATCAGTTGCGCCGCGCCTTTGGGTTCCCAGACGTGTTCCTGCTCTCGCGTCAGTTGCACACGGACCGGAAAACCCACAGCGCGAGACAGCAGCACAGCGTCCGCGCACACATCATCTGCGCAGTTGCGGCCATAACAACCGGACGCTTCCATGCGGATAACGTCGATGCGTTCCTGGGGATATTCCAGCAACCAGGCCAGATCGGCGCGCAACAGATGGGGGTTCTGCGTGCCGGACCAGACCCTCACTTTTTCCGGTTTACAGTCCGCCAGCGCGCAGGATGGGCCAATGGAAGCATGCATCTGATAAGGCCATACATAGCGACGCGGCATACGTTGGCTGGCCTGGGCAAGTGCGCGTTCGACATCGCCTTTGTCCAGCAGCACACGCTTTACACAGGGATTGTCGAGGATGGCCTGGGTGACATCGCTCAAGTCCGGCAGCTTGTCATTCCAGTCTTTCCAGGTGATTTTCAGCAACTGCGCGGCCTTGGCGGCCTGCTCCTCGCGCAACGCGACCACGCCGACAAAATCACGTATCACCACCACTCGAACAACGCCGGGAACATGGGCAATGGACGATTCGTCCACTTCCAGCAGGGTGTTTGCGACAAAATCACCGCTGTCCAGCCCCGCATAGGGTGGGCGAATCACCCGACCATGAAGCATGTTCGGCAAGCGCATGTCATGCACGTAGGTCAGCCCACCCGTGGCCTTGGCGGGAATATCCACCCGCGCGGCTCCCTGGCCGACCCGTCGGTAGTCCTCGACCTTTTTCAACGGCGCAGTGCCGGAAATACCCAGTTCAACGCGCTCACCGGCCACGATTTGGGCAAAGCTCAGCGTGCGGCCATCCTGGGCCGAGATTTTTGCACCGTCTATATGCAGGGACTCGACCGTCACATCCAGACGCTCGGCAGCCTGTTGCAGCAGAAAGCGGCGCGCCTCGGCAGCGGCGTTGCGCAGCGGGATCGCCGCAATCTGAAGCGTGGCGCTGGCGATGGTCGGCCCTTGATCCGGGACGCTGTCGGTATCGCCAAGCATCAGGCTGACCTGTTCCAGCGCGACATCCAGCTCCTCGGCAACGATCTGGAGCAGTGCAGTACGAATACCGGTGCCGAGATCCACATGGCCGTTGAACGCATAGATACGACCATCGTCATTGATGGCCAGGAACAGCGCCTTTTGCGCGGGCATAGGCACCGGGACGTCACCCTTGGCCAATGGACCGCAGCACGGCTCGATGCGGTCAACGATCAGCAGCACGCCGGTCTTGCTTAGCAGCTGGGCACGGTTGAGCGAGGTTGGAGTCATGAAGGTGTTCCGTTCAAGACGTGTGGTATGCAGCACGCCGCACAGCGCGAAGTATTTCCAGATGGGTGCCGCAACGGCAGAGATTCCCCGACAGTTCATGGCGAATCTGCGTTTCAGTGGGCTTGGGGATCCGATCAAGCAGGGCCTTGGCTGTCATGATCATGCCGTTCATGCAGTAGCCACATTGCGCGGCTTGTTCGTCGATGAACGCCTGCTGCACGGGGTGCGGATGCTGGAGACTGCCGATACCTTCCAGGGTAGTGATTTCGCGTCCCTGGGCGCCACTGAGCGGGAAAACGCAGGAGCGCGCCGCCACGCCATCGATGGTCACCGTGCAGGCACCGCACTCCCCAAGCCCACAGCCATATTTCGGGCCATTGAGCTGCAAGTCATTGCGCAACACCAGCAAAAGCGGCGTATCGGCCATGGCGGTGACAGAGGCGTTCTGGCCGTTTATCCGCAAAGTCACGGTTCTTTCCGGCGTCATGGCGGGCTCGCCCATGAATTACTCTCCCTTTTCTGATAGCCATCCATGGCGTTTGTCGAAATATGAGCAGTAACGATGCCGGCCAGAACAACAGGCGCGATGCCGACGTCATTCCGGGCGAGTGATACGGGTCAAGGTGCGACGAAGGCGCTATTTAAGCGCAAATTACTCCCGGATTCTTGATGGCAGATGGCGATGATGGCGACCTTGGCAACCTTTGCTAGCGCTAACCCGCGACTTATAGGGATCAGCATTTTTTCTACAGATGTTTCCTACCGTTTTTCAGGACTCATCACACAGTCGGCGCGCAAACTTTCGTACAAGCTTGTTCCGCCAATCTTCTATTTTCGCGCTTCGCGGCTGAGCGAGGGCATAGCTCGGGGCGGCGACTCCTAGACACCAGGCACTGCAATGGGCACAGGCCCTACCCCGCCAACGCTATCAACTGTTGCCGCTGAGCATCGGTCAGCATCGGACCGAATCCGGCGCCGGCGTTTTCCGCCATATAGCGCGGATTGCCAGTACCGGGAATCACGCAGGTCACCGCGCTGTGGGCGAGCAGGAACTTGAGCGCCAGTTGTGCCCAACTGGTGACTTCAACCTGAGCTGCCCAACCCGGCAAGGGTTTGCCCTTGAGTCGCCCCAGCAAACCACCGCCACCCAATGGCCGATTGCAAATCACCGCCACGCCGCGCTCGCGACACAAGGGTAAAAGCCGCGCCTCGGCGGCCCGGTCATCCAGGGCGTAATTGATCTGCAGAAAATCCAGCGGTTCGGCCTTGAGCACCGCTTCGACCTCCGCATATGCCGAAGAGGTGTAATGGGTGATGCCGATGTAGCGGATACGGCCCTCTTCTTTCCACTGTCGCAGAGTGGGCAGATGAGTTTTCCAATCCAGCAGGTTGTGAATCTGCATCAAGTCGATCCGTTCGGTGCGCAACAAGCGAAACGATTCCTCCATCTGCGCAATCCCCTCCTTGCGGCCTCGGGTCCAGACCTTGGTGGCCAGGAACGCCGGTGAGCGAGGTTGATGAATGGACAAGAGTTCGCCTGTGGTCTGCTCGGCGCGACCGTACATGGGGGAGCTGTCGATCAACGTCCCCCCGGCGGCGAACAGCGCATCGATGACAGCCGGCAGGCTTTTGTAGGCGGCGCTTGAGGTGGCCACATCAAAACCGCGATAAGTGCCCAAGCCAATCATCGGCAATGGTTCGTTACTGGAGGGAATGGTGCGGGTCAGCATTTTCCTGGCTCCTGTGGGCAGGGTCGAAGGCGTAGTGGGCGAAACAACGGTCGGCGGACTGGACCCGCCGGCTGCGGAATCAAACGCGAAGGCCGCAGATAATCCAGCCGCCAGCGTCAGAATGCTTCTGCGTGTGAAAACAGCGGGGTCGGACATGAGTTTCCCCTTATCTGTCGTTCGTGGTTGCCCGCTGTGCCTGACGGCTTGCCAGCCAGAAACACAATCAGGCTCAAAGCCCGGCAAAGGGCAGGATAAACATAGCCAACAGACCGAAACCGGCACCCGGTGCTGACTCTCCGTGGTGGGTTATTGATTCATCGACCCTGCCCGACCCGGTCGGTTCAAACCGCATTCGTCCGGTTCGGCCCCTGCCGTGGGAACGACCGCCCGACGCGCACGTCAGACCTTCATCCAGCCCTCAAGAGCGAAAACCTATGAACAACGTGATCTCACCCGAGCAACTGGCCACGGTCGACCTGCGCATGATCAACGAAATCTGGCTGTCGGCAGCTGAGGTTCCGCAAGCGGACGATGCCGGCCAGCCCACACTGTGCTTGTGGCGCGGTGAGCAATTGTTTACCCACGACATGATGAGCGAAGGCACCCATGGGCAAAACGTCAACCGCCTGTGGCTGTGTGTCGATGAACTCGACAATGAAGCCTTGGTGGGCAGCATCGAAGAAAGCGTCCGGCAGCGGCTGGCGCAGATGGATATGCACGGTGAGTTTTACCCCGCGCAAAGGGCGGACACTCACGAACAACGATGACCACGGGTGCGGGAACAGCGCCAACGTGTTCCCACTCGCTGCCGTTGCAGCAGATACCCGTGAGGTCACGTCGGCGCCCGCCGTTGGTCTACGCGGTTTTCTTCAGTGCATCGAAGGCTTCCAGAGCATGCAGCGAATAAATGTAGGCCGCGCCGGCGTTAAGTGAAATGGCCGTGGCCAAGGCCGCCGCCACTTCCTCCCGGGTCGCTCCAGCGGCGATGGCGGCTTGCGAATGGGCGCCGATACAACCGTCGCAGCGGGTGGTGATGGCCACGGCCAGGGAAATGAGTTCCCGGGTCTTGGCATCCAGTACGTTGTTCTCTGCGGCGGCAGCATCCAGCGCTGTGTAGGCACTGACCATTTTCGGATTGGACTTGCCCAACGCACCGAAGGACGTCTTGATGGTGGTAACCAGATCTGACCACTGACCAAACATGAGCTTTCTCCTTGAAGCAGCGCCGTTGTAGCGCCGCGCTATGAATGTGGGTCGACCATGGCAGCCGCAAGCCGTGATACAGATGCGCCTGCGACCGCCATCGACCCTTGTTCACTCTAGGCGACATTTACCTCGTCAGCTGGTCACATCATCGCTTCTGGCCCAGCTGTGCCCACATCTTTTTGGTGATCCGCTGGCGATTTTTGTAGCCCGCCCAAGGATCGGCCTTGAGCGTGCGCAGACGCTCCTGAACATTGCCGACAGTCCACTGCCCGGCGGAGGTCAGTTGCTCCAGCTCATCACGTGTGATGGGCACCGAGACCGGCAAACCTGGTCGGGCGCGCGCCGAATACGCAACGACGGTACTCGCACCCCGGTTGTTGCGCAGGTAGTCGATGAAGATTTTTCCCACCCGGTTTTGCGGTCCCATGGTGGCAGTGAAGCGCTCGGGCAATTGGTGGCTGATGAATTCGGCGATGGCCTTGGCAAACGTCTTGACGGTCTCCCAGTCCGCCTGTCGGGCCAGGGGCACGATGATGTGCATGCCCTTGCCGCCGCTGGTCTTGATAAACGCTTCAAGGCCCAGTTCATCCAACACCGAAAGGGTCATCTGCGTGGCTTCTATAATGCTGCGCCACGGCAGCTTATCGTCCGGATCAAGGTCAAGAACGATGTGATCCGGCGTTTCAATTCGATCACTGGTAGCCCCCCAACGATGCAATTCAATGGTGCCCATCTGCGCTGCGCCCACCAGAGCCTGCACGGTATCGATCTCCATCAGCCGTGCATGGCCAGGGTCAAGGCCAGGCTTGAGCTGCTTGATATTGGGGATTTTCAATCGTTCGGCATGTTTCTGAAAAAACTGTTCACCTGCGACGCCATCAGGACAGCGCAGCAACGCCACCGGCCGATTGGACAGGTGAGGCAAAATCCAGTCCGCGACAGTCTCGTAATAGTGGGCAAGATCGACCTTGTGCGTACCGCTCTGGGGATCGATCACCCGGTCCGGATGACTGATACTCACGCCCGCGACATCGATGCGGTTTTTCGCTGACTTGCCTGGTTTCGCAGCAGGTTCACTGACGGCCCTGGCGGCCTTGGGCTTGAACGCGCCTTTGAGTTCGGTGGCCGCACGCGGATGTTCATGGATGACCTGACTCGCAGGTTTGTCCGTGCGCAACCCGACAAACGCGGCCTGGCGCACGATGCCTTCACGGGTCCATTCAGCAAACTGCGCCTCACACACCAGTTGCGGCTCGATCCAGTGCACGCCCCTGGCTTGAGCACTGGTCAGCTTTTTGGCCAGCGGCGAGGTCTTGCGCTCAAGCTGACTCATGCGTTCGCCCAATTGTTCAAGCGTGCGCTGGTTGAACCCGGTCCCCACTCTGCCGGCGTACACCAGGCCGGGATGTTCACCCTCTTCATTGACCGCCAGCAGCATCGCACCGAAACCGCTGCGGCTGCCTTGGGGCTGGGTGTAGCCGACGATCACGAATTCCTGGCGCAGTCGACATTTGAGCTTGATCCAGTCGGGGCTGCGTTTGCTGATATAGGCGCTGCCGGGCCGCTTGCCAATGACGCCTTCAAGGCCCATCGCGCTGGCGCTTTCGACGATATCCTTGTGGGCGGACCTGAACGCGTCGGAAAAACGCAGTAATTTGCTGCGTTGCTTGCCCAGCAGTTGTTTCAACGCGGCACGGCGCTGCTCAACCGGGCTATTACGCAGGTCTTTGCCGTCCAGCCAGGGCACGTCAAACAGGTAATAGACTATGTCCTTGCTGCGGCCGATATCGAACGCGTTCTGCAATGCCTGAAAGTCCGACAAGCCCTGATCGCCGAGCATGACCATTTCGCCGTCCAGCCAACTGTCTCCAAGCCCCAGGACGGCAATCGCCTTGGCCTGCAACGGCAAACGTTCGGTCCAGTCGTTGCCATTGCGACTGAACATGCGCACTTCACCGTCCAGAATTCGGGTCAGGATGCGATAACCGTCGAATTTGACTTCATATAACCAGTCACCTGTCGGCGGTGCGTCCACCAGCGTCGCCAATTGCGGTGCCAACTTGTCCGGAACGGCAGCGGTCCGCTTGCTGGGTGCAGAGGGTGTGGCTGGCAGGCTCGCCGATTTGCGTTTGGCCTTGTCCGATGGACCGGACGTCTTGGCCTTGCCCACCAACGCCCCGCTGACCACGCTTTGCGGCTGCTCCTGGACAATGTCGTATTCCTCGTCCGAGCGGGCGACGTCGTCCTGTTCCTTGATCAGCAGCCACTGAGGCTTATCACTGCTGCCCTTGAGCCGGGTTCGAACCAGCGTCCAGTCCCCGGTCAACTTTTCCCCCACCAGGGTAAATTTCAGCTTGCCCTGCTTGTAGGTCTCGCGAGGATCGCCGTGAGGCTGCCAGATGCCCCGATCCCAGACGATGACATCCCCCGCGCCATATTGCCCTTCGGGAATACTGCCCTCGAAACTGGCATAGCCCAGCGGATGGTCTTCCACCTGCACCGCCAGACGCTTGTTGGACGGGTCCAGACTTGGGCCTTTCGGCACGGCCCAGCTTTTGAGGGTGCCATCGAGCTCCAGGCGAAAATCGTAATGCAGGCTGCGGGCGTCATGCTTGTGGATCACGAAGCTCAAAGCCTTGCCTTTCACCGAGCCTCGACCGGGCGACTCCGCAGGTTCGCCAGTGATGTCGAAGTTGCGCTTGCGTGCGTATTCACTCTCCGGCTCGGCCATGGTCGATCCTCTGCTCACACCCGTTGTCAGGAAGCCTTGGTTGTTTTCTTGCGCGCAGGTGCGCGACGTTTGGCCGGCGCCTCGTCGATTGCCTTGGACGTGGATTTACTCGCCGGTTTGGCCGCGGTTTTAGTGCTGGCGCTTTTGCCTGCCAGACTGCGCTTGAGCAGCTCGGTGAGGTCGATGACGTCAGCGCTTTTACGCTCGGAGTCATCGGTGTCGGTTTCAACCGTTTCGATCTTGCCTTCCCGAGCCTTGGTCTCCACCAGATGCATGATCTGGTCCTGGAAGGTGTCGCGATAGTCCTCCGGCTGCCAGTCGGCGCTCATGTCTTCCACCAAGCGCTTGGCCATGTTCAGTTCCGCTTTACTGAGTTTCACGTCGGTAACCGCTTCGGTCAGTTCCAGCGTATCCAGCCCGCGCACCTCCGACGGCCAGCGCAGAATGACCAGCACCATGGCCGATTCCAGCGGCATCACTGCGGCCAGATGCTGACGCGTGTGCAGCACCACATTGGCCAAGGCGACTTTTTTGGTTTCATTCAGGGTTTCACGAAGCAAGGCGTAAACCTTTTCGCCGCGTTTATCGGGCGCCAGGAAGTACGGCGTTTCGATGTTCTGCAGGGGGATCTGGTTGCTGTCGACAAAACCGAATATCTCGATGGTCTGGGTCGACTTGGGGTGCGCGGCGCGAATCTCTTCTTCGCTAAGCACCACGTATTGACCCTTCTCGTACTGCACGCCCTTGACGATGTTCTCCTTGGTCATTTCCTTGCCGGTGACCTTGTTGATGCGCTTGTAGCCCACCGGTTCCATGCTGCGCTTGTCCAGCCAGTCGAAATCCACTCCCTGGGAAGAGGTCGCCGACACCAGCGCCACGGGGATATGCACCAGCCCAAAACTGATCGCGCCTTTCCAGATTGCCCTTGCCATCGCCTGAATCCCTGTGTGAGGTGTTTATGAGTGACCGAGGCGACGAGGCAAAAGTTTCGGAAGAGTGACGGGTGTCACAAACGAGTAAAAACCCGCCGGAGCGGGTTTCAGTAAAGCCAGGTTTATCACCCCTCACGCTTATCCAGCGTCCGCAGCTTCGCCGGCAGCCCCCACAGCAGCAGCGCAGCGGCGAGCAGGCTGGAGACGCCGATGACGTAGAGCGCTGGCGTGGTGCTGCCGGTCAGGTCCTTGATGCGGCCGACCATGACCGGGCTGACGATGCCGCCGAACTGGCCGAGGGTGTTGATCAGGGCGATGCCGCCTGCGGCACCGGCACCCGCGCCGGCCAGCAGTTTCGGTGGCAGGGTCCAGAACGCCGGGATCGAGGCGACGATGCCTGCGCCGAGCATGGCCAGGGAAATGATCAGGAACACCGTGTGCTGGGCAAATATTCCCGCGCTGAAGAAACCCACCGCGCCCAGTACAACCAGCCCGCAGACGTATTTGCGACGCTCGCCGCTGGAGTCGGACAAGCGACCGACCACCACCATGCTGATCGCGCCGAAGATGTAGGGAATCGCTGTCAGCAGCCCGATGATCACCGGGCTTTCCGTGCCAGCGCTGCGAATCAACTGGGGCGCCCAGAAGTTCAGGCCGTAAGACGCCACCTGAATCAGGAAGTAGATCAGCCCCAGCATGAGGAAGCCGGGCATCTTCAAGGCGGTCAGCAGCGAGCCGCCCTGTTTGTTCGGTTCATGCTGGGCAATGCGGCTGGACAGGTAGGTCTTTTCTTCACGGGTCAGCCAATGGGCATCGGCGATCTTGTCCTTGAGCACCAGCAGCACCAACAGGCCCAGGCCGATGCATGGCAAGCCGCCCCACAAAAACAACCAGTGCCAGCCACGCATGTCCAGCAGGCCGTCCATGTGGCCGAGCACCAGCCCTGAAACCGGTGCGCCCACCAACCCTGCAAACGCCGACGCAAGAAACAGAATCGAAGTGATTCGGCCACGATAAGTCTGTGGAAACCACAGCGTCAGGTAATACAGCACGCCCGGCGCGAAACCGGCTTCCATGGCACCGATGATGAAGCGCAACGCGTAGAACTGCCATTCGGTGTTGACGAACACCATCAGGGCCGTGGCGACACCCCATGACATCATGATCCGCGCGATCCAGCGCCGGGCGCCGACCTTGTACAACATGATGTTGCTGGGCACTTCGAACAGCACATAGCCCACTACGAAAAGGCCCGCGCCGAGACCATAAGCGGTATCGCTGAGGCTCAGGTCCGTCTGCAACTGAAACTTGGCGAAGCTGATGTTGATGCGATCGAAGAAGGCGAACAGGTAACACACCATGATCAGCGGCATCAGCCGCCATGCCACTTTGCGGACCAGGTTTTTTTCAGCGTCGGCGATCTGCGCGGGCGTGCTGCCTGCGTTCAAAACAGAAACGGTCATGTGCATGTCTCCAGGCGGCCCCGTCAAAGGAGGCCGTTTGTTTTTGTTGTCTGGCAGGTGACGGCGGCCTCGCACATGGGCAAAGGCCGCCGCGTTGACTCAGGCCGGCAGGTTCGCCGGTGGTGGATGCAGGTCACGGTTTCGGCCCGCCTTGGCGACCTGACCCGGCATTTCGTGGCCCAGCAGCGCTGGCAGGCGTCGGGAGAGGTTCAACAGATGCGGCAAATCAATGCCGGTCGGCAAGCCCATTTCCTCGCACATATTCACCAGATCTTCGGTGCAGATATTGCCGGACGCCCCTGGGGCAAACGGGCAACCGCCGAGTCCGCCCAGGGATGCATCGAAGCGCCGGGCGCCGGCTTCATAGGCGGCCAGCACGTTGCTCAGGCCCAGGCCTCGGGTGTTATGGAAATGCAGGGTCAATGCCGCTGCCGGGACTCGACTCAAGACCCGCTGCACCAGCCGGTTTACCTGGCGCGGATTAGCCATGCCGGTGGTGTCAGCCAGTGTGATGCCCTGCATGCCCAGCTCCAGGTACGCATCGACGATCTGCACCACGCGGTCTTCGCTGATCAGCCCTTCGAACGGGCAGCCAAAGGTGGTAGCGACAGTGCCATTCAGGCTTAGCCGCGTGCCTTGGGCCAATGCCACGACATCACCGAACGCCGCGAAAGACTGCTCGCAACGCATACGCATGTTCGCCAGGTTGTGGGTCTGGCTGGCGGACATCACCAGATTCAGCTCATCGGCCCCGGCTTGCAGCGCACGCACGGCGCCTTTGAGGTTGGGGATCAGCGCGACGTAGGTCACCCCGGGCGCACGGCGGATGCCGCGAAAGACTTCATCGCCGTCGCGCAAGGCAGGAATCGCCTTGGGAGACACGAAAGAGCCTGCTTCGATCCGGGAAAAACCGGCCAGGGACAGCTGATCAATAAGGGCGATCTTGTCGGCGGTTTCCACCCACTTCGGCTCAATCTGCAAGCCATCCCGAGGGGCGACTTCCTGAACAATCAAACGCTGAGAAAAGTCAGTGATCATTGCACCACGCCTTCCTGTTTCAGACGCTGGATATCCGCCGCGGTAATGCCCAACGCGTCGAGCACGCTGTCAGTGTGCTGGCCCAGGCTCGGACCTTGCCAGTTCACTTCGCCGGGGGTTTCGGAAAGTTTGGGGACGATGCCCGGCATTTTGACCGCTGCGCCACCCGGCAGCTCGGCATCGAGGATCATGCCCCGGGCCTGATAGTGAGGATCGGCCACGATATCGGCGACGTTGTAGATGCGTCCGGCGGGGACTTCAGCTTGCTCCAGCACTCGCAGCACATCGTCGATGGGCAGGCTGGACGACCAGGCGCTGATGGCGTCATCCAGCAACGCGCTTTGTGCCGCGCGGCCATCGTTGTGAGCCAATTGCGGATTTTCGCCCAGGTCGCTGCGACCGATGGCCTGCATCAGTCGCTTGAAGATCGGGTCACTATTACCGGCGATGACCACATAGGCGCCGTCGGCAGTGGGATAAGTATTGGACGGCGCGATACCCGGCAAGGCGCCGCCGCTGCGCTCGCGGATATGACCGAGCATGGCGTATTCCGGTACCAGGCTTTCCATGACGTTGAACACACTTTCCGCCAGGGACACGTCCACGATCTGACCGTCACCTTGCCCGGTCTTGACCCGTAACAGTGACATCAATGCGCCCATCACCGCATGCATCGACGCCAGGGAATCGCCCAGACTCACACCAACCCGGGCAGGTGGCGCGCCGGGCGTGCCAGTGGTGTAGCGAATGCCGCCCATGGCCTCGCCAATTGCGCCAAAACCCGGACGGTCACGGTAAGGGCCCGTCTGGCCGTAGCCGGAAATACGCACCAGCGTCAGTTTGGGGTTCAAGGCGTGCAGCACGTCCCAGCCCAGGCCGAGCTTTTCCAAGGCACCAGGCCGCAGATTCTCGATCAGCACGTCCGTGCTTTCAGCGAGCTGCTTGACGATGGCGATGCCTTCGGGGGATTTGAGGTTAAGGGCCAGGGACTTTTTGTTGCGCGACTGCAAATACCACCAAAGGGAAGTGCCTTCATGGAGTTTTCGCCATTTGCGAAGAGGATCACCCTGCCCCATGGCTTCAATCTTGATCACCTCGGCACCAAATTCAGCCATCAGGCGCGCTGCGAACGGGGCGGCGATCAGCGTGCCGATTTCTATAACGCGAATGCCTGTAAGAGGGCCAGTCATCTTTGAGTACCTCTTTTTTCGTTTGTTTTTGGAATTTGGACCCAGCCTAGGGGACCGGGCGTCTTTAAATCCAGCCTTCAGTCGGCAATGGTCGTTCGCCAAACGCGAACGGTCAGGCTTCGAGGCTGCGCAAGTGCTCGAACAGCAAGCGGCTCACCGGGGCCAACGTGTTCTGCTCGCGGGTCACCAGCACCAGAGTGCGCTCGGACCAGTCATCATTCAGCGCGACGGCGGTCAGGCCCAGCGCGCGACCGAACAGCTCAAAGGCTTTGAGAGGCAAGACGCCGATGCCCATGTCGGCCTGGACCATGCGGCACACGGCGTCGAAACCCGGCACATGGATGCGCAGGCGTAGCAGCCGACCTGCTGAGCGCGCCGCCGCCTGGGTGCGCATGTGAATAGAACTGGCGGCGTGCAGGCCGATATGGTCGCTGTCCAGTGTGTCGACGAACGCCACGTGTTCGAGTCTGGCCAAGGGATGATCGGGACGCATCACCACGACAAGCTTGTCCCGGCGATACGGCACGCTGTGCAAATCCCGGGTATCCGTGTCAGCCGAACAGATGCCGATGTCCGCGACACCATCGACTATCCCCTGAACCACGCCCGCGCTGGGCCGCTCTTCCAGATCGACCTTGACCTGATCGTGGCGGGCGATGAAGTCATGCAGGTCCTCGGGTAGAAACTGGATGATCGCCGAGAGATTGGCCAGCATTCGCACGTAGCCACGCAGCCCTTGCACATGCTCGCCCAGCTCCATGCCCATCTTTTCGACATCGAACAGCATGCGTCGGGCGTGATGCAGCAAGGTCTCGCCCGCAGCGGTCAGGGTCATGCCTTTAGCGTTGCGCACAAACAAACCGATGCCCAGAGCATCTTCAAGCTCCATCAGGCGCTTGCTCGCAGCGGACACGGCAATCGACTCCCGCGCTGCCGCTCGGGTCAAGGTGCCTTCTTCATGCACCGCCACGAACAGTTGCAAGGTGATCAGGTCCAGGCGGCGGACCAGGTTTTTTTGCGACATGAGGCACTTATCCCACGGGGTTGATCGACCCGAAGGATATAGGCAATCGGCTGACTGCAGGACGTTCGCCAAGACGACACAACGCACGGGACAAAAGCCGTTATGCGTTTAAAGTCTAAAAATATGGATATACGTTATTTTGCGGAATAACCATGGCGCTTTATAACTGCACCCCACTGCTGACTGAACAACGGCTGTTCCACAGGTCCAGCACCCCCGTCCGAACACTTAAAGGATTTGTCATGGATGTTTTCTGGTTTCTTCCGACTCACGGCGACGGCCACTATCTAGGCACCACCAAAGGCGCCCGACCTGTCACGTTGAATTACCTGAAACAGGTGGCGCAGGCTGCCGACGACCTCGGTTACCACGGCGTATTGATTCCTACCGGACGCTCCTGCGAAGACTCCTGGGTCATTGCTTCAGCGCTGGTGCCACTGACCGAGCGGCTGAAGTATCTGGTAGCCATTCGGCCCGGCATTATTTCCCCCACCGTGTCGGCGCGCATGGCAGCGACCCTTGACCGTTTGTCCGGCGGTCGCCTGCTGATCAACGTCGTGACCGGCGGTGACCCGGATGAAAACCGAGGCGACGGCAGCTTCCTGGATCACAACGAACGTTACGAAGTCACCGATGAGTTCCTGCAGATCTGGCGCCGCGTGCTGCAAGGCGAAGCCGTGGATTTTGAAGGCAAACACTTGCGGGTACAGAATGCCAAGGCGTTGTATCCGCCGATCCAGAAGCCCTATCCACCGCTGTATTTCGGCGGTTCGTCCGAAGCAGCCCATGATCTGGCCGCCGAGCAGGTGGACGTTTACCTGACCTGGGGCGAACCTCCTGCCGCCGTTGCGCAAAAGCTCGCCGATGTGCGTGAGCGGGCAGCCCGCAAGGGGCGCACTGTGAAATTCGGCATTCGCCTGCATGTGATCGTGCGCGAAACCAGCGAAGAAGCCTGGAAAGCCGCAAGCACGCTGATTGAGCACATCAGCGACGAAACCATCGCGGCTGCGCAGAAGTCTTTCTCCCGCTTTGATTCCGAAGGCCAACGGCGCATGGCGGCCTTGCACGACGGCCGCCGCGACAACCTGGAAATTGCCCCGAATCTGTGGGCTGGCGTGGGTCTGGTACGCGGCGGTGCGGGTACGGCGCTGGTGGGCAACCCCCAGGAAGTGGCCGAGCGCATCAAGGAATATGCCGATCTGGGCATCGAGAGCTTCATTTTCTCGGGTTATCCGCACCTTGAGGAAGCCTATCGCTTCGCCGAACTGGTGTTCCCACTGCTGCCTGAACCCTATCGCAGCCTGGCCGGGCGCGGGATCACCAATTTGACTGGACCGTTCGGCGAAATGATCGCCAACGATCTGCCACCGCAGAAGTGAATCCTATGCAACTACTGACGCTGCCACCCAGCCCCGCACTGGCCACTTCGATCCGCGCCACGGCGCAGGTCTTCGAGGACCCGAAATCCAAGGCCCTGCTGGCGCATTTGCAACAAGTGGCGCCCAGCGATGCCAGCGTATTGATCATTGGCGAAACAGGCACCGGCAAGGAGCTGGTGGCGCGACATATCCATAACCTCAGCGCACGTCGCGATCAGCCTTTCGTCGCCGTCAATTGCGGGGCGTTTTCCGAATCGCTGGTGGAAGCCGAGTTGTTCGGCCATGAAAAAGGCGCTTTCACCGGTGCGCTGGGTGCCAAGCCGGGCTGGTTCGAAGAAGCCAACGGCGGGACTTTATTCCTGGATGAGATCGGCGATTTGCCAATGCCCATTCAGGTCAAGTTGTTGCGCGTGCTGCAAGAGCGGGAAGTGGTGAGGCTGGGATCGCGCAAGAGCATTCCCATCAACGTCCGGGTACTGGCCGCCACCAACGTGCAACTGGAGAAGGCCATTAACGCCGGGCATTTCCGCGAGGACCTGTATTACCGGCTGGACGTGGTCAATCTGGAACTGCAACCGTTGCGCGAACGCCCCGGCGACATCCTGCCGCTGACCCGGCATTTCATCGACTCGTACACCCGCCGACTGGGTTACGGGCCCGTGCGCCTGAGCATAGAAGCCGAGCAGAAACTGAAAAACTACGGGTGGCCCGGCAACATTCGTGAACTGGAAAACGTCATTCATCACACCTTGTTGGTGTGCCGCGATGGCGTGATCCAGCGTGACGATTTGCGGATGTCCAACCTGCGTATCGAGCGTCAGGACGACGCCAACCCCATTGATGAATCTGCCGAAGCGTTGCTTAACCGTGCGTTCCAGAAACTGTTCGAAGAACAGGCCGGCGCACTGCACGAGAAAGTCGAGGATGCCCTGTTGCGCGCAGCCTATCGTTTCAGCCATTGCAATCAGGTTCACACCGCAGCGCTGCTGGGCCTGAGCCGCAACATCACCCGCACGCGGCTGATCAATATCGGCGAACTGGCCGTCAACAAGCGACGGCCCGGCGAAAGCCTGCAAGGGGATCAGTTGGTGCGGCTGTCGGTTTAAGCCCGCGCGCTTGCGCGAAACGGACTCTTCCGGATCAGGGCGGCAGTGTGAGCGATGCAGCCAGGTCAGGCACAGCGCTGGCTCAGACCGCCGCCGTTCGCGCACAGTTCGCTACAGCTCCGCCAGCCTCGCAGCCAGCGCCTTGGCCTGCAGCGCTACATCGGTCACCGCCGTGCTTTCCCACCACATGCCACGTAGCGGCGGGCCCATGGCGAAAAGCCGTGTCGATACCCGCCCTTGTGCATCCAGCACCGCGCCGCCCTGATCGGCAGCGATGCCCAGCGCCAACGGCCCTGGCTGAATCAATCCGCGGGCGAGCAATTGCTTTGGCAGTGGTCGATCGACCCGGCGCCAGTCATATTCGATGCCCGTGGAATTGATCAACGCATCCCCCGTGACTATTGACGTCGCCTGCTCGCCGCGGCGACGAATGCGGATCTGCAGCTGACCTGAAGGCAGGGTTTCAAAGCCTTGCAATGAGGCAGCCTGAATGGTCACCCGGCCCTGATTGATCAATCGGGCCAGCAATGCAGCACTGGGCGGTGGCGAACGGTGATGATGGCTTTCCCACCATGGCCGCACGTGACGCACGAATTGGCGACGCTGCACGTCAGACGCTTGATTCCAGAGCCGCCCGATATTTGCCCGTACGGTGTCCAGAGGGGCTTGCCAGTCAATACCATTCTCGATTGCCAGCTCACATTGCTCGCGCAGTTTGCGCACCAGTTGCCGGGTGCTGCGAATGCTGGGGTCTTCGGCGAGAAAATCCACCCAGGCCGGGGGTTGCCGACGCACATGGGGCAACAGGCCATGGCGGGAAAACACGTCGATGGGGCCGCGATGGCCGGCCTGCTCAAGCGAAACAACGGCGTCTACCATGGTCAGGCCCGAGCCGATGATCAACACCCGCGCCTGAGGATCGAGCTGGCGCATGGCGCTGACGTCCCAGGGGTCGACAGCCGCTGCGTTGAGACCGATGGAGTGGCGTTGCGGCGTGCGCGCTGCGGCATACATGCCGGTGGCGAGCACGGCATGCTTGCCGGACAACTGCTGACCGTCAGCCAGGCTGACGGTCACGCCAGCGTCATTGACGTGCAGGTCCACCGCTTCAGCATGAACATGTTCCAGCGTCGAACCTCGGGTGGCGCCCAACGCCCGGGCCTCGGCCAGGCGCTGCTGCACGTAAAGACCAAACAGGCCACGCGGCGGGAACAATTCGGCAATCGGTACATGCTGTTGATCAGACTCGGGCCAGCCACCGGCGGCGATGAAATCCGTCAGCCACTGGGTCAGGTCGTCGGCGTTGTCGGGGTCGACGCTCATCCGCGCCGCGTTGCCGTTGAGGGTATGGCCCAACTCAGTGGCACTGTAGGCCTCACCCCGGCCAAGTTCCTGGCGGGGCTCGACGATCAGGATTCGTCGCGTTCCCGGCAGGCGCAACAGTTGCACCGCAAGCATGCTGCCACTCAGACCGCCGCCGACCACCAGAATGTCTGCGGTTCTGGAAGGGGCATCGGGGTGATGATGATGGAAAGTCATTCGGGTCTCTCTTTGAAGGCCGCGCTCGGGCTGGCGTCGATCTGCAAGACAGTGCACAGCCCATGCCCGATCAGGATCGCCAGTGTTTCCCAGAGATTACCCTTGCGCCTGGATTTGCAAACTATCCATTGGTACACAAATTGTTGATCTGCTGTCTCGGGCGCGACAGTTCAGCGGCCTGATTTCACAATACGACGTTGCGCACAAAACGCAGGGTGACCTCGCCATTATTTCGATAGCTGTGAACCTGGTTGCTGGCAAACATAAAGAACTGACCGGGGTCGACCTGCCGAACCTGATCGACGAGGCTGATAGTCAGCTGCCCTTGAACGACGTAGACCTGCTCGCTCCAGCCTTCGGGGTCCGCTTCGGACTCATAGACCTCGCCGGGTTCCAACGAAAATTCCCACAGTTCCACTTCTCGCCTGGCGGTGGCCTTTGCCAGCAGCACTGCACGGCTGCCAGGGATTGAGCCCACCCAGGCGACCTCATTGATACGGCTCGGGTCGCGCATCTCCGGGGCCTGGATCAGGTCGCTGAACGCAACGTCCAAGGCTTCGGCCACCCGATCCAGCGTGGCGAGGCTGACGTTTTTCTCCCCTGCCTCAATGGCCACCAACATGCGACGGCTAACGCCGGATTTTTCCGCCAGTGCGGTCTGGCTGATATCCATGGCGTTGCGCAAGCGGCGCACATTCTGACTGACGTGTTGCAGCACGGGTGCGCGCTGGGAAGTGTCGTCGTTCATTATCGTTTGCTCTCTCGTCCCGATTGCGCAGTATACTGCGCAACTTTTGACGCATGATGCGTTGTGCCCTTGCGATACGCAAGGCGATCAAGTCTGGTGAACGCATGAAGTCTACCCTGATGAAGCCACGTTTCAGTAAAGCAGAAGCAGTACTGGTGCTGATCACGTTGATCTGGGGCGGGACCTTTCTGCTCGTGCAACATGCGATGACGGTCAGCGGGCCTATGTTTTTCGTCGGCCTGCGCTTCGCCGCAGCGGCGTTGATCGTCGCCTGTTGTTCATTGAATGTGATGCGCGAGTTGACGCTGGTGGAGCTTAAGGCCGGTGTCGCCATTGGCGCGGCGATCATGCTCGGTTACGGTTTGCAGACCATGGGGCTGCAAACCATTCCCAGCAGCCAGTCTGCATTTATCACCGCGCTTTACGTGCCATTTGTGCCGCTGCTGCAGTGGCTGGTGCTGGGCCGACGCCCCGGCTTGATGCCAAGCCTCGGTATTGCCCTGGCGTTTGCCGGCCTGATGTTGCTTTCCGGCCCCAATGGCGCGGCGCTGCAATTCAGCTCCGGCGAGATCGCGACGATCGTCAGCGCCATTGCCATTGCAGCGGAAATCATTCTGATCAGCGCCTACGCCGGCAAAGTTGACGTGCGGCGGGTAACCGTCGTGCAACTGGGGACGGCTTCGCTGCTGTCTTTTCTGATGGTGGTGCCCACGGACGAACGCCTGCCGGACTTCTCCTGGCTGCTGGTAATCAGCGCCATAGGCCTGGGGGCAATGAGCGCGGTGATTCAAGTGGCGATGAATTGGGCGCAGCGCACCGTCTCGCCAACCCGCGCCACCGTGATCTACGCCGGCGAACCGGTGTGGGCGGGGATCTTCGGGCGCCTGGCCGGTGAGCGTCTACCGGCCATTGCCTTGCTGGGCGCAGCGCTGATCGTTGCGGGGGTCATCGTCAGTGAAATGAAAACCCGTAGGAAACCGGCAATAGAAGAACGCCCCGCACAGGACCGTTTGAACGAAGCAGACTGAGGGGTGGATCGGCCTCAAGACCGGGATGAGAATGTTTAATTTGATCGTGACAACGGGCTACTGCCTACAAAGCTTGTAGGATCCTGCCACATCTTCAGGGTTGGTGATGCAAGGGGCAACACGTATGATCCTTGACATTTCCCCGCAGATTAGAAGCCTATGTCCCTGATAGTTCTACTGCTTCTGCCGTTTATTGGCAGCTGTTTGGCGGCACTTTTGCCGCACAACGCACGCAACGCCGAATCGATACTTGCCGCAGTGGTCGCACTGACCGGCGCGATTCAGGTGGCGTTGTGGTATCCACAAATCGTTGATGGCGGTGTGATTCGCCAAGAGTTTTTCTGGCTGCCGAGCCTGGGCTTGAATTTCGTCCTGCGCATGGACGGCTTCGCCTGGCTGTTCTCGATGCTGGTATTGGGAATCGGCACCCTTGTGTCTCTGTATGCTCGTTATTACATGTCGCCGGATGACCCGGTGCCGCGATTTTTTGCGTTCTTTCTGGCCTTCATGGGCGCCATGCTCGGCTTGGTGATGTCGGGCAATCTGATTCAGATCGTATTTTTCTGGGAGCTGACCAGCGTTTTTTCGTTCCTGCTGATCGGTTACTGGCACCATCGCTCCGATGCACGACGCGGTGCGTATATGGCGTTGATGGTGACCGGGGCTGGCGGACTGGCGCTGTTGGTGGGCGTGATGCTGCTCGGCCATGTGGTGGGCAGCTATGACCTGGACCGTGTGCTGGCCTCAGGCGAGGCCATCCGCGCTCATGCCTTGTATCCCGTACTGTTGACCCTGATCCTGATCGGCGCCTTGAGCAAGAGCGCACAATTCCCGTTTCATTTCTGGCTGCCCCATGCCATGGCCGCACCGACGCCCGTGTCGGCGTATCTGCACTCGGCAACCATGGTCAAGGCCGGCGTGTTTTTGCTTGCGCGGTTCTGGCCAGCGTTGTCCGGCACCGAGCAGTGGTTCTGGATGGTCAGTGGCGCAGGTGCATGCACACTGATTCTCGGCGCCTATTCAGCCATTTTTCAAAATGACCTCAAGGGTCTGCTGGCTTACTCCACCATCAGCCATCTAGGCCTGATTACTCTGCTGCTTGGTCTTAACAGCCCGTTGGCGGCAGTGGCGGCAGTGTTCCACATTCTCAACCACGCCACGTTCAAGGCTTCGCTGTTCATGGCAGCGGGCATCATCGACCACGAAAGCGGCACCCGAGACATCCGGCGACTCAGCGGCCTCATTACGCTAATCCCCTATACGGCCACGCTGGCCATGGTCGCCAGCGCGTCCATGGCCGGGGTGCCGTTGCTCAATGGTTTCCTGTCCAAGGAAATGTTCTTCGCCGAAACCGTGTTCATATCCTCTTCCGCCTGGGTCGAGATGGCCCTGCCGGTGATTGCGACCATTGCCGGCACGTTCAGTGTGGCGTACTCATTGCGCTTCACGGTCGATGTATTTTTCGGCCCCAAGGCCACGGATTTGCCCCATACCCCTCACGAACCGCCGCGCTGGATGCGGGCACCGGTGGAGTTGCTGGTTCTGGCCTGCCTGGTCGTCGGGATCTTTCCCGCGCACTCCGTCGGCCCGTTGCTCGCGGCTGCGGCGCAACCGGTAGTCGGCGGTACGCTGCCGCAATACAGCCTGGCAATCTGGCATGGCTGGAATGCCCCCATGATCATGAGCCTGATTGCCATGGCCGGCGGCATTGCCTTGTATCTGTTGCTACGCCCATCGTTCAAACAGCAGCGCTTTGCGGGCCCGCCTCTGGTTAACCGTCTCAATGGCAAGCGCCTGTTCGAACGTTCGCTCGTGTTGCTGACCCGCTGGGCACGGCGTTTCGAACGGCAGATCAGCACTCGTCGTCTGCAACCGCAATTGTTCCTGTTGGTGCTGGCGGCATTGGTCGGGGGTTTCATACCCATGTATTTCAGCGGCCTGACCTGGGGTGATCGGCCGAAAATCCCCGGCTCCGGGGTTTTCGTCACGTTATGGCTGATCGCGATCGCATGTGCCCTGGGCGCTGCATGGCAAGGCAAATACCACCGGCTGGCGGCGGTGATTATGGTCAGCGTGTGCGGCCTGATGACCTGCATCACTTTTGTGTGGTTCTCGGCGCCGGACCTTGCCTTGACTCAACTGGTGGTGGAAGTGGTCACCTCCGTGCTCATCCTGCTGGGTTTGCGTTGGTTGCCCCGCCGTAACGAAGATGTGGCGCCATTGGTCAGCACTCGAAGCCGGGCAAGGGCGCGCCGGGTCCGGGATTTGATCCTGTCAGCGATGGTGGGTATTGGCATGGCATTGCTGTCCTACGCCATGCTGACCCGCGCGACACCGAATCTGATTTCTTCGTTCTATCTCAGCCGGGCAATTCCCGAAGGCGGCGGCAGCAACGTGGTCAACGTGATGCTCGTGGACTTCCGCGGCTTCGATACCTTTGGCGAAATCACCGTATTGGCCGCCGTGGCGCTGACGGTTTTTGCACTGCTGCGCCGCTTCCGCCCCCCCAAGGAAAGCATTCCGCTGCCTGCCCAACAACGCCTGCTGGCCAAAGACGTAGTCACCGATCTGGTCAACCCCCGCAGTGCCAGCGATACCGCGTTGGGTTTCATGATGGTTCCCGCGGTTCTGGTGCGCCTGTTGTTGCCCATCGCCTTCGTGATCTCGATGTATTTGTTCATGCGTGGTCATAACCAGCCTGGCGGCGGTTTTGTCGCGGGCCTGGTGATGTCAGTGGCGTTCATCCTGCAATACATGGTTGCCGGCACGCAGTGGGTCGAAGCACAGATGCGCCTGCGGCCGCTGCGCTGGATGGGCACCGGCTTGCTGTTCGCAATCATGACCGGCTTGGGCTCGATGCTATTGGGCTACCCCTTCATGACCACTCACACCGCGCACCTGAAACTGCCATGGCTAGGGGATATCCACGTGGCCAGTGCGCTGTTCTTCGACATGGGTGTGTATGCCGTCGTGGTGGGATCGACCTTGCTGATACTGACCTCCATTGGTCATCAATCGGTGCGAAGTCACCGCCCGACGTCATTGCTCAAACCCATTCCCACCCCTGTCGCTGAACAAGGAACCGTCTGATGGAAGAAGTCATCGCAATTGCCATCGGCGTTCTGGCGGCCTCGGGCGTCTGGCTGATCCTGCGTCCCCGGACCTTTCAGGTGGTCATGGGGCTGTGCCTGTTGTCCTACGGCGTCAATCTGTTCATTTTCAGCATGGGCAGCCTGTTTATCGGCCGCGAACCCATCATCGCCGACGGTGTACCTCAGGATTTGCTGCACTACACCGATCCCCTGCCGCAGGCCCTGGTGCTGACGGCCATCGTCATCAGCTTTGCCATGACGGCATTGTTTCTCGTGTTGCTGCTGGCGTCCCGCGGCCTGACAGGCACCGACCATGTGGACGGCCGGGAGCCTAAAGAATGACGTGGATGAATCAATTGATCGTCGCGCCAATCCTGCTGCCACTGCTGACGGCGGCGATCATGCTCTGGCTGGGGGAAAAACACCGTCCGCTCAAGGCCCGTATCAATCTGTTCTCCAGCATGCTCGGGCTGGGTATTTCCATTGCCTTGTTTATCTGGGTGCAGAAAAGCGGTACCACCGGTTCCATCGGCGTGTACTTGCCTGGCAACTGGGAAGTGCCGTTCGGCATCGTGCTGGTGGTGGATCATTTGTCGGCGCTGATGCTGGTGCTGACCGGGATCGTGGGCGTCTGCGCCCTGCTGTTCGCCCTGGCCCGCTGGGACAGGGCCGGCGCCAGTTTCCATGCGCTGTTCCAGATCCAGTTGATGGGCCTGTATGGCGCGTTTCTCACCGCTGACCTGTTCAACCTGTTCGTGTTCTTCGAAGTTCTGCTGGCTGCGTCTTACGGCTTGATGCTCCACGGTTCGGGCCGCGCGCGGGTTTCGGCGGGCCTGCATTACATTGCAATCAACCTGCTGGCTTCGTCGCTGTTCCTGATTGGTGCCGCACTGATCTATGGCGTGACCGGGACGCTGAACATGGCAGACCTGGCCGTAAAAATCCCCCAGGTACCGGAAGCCGATCTGGGCCTGCTGCATGCGGGCGCGGCGATTCTCGCGGTGGCGTTTTTGGCCAAAGCCGGCATGTGGCCGCTGAATTTCTGGCTGGTTCCGGCCTATTCAGCTGCCAGTGCGCCGGTGGCGGCAATGTTCGCGATCATGACCAAGGTCGGCATCTATACGCTGCTGCGCTTGTGGACGCTGCTGTTTTCCGGTCAGGCCGGAGCGTCCGCGTTATTTGGCGGCGACTGGCTGATTTACGGCGGCATGGCGACCATTTTCACTGCTGCTGTGTCGATCATCGCGGCTCAACGTCTGGAGCGTATGGCCAGCCTGAGCATTCTGGTGTCGGCCGGAATTCTGCTGGCGGCCATCGGCTTTGCCCAGCCAAGCCTTACCGCCGGCGCACTGTTTTATCTGGTCAGCTCCACGCTCGCACTGAGCGCGATGTTCCTGCTGGCCGAGTTGATCGAGCGTTCGCGCTCGGCCAACGAGATTTCGCTGGACGACGACGCCGATCAGTTGCCACGAACCATGGAATCGCTGCACCCGCCCCCTGGCACCAACCTGGATGATCAACAGAAAGCGCTGGTGGGTCAGGTCATCCCCATGACCGTTGCATTTCTAGGGCTGAGCTTCATTGTTTCGGCGCTGCTGATCATTGGCATGCCGCCGCTCTCCGGATTCATTGGCAAACTGGCGCTGCTCAGCGCGCTGCTCAATCCGCTGGGTCTTGATGTCGCCCAGGATGAAACCATTGCCCTGCGAACCTGGGTGTTCACCGCACTGCTGATTTTCTCCGGACTGGCGTCACTGCTGGCGTTTTCCCGGATCGGTATCCAGCGTTTCTGGACCCCACAGGAGCGACCATCACCACTGCTGCGACGTTTTGAATGCCTGCCCATCGTGATTCTGCTGGGCCTGTGCGTCGCCCTGACCTTCCAGGCGGAACCGTTGCTGCGCTTTACCCGAGACACCGCTGCCGCGCTGCATGAACCCAAGCAATATATCCAGTCGGTCATGGCGACACGCCCGCTGCCCGGCCCGGCCAGTGACTCGGCGATATCGGCGGTGCAACCATGAAGCGTCTGTTTCCGGCACCGTGGTTCTGCGTGGCGCTTGCCATCCTGTGGCTGGTGCTCAATCTGTCGATCAGCCCGGGCAATCTGCTGCTGGCCATTTTGTTCGGTATTCTGGCCCCGCTGTTGATGGCGCCCCTTCGACCGCTACCGGTGCGAATCCGTCGGCCAGGCACCATCCTCAAACTGTTTTGCCGGGTGGGTCGCGATGTCGTGGTGTCCAACGTTCAGGTGGGATGGACGGTATGGAACGCCAAACGCAAGCCCCCGCGCTCCGCCTTCGTCAAGGTGCCGCTGGATCTGCACGATGCTAACGGCCTCGCGGCGCTGTCGATGATTACCACCGTGGTGCCCGGCACGGTCTGGTCGGAACTGGCGCTGGACCGCAGCGTGCTGTTGATGCACGTGTTCGATCTGGAGGACGAAGCCCGCTTCATCGAGCACTTCAAGACCGCCTACGAGCGCCCGCTGATGGAGATATTCCAATGAGTGCCTTGCTCGCCAATGCCATCCTGGTCAGCCTGCTGATTTTCGCCCTGGCCATGGTGCTGACCCTGATACGCCTGTTCAAAGGCCCATCGGCACAGGATCGAGTGCTGGCGCTGGACTATCTGTACATCATCGCCATGTTGATGATGCTGGTACTCGGCATCCGCTACGCCAGTGACACTTACTTTGAGGCGGCATTGCTGATTGCCCTGTTCGGCTTTGTCGGTTCTTTCGCCCTGGCCAAATTCCTGCTGCGCGGAGAGGTGATCGAATGACGTCCTCCATGGTTTTACCGATATGGGTCGAGACCCTGACGGCAGTACTGTTGATCGTCAGCAGCCTGTTCGCACTCACGGGCGCCTTGGGGCTGCTGCGCCTGAAGGATTTTTTTCAACGCATGCACCCGCCAGCCCTGGCATCGACGCTGGGAGCCTGGTGCGTGGCGCTGGCCTCGATCATCTATTTCTCGGCGCTCAAGTCGGAACCGGTGATCCACGCCTGGCTGATTCCGGTGCTGCTGGCAATCACCGTGCCGGTGACAACCCTGCTGTTGGCGCGCACGGCGCTATTCCGCAAGCGCATGGCCAGGGAAGATGTACCACCGGAAGTCAGCAGCGGTCAGTCAGGGGATTCAGGCGGCAGCTAAGCGGCCCTGAATCAGGCCGCCGGTATCGAGCCCTTGAGCGATCACTCGCTAGGCTTGAAGCTCAATTCGCCCTTGCGCCACTTGGCAGCCTTGCTGACCGCAGCCTTGAGGGTCACGCTCACACCAGCCTGAAGCTGTTCGTTGGCGGCGAAAACCATCATCACGCCATGGCCTTCCTTGAAGACAATGCCATGCCCCTGAGGAACATCGACATAGGCGTACTCGCCCAGACCATAGACGGTCAATTTGATGTCACGAAACTTCAGTTCAAACTTGCCGCCTTCGCGACTGGGCAATACGGCGGCCCGAAAATGATCGCCGACCTTGAGTTCCAGACGCGGTTTGTCGTCTACCACCAGAGCGGTTTGGGTATCAATCTCGGCGATATAAATCCCTTCAGCCGATTGCTCGGTGACATACACAAAACGAGATTGGAACTGCTTGACCAACTTCGCGCGTAGGTCACCCAGGACGAATAGAGCGTGCGTATCCAGACTAGTTACTGCCAATGTGTAAACCCCCAACATGAAAATGATCCCGCCCAAACAGAATCAGGCGGTCAAAAAAGGTGCTTCTGCTCCTGCGTACTCCATCAAACAGGCAAATCCCTGGCATCGCGTCAAGGCATTCGCGGCCACCAGGTGACCCAGGAATACCATCGCTGGCGCTACGGAGCAGAAGAAAAATCGACAATGCCGGACACGCTTTCAGCGCTGGCACGAAGGCGATTCTACCGGCTCAGCGCACCTGCGGGATATATACGTTTCGCCGCCAACATCATCACAGGCAGATTCCGACGCAGTCAGGACTCAAATAAGCGCTCGGTCGAAGACGATTCCTACATATGAATACTGATCAGGAACAGGTCATTCGTCATTGCCACTACTTTAAGCACGCCTGTAGTGGCTAACAACTGCCATACTCGCGCAAATCAGAAAAATCAGACCTCGCGTCCAAACGCCTTGGTCGGCAGCGACTCGTCATCCATGGGAAGGTAATTAGTGACTGAATTTGATATCGGCGAGTTCTTTATCTGGGGTGAAGCCAGAGAAGTAGATGGCGAGTTCCAGGCCGTCATTGTCATGCGTGCAAAAGAAGGCAAACAAGCGATCACCTGGCATCAGGTGGAAAAAGACCGCTGGTTCAAGACTGCCGAAGTGGCCACCATCGCTGCCAGGGAAGCGGCCGAGGCGTTGAAGACCGCTGTGGATGAAGGCGCCCTGAGCGTCTAGTCGTCACTGGCAATGGCACTGAATCACACGGATATCGCTTCGAACTCTTGCGCCAGGTATGCACTCTGATGCAGAACACCGGCTCAAGAGCGCCGACTACCAGGGTACCGACCCGCCGAGGAGATGACATGGAACTGACCACACCGACACTGGCTACGCTTTTTGAACAATTGGGCCTGGAATCCGACCAGGCAAGTATCGATGCTTTCGTGGCTAGCCATTCACTGCCTGAGGACGTGAAATTGTCCGAGGCTGATTTCTGGACCGAACAGCAGGCGCGTTTTCTGAAAGAAGAATTGCGCGAAGATGCCGAATGGGCACCTGTCGTTGACGAGCTCAATGTCCTGTTGCACTCGCCCAGGTAAGCGGTCGACTCCCGGCCTCATTCAGCCATCGGGAAGCATTCCGATGGCTGAATGACGGTTCAGGGTCAGACATTCATACGACATTACTGGGGATAACCCGGCGACTGGATATTGGGATGAAGTACCCGTCCACCGTGTTGCGGGGCATGCACGAACAGCGCATCGTTCAGTTTGCCGGTGACACCAATAGGTGAATCCCAGTGCGCGGAACGATGAATATAACGTCGACGCAATATCCGCTCTTCTTGATCATCCAGCGTATAGATTCCGTCTTCGGCATATGCCATTAACTTTCGGGCAATGCCATGCAGCTCCGGTGTCAGATTGAATGCATCCGTTGCCGGTATCGCCTTGAACGGAACGCCCTCGGCACAAGCCAGCCCGTGCATCACGCGCAGGTGAACCCGGGACAGATGGCCAAACACCTGCCGCTGCAAACAGACCCAGGCAATGACCGACTTGATACTGAGTTTGTTGCAGGCACCCATGAACTGCCTTTGTTCATAAACCACGGACAGTGACGCGGTTTCGTCCAGCGGATCAATCAACTCGGTCGCGTCCATATCTTGCAACTCCTCAAAAGCCTCTCGCCAGGCACTGGTCGACTCTGGTGGCGTCTCACAACTGACGACACACCGACGGGGCCGTGTCAGCATCACCCGCTCCTGCATCTGCGGGTGATAACCGCCGCCAATATCCGAATGAGCTCCGGGCAACACAATTTCCCGGTGCCAGTGGGGTATCACGCTGTTAAGTGCAAAGTTGCGCCGCAATTCGTCTCGCGCCACCAGATGCACCACATGTTCGGCAGAACCCGGAGGCAGGTACAAATTAACCCGCCTGTTGGTGGCATCCCGAACCGAACCCAGATCCTTGAAGCCGCCAATTGCCGCCACGGTGTCGAACAGGCCGACGAATTTGATTCTTACGCTGTTGTTACTCCATGAGAACTGCGGACCCAGTTGAGCATTGCGCTGGTTCAGCGCTGGTTCCAAAGTACCCTTTTCACCTTTAAGCACCTCGTTGATAAAGTGCCGGCCGGCAGCAGCACCACGACTGAAACCAAATACATCAAACTCCAGTCCACTCATCACACAATCGGGATTTTCCTGCTGGAAAGCTTTGAGTCTTGCACCAATTTTTTCCATGCAGCGAGCGACTTTCGCCACCACGCCAGTGGGACCGCGGCCAAATGTCTGTCCTGGCCAGAACGAGTCACGGCCCCCGGAAATAGTCCCTACTCCACCGATATATACAGGCCAGTATACGGTCAGCCCGCTCCCGCTATTACGGGCTTTAGGCTGCAGTTGATACAACTCCGCCAGCCTCGCAATGTTACTTAAGTCATTGGCATAACTGCTGCCCGGTTCATCGTGACGTCCTTTGCATTCACGAATATGAGCACGGTTATTAACGTCCGCCATCGCCCGACAATCAGCGCCAATCTGGCTATTTACTCGGTTATTCCCTGTACCATCAAAAAACACTCCGATACGTGCCGTTACATTAAGCATCGGGATACCGGACTTATTGAACGACTCAGTTACATTCCATGTATTTTTCATCGTGTATCCGCCTAATAATGCGGCCGAAATCAAGCCGCTTGAATCAACTAAAAACAATTGATACAAACAGCTTGCTCAGTAATACACGTCCGTCAAGGCAACTTATTAACTTTCAGACTTATCCCACACAACTTACGCCATTTTCAAACCACTAAAATCCATTATCTGACTCATAAAAAAAGCTGCCCAACTGGCAGCTTGTAATCATATCCAACGGCTTCTTGCAAGTGGCTACAGGGGCATTTGCGACATGGCTTTAGACCCTGGCACTGCTCGTGCCCCGACCAGCCCATCACCGCAGTTGCGCCATCAGACCGTTCTCTCAGGCATGCTGCTGAGGCACGCCTTCCGGCTTGTAGCCCAGCCGCAAACCACCCCAATGTCGACCCTTGACCATGATGGGCACTGAAAGGTCATGCATCAGTTCACCGGTGTCGCGGGTGTAGGTCTGCAGCAATACCGCCTGTTGGTGGCTACCGCAGCGGATCCCGGTACGATCATCGAACTTGCGCTTGCTGCGGTTGCGAGCGGTGTCGACGGTCGTGTCCCCGGTCAACGGCTGATTGAACGCGTTGTTATGAGTGGGCACGTAGCCTTGGGGTGTGCAGGCAATGGCGAACACCAGCCCATCATGTCGTGCCAGCAATGGCTCTTGAATGGCAGGCAGCACCTGATCGGTATAACGGTCGAAGCGTGTCTGGAATTTCGTTGGGGAGGTTTTGGGAATGGGTTGATAACTGCGGTCGAACAAATCCTCGATGCTGACGCGGCTTTCATCGATATCCTGCTCGAACTTGCGAACAATCTGACTGGCGCCTTCTTTGGCAAGGTCATAGATACGCTGGTGGTAATCGTCCAGCCCTACTTGCGACAGGCGTTCGCTGATGGTTTCTGCTTGTCCTTCCATTTGCAACGCCGCCTTCGCCAGCTTGCGCGTCTGATCGTCGCTTATGGCCAGATCACCGCGCATTTGCTGCACAGCAACGAACAGACCGGACAATTGCTGTTGATTGGTTTCTGCCCCTTGGGCGATTTCGCTGATCTGAAGTTCGACACCGGCGGTTAACCGAGCAATGTTTTCCAGATGCTGGCCCGTGAGTTCAACCTGATCCACGCCGCTGTCCAGATCAATGGACAACTGGCGTATCTGCTCGACAACCTGCGCCGTGCGTTGCTGAATGTCCGCCACCATTTGACCGACCTCTTCCGTCGCACTGGCCGTGCGGCCGGCAAGGCCCCGGACTTCGTCGGCAACCACAGCGAAACCCCGACCGTGCTCGCCGGCGCGCGCCGCTTCGATGGCTGCATTCAGGGCGAGCAAGTTGGTCTGACTGGCGATGGATTGAATCACCAGGGTAACGCGCTGAATTTCTTCACTGCGCTGGCTCAAGGCTTCAATCAACTGCCGGCTGCCGATGGCGCGTTTGCTGAGCAGGTGCATGCGGGTAATGGATTCGCCCAGCACGCTACGCCCGGCGTCGCTGCTTTGTCGCGCTTGGCTCGAAGCGCTCAGGGCCTGCTGGCTGAGCTGCGCGGTCTGGTGTTCAGTGGCAATCATCACGTCGGCACTGCTGACAATTTTTTCGGCGGCAGCGAGCTGCGATTGGACCTTGCTCGCCAACTGCGTCACTGAAAAAGCCACGCCGGCCGCTGACAGCGCGTTATGACTTGTAGTGCGGGACAAGTCACGGGTCAGGCGGGTGATATCGGTAGTTGCGTCAGCGGGGGCTTCACTGGGTTCCCGGCCTGCAAAGAAGCGAGGCAACCAGATGAATGCCAGGGCCAGCGGCAAGGCAACATAAACCGAGAGCCCGGCAAATGCCATCGCCAGCAACAGTGCAGCCAACGCCACGCTTTGCAGGACCGGCACCGGCCAGCGAGCTGTCGATGATCTGTCCATGGGCTGATCATTCCTCGGCGTGCCCGTCAACGATCCATTTGCGGCCATAGCCTTTACCCCATTAATGCTTATCGTTATTTTGCCTTCATTAAACGCTAGATGGCGGCCACATGCCATGCGTCGTTAGTTGTAAATATTCATCGGCAGAACTCTTGCTGCTCACTCCCGGTGGTATTTGCATATTGCACACGACGACTGGTTTGCAGTATTTCGCCTATGTGACGCTACAGGCTCCGGATGGGCTGGCAGGTCTGGCGATTCTGGAAGTGCACAAGCAGTAGATCTGCTAATCGGTGATATCGGGCTGCCCGGCCTGCATGAGCGAGGGCTGGCTGATGCGGTAAGGCTTAAAGATCCGGGCTTGCCAGTTCTCTTGATGACGGGCTACGCGGAAAATACGGCGCTGGCGGGTGGTTTTCTTGAGCAGGGGGTGCAGCTGGTGACCAAGCCATCCACCCTCGCACAGTCGGCGGGCCGGATTCGCATGATGCTTGAGCACTGTGAGACGCAAAACGGCCGAGGAGTCCTGAGAACTCCCCGGCGCCCGTTTTATCAGGCCTGACGCTGGTGTTTGTCGATCTGCTCGTGACGCTCTTGCGCTTCGATGCAATATTTGGTGGTCGGGCTGATCAGCAGGCGCTTGAGACCAATGGCCTCGCCGCTGTCGTCGCACCAGCCAAAACTGTCATCTGCAATGCGCGCCAAAGCCATTTCCAGCTGTGGAAGCATGCGCTGATCACGATCGATCACATTGACCAGCCAATGACGCTCTTCCTCGACCGAGGCAGCGTCCGCAGGATCGGCAGGCGTGTCCAGGCTCTCGATGGCGATGCGGCTTTGCTCGATACGCTCGTGAATTTCGACCTTCATACCCTGCAACAGCTCGACGAAGAAAGCGTGCTGCTCGGCATTCATGTAGTCATCGGCCGGCATGGCCAGCAACTTTTCCTTTGTCATTGATTTCTCTATAAAAAAAACGTGCATTAAGGCGAATTAAGGAGCGGCTCAGCGT
>DASVUK010000065.1:0-1618 GCA_036387095.1 Pseudomonas sp.
TGCTTCCGGTCTCTATACCTGGCTCCCCATGGGCCTGCGTGTGTTGCGCAAGGTCGAAGCCATCGTTCGTGAAGAAATGGACGCTGCTGGCGCACTCGAAGTATTGATGCCGGGCATCCAGCCCGCAGAGCTGTGGCAGGAGTCCGGCCGCTGGGAACAGTACGGTCCTGAGTTGATGCGCCTGACCGATCGGCACAATCGCGAATTTTGCCTGGGCCCGACCCACGAAGAAGTCATTACCGATCTGGCCCGCAATGAGCTCAACAGCTATAAACAGCTGCCAATCAATCTGTACCAGATCCAGACCAAATTCCGCGACGAGATCCGTCCGCGCTTCGGCTTGATGCGTGGCCGCGAGTTTGTCATGAAGGACGCGTACTCCTTCCATGCCGATCAGGCTTCCCTGCAGCAGACTTACGACCGCATGCATCAGGCGTACTGCAACGTGTTTACACGCCTGGGCCTGAAGTTCCGCCCGGTGGAAGCGGACAACGGCTCCATTGGCGGCGCGGGCTCCCATGAGTTCCACGTGCTGGCTGAGTCCGGCGAAGACGACATCGTTTTCAGCGACGGTTCCGATTACGCCGCGAACATCGAGAAGGCCGAAGCAATCCCTCGGGAGACCTCTCGCGCCGCGCCAAGCGAAGAGCTGCGCCTGGTCGATACCCCAAATACCAAGACCATCGCCCAACTGGTCGAAGGCTTCAATCTGCCGATCGAAAAGACCATCAAGACGCTGGTGGTTCATGCGGCGGAAGAAGGCAAGCTGATCGCCCTGATCATCCGAGGTGATCACGAACTCAACGAAATCAAGGCTGCACAGCAGGAGCTGGTCGCCAGCCCGCTGGTCATGGCTTCTGAAGCCGAGCTGCGTGATGCGATTGGCGCCGGTGCGGGTTCCCTGGGCCCGCTGAACCTGCCGCTACCCTGCATCATCGACCGTTCGGTAGAACTGATGAGCGACTTCGGCATCGGCGCGAATATCGATGACAAGCATTACTTTGGCGTGAACTGGGAACGTGACCTGCCAGTGCCAACCGTTGCCGACTTGCGCAACGTCGTGGCTGGCGATCCAAGCCCGGACGGCAAAGGTACGCTCGAAATCAAGCGCGGCATTGAGGTTGGCCATATATTCCAGCTGGGCACCAAGTACAGCGAAGCCATGAAATGCCAGGTCCTTGGCGAGAACGGCAAGCCGGTGAACCTTTCCATGGGTTGCTACGGTATCGGCGTTTCCCGTGTAGTGGCCGCCGCCATCGAGCAGAACAGTGATGCCAACGGCATTATCTGGAACGACACTCTTGCGCCCTTCCAGATTGCCCTGGTACCTCTTCGGTATGAAACCGAGGCGGTGCGCGAAGCCACTGACAAGCTTTACGCCGACTTGAAAGCTGCCGGTTTCGAAGTGTTGCTGGATGACCGCGACAAGAAAACCAGCCCCGGCAACAAGTTCGCCGACATGGAGCTGATTGGCATTCCCCATCGCATCGTGGTCAGCGACCGCGGCCTGGCCGAAGGCAATCTTGAGTACAAGAGCCGCATCGAGCCTGAGGCCCAGGCCCTGCCGGTAGCTGACGTGTTGTCGTTTATCCAGGCCCGTATCCGCCGCTGAGTCATG
>DASVUK010000066.1:0-7888 GCA_036387095.1 Pseudomonas sp.
GGTTGTTTCCTACATCGCTGGTGTGACTGCCCCTGCGGGCAAGCGCATGGGCCATGCTGGCGCAATCATCTCCGGCGGCAAAGGTACTGCAGACGAGAAGTTCGCAGCACTGGAAGACGCTGGCGTGAAAACCGTGCGTTCGCTGGCAGACATCGGCAAGGCCCTGGCTGAGCTGACTGGTTGGGCTATCAAGTAAGCTTCTGCTTATCTGATCGGTTGATCGACAAAGGCCACCTTCGGGTGGCCTTTGTTCGTTCTGGACGGGCGACACCTCGTTCCGCACGTTTGCGTACATATTCGTTGTCGGGTAACGGCTGATATTGGTTCCGCCCTTACGGCGGGTCATTTTTGGCAAACGCCCGGGCGCCGGCCCAGCCAAAAGTATCAAAAAGTCTATGCCCCACCACTGGGTGACTCACTGTCGCGCGGCATACCCGTATCCGACATTGCTGCGTGGGGCGTTTTGCTTACTTTTGCGTTTTTCAAAAGGGAGGCGCTGTAAAAGCGCAATCAATATCAGCCATTACCGCAGAAACGGATATGTACACCAGAGTCACTGCGCGAACGTCACTGTCGATACTTCGACCTCTCACCGTGCGTTCATCGGCCGCTTCGCCCTCTATTAGTGCAATAAACACGCAAATTGGTTAGGCTAGCCGCCATTTTGTGCATCGCGGGTCTCACGAGGAACCGCCGCACCGCGGCTCGTCCTAAAAAGACCGGCATGAATTTCCCTCACTCAATGGGAAATCGCCCTCCAATTCCGATTCTGAAGTGTGGTTTTCTCAATGAAAGTGTTGAAAGGTCAGGACATCCTGGCGCTCGGTTTTATGACGTTTGCCCTGTTCGTCGGGGCTGGCAATATCATCTTCCCTCCTATCGTCGGCTTGCAGGCCGGTCCACACGTGTGGATGGCGGCTCTGGGCTTTTTGGTTACGGCGGTGGGTTTGCCGGTGGTCACGGTTATCGCTCTGGCCAAGGTCGGCGGTGCCATGGACGCCTTAAGCAGTCCTATCGGCAAGGTCGCTGGCGGTATTCTTGCAGCGGTGTGTTATCTGGCAGTGGGGCCACTCTTTGCGACCCCACGAACGGCGACTGTGTCATTTGAAGTGGGCCTGGCGCCGCTGACCGGGGATAGTCCCATCGCGCTGCTTCTCTACAGTCTGGTGTACTTTGCCCTGGTGTTCTGGGTGTCGCTGTATCCGGGGCGCCTGCTGGACACCGTGGGCCGGTTTCTGGCGCCTTTGAAAATCATTGCCCTGGCGGTCCTGGGCATTGCCGCGTTTGCGCTGCCCGCCGGAGATATCGGTGTGGCTGAGCCGGCCTACGCGGCAGCGCCATTCTCGCAGGGCTTCATCAACGGCTACCTGACGATGGACACCTTGGGGGCACTGGTCTTTGGCATAGTCATTGTCAATGCCATTCGTTCCCGTGGTGTTGAGTCGCCTGCATTGATTACCCGATACGCAATCATTGCCGGACTGATTGCCGGGCTGGGTCTGGCGCTAGTCTATGTCAGCCTGTTCCGGTTGGGCTCCGGCAGTCATGCGGTGGCGGCGGGGGCTAGCAATGGCGCTACGGTTTTGCATGCTTACGTGCAGCACACGTTCGGTTCCCTGGGCAGTGGCTTTCTGGCAGTGTTGATTTCGTTGGCTTGTCTGGTGACAGCCGTAGGCCTGACCTGCGCCTGCGCCGAGTATTTCAGTCAGGTGCTGCCGTTGTCTTACAAGACTCTGGTGATGATTCTTGCGCTGTTCTCATTGCTGGTATCGAATCTTGGTCTGACCAAGCTGATTCTGTTCTCGATTCCAGTGCTGACAGCCATTTATCCGCCGTGCATCGTTTTGGTTGCGCTGAGCTTCTGCAAGGATTTCTGGCACTCTCAGGGGCGTATCGTGGCGCCTGTAATGCTGGTGGCTGCGCTGTTCGGCGTGATCGACGCAATCAAGGGTGCCGGCTTTGCCGAGAACATGCCCCATGTGTTGGCGAATCTGCCACTGAGTGATCAGTGTCTGGCATGGCTGGTGCCATCGGTCATCATGCTGGCGGTGGCGTTTGTGGTTGATCGTATTCTGGGCAAGCCCAGCCAAGCGTTGGCGTAAAGATCCATCCAGATCGGGTCGCTATGCGCCACAACGAATAAAGCCCGCATTAGCGGGCTTTATTGTCTGAAAACTTCTCAGCTTACTTGGTCGTAGTTGGCGCCGGCGCCTGACCATTGGCTTCTTTGGCGCGCTCTTGCGCGGCTTCTGCATTTTTCTGTGCAGCTTCCTGGCTTTCTTTGGCTGCGTCGTTCACTTTGTCCTGAGCCTTCTCCATCGACTCCTGGGATTGCTGTGCAGCTTTGTTGGCATCTTGCTGGGTGTTTTCAGACTTCTTGTCACAGGCTGCAAGGCCCAAAGTGGCAGAAAGCATCAGGGCATAGGCTAAAGATTTACGCATGGGGTGTTTCTCCTTATTAAGTATCTACGAGCCTTCGAGCATCGGCCTTTTCATTAAGTTCCAGGCCGGGCGAAGATAGATTGTGTTTTGTATCAAGGGCTTCGCGGTGAGTCTCTGCGCAGGTTCCGGGGTTTTGCCGCAACCGGGTCACAAGAATCACTGCTGTGCAGGAGTGAAACAGTCGTTTTTGAGCGTGGCAAAGGCTTTGCTGCAACGTTGCCTCATCGCCAAGGGCCTGGCTTGCGCCCCCCTGGATGCAGATCCAAATGGCATGAGGCAACCAGGGCGTTATTTCAAGAAAGTTCTTGGTGCCCAACTGATCTGCGGCATGGATGGGCGCGACGGCATACAGAATCGAAGAATGTCAGATCGCGTGTACGCAGCCCTTGAAATCCCTGTCTCAGCCCCCATTTTGATGACTACCCGCTGCCTGACACAGGACAACACTTGTCTGGCGGCTTTGCCATCTGATTGGAGTTTGATGACCATGAGTGTGGAAACTCAAAAGGAAACCCTGGGCTTCCAGACCGAGGTAAAGCAGCTGCTGCACCTCATGATCCATTCGCTGTATTCCAACAAGGAAATTTTCCTTCGCGAATTGATCTCTAACGCCTCTGACGCCGTGGATAAACTTCGCTTTGAAGCACTGTCCAAACCGGACCTGCTTGAAGGCGGCGCCGAGCTGAAAATCCGTGTGAGCTTCGACAAGGACGCAAAAACCGTCACGCTTGAAGACAACGGCATTGGCATGAGCCGGGACGATGTGATCACCCACCTGGGTACCATCGCCAAATCCGGTACTGCTGATTTCATGAAGAACCTCTCTGGCGACCAGAAGAAGGATTCGCACCTCATTGGCCAGTTCGGCGTGGGCTTTTATTCAGCCTTTATCGTTGCCGATCAGGTTGAAGTATTCAGTCGCCGTGCCGGCCAGCCGGCCAGTGAAGGCGTGCACTGGTCATCCAAAGGTGAGGGCGAGTTCGAAGTCGCCACCCTTGAAAAAGCCGAGCGCGGCACACGTATCGTCCTGCACCTGAAAAGCGGTGAGGACGAATTCGCCGACGGTTATCGTCTGCGCAACATTATCAAGAAATACTCCGATCACATCGCGTTGCCGATCGAGCTGCCCAAAGAACAGGCCGCTGCCGATGGCGAAGAAGCGCCTGCTGTCGAGTGGGAAACCGTCAACCGCGCCAGCGCGCTGTGGACTCGCTCGCGCACTGAAGTGAAGGACGAGGAATACCAAGAGTTTTACAAGCACGTCGCCCACGACTTCGAGAACCCGCTGAGCTGGAGCCATAACAAGGTCGAAGGCAAGCTGGAATACACCTCGCTGCTTTACGTGCCGGCCCGTGCCCCGTTCGATCTGTATCAGCGCGAAGCACCACGCGGCCTCAAACTCTACGTGCAGCGCGTGTTCGTCATGGATCAGGCCGAGTCGTTCCTGCCTCTGTACATGCGCTTCATCAAGGGCGTGGTCGACTCCAATGACCTGTCCCTGAACGTGTCCCGGGAAATCCTGCAGAAAGACCCGATCATCGACTCCATGAAGTCGGCGCTGACCAAGCGCGTTCTGGATATGCTGGAAAAATTGGCGAAGAACGAGCCTGAGCAATATAAAGGCTTCTGGAAGAACTTCGGTCAGGTCATGAAAGAAGGCCCGGCAGAAGATTTCGCCAACAAAGAAAAAATTGCCGGCCTGCTGCGTTTTGCCTCCACTCACGAAGAGGGCGGTGAGCAGATTGTTTCCCTGGCCGAATACCTGGCGCGCGCCAAGGAAGGTCAGGACAAGATTTACTATCTGACCGGCGAAACCTACGCCCAGGTCAAGAACAGCCCGCACCTTGAAGTCTTCCGCAAGAAAGGCATCGAAGTACTGCTGCTGACTGATCGCATCGACGAGTGGCTGATGAGCTACCTCAGCGACTTCGACGGTAAGGGTTTTGTCGATGTGGCCCGTGGTGATCTGGATCTGGGCAAGCTTGACTCCGAAGAGGACAAGAAGGCTCAGGAAGAAATCGCCAAGGATAAGGAGGGTCTTATCGAGCGCCTGAAAGCCGCTCTGGGCGAGTCCGTCAGCGAAGTGCGGGTTTCCCACCGCCTGACCGATTCTCCAGCGATCTTGGCCATCGGTGAGGCTGATCTGGGCATGCAAATGCGCCAGATTCTCGAAGCCAGCGGTCAGAAGGTTCCGGATTCCAAACCGATCTTCGAATTCAACCCGGCTCACCCGCTGATTGGCAAGCTGGACGCCGAGCAAAGCGAAGAGCGTTTTGGCGATCTTTCGCACATCCTGTTCGATCAGGCGGCGCTGGCCGCAGGCGATAGCCTGAAGGATCCGGCTGCTTACGTGCGCAGGCTGAACAAGTTGTTGGTTGAGCTGTCGGTTTAACTCGACGTGTTACAAAAACCCGCTTCGGCGGGTTTTCTGATTTTGGTTCGTGCATTTGTCTTTCATTGATTGAGGAGTCAGCGATGAGCAGCAACGTTACTGTCAGTTCCGTGGTTTACCAGATTGATGGCCAGCCATATGAAAGCCGTCTCGTATTTGACTCCGGCGACGCTTCGTCGCGTCCGGGCCTGTTGATGGCGCCCAACTGGATGGGTGTCAGCGATGGTGCCGTGAAAATCGCCCAGTCCGTGGCGGAACAGGGCTATGTGGTGCTGTTGGTCGATTTGTACGGGCAGGGCACGCGCCCACAGAACAATGATGAAGCGGGCGCCGCAATGATGCCGCTCAAGGATGACCGTGCCCTATTGCGCAAGCGCATGCAGGCCGGGCTCGACCAATTGTTGGCGCAAACAGATGCGCCGGTTGATGCCGATAAGATCGCCACTTTTGGCTTCTGCTTCGGCGGTTGCTGTTCCCTCGAACTGGCGCGCACTGGTGCCAACCTCAAGGCTGCCGTGTCGTTCCATGGCACGCTGGACACGCCCAACCCTGCGGATGCGAAACACATCAAGGGCGCTGTATTGGTCCTGCACGGCGCTTCGGACCCATTGGTGCCAAAAGAGCAGCTACCTGCTTTTGAAGCCGAAATGAACGCTGCTGGCGTTGACTGGCAATTGCTCAGCTATGGCGGTGCGGTTCACTCCTTCACCGATCCTCAGGCGCAGACGCCAGGCATGATGCAGTACGACGAAAAGACCGCCAAACGTGCTTTCGCGTCGATGCACAACCTGTTGGATGAAGTGTTCAAGGACTAATCGGCGTGATCCACTGACGCTTGTGATTGGGCAGTGGAGGACGTGTGGGAGCAAGTTCGCTCCCACACATGGATGTGCGACGGTTACGTTTACGGCAATTCGATTCTGTCTACTTCCCCTGGCACCGTCGGCCATTGCCCCGCAGCCCAGCGGGTCCTTGCCAGTTCGATCAATGCCGGATCACTGGCGACAAAGTTCCAGTTCATACGTCTGGGCCCGTCCAGTGCGGCGCCGCCGATCAGTACCGCATGACATTCGTTCTCTGCGCACAACGTCACTTCCTGACCTGTATCGAGCACGGTCAGGTTGCGGGCTTCTATGGAGTGCCCATCTATTGCCGCATCGCCACTGATCACATACAGCGCCCGCTCAGCGTGTTCTGCAGGTATCAGCAGTGTCGTGGCAGATTGCATGTGCAGCTCGGCATAGAGCGTGGGTGAAAGCACGGGTACGGGCGAGGTCAGGCAAAACCCGCTGCCAGCAATCATGCGGATATGAATACCCATTTCGTCGCGCACTGGCAGGCTGTCTGATGGGTGATGACTGTAATGCCCTTCGCCGGATTCGAACGCTATGGGCGAAGCCAGCCAGACCTGCAGGCCGTGCATTCGCGATCCACTGGCCATTAGGTCATCTGGCGTTCGTTCGATGTGGGCGATAGCCGCCCCAGAGGTCATCCAGCTGACCTCGCCGGGCCCGACCTGTTGGTTGCTGCCCAGGCTGTCTTTGTGCAGCAGGCAGCCTTCGAACAGGTAAGTCAGGGTCGACAGGCCGATATGGGGATGCTGGCGGATATTCATGCCGCGGCCCGGCGCGTAGTCGGTTTCCAGCATGTGATCAAAAAACACGAATGGCCCGACATTGCGGCATCTGGCCGATGGCAATGGGCGGAGGATGGGTTGGCCTTCGACGTCTTCGGCGCGGGGTTTGATCGTGATCACGGGGCGTCTCCTCATGCCGTGGCAAATGGAAATATCCTACCCGTCAACGCCCGGATTGGTCCCATAAAAAAGGCGCCTTGAAAGGCGCCTTTTTTCCAGCTGCAAGCAGGGCGAATTACTTGCCCTGCCAGCGCTTCATCACCAGCGTGGCGTTGGTGCCACCGAAACCAAAGCTGTTGCTCATGACCTGGTCGATTTTTACATCTTCTTTGGTCTTGAGCAGGATCGGCATGTCGGCGACGACCGGGTCCAGCTCGTCAATGTTGGCGGAACCGGCAATGAAGTTGCCTTCCATCATCAGCATGCAGTAGATCGCTTCGTGAACACCGGCGGCGCCCAGAGAGTGGCCGGACAGGCTTTTGGTCGAGCTGATGGCTGGAGCGTTGGCACCGAACACTTCGCGAACGCCTTCCATCTCTTTCGCGTCACCGACCGGGGTCGAGGTGCCGTGAGTGTTGATGTAGTCGATCGGACCTTCGACGGTAGAAAGAGCCATCTGCATGCAGCGGATGGCGCCTTCGCCGCTTGGCGCGACCATGTCGTAACCATCGGAGGTTGCGCCGTAGCCGACCACTTCAGCGTAGATTTTCGCGCCGCGAGCCAGAGCATGTTCCAGCTCTTCGACCACCACCATGCCGCCGCCGCCCGCGATGACGAAGCCGTCACGGTTTTTGTCGTAGGCACGGGAAGCTTTTTCCGGTGTTTCGTTGTACTGGCTGGACAGTGCGCCCATGGCGTCGAACAGGAACGACTGACTCCAGTGTTCTTCTTCGCCGCCGCCGGCAAAAACGATGTCCTGCTTGCCCATCTGGATCTGCTCCATGGCGTTACCGATGCAGTGAGCACTGGTGGCGCAGGCAGAGGCGATGGAGTAATTCAAACCCTTGATCTTGAACGGCGTCGCCAGGCAGGCCGAAACCGTGCTGCTCATGGTCCGCGTAACGCGATACGGACCCACGCGCTTGACGCCTTTTTCGCGCAGGATATCCAGCGCTTCCATCTGATTGAGCGTCGACGCGCCGCCGCTACCGGCGATCAGGCCGGTGCGCGGATTGGAGACTTGCTCCTCGCTCAGGCCCGAATCAGTGATGGCGTCTTTCATGGCCAGGTAGGCATAAGCTGCCGCGTGACCGACGAAGCGATAGATCTTGCGATCAATCAGTTCTTCGAGGTTGAGGTCAATGGAGCCGGAAACCTGGCTACGCAGACCCATTTCGGCATATTCCGGATTGAAACGGATGCCAGGGCGGCTTGCACGCAGGTTGGCGGAGACGGTCTCTTTGTCATTGCCCAAGCAC
>DASVUK010000067.1:0-1660 GCA_036387095.1 Pseudomonas sp.
CACTACCGCAACCACGGCGCAGCGGATGGCCGGGTAGTGGCCGGGCTGGTGGTGCCGGAAAACGAACGGCACCTGATCCCCGCAGCGCTGGCCGAGATCGGTTATCCGTACTGGGACGAGAGCGAGAATCCGGCCTATAAGTTGTTTTTGGGGTGATCAAGAGGCGGTTTGCCTGAAACACCGCTTCGCCAACAAGTTGGCTCCTACAGAACAGACAACGGAGAACGCTGAAGAAAATGGAACATTTCACCGCTATCAAAATCCTGCATGTCGTTACGACAGTACTTTTCCTGCTCAGCGCTCTGGGGTTGGCCGGTTTTGTCATCAAAAAACGCCGTGGTGGTGACGCAACCGTGCCGAGCCGCTTGACGCAGAGGCCTCTGCTGTTCGTCTGGCTACTGATGGGGCTTTGCCTGCTGGTCATGCCCGTCAGCGGCTGGTGGCTGGTGCACTACGCCGGTTGGTCGTTGGGGCAGACCTGGCTGTTGGCAAGCAGCGTGCTTTATACCTTAGGCACTTTGAGCTGGGCCTGGTTGGTGGTACGGCTTAGCCGACTACGCGTAGCTGCCACGACAGCAAGTCCGAAATTCACCTTGGCCCTGGCGGTATTCAGCGCGGTCTGCTTCATCGCCATTGCGGGCTTGATGGGCGCCAAGCCGGTTTGACGCCGGCGCAATCCCCGTGGGAGTGAGCTTGCTCGCGAAAGGCAGGTACATCCGCAATGGTTCACGCGGCTGGACTATTGCATTCGCAAGCAAGCTGGCTCCTACGGTTTGCCTGACAATCAGTTGCGCAGGGTAATCACCGGCCAGCCACGACGCTCGGCTTCGGCGCGCAGTTTCGGGTCGGGATCGACCGCCACCGGGTTGGCGACTTGCTCCAGCAGCGGCAGATCGTTGAGCGAGTCGCTGTAGAAATAGCTGTCATCGAGATTGAATTGGTTCTCTTCCAGCCATCTATTGAGCCGCGTCACCTTGCCTTCACGAAAGCACGGTATATCGGTGGTGCGACCGCTGTAGCGGCCATCGATGACTTCGCACTCGGTGGCCAGCAGAGTGTCGATGCCCAGGCGAGCGACGATTGGCGCGGTGACGAAACGATTGGTGGCGGTAATCACCACGAGTTTGTCGCCGGCTTCGCGGTGTTTGGCGATGAGTTCCAGAGCCTTGGGCAGGATGATCGGTTCGATACAGTCGCGCATGAAGTCGCGGTGCCATTCATCGAGCTGGGTCATTTCCGTGCGGCCGAGGATTTCCAGGCTGAAGTTCAGGTAGTCGGTCAGATTCAAGGTTCCGGCCAGGTAATCCTGATAAAACGCATCGTTACGGGCTTTGTAGGCGACGGCATCAAGGATGCCGCGCTCGCACAGATAATCGCCCCATGCGTGATCGCTGTCGCCGCCCAAAAGTGTGTTGTCGAGGTCGAATAAAGCCAGGCGCATGCAGTTACCCGCTGAAATTGCTGAAAAAAGAGGCCAAGAATACGAGGTTTTCACAAGTCTTCACATAACCTGCGAAGGCTCGTTGCTGCTTTGATCGCCTTTGTGGAACAATGCGGCGACATGCGTTTGCGAGGTTGTTGCCGTGATCGACCCCGATGGTTTCCGTCCAAATGTCGGGATTATTCTGACAAACGATGCTGGCCAGGTCCTATGGGCTCG
>DASVUK010000068.1:0-31010 GCA_036387095.1 Pseudomonas sp.
CTTTTCGTCTTCCCAAATGGCAAAACGTGCATTGGTACCGCCAATATCACCGACCAGGGCCAACTTCACTTAAGCGTCTCCAGACTAGAGGTAAAGGCGCTGGCGCCCTTCTCTGCCGAGCTGAAGGCCATGCGCATGAAACTGAACAACTCGCGTCCACAGCCGACACCGTTGTCGAGCTGACCGATCGCCGGTTCTCTGGCCGCCAATTCTGCCGGTTCGACCAAAACTTGCAACGTTCCTTTTACGCCATCGACACGAACAATGTCCCCATCGCGCACAAGGGCCAAAGGGCCACCATCAAAGGCTTCCGGGCAAACGTGGATTGCCGCCGGGATCTTGCCTGAGGCGCCGGACATACGTCCATCGGTCACCAGCGCAACCTTGAAGCCACGGTCCTGCAACACGCCCAGAAATGGCGTCATCTTGTGCAGCTCCGGCATACCGTTGGAGCGCGGCCCCTGAAAGCGCATCACCGCCACGAAATCGCATTCCAGCTCGCCAGCCTTGAACGCATCGGCCAGATCCTGTTGATCCTGGAAGACCTTGGCCGGAGCCTCGACGATCTGATGTTCAAGGGCCACAGCAGAGACCTTCATGACGCCACGTCCCAGATTGCCCTCCATGACCCGCAGGCCACCTTCGGGAGAAAACGGCCGTGCCACCGGACGCAAAATATCTTCGTCCAGGCTCTCGATCGGCCCTTCACGCCAGACGAGCTTGCCGTCTTCAAGGAACGGTTCCTTGGTGTAACGGCTCAGGCCGCGACCCATCACTGTGTTCACGTCCTCATGCAGCAAGCCTGCTTCGAGCAGCTCGCGGATCAGGAACGACATGCCGCCCGCAGCCTGGAAGTGGTTGATATCCGCCTTGCCGTTCGGGTAGACGTGGGACAGGGTCGGTACGACTTCAGACAGGTCGGCCATGTCTTGCCAGGTCAGCTGAATACCGGCGGCCTGGGCAATCGCGGGCATGTGCAAGGTGTGGTTGGTGGAACCGCCAGTGGCGTGCAGGGCCACAATGGAGTTGACCAGCGAGCGCTCGTCGACGATTTCGCCCAACGGCATGAAGTTGCCGCTCTGCATGGTCATGCGGGTAACCTGTTGCGACGCTTCGACGGTCAGCGCATCACGCAGCGGCGTGTACGGATTGACGAACGACGCACCCGGCAAATGCAGGCCCATGACTTCCATCAACAACTGGTTGGTATTGGCAGTGCCGTAGAAGGTGCAGGTGCCAGGACCGTGGTAGGACTTCATCTCCGAATCCAGCAGCTCTTCACGCGTTGCCTTGCCTTCGGCGTAACGCTGGCGCACGTCGGCTTTTTGTTTGTTGGAAATCCCGGACACCATGGGTCCGCCGGGAATGAACAGGATCGGCAAATGACCGAAACGCAAGGCCCCCATCATCAGGCCCGGCACAATCTTGTCGCAGATGCCCAGCATCAATGCGGCGTCAAACATGTTGTGGGATAACGCGACGGCAGTAGAAAGGGCGATGACTTCACGGCTGGCAATGCCCAGCTCCATGCCCGGTTCACCTTGGGTGACACCATCGCACATGGCGGGCACGCCACCGGCGAATTGACCGACCGAACCAATGTCACGTAACGCCTGTTTGATCTGGTTAGGGAAATGCTCATAGGGCTGATGCGCGGAGAGCATGTCATTGTAGGAAGAAACAATCGCCACGTTGGCGGCGTTCATCATGCGCAGGGTGTTTTTGTCTTCAGGACCGCAAGCCGCCACGCCGTGGGCGAAGTTGGCACATTGCAGCTTGCCGCGCATCGGACCGTCGCTCGCAGCGCTGCGAATCAGTTGCAGATAGCGCTGTCGTGTGTCGTGACTACGGGCGATCAGCCGTTCGGTTACCTCAAGGACGCGGGGATGCATGTGATGAACTCCAGGCTAACGTGTGTGGTCACCCGCTCAGACTGTTCCAGATATCGAGGCGCAGGCCTTGTCTGTAAAAGCATGATCTCGATCAACTGTACTGGCCTTACAGGCTTCTCGTTGTAGATAAAACAAAATATTGCCACTAAAAAGGCTTGTTTTCTATTTCTATGCGAATAATCTTGTAATTCCAACAACAAATTTAGTGAGGACGGCTGTATGACTCTCCGTATTGCAATCAATGGTTTTGGCCGCATCGGCCGCAACGTCCTACGCGCACTCTATACCCAAGGCTATCGTCAGGACCTGCAGGTCGTCGCCATCAATGATTTGGGCGACAGCGAAATGAACGCGCACCTGCTGCGCTTCGATACCGTACACGGCCCGTTCGGCGGCACCGTCGAATGTGACAGTGAAAGCCTGACGGTCAATGGTGACCGGATTGCGGTCAGCGCCATTCGCAACCCGGCCGACCTGCCATGGAAAGCCCAGAACATCGACGTAGTGTTCGAATGCACTGGTTTTTTCACCGATCGAACCAAGGCCGCCGCGCATCTCACCGCCGGTGCCCGCAAAGTCATCATTTCGGCACCCGCCAAAGGTGCGGACGCCACCATCGTGTACGGCGTCAACCACGACACCTTGCGCCAATCCCACCAGATCATTTCCAGCGCATCATGCACCACCAACTGCCTGGCGCCTGTGGCCCAAGTGCTGCACCGTGAACTGGGTATCGAAAGCGGTCTGATGACCACCATCCACGCCTACACCAACGACCAGAATCTGATCGACGTTTACCATACCGACCCGTACCGCGCGCGTTCGGCGACCCAGTCGATGATCCCGAGCAAGACCGGCGCGGCCGAAGCCGTCGGCCTGGTATTGCCAGAACTGGCAGGCAAGCTCACCGGCATGGCCGTGCGCGTGCCCGTGATCAACGTATCGCTGGTGGACCTGACCCTGCACCTGAACCGCGAAACAACCGTCGACGAAGTCAACGCGATCATGAAAGAAGCCAGCCAGCACTCGAAGATCCTGGGCTACAACACCCTGCCGCTGGTTTCCCACGACTTCAACCACAACCCGCTCTCATCGATCTTCGATGCCAACCACACCAAGGTGAGCGGCAAGCTGCTCAAGGTGCTGGCCTGGTACGACAACGAGTGGGCATTCTCCAACCGCATGCTCGACAACTGCCTGGCGCTGCACAACGCCGAATAAGGCCTGTCACGATACTGATGGCGTCAGAGATGACGCCTTGGTTCGTGGGATTTTCCGTCTGCCTGCGTAAGACTCGCCAAAAGCCTTCTGTTTTAGCAAAAAGCAGAGACTGACCCCAACTTGACCAGCCATGAAGATGATAAGCATTATCATCCGCTCACTTTCGGCTGGATATTTTTTGTGGGTCATTCGTGTCTGAACAAGGTCTTCCTGACTCAAAGCCCGATCCTGTTGCGCGTGATCGAGCGAATGGTCAAAGACCGCAGCGTCGCCGAGGATCTGTTGCAGGAAGCCTGGCTACGGGTTAATCGCGCAGTGGATGAACGTACGGTCGAGCACCTCAAACCCTTCATTTTTCAGACCGCGCGCAACCTGGCCCGGGATTACCTGCGGGCGCGCCGGGTTCGCCTGCAAATCCTTGTGGAAGACGCGCCTTCGGCACAGATTCTCAGCGTTGCGTCACCCACCGGCCTACCCGAAGACAGCCTGCATGCCAGCCGCATACTCACCCACCTCAGCCATAGCCTGAGCGGCCTGAGCACTCGCCAGCAGCAGATATTCGTCCTCAGCCGCCTGCAGGGTTGCAGCCACGAAGAGATCGCCACGCGGCTGAACGTTTCCCAGAGTACTGTGCAAAAAGAACTCAAACTGGTCATGACCATCTGCATCGGCGTAGCGTCTCGACTGGAGGAAAGCTGACTGCCGACGCTGGAACGGTGACTATCAATCGTAGGAAAGATCTCAAAATTCTGGCGGCAAGCTCCTAGGACTGGGGATACACTTTGCCGACTTTATTTGCGGCCTGTCTTCGAGGTTCCGGCGTGACAAATCCCGATGCCCAAAGCGCTCACTCCACTGCCAGCGACAGTCCCATGGACCAGGCCCTGGACTGGCTGATCAGGCTGGAATGCGCAAGCACTGAACAACAACTGCAATTCAATGACTGGCTGAATCAGGACCCCGCTCACCGGCAAGCATTCCTCAAGGCCCGGTCAATCTGGGATTCACCCGCAGTGCATCACGTCGCCCGGCAGATCGCCGGGCTCTGAATTTATTTTTACGCGATAGCCGTTTGCTGATCGTCTCGTCCTGGCCAATGCCACTGATTCTCACTTGAGAACCGGTGTAATACCCAACGATCAGCAAGCAAAGAGCGCTATCAATGCCGTCAAAGGTCAAATTCGTCTCCAGTTTTTCGCCCGCTTCAAGCCCTCGAATCGCCCTGCCGTACAAGTCGCAACCCTCATTGCTGACGCTGGCTGTCCTCACTGCCAGCCTGCAGGCCTCGCATGCATTCGCCGCCGAAAGCCCGACAGCCAAGACCCTCCCGCTGCCGGAAACCGTCATCAGCGCGACGCGTCAGGAGCAGAGCGCCGATCAGGTCGCCGCAACCATCAGCGCCAAGGACCGCGCCGCGCTGGACCGCGACAACGTCAATTCCATCCGCGATCTGGTGCGCCATGAGCCGGGCGTTTCAGTCAGCGGCGCAGGCCAGCGCTCCGGCACCACGGGTTACAACATTCGCGGCATCGACGGGGACCGGATTCTGACTCAGATCGATGGCGTGGAAATCCCTGGCAACTTCGCCAACGGACCCTACGCCCAGGCGCGGCGCAATTACGTCGATCCGGAAATCATCAAGCGGGTGGAAATCCTCCGCGGGCCAGCGTCGGCGCTATACGGCAGCAGCGCCATCGGCGGCGCGGTGAGCTACTTCACCCTGGACCCAGACGACATCATCAAAGAAGGCAAGGATGTCGGTGCGCGTTTCAAAGTGGGCTACAGCTCGGCTGACGAAGGCTGGCTCAAATCCGCGACGCTGGCCGGACGCGAGCGCCAGCTCGACGGCTTGCTGCATTTCAGTCAGCGCGACGGGATAGAAACCCGATCCTATGGCAACGACGATGTGCTGGGCCTGGGACGCAGCAAAGCCAACCCGGAAGACGCGACCAGCATCAATGTCCTGACCAAGCTGGGCTGGAATTATGGCGAAGACGCTCGCCTGGGCCTGACTTATGAAAAATATCGGGATGACCGCGACACCGTGCAGCTCAGTGCCATAGGCGGCCCGTTTGTCGGTGGCCGCCCAATGAACGGTTACCTCTGGCGCGACGGCAACGACACCGTCACCCGCGAACGCTTCGGGCTGGAACATCGTTTCGCACTGAACAGCGCTCTGGTGGATAACGTCCGCTGGAGCCTTAACCACCAGACCGCCAAAACCGTGCAGAACACCTACGAGTTGCTGCATGTGGCATCCCGGCCTGCTGGCGGCATGCGTCCCACTGGAAAAGCTGGCGGTGCACATGGCCAGGGAATGCGCCCGTCAGGCAGCCATGGGGCCAGTGCGTCGGCTCGCGGTGGCTCTGGTCGACAGGCACCGCCGATGCCCCTGCCACGCCTTGTGGATCGGGAACGCGACACGCTCTACAAGGAGCAGCAGTGGGTGCTGGATCTACAACTGGACAAGGCGTTTTCGGTGGCGCAAACCGATCATGTCCTGACCTACGGCACCACCCTCAAGCAACAAAAAGTCACTGGCCGGCGCTCCGGCAGCGCGACCTGTGCTGCCGTGTATGGCAGTTGCCGAGAGATTGGCGACGACAGCCCGGCGGACCGTCTGAAACCCAGCAGCGATTTTCCTGATCCGACGGTCCGCAACTATGGCCTGTTTGTACAGGACCAGATCCGCTGGGACGACTGGACCTGGACGCCAGCACTGCGTTACGACTACACCCGCATGAATCCGCGGGTGACCCCGCAATACCTGAACGCAATTGGCCTGACTGATCCGGCGAAGGTTGATGACCAGCGCAGAAACTGGCATCGGCTGACCCCAAGGCTGAGCGTGACCCATGAATTGAACGACCGGTTCACCTGGTATGGCCAGTATGCAGAGGGCTTCCGCACGCCGACGGCCAAGGCCTTGTATGGCAAATTCGAAAACCTGGGCACCGGTTATGTCGTGGAGCCAAACCCGAACCTCAAGCCGGAAAAAAGCCGCAGCTTCGAGACCGGCCTGCGCGGCAACCTTGATGCTGGCTCTTTCGATGTGGCGGTGTTTCACAACACGTATCGCGACTTCATCACGGAAGACGCCCTCACCCCAGGCTACGACCAAAACAAGTTCCAGAGCGCCAACATCAAGCGCGCCACGATCAAGGGCGTTGAGTTAAAGGGCCGTCTGGAGCTGGACGCACTGGGTGCGCCCCATGGCCTCTATACCCAGGGATCGCTTGCCTATGCCCGCGGCCGCAATGACGAAACGGGGCAGCCGCTCAACAGCGTCAACCCGCTCACCGGCGTACTTGGCCTGGGCTTTGACCAGCAGGGCTTCGGTGGCCTGCTGAGCTGGACCCTGGTGCGCAGCAAGAACCGCGTCGACGATTCGGCCTTCAAGGCACCTGATGGCGGGTCCAGCCAGTTCAAGACGCCAGGCTTCGGCATTATCGACCTGACCGGCTATTACAAAATCACTCAGGACCTGACGCTCAACGCCGGTCTGTACAACCTGACCGACAAAAAATACTGGCGCTGGGATGACGTGCGTGGCTACGACGGCACCGGAGAATTCGCTGCCACCGCGCCCGCCAATCTCGACCGGCTTACCCAGCCGGGACGCAATTTCGGCGTCAATCTGATCTGGGACATCTGACCGGCCCTCTGCGCTGCCGATCAGCGGCAGCGCAATTTTTACGTTTTGATGCCGCTCATACGTCTTCAAGTGAAACCGCCTCAACGTCAGCATTCCCACAAGGAAGAGCCATGCCCCATCCAACACTTTCAGCATCAAGATCCCAGCGTTTGAATCAGGTGACTCACGCGCCCCACGAACATCTGGACAAAGCGGTCAAGGCCAATGCCCCCTTTGAAAGCCTGGGCAGCTATGCCCGTTTCGTGGTTGCGCAATACCTTTTCCAGACGGAACTCAAGGCGCTGTACACCGATCCCGAACTCATCGGCATCTTCCCTGATCTGGCGAGCCGTTGCCGCGCCGAGCAGGCCATGGCCGACCTTGCCGACCTGAACACCGACATTCCTGCGCCGGTCAGCGGCGCACTACACGACTACACCAAGGCCCAGGCGTTGGGCTGGCTGTTCGTCTCCGAAGGTTCAAAACTGGGCGCGGCATTCCTGATCAAACGCGCGGCGGCCTTGAACCTGAGCGACACTTTCGGTGCGCGTCATCTGGGAGAACCGGCAGGCGGCCGTGCCGAAGGCTGGAAGATGTTCACGCGAATTCTCGACAGCCTGGAATTGAACGCCGAGGAAGAAGCCCAGGCCGAACAAGGCGCCATCGACGCCTTCGAACGCTTCAACGTGCTGCTGCAATCTGCCTATGCCGTTGAGGCAACCGCTGCAATGGTCGCATCCTGAAAACGGTCCGGCCTGTTAAGCTGGCCGGGCCTTCAACCTCCCATCGATCACAGACGAGACCATGACCAGCAAACCTCAAGGGTCCAGAATCTCCCGTCTCCTGTTCGGCCTGCTCGCCTACGTCAGCCTCGGTATCGGCCTGATCGCTATTTTCGTGCCGGGCCTGCCTACTACCGAATTCATCCTGCTGGCCGCCTGGGCGGCGACCAAAAGTTCGCCACGCCTGAGCGCCTGGCTGGAAAACCATCGTTTGTTTGGACCGATCCTCAGCAATTGGCGCAATGGCAAACTTGTGGCTCGACAGGCGAAAATCAGCGCCACAATCAGCATGCTGGTCTGCGCAATCCTCATGTTCAGCCTGATGCCTCACAGCTGGCCGCTTTATGCCGCTGTAGCAGGCATGAGTCTGGGTAACCTCTGGATATGGTCGCGCCCGGAGCCAATAGTGAGCATCAAATGAAGGGTTACACTCAATTGAATTACTTCATATCAATAACTTACTGACGTGAACGTTTATTTAAATGCGACATTTTGATTCGCAAACGGCGTTAACACGTTAAATATGCCGATGAACTGACGAGGATCATCGTTCTATAACATTCTTGGACTAACCTGACTTCCTCTCTCACGGATGGAACGATGAAATGTCCGAAACTTCCGGAAAACTCAAGCTCGGTGCATTAGTTGCGCTCGTCGTTGGCTCGATGATTGGTGGCGGCATTTTCTCGTTGCCACAAAACATGGCGGCCAGCGCCGACGTCGGGGCCATTCTGATCGGCTGGGCAATCACCGCCGTAGGCATGCTGACCCTGGCGTTCGTGTTCCAGACGCTGGCCAATCGCAAGCCGGACCTGGACGGCGGGGTGTATGCCTACGCCAAGGCCGGATTTGGCGACTACATGGGTTTTTCGTCGGCGTGGGGCTACTGGATCAGTGCATGGCTGGGCAACGTCGGCTATTTCGTACTGTTATTCAGTACGTTGGGTTACTTCTTCCCGATCTTCGGTGAAGGCAATACCGTCGCCGCAATCACTGGTTCGTCGATCCTGTTGTGGGCGGTCCACTATCTTGTTTTGCGTGGTATTAAAGAAGCCGCGTTTATCAACTTGATCACCACCGTGGCAAAAGTTGTGCCGCTGCTGTTATTCATTCTGATCGCCCTCTTCGCCTTCAAACTGGATATCTTCACGGCCGATATATGGGGCTTGAAAAATCCGGACCTGGGCAGCATCGCCAATCAAGTACGCAAGATGATGCTGGTCACTGTCTGGGTGTTCATCGGCATCGAAGGGGCGAGCATTTTTTCCGCCCGGGCCGAAAAACGTTCAGACGTTGGCAAGGCGACGGTGATCGGATTCATTACCGTGCTGCTGTTTCTCATGCTGGTCAACGTCCTGTCCCTGGGCATCATGACCCAACCGGAATTGGCCAAGCTGCAAAATCCGTCGATGGCCGCCGTGCTTGAATACGTTGTCGGACCTTGGGGCGCGGTGCTGATCAGTGTCGGCCTGATCATTTCCCTGCTCGGCGCATTACTGTCCTGGGTGCTGCTGTGTGCCGAAATCATGTTCGCCGCTGCCAAGGACCACACCATGCCGGCCTTCCTCAAGAAGGAAAACGCCAAACAGGTGCCCGCCAACGCGCTGTGGCTGACCAACGGCATGGTGCAGATTTTTCTGGTTATCACCCTGTTTTCCGCCAGCACCTATCTGTCGCTGATCTATCTGGCGACCTCGATGATTCTGGTGCCCTACCTGTGGTCGGCGGCCTACGCCTTTCTTCTGGCCGTGCGTGGCGAAACCTATGAAAAAGCGCCCGGCGAACGTCGCAAGGATCTGATGATCGGCGCCATCGCCCTCATCTATGCCATCTGGTTGCTGTACGCCGGTGGGACCAAGTACCTGCTGCTGTCCGCGTTGCTGTATGCGCCCGGCGTCATCCTGTTCGCCAAGGCCAAACGCGAATCCGGCCAACCTGTGTTCAACACCCTCGAAAAGCTGATTTTCACCGCAGTGGTCATCGGGGCGCTGGTCGCTGCCTACGGGCTATACGACGGCTTCCTGACCCTGTAACCCGCACAAACCATCCATTGGAGGAGAACAGATATGTCCACAGACAAGATCAAACTCGGGGTCCATTCCGAAGCAGGGAAGCTGCGCCAGGTCATGGTGTGCGCGCCAGGTCTGGCCCACCAGCGCCTGACGCCGAACAACTGCGACGAACTGCTGTTCGATGACGTGCTGTGGGTCAGCCAGGCCAAGCGCGACCATTTCGATTTCGTCACCAAAATGCGCGAACGCGGGATCAACGTGCTGGAAATGCATAACCTGCTGACTGAGACCGTGGCAATCCCCGAAGCGCTGGACTGGATTCTGCAACGCAAAGTCACCCCCAATATGGTGGGCGTCGGGCTGGTTCATGAAGTCGACAGCTGGCTGCGCAGCCTGGAACCGCGCAAGATTGCCGAGTACCTGATCGGTGGCGTGTCCGCCGATGACCTGCCCAACAGCTTTGGTGGCAAGACCATCGAGATGTTTCGCGACTTCCTCGGGCACTCCAGCTTCATCCTGCCGCCGCTGCCCAATACTCAGTTCACCCGCGACACCACCTGCTGGATCTACGGCGGCGTGACGCTCAATCCGATGCACTGGCCTGCCCGGCGTCAGGAAACCCTGCTGGCCAGCGCCATCTATAAATTCCATCCCGATTTCGTCAATGCCGACTTCCAGGTCTGGTACGGCGACCCTGACCAGGATCATGGCGCCGCAACCCTCGAAGGCGGCGATGTGATGCCCATCGGCAACGGCGTGGTATTGATTGGCATGGGCGAGCGTTCCTCGCGTCAGGCTATCGGTCAACTGGCGCAAAACCTGTTCAAGAACAACGCGGTGCAGCGGGTGATTGTCGCCGGGCTGCCCAAGTCGCGGTCGGCCATGCACCTGGACACCGTGTTCAGCTTTTGCGACCGCGATCTGGTGACGATCTTCCCGGAAGTCGTCGCCCAGATCGTTGCTTTCAGCCTGCGTCCAGACGAGAGCAAGCCCGGCGGCATTGATATTCGTCGCGAAGAAACCAGCTTCCTCGAAACCGTGGCCGCAGCCTTGAACCTCAAGGCCTTGCGGGTCGTCGAGACGGGTGGCAACAGCTTCGCCGCCGAACGCGAGCAATGGGACGACGGTAACAACGTGGTGGCCCTGGAACCGGGTGTCGTCATCGGCTACGACCGCAACACCTACACCAACACCTTGATGCGCAAAGCGGGCGTGGAAGTCATCACCATCAGCGCCAGCGAACTGGGCCGTGGGCGCGGCGGCGGTCACTGCATGACCTGCCCGATCATCCGCGACCCCATCGACTACTAAACTTCCCGATTATTTAACGTGCGGCGCACTGAATCTCGACGTCACTGCGCCCCGCGAGGAGATTCACACCATGGCTTTCAACATGCGCAACCGCAGCCTGCTCAGCTTGATGCACCACACCAACCGTGAGCTGCATTATTTGCTGGACCTGTCCCGCGATCTGAAGCGCGCCAAATACACCGGCACTGAGCAGCAGCACCTCAAAGGCAAGAATATCGCGCTGATCTTTGAGAAAACCTCGACCCGCACCCGCTGCGCGTTCGAAGTCGCCGCCCACGATCAAGGCGCACATGTCACCTACATCGATCCTGTTTCATCGCAGATCGGCCACAAGGAAAGCATGAAGGACACTGCCCGCGTCCTGGGTCGCATGTTCGACGCCATCGAATACCGTGGCTTCGAGCAGGAAATTGTCGAGGAGCTGGCCAAGTTTGCCGGCGTGCCAGTGTTCAACGGGCTGACCGCCGAATTCCATCCCACCCAAATGATCGCCGACACCCTGACCATGCGTGAACACAGCGACAAGCCGCTGCACGACATCAGCTACGCGTATTTGGGGGACGCCCGTTACAACATGGGCAATTCATTGCTGATGATCGGCGCAAAACTGGGCATGGATGTGCGCATCGCCGCACCGAAGGCCCTATGGCCCCATGAAGAATTCATCGCCCAGTGCAAAACCTTCGCCGAAGAAAGCGGCGCGCGGATCACCATCACCGAAGACCCGAAAGAAGCCGTCAAAGGCGTGGATTTCATCCATACCGACATCTGGGTGTCCATGGGCGAGCCCGTGGAAGCCTGGGATGAGCGCATTGAACAACTGCTGCCCTACCAGGTGAACGCCCAGATGATGAAAGCGTCCGGCAACCCGCGCGTGAAGTTCATGCATTGCCTGCCGGCATTCCATAACAGCGAAACCAAGGTCGGCAAAGACATCGCCAGCCGTTACCCGCATCTGGCAGGTGGCGTGGAGGTGACCGAAGAAGTCTTCGAGTCCCCCGCGAACATCGCCTTCGAACAGGCAGAAAACCGCATGCATACCATCAAGGCAATATTGGTTGCGGCCCTGGCGGATATCTAAAGCAGCGAAGCAATCGGTGGGAGCGACCGGATGGCCATCCACCTTGCTCCCACTATTCCCCGGACTTTATTCAAGGAATTAACCATGCGTATCGTCGTAGCACTGGGCGGCAACGCCCTGCTTCGCCGTGGCGAGCCGATGACCGCTGACAATCAGCGAACCAACATTCGTGTCGCCACTGAACAAATCGCCCGCATCATCGATGGCAATGAATTGGTCATCGCCCATGGGAATGGCCCGCAAGTCGGCCTGTTGTCATTGCAGGCGGCGGCCTACACCAGCGTCACGCCGTATCCGCTGGATGTGCTGGGCGCAGAAACCGAAGGCATGATCGGCTACATGATCGAGCAGGAACTGGGCAATCTGCTGCCCATCGAAAAGCCTTTCGCGACGTTACTGACTCAAGTCGAAGTGGACGGCAATGACCCGGCATTCCAGCACCCGAGCAAACCCATTGGCCCGGTCTACAGCAAGGAAGACGCCGAACGTCTGGCCCAGGAAAAAGGCTGGAGTATCGCTGCCGACGGCGACAAGTTCCGCCGCGTGGTTGCCAGCCCAAGACCCAAACGCATTTTCGAAATCCGCCCCATCAAATGGCTGCTGGAAAAAGGCAGCATTGTGATCTGCGCAGGCGGTGGCGGCATTCCGACGATGTACGGCGCAGATGGCAAATTGCAGGGCGTCGAAGCCGTGATCGATAAAGACCTGTGCTCTGCCTTGTTGGCCGAGCAACTGGACAGCGATTTACTGGTAATTGCCACCGATGTGACGGCGGCGTTCATCGACTGGGGCAAGCCCACTCAGAAAGCCATCGTCGAAGCACATCCGGACGAGATGGAAAAACTGGGCTTTGCAGCGGGCTCAATGGGGCCTAAAGTTCAGGCTGCTTGCGAATTCGCTCGTCATACCGGCAAACCTGCGGTGATCGGCTCGCTGGCAGACATTGATGACATCGTCAAAGGCACCGCTGGCACTCGCATCAGCACAGCCTGCACGGGCATTGTCTACGGTTGAATACTGCCGCTGAACCACGAATGACTCCTGGGGTCTATTCGGACACTTTCGTTTTTCAATGGGGCAACGCACATGTTCGAGCCAGGTCATCTGCATATCACTCGCACGCCGCTGCAAGCTTCCGATTTTGGCTACAACATCCACATTCGCTATGAAGTTTGCGAAACACCGGGTGAAGGGACTTGTATGCGTTTCGTCATGGAAGGCGAAGTCGTGGGCAATACCTTTACGGATGAATTCGTACTGCCGCGGGATATGGCCTTCAATTTCGCCCACGACGCCAATCGCATCGCCATCAAACACGGCTTGCCCGCGGTCGCGACCCTGCCGCTGGCGATGCACAAGGAGTACGACCAGATGTTCGAGGACGTGCGCCAGAAACTGCATACCGAATCGGGTGAACCGGTGAAACCCGAGCATTTGACCTGATTCAGATCCGTTGCTCGCTATAGATGCCTGCGGGAGCGAGCGTGCCCACGACGACGCCGGCCAGCCAAGGCCAGCTCTGATCCGGGCAATCGCCCTCGCAAGCAAGCTTGCTCAGGTATAGGCTGCATCGGTGTCATTACTGGCATAATCGCCAGCCCCGCAGCCCAGAATCCTTAGCCTGCCATGCGCATCCACGTCAGTTTCATCGACCGAGTCGGCATCACCCAGGAAGTCCTGGCTATTCTGGGTGGACGCAACCTCAACCTTGATGCTGTGGAAATGGTGCCGCCCAACGTCTACATCGACGCGCCGACCCTGAGCCATGAGGTGCTTGAAGAACTCAAGGACCGCTTGTTCCGGGTGCGCGGCGTCGAGGCGATTACAGTGGTCGACATTCTTCCCGGCCAGCGCCGTCACCTGCAACTGGATGCCTTGCTCGCCGCCATGACCGATCCAGTGCTGGCGCTGGACAGCGCAGGCCATGTGCTTCTGGCCAATCCGGCACTGATTAGCCTGATCGGTCGCGAACCTGCGGGCGAGTCGGTGGCCGAGTTATTCGCCGACTCCGGATTGCAGAGCGCGCTGCTGGAAAATGGATTTCGCCTGCCGCTGCGGGAGGTCACCCTCAATGGCGAGGCCTTGCTGCTGGACGCTACACCGATCACCGCCGCCGGCGCGCTGCTGACCCTCTATCAACCGAGCCGCATCGGGGAACGCCTGTCCGCGCTTCACCATGATCACGCTGAAGGTTTTGATGCGTTATTGGGTGAATCCACGGCAATCCGCGCCCTCAAATCCCGGGCACAGCGGGTTGCAACACTGGATGCCCCGCTGCTGATTCAGGGCGAAACCGGTACCGGCAAGGAACTGGTCGCACGCGCCTGCCACGCCTCCAGCGCCCGACACAGCGCGCCATTCCTGGCCCTGAACTGCGCGGCCCTTCCGGAAAACCTCGCCGAAAGCGAACTGTTCGGCTACGCCCCCGGCGCCTTTACGGGCGCGCAACGTGGCGGCAAGCCCGGCCTGATGGAACTGGCCAACCAAGGCACTGTATTTCTCGATGAAATCGGCGAGATGTCGCCTTACCTGCAAGCCAAGCTGCTGCGCTTTCTCAACGATGGCAGCTTTCGCCGGGTCGGCGGCGATCGGGAGGTGAAGGTCAATGTGCGCATCCTCAGCGCCACCCACCGCAACCTGGAAAAAATGGTCGCCGAAGGCACCTTCCGAGAAGACCTGTTTTACCGTCTCAATGTGCTCAATCTGGAAGTGCCACCGCTGCGTGATCGTGGTCAGGACATCCTGCTTTTGGCCCGGTATTTCATGGAACAGGCTTGCGCCCAGATCCAGCGGCCAGTCTGTCGTCTGGCGCCTGGTACCTATCCGGCGCTGCTGAGCAATCGCTGGCCGGGCAATGTGCGCCAGTTGCAGAACGTGATTTTCCGCGCGGCAGCGATCAGCGAAAGCAATCTGGTGGACATGGGTGATCTGGACATCGCTGGCACTGCAATGGCTGGGTCCAACGATGGCGAAGTTGGCAGCCTTGAACAGGCCGTCGAGCAGTTCGAGAAGTCTCTGCTGGAAAAGCTCTACAGCGAACACCCTTCGACCCGCCAACTGGCAGCGCGGTTACAGACGTCTCACACAGCGATTGCCCACCGGTTACGCAAATACGGGATTTCCGGCAAAGGTTAGCGCCATCTAATAAGTGGAAGCGAGCTTGCTCACGAAGAGCGTTCGCATTGTCGAGCGGCCTCTATAAATGCCTTCGCGAGCACCCCACCCGCAACCCTCGTATCGATTTCAATACGAGCGTAACGATATCGATACGACCTTGGCAGCTCCACGCCTGCTTGGCCCTCGTACAAACAACCCTCACTCGCGGCTTGAAAAGTGTAGCGATTTCGCTACACGGACCCTGTATCCGATCTGGCAAAAACCTCGAAACCCCTGATTTCATTACCCCAAACGATTCTGGCCGCAAACTTGCTAATAACAACGCCACTACGCTCGCGCTTGTCACGAGCCATTGCCCCTTGAGGAGTTTTTATGAGCGAGTTGCGATTCACCGTTGACCACGAATGGCTGCGTGCCGAAGCCGATGGCAGCGTCACAGTCGGTATCACGCCTTACGCGCAAGAATCCCTGGGCGACGTGGTGTACGTGCAACTCCCGGAATTGCAGGCTTATAGTCAACACGCCGAAGCGTCGGTCGTAGAATCGGTCAAGGCCGCCAGCAGCATCAACATGCCGCTGGACGGTGAAGTGGTCGAGGTCAACACGGCTCTGGACAGCACACCGGAACTGGTCAACGAAGATGCTTTGGGCGCAGGCTGGTTCTTCCGCTTCATTCCCCAAGACGCCAGCGCCATCGAGGGCTTGCTGGATCAGGACGCCTACGACCGCCTGATCAAAGCCAACGCCCAAGCCTGAGGAGCAGGACATGACTGACCGTATCGAATTAAGCACCGCCAACGAATTCATCGCTCGTCACATCGGCCCTCGCGCAGCTGATGAACAAGCCATGCTGGCGACCCTGGGTTTCGACTCGCTGGAAGCTCTGAGCGCCAGCGTCATCCCGGAGAGCATCAAAGGCACCAGCGTCCTGGGCATGAAACCAGGCCTGAGCGAAGCCGATGCCCTGGCATCCATCAAAGCCATTGCCGACAAGAATCAGCTGTTCAAAACCTACATCGGCCAAGGCTACTACAACACCCACACACCGGCACCGATCCTGCGTAACCTGCTGGAAAATCCGGCCTGGTACACCGCTTACACCCCTTACCAGCCGGAAATTTCCCAAGGTCGCCTGGAGTCGCTGCTCAATTTCCAGACCTTGATCAGCGACCTGACCGGTTTGCCGATTGCCAATGCGTCGCTGCTGGACGAAGCCACCGCCGCCGCCGAAGCGATGACGTTCTGCAAACGCCTGAGCAAGAACAAAAGCAGCCACCAGTTCTTCGCCTCCAGCCATTGCCACCCGCAAACCCTGGACGTGCTGCGCACCCGCGCCGAGCCTTTGGGTATCACCGTTGTCGTGGCTGATGAAGCCGAGCTGACCGATGTCAGCGCGTTCTTTGGTGCCTTGCTGCAATACCCAGCCAGCAATGGCGACCTGTTTGATTACCGCGAACTGGTCGAACGCTTCCACGCCGCCAATGCACTGGTTGCCGTGGCTGCCGATCTGCTGGCCCTGACCTTGCTGACCCCGCCGGGTGAATTCGGCGCTGACGTCGCCATCGGCAGTGCCCAGCGTTTCGGCGTGCCATTGGGTTTCGGCGGTCCACACGCGGCTTACTTCTCGACTAAAGATGCGTTCAAGCGCGACATGCCGGGCCGTCTGGTCGGTGTCTCCGTGGACCGTCACGGCAAACAGGCACTGCGCTTGGCCATGCAGACCCGCGAACAACATATCCGCCGCGAAAAAGCCACCAGCAACATCTGCACCGCGCAGGTTCTGCTGGCCAACATTGCCAGCATGTACGCTGTTTACCACGGTCCCCGCGGCCTGAAGCAAATCGCCAACCGCGTTCACCACCTGACGGCGATCTTCGCCAAAGGTGTGGCCGAACTGGGCCTGAACGTCGAGCATGAATTCTTCTTCGACAGCCTGACCTTGAACACCGGTGCCGATACCGCCGCGCTGCATGCCAAGGCTCGCGCCCGGCGGATCAACCTACGGGAAATCGACACCCAGCGCCTGGGCCTGTCGTTTGACGAAACCACGTCGCAATCGGCTATCGAAGCCCTGTGGGCGATTTTTGCTGGCGAAGGTCAGCGTCTGCCGGACTTCGCGGCATTGGCCGACAGCGTGAAGCCCCAACTGCCCAAGGATCTACTGCGTCAATCGGCAATTCTCAGCCACCCGGTGTTCAACCGTTACCACTCCGAAACCGAGCTGATGCGCTACCTGCGCAAACTGGCCGACAAGGACCTGGCCCTGGATCGCACCATGATCCCGCTGGGTTCGTGCACCATGAAGCTCAACGCCGCTAGTGAAATGATCCCGGTGACCTGGGCTGAATTCGGCAACCTGCACCCGTTCGCCCCGGCTGAACAGAGTGCCGGTTATCAACAACTGACCGACGAACTGGAAGCGATGCTCTGTGCCGCCACCGGCTACGACGCGATTTCCCTGCAACCTAACGCCGGTTCCCAAGGTGAATACGCAGGTTTGCTGGCAATCCGTGCCTATCACCAGAGCCGTGGCGATGAGCGTCGTGACATCTGCCTGATCCCATCGTCCGCCCATGGCACCAACCCCGCCACTGCAAACATGGCGGGCATGCGCGTCGTCGTGACGGCCTGCGATGCACGGGGCAACGTCGACATTGAAGACCTGCGCGCCAAGGCCATCGAGCACCGCGAACACCTCGCCGCCCTGATGATCACTTACCCGTCGACCCACGGCGTGTTCGAAGAAGGTATCCGGGAAATCTGCGGCATCGTGCATGACAACGGCGGTCAGGTTTACATCGACGGTGCCAACATGAACGCCATGGTCGGCCTCTGCGCACCGGGCAAGTTCGGCGGCGACGTGTCCCACCTGAACCTGCACAAGACGTTCTGCATCCCCCACGGCGGTGGCGGTCCGGGCGTCGGCCCGATTGGTGTGAAATCGCACCTGACGCCATTCCTGCCAGGCCACGGCACCATGGAACGCAAGGAGGGCGCGGTGTGCGCAGCACCGTTCGGTAGCGCCAGCATTTTGCCGATCACCTGGATGTACATCACCATGATGGGCGGCGAAGGCCTCAAGCGCGCCTCGCAATTGGCGATCCTCAATGCCAACTACATTTCCCGTCGCCTGGAAGAGCACTACCCGGTTCTGTACACCGGCACCAACGGCCTGGTGGCTCACGAATGCATCCTGGACCTGCGCCCCTTGAAAGACAGCAGCGGCATCAGCGTCGATGACGTGGCCAAGCGCCTGATCGATTTCGGGTTCCACGCCCCGACCATGTCCTTCCCGGTGGCTGGCACGTTGATGATCGAGCCCACCGAAAGCGAGTCCAAGGAGGAGCTGGATCGCTTCTGCGACGCCATGATCACGATCCGCGAGGAAATCGGCGCGGTGGAAAACGGCACGCTGGACAAGGATGACAATCCCCTGAAGAACGCGCCGCACACTGCTGCGGAAATCGTCGGCGAGTGGACTCACCCCTACAGCCGCGAGCAAGCGGTGTATCCGGTGGAATCGTTGATCGACGGCAAATACTGGCCGCCGGTCGGCCGTGTCGACAACGTGTTCGGCGACCGCAACCTGGTCTGCGCCTGCCCGTCCATCGAGAGCTATCAAGAGGCGTGATCCCTGAGACGCTTTTTCGGTAAGAGCCAACGTGTTGGCGATGAGGTGTTCCCGCGTAGTCAGGGATACCGCCTCGCGAACACGTTCGCTCCTACAGAACTCAGGTTGCCATCATTCAAAGGAATCGATCATGACCACCGAACAACTGCTCACCACCCCGCTGCACGCCCTGCACCGCGAACTCGGTGCCAAGATGGTGCCGTTCGCCGGCTACGACATGCCGGTTCAGTACCCTGCCGGCGTGATGAAAGAACATCTGCACACCCGTGAAAAAGCCGGTCTGTTCGACGTTTCCCACATGGGCCAGATCCGCCTGACTGGCGTTGATGCCGCCAAGGCACTGGAAGCGCTGGTCCCGGTAGACATCATCGATCTGCCGGTCGGCATGCAACGCTACGCCATGTTCACCAATGAAACCGGCGGGATTCTGGATGACCTGATGGTCGCCAACCTCGGTAACGATCAATTGATGCTGGTGGTCAATGCTGCCTGCAAAAACGAAGATCTGGCGCACCTGCAAAAACACCTGGCTGGCCATTGCGAAATCCGGCCATTGTTCGAGGAACGCGCCTTGCTCGCCCTACAAGGTCCGCAAGCAGTCACTGTACTGGCACGCCTAGCGCCTGAAGTGGCGAACATGACGTTCATGCAGTTCGCCACCGTGAGCCTGATGGGTGTCGAGTGCTACGTCAGCCGCTCTGGCTACACCGGCGAAGACGGCTACGAAATCTCCGTTCCTGCTGACCAGGCCGAAGCGTTGGCCCGTCGCCTGCTGGCTGAGCCGGAAGTCGCTCCGATTGGCCTGGGCGCTCGGGACTCACTGCGCCTGGAAGCAGGTCTGTGCCTCTATGGGCATGACATGAACACCGACACCACGCCAATCGAAGCCAGCCTGCTTTGGGCAATCTCAAAAGTGCGCCGTGCCGATGGCGCCCGCGCTGGCGGTTTTCCTGGCGCGGACCAGATTTTTGCGCAACAAGCTGCCGGTGCAGCGCAAAAGCGCGTTGGTCTGCTGCCACAAGAACGCACCCCGGTGCGTGAAGGTACTGAAATCGTGGATGCCGACGGTAACGCTGTCGGCACCGTTTGCAGTGGCGGCTTCGGGCCTAGCCTGGGCGGGCCGTTGGCGATGGGTTATGTCGATAAGGCATTTACCGCGCTGGACACCCCTGTGTGGGCGATCGTGCGTGGCAAGAAGGTGCCCATGGTTGTGAGCAAAATGCCTTTCGTTGCACAGCGTTACTTCCGCGGTTAATAACTGCCGTCAAAAATTGTGGCCGCGTAACAGCGAGTCTGATCGTTGCGCAGCCACAAGTATTGTGACTAAACAGCACCGTAAGTGTTCACGACACGCACTTTAAAAGTGCAATTGAAAGTTAAAAACTATCGATCCTGCATGTTTGGTTAATAATTCAAAACACCCCCGCAAACCCAGTAAAACCGGGCTTCAGCGGGGCTTGTTTTTGTAACAAGAGTTAGCGTAGAGTTTCCTTACTGTGTTTGCATAGGTCGCTGGAATCGGGGCCTGGGCAGTAGCTCTAGGCTTTGCTACATCCCGCTCTACGTTTCTTACTTCCTGCAACCAGCCCAGTTCTTTCATGTGAAAGAAGCTGTCATTTAATTTTCAAGCTTCAAGGAAATAAGAAAATGTCCCAACGTCAGAGCGGCACCGTCAAGTGGTTTAACGACGAGAAGGGTTTTGGTTTTATCACTCCAGAAAGCGGACCGGATCTGTTCGTGCATTTCCGCGCTATTCAGGGCAATGGCTTCAAAAGCCTGAAAGAAGGTCAGAAGGTGACTTTCGTTGCAGTGCAGGGCCAGAAAGGCATGCAGGCAGATGAAGTACAAGCTGAGGCGTAAAGCTTTTCGCTGACAAAAAGCCCTTGATGCTGACATCAGGGGCTTTTTTATGGCCGCGATTCCGTAAAATGCAGGTCTTTCCCGATATCGAGAGATTTGCCATGTCCAAACACCTGCTGCGTCCGCAAGGTGACTTCCAGGCTGCGGGCTTGGGCCGACGTCTCGCAGCGATCTGCTATGACAGCTTGCTCTGCTTTGCCCTTTTGATGGTGACAGCCTTCATTTACAAGCTGGTGTTGATGGCATTCATTGGCGAAGCCAAATTACGCGCACTCACGGAAACAGGCTCCCTGGACGGCGACCCGTTGCTTTCGACCCTATTGTTCTTCGTGCTGTTTGGCTTCTTCGCCAAATTCTGGACCCACTCAGGCCAAACCCTGGGCATGCAGGTGTGGGGCATTCGAGTGCAGAACGCCGATGGCACCGGCATTAGCCTCTGGCAGGCCTTGCTGCGCTTCGTAGTGTCCATCGCCTCATGGTTGTGCGTCGGCCTGGGCTTTATCTGGTCACTGTTCGACAAGCACAAACGCAGCTGGCATGACATGTATTCAGGCAGCCAGCTGGTACGCATTCCCAAGCAAAAGTAATGCGGCTTCGCCACGCAAATACCGGAACTGTAAGAGCTCACGAGCAACGCGAGGCAGCGATGGCAGGTTGTGGTTGATCAGCGCGAATGTGTTGGCAAGACGTCGCGTGTGACACGCCGCCTCGCCAATGCACATGACCCGAGTTGCTATCCGGCCCGACGCAGCAACAATATGCCAGCCAGTGCGCATACACCTGCCGGCACCAGCACCGCAAACAGCGGAGAGAAGCCAAACACCAGGCTCGATGGCCCGAGCAAGTCTTGGGCGATCCGGAAGGTAAAGCCCACCAGTACGCCGGTGAACACCCGCTGACCCAGCGTCACTGAACGCAGCGGTCCAAAAATGAAGGAAATCGCCATCAGTACCAGCGCTACGGTGACCAGCGGTTGCAGAACCTTGGTCCAGAACGCCAGCCAGTAACGGCCGCTGTTCAAACCCTGATCGGCCAGGTAATGGGCGTAGCTCCAAAGGCCGCTGATTGACAGCGAATCCGGCGGCAGAACAACAGTGCTCAGCAGAGTCGGGCTCAGCGCCACATCCCAACGCTCTTGAGGCGTGTTGATCACCTCGGTGCTGCCGTCGCGGAAGAATGTGGTGGTGACGTCTTTGAGTTCCCAATAGTCAGTCTTGAAATTGGCCTGCTTGGCGAAGCTGGACGTCAGCATGTGGCGCTGATCGTCGAAACGATAACGTGTCACGCCATAGAGCAAGCCATTGGGCTGCACGGTGTTGATGTGAATGAACTCCTCACCCTGGCGGTGCCACAAGCCATGCCGGGCGCTTTGTGCGTCTCCGGTGCCCTGGGCCAGCGAGCGATTGGCCTGGGCCTGGTTCTCACTGACCGGCGCCACGTATTCGCCAATCAACACCCCTGCGATCATCAGCACCAGCATCGGCTTCATGACCGCCCAGACGATCCGTCCAATGGACACACCGGCGGCACGCATGATGGTCAGCTCGCTGCTGCTGGCCAGACTGCCCAGACCAATGAGACAGCCGATCAACGCTGCCATCGGCAGCATTTCATACAAGCGGCGCGGTGCAGTGAGCAGCACGAAGCTGCTGGCATCCAGCAATGTGTAGGTATCGCTGACATCACCCATCTCATCGATGAAAGCGAACAACGAAGCCAAGCCAAGGATGATTCCCAGCACGGCGAGAATGGCGACGAATACGCTTCTGCCGATGTATCGATCCAGCTTAACCATGGGTCACCTCCGGTACGCTGCGACGACTCGCCATTTTCAGGCGCAGAGGTTCCCAGTACAAAAGTCCCAGGCCGATCAAAAGAAACAGTGCGTGAACCCACCACAATCCCAGCGCCATGGGCAGCTTGCCTTTTTCAAGGGCGCCACGTGCGGCAATCAGGATCGTCAGGTAAGCCATATAAAGAAGGATCGCTGGCAGCAGCTTGAGGTAGCGACCCTGGCGCGGATTGACCCGAGCCAGCGGCACGGCCATCAAGGTCACGATGAAGACCAGGATCGGCAGCGAGATGCGCCATTGCAGCTCAGCCTTGTAGCGCGGCGTATCGTTGCCGAACAGTTCGCTGGTGGGAATTGCGTCGCGGTCGGTGATTTCGTCGCTGATGTCCGGCTTGGGCAGCAAGGCACCGTAGGTGTCGTACTTGATGGCGCGGTAATTGGCTTCGCCCGGATTACCGTCGTAGCGATAACCGTTTTCCAGAATCAGAAAGCGGCTGCCGTCGGCCTTGATTTCCTGGTGGCCCTTTTCAGCGACCAGCACAGTGATGCCGCGATCCTTGGACTTGTCCTGAGACATGCGCTTCTCGGAGATGAATACACCGCCCAGCTTGGAACGATCATCGGACAAATCCTGCGTGTAGGTCACCCGGCTGCCGTCACGTAGAGTCTGGAAGCGACCCGGCACCAGCGTGTCGAACTCGGTCATTGCATCCTGCTTGTTGATCAGCAGGGAAAATTGCGTTGCGCCCTGAGGTGCCAGGCTGAAACTCAACCAGGCAACCAGCAGCGCAACCAGCGCGGCCGGAGCCATGGTCATCCACAGCAGGCGTTGCTGGCTCATGCCGGTGGCAGCGAGCACAGTCATTTCGCTTTCCAGATACAGCCGGCCATAGGCCAGCAGAATCCCCAGGAACAGACCCAGCGGCAGAATCAGTTGCAGGAAGCCTGGCAGACGAAAGCCCATGATCATGAACAGCACGCCTGGGTCCAGCGCGCCGGACGCCGCCTGGGCCAGGTATTTGATGAAGCGTCCGCTCATGATGATTACCAGCAGCACGGCGCTGACAGCGCTCAAGGTAAGCAGCACTTCTCGGGATAGGTAACGGAAGACAATCAAACCAGACACTCCAGGGTTGTCAGGCGCAAAGGGCCAGACAAGAAAAAGGTATCAGCGGTAAATACGGTTTAAGCCCGATAAACAGGGGAACCACCAAAAAAATATGCGGCATTATCCTGTGATTGAGGTGGTCTGTCACTGCGCGGTCGGGATAGATCGCACACAAGCGTCCTACACGCGGCTCGCCCGAGCGTTTTACGGGGTTGTCACGGGTCGTGTGCGGGGGTCAAACTGCGGGCCTTGTCGCAGGCATCGTCACGCGAGACACCTCTGCCTTGCCGCGCACGTCATTCATTTCGCATAGCTCATCGTTTATTCGGGGACCCCGACATGGAATTGGTTGTTAAAAGCGTAAGCCCAGAAACCTTCAAGACCGCCACACTGGTGGTTGCCGTGGGCGAAGGCCGCGCGCTCAGCGACGCCGCAAAAGCCATCGACGTTCTCAGTGGTGGCGCCATCGCGGCCGTGCTCAAGCGCGGTGACCTGGCGGGTAAAGTCGGTCAGAGCCTGCTGCTGCACAACCTGTCCAACCTGAAAGCCGAACGCGTGCTTCTGGTGGGTACAGGGAAAGACGCAGAATTATCCGACCGCCAATTGAAGAAGGTCATCACCTGCGTGCTGTCGGTCCTCAAAGGCCTGGGCGGCACCGATGCCACCATCGCCATCGACCAACTGGCCGTCAAGAACCGCGACACCTATGGCAAGACCCGCCTGCTGGTGGAAGCCCTGGCCGACGGCGAATACGTCTTTGATCGCTTCAAGACCCAGAAAGCCGAACCCAAGGCCCTGAAGAAAGTCACCTTGCTGACCGACAAGCTCAGCGTCGCCGACGTAGAGCGCGCTGCCGCTCACGCGCAAGCGATTGCCACCGGCATGGCATTCACCCGTGATCTGGGCAACATGCCGCCAAATCTGTGCCACCCCACTTATCTGGGCGAACAGGCCAAAGCGCTGGGCAAGGCCTACAAGAACCTGAAAGTCGACGTTCATGACGAGAAGAAGCTCGCCGAGCTGGGCATGGGTTCGTTCCTGGCAGTCGCCCAGGGCAGCGCCCAGCCGCCGCGTCTGATCGTCATGAATTATCAGGGCGCCAAGAAGAGCGAGAAGCCGTTTGTGCTGGTTGGCAAAGGCATCACCTTCGACACCGGCGGCATCAGCATCAAGCCAGCTGCGGGCATGGATGAGATGAAATTCGACATGTGCGGCGCCGCCAGCGTGTTCGGCACCCTGCGCGCCGTGCTTGAGCTGCAACTGCCGATCAACGTCGTGTGCGTCCTGGCGTGTGCCGAGAACATGCCGAGCGGCACCGCGACCCGTCCTGGCGACATCGTCACCACCATGAGTGGCCAGACGGTTGAAATCCTCAACACCGACGCCGAAGGCCGTCTGGTGCTGTGCGACGCCTTGACCTACGCCGAACGCTTCAAGCCGCAGGCAGTGATCGACATCGCAACCCTGACCGGCGCTTGCGTCGTTGCCTTGGGCGGGCATACCTCCGGCCTGCTGGGCAATAACGATGCGTTGATCAATCAGTTGCTCGACGCTGGCAAAGTGGCTGACGATCGCGCCTGGCAGCTGCCGCTGTTCGACGAGTATCAGGAACAACTGGACAGCCCCTTCGCCGACATCGCCAACATCGGTGGTCCGAAAGGCGGCACCATCACCGCCGCGTGCTTCCTGTCGCGCTTCACCAAGGCCTACGAGTGGGCGCACCTGGACATCGCCGGTACTGCCTGGCTCAGCGGCGGCAAGGACAAGGGCGCCACAGGCCGTCCGGTTCCGTTGCTAACTCAATACCTGCTCGACCGCGCTGGCGCGTAAGGCAACCGGGGCGGTTGCTGTCACATGGCGAACGCAGTACCAGTAGGAGCGAACGTGTTGGCGAGGCGATGGACCTGCAAACGCAGTCATTGCGCCTCTCCAACAAGTTGGCTTCTACAGGGATGTGCATTTCAAAGCTGGGATGGTTAAAAAGAGACAAGCGCCCCGCGACCTGGAACCTACATGACACAAGTCGATTTCTATATTCTTCCCAGCGCTGAACCTTCGGCACGCCTGGACTTTGCCTGCAAGCTGACGGAAAAGGCCTGGCGTCTCGGCCACCGCGTCTACCTGCATTGCAGCGATGCCGAGCAGCGCGAAGACCTCGACGCCCGACTGTGGCGCTTCAAGGGCGAAAGCTTCGTGCCCCATAGCCACGCCGAAGATGATTCAGTCTGCCCCGTGGTGCTGGGACTGAGTGAAGACCCTGGGCAACATCAGGATCTGCTGGTCAATCTTGATCTGCGCATCCCCGAATTCTTCAAGCGATTTACCCGCGTGGCGGAAATCGTCGTCGAAGATCCGGCTATCCGTCTGGCCGCACGAGAGAGTTTCCGTTTCTATCGTGAACACGGCTATCCTCTGCAAGATCACCGTCTACAGCGTCTTTGAGCATACGATGGATACTTCAAAACCCGTGAAAGAGTCGGCCAACCTGCTGGATGACCTTGAGTCGATCCGCAAACTCCTGGGCGACGAATCGCTACAACCGCCGTTGTTGACCGATACGGTCAAAAACGAAACCCAGATTCCCTTATTGTTCGATGTGGTAGGTGGCAAGCCGGCGTTGAGCCACGATCTGGACTTCGACACCGACGAGGCCGACATTCCGGTCCTGACGCCGCAGCCTGCGATCCATCAGGCCGAACCGACACAGACAGAAGCGCCGCCAAAAGCTTTGTCCAACCCAGACGCCCTATTGCATCTGGAAACCGAACTGCGCGCCGCCGCCCAATTGATCATGCAAGACGTCATCGACGACTTCGCCCCGCACATCGAGACCGAAATCAAACGCCGGCTTGAAGCGAGAATGGAACGGCTGCTCAGCCAGCATCAGAACTGATTCACAAAAACACCTGTAGGGGTGAACCTGTTCGCGAGGCGCCAGCACAGTCAATAGATGTTCAGCGACTGAGAGAGCTTCGCCAACAAGTTGGCTCCTGCAAGGGTTTGCGATCAATTTTTACAGCCCATCATCGCCCCGCTCTACGCCCAGCCGTTCATCCCCGCTATACTTGCCGGCTTTCCTGAATTAATGCCAATTAGGTTCCCGCCGCGCATGGACAAGACCTACCAGCCGCACGCCATCGAAACTTCCTGGTACCAGACCTGGGAGTCCGAGAATTATTTCGCTCCGCAAGGCTCGGGTGATCCGTACACCATCATGATCCCGCCGCCAAACGTCACCGGCAGCCTGCACATGGGCCACGGCTTCAACAACGCGATCATGGACGCCCTGATCCGTTTCCGCCGCATGCAGGGTCGCAACACCTTGTGGCAGCCAGGCACCGACCACGCCGGTATCGCCACGCAAATGCTGGTGGAGCGTCAAATCGAGGCGCAAGGCCTGAATCGTCACGACCTGGGTCGCGACAAGTTCCTGGAAAAAATCTGGGAATGGAAGGATCAGTCCGGCGGCAACATTAGCCGTCAGATCCGTCGCCTGGGCTCGTCCGTAGACTGGAGCCGCGAGCGGTTCACTATGGACGACGGCCTGTCGGACGCAGTCAAGGAAGCCTTCGTGCGCTTGCATGAAGACGGCCTGATTTATCGCGGCAAGCGCCTCGTCAACTGGGACACCAAGCTGCACACGGCAATCTCCGACCTTGAAGTGGAAAACCACGACGAGAAAGGTTTCCTGTGGAACCTGCGTTATCCACTGGCTGACGGCGCGAAAACCGCTGACGGCCTGGATTACCTGATCGTTGCCACCACGCGCCCGGAAACCATGCTCGGTGATGCCGCTGTCGCCGTGAACCCGGAAGACGAGCGCTACAAGGCGCTGATCGGCAAGTTCGTCGAGCTGCCACTGGTTGGCCGCCGCATCCCGATCATCGCCGACGATTACTGCGATCCTGAATTCGGCACCGGTTGCGTGAAAATCACCCCGGCCCACGATTTCAACGACTATGAAGTCGGCAAGCGTCACAACCTGCCGCTGCTGAACATTTTCGACAAGAACGCCCACGTGCTGGCCGCCGCCCAGGTTTTCAATCTGGATGGCACCCTGAACGAAAGCGTCGACGGCACCCTTCCCGCCCAATACGCAGGCCTTGATCGCTTCGAAGCGCGCAAGCAGATTGTTGCCGCGTTTGACGAAGCAGGCCTGTTGGTCAGCGTTGATGATCACGCCCTGAAAGTCCCGAAAGGCGACCGCTCCGGCACCATCATCGAGCCGTGGCTGACCGACCAGTGGTACGTGTCCACCAAGCCACTGGCCGAACCGGCCATCGCTGCCGTGGAAGACGGCCGTATCGCGTTCGTGCCCAAACAGTACGAAAACATGTATTTCTCCTGGATGCGCGACATCCAGGACTGGTGCATCAGCCGTCAACTTTGGTGGGGCCACCGCATTCCGGCCTGGTACGACGAGTCGGGCAAGGTCTACGTCGGTCGCGACGAAGCCGAAGTTCGGGCCAAGAACAACTTGGGCCCGGACGTTGCGCTGCAACAGGACAACGACGTACTCGACACCTGGTTCAGTTCCGGCCTGTGGACCTTCTCCACCCTGGGCTGGCCTGAAAAGACCAAGGCGCTTGAAACGTTCCACTCCACCGACGTACTGGTCACCGGTTTCGACATCATTTTCTTCTGGGTTGCCCGGATGATCATGCTCACCATGCATTTGGTGAAGAACGAAGACGGCACCCCGCAAGTGCCGTTCAAGACGGTGTACGTTCACGGCCTGGTGCGTGATGGCCAGGGGCAGAAAATGTCCAAGTCCAAGGGCAACGTCCTGGACCCGCTGGACATCATCGACGGCATCGAGCTGGAAGACCTGGTTGCCAAGCGCACCACCGGCCTGATGCAGCCGAAACTGCTGAAGAAAATCGAAAAGCAGACCCGTGACGAGTTCGCTGACGGCATCGCCAGCTATGGCACCGACGCCTTGCGTTTCACCTTCTGCTCGCTGGCGTCCACCGGCCGCGACATCAAGTTCGACATGGGCCGCGTCGAAGGCTATCGCAACTTCTGCAACAAGATCTGGAACGCCGCGCGCTACGTACTGGACAAAGGCGAAGACTGCGGCCAGAACGGCGAAGCGGTGGAGCTGTCCCTGGCTGATCGCTGGATCATCTCCCAGCTGCAACGCACCGAAGCCGAAGTGACCCGCCAACTGGATCAGTTCCGTTTCGATCTCGCGGCGCAGGCCTTGTACGAGTTCATCTGGAACCAGTATTGCGACTGGTACCTGGAACTGTCCAAGCCGGTTCTGTGGGACGAAACCGCGCCCGTCGAACGTCAGCGCGGCACCCGCCGCACACTGGTTCGCGTGCTGGAGGTTGCGTTGCGTCTGGCGCATCCGTTCATGCCGTTCATTACCGAAGAAATCTGGCAGCGTCTTGCACCGCTGGCCGGCGTCGAAGGCAAGACCATCATGTTGCAACCTTGGCCAGTGGCCAACGAAACGCGCATTGATCAGGCCGCCGAAGACGATATCGAATGGCTCAAGGGCCTGATGCTCGCCACGCGCAACATTCGTGGCGAGATGAACATCGGGCCGGGCAAGCCGCTGCAACTGTTCCTCAAGAACGTCACAGCCGAGGACCAGCGTCGCCTGATCGAAAACGACCACCTGCTGAAAAAACTCGCCAAGCTCGAATCCATCACCGTGTTGGCAGAGGGTGCTGAAGCACCATTGTCGGCCACGGCGCTGGTCGGCGAGATGGAAGTGCTGGTGCCCATGGCCGGCCTGATCGACAAGGGCGCCGAACTGGCGCGTCTGGATAAGGAAATCCAGCGTCTGCAAGGCGAAGTGCAACGGGTGGGCGGCAAGCTGTCCAACGCCGCGTTCGTCGACAAGGCACCACCGGAAGTCATCGCCAAGGAACGCGCCAAGCTGGTCGAGGCTGAACAAGCCCTGGGCAAACTGGCGGAGCAACGTGCTCGGATTTCGAGTTTGTAAGTGAAACCCTTAGCCAGCCCAATTCGGGCTGGCTAAGTACCGCGAACCCTGTAGGAGCGAGCTTGCTCGCGATAGCACTGTGTCAGGCAACAATGATGTGGCTGACACTCCGATATCGCGAGCAAGCTCGCTCCTACAGGGTTTTGTGCTCTCTCTAGAATCGAATTGGTCATGACTACTCCAGAAAAACCCAAGACACCTCGCAAAAAAAACCAAGGCGAGCGCCAGGCAAAACCTGCCGAGCACCGTGAAAAGGCCACCTTGCACCCGCGCAACCGCCATCAAGGCCGCTACGACTTCCCGAAGCTGATCAAAAGCAGCCCAGAGCTGGCCGAGTTCGTGATCATCAATCCGTATGGCAAGGAAAGCATCGACTTCGCCAACCCTTCGGCCGTGCGCGTGTTCAACCGGGCGCTGCTCAAGTCGTTCTACGGCGTAGCCCATTGGGACATTCCTGCGGATTACCTGTGCCCGCCGATTCCAGGCCGTGCGGATTACCTGCACTTTCTCGCAGACCTGCTTGCCGAGAACAACGACGGCGTGATTCCCCGTGGCGTGTCGATCAAGGCACTGGACATCGGCATGGGTGCCAACTGCGTCTACCCGCTGATCGGCCACAGCGATTATGGCTGGCAGTTTCTGGGTTCGGATATCGACCCCACCGCCATTGCCGGCGCCACCGCCATCGTCAAATCCAATAGCCTGAGCAAAGCCATCCACTTGCGCTTGCAGGCCAACCGCAAGCAGATCCTGCTGGACCTGCTCACCCGCGACGAACGATTCGACGTAAGCCTGTGCAACCCGCCTTTCCACTCGTCCATCGACGAAGCACAGCGTGGCAGTCAGCGCAAATGGCGTGCACTGGGCAAGGCCGACCCCAAACGCACGTTGCCGGTGCTGAATTTTGGCGGGCAATCTCAAGAGCTTTGGTGCGAAGGTGGCGAGATCGGCTTCGTGACACAACTGATCAAGGAAAGCACTCAAGTGGCAAAGCAGGTGTTGTGGTTCAGCACGCTGGTGTCCAAGGCGAGCAACCTGCCGCTGATTCAAAGCACCCTGAAAAAAGTGGGGGTGAGCGAAAGTCGCATTGTCGAAATGGGCCAAGGGCAGAAGCAGAGCCGCTTTGTCGCCTGGACCTTCCATGACAAGGCAAAGCAGGAAGCGTGGCGTCAGGAGCGTTGGGCCTAGGTCTCAAACAACCGGCACTGACTCCACAGACCCGGTATTGCTACCAGACACCCACAAAAAAGCCGTGCCCGGTTGACCGGAGCACGGCTTTTTCACAGCAAGCGTGCGCTTACTTGTTGATCGAGTCGCTCAGCACTTTAGCTGGTACGAACTTGATGACTTTCTTGGCAGCGATTTCGATGGCAGCGCCAGTCGAAGGGTTGCGGCCGGTGCGAGCTGGACGCTCGGCTACTTTCAGCTTGCCGATGCCTGGCAGAGTGATTTCAACGCCGTTTTCCAGTTGGTCGGCAACAATTTGGCCCAATTGCTCAAGAGCATTACGCGCGGTGGTTTTTGGCGCGTCGATAGCTTCAGCGATATCGGCGATCAATTGGTCTTTAGTCAGAGCCATGGTGGTGTTCCTTCCCTATCAAATTCATTTGGAT
>DASVUK010000069.1:0-57099 GCA_036387095.1 Pseudomonas sp.
TAAGCTTTTGGCTTAATGAGGCCGCGCCGCAGAGAAGGCGACAGGATCGCGTACTAATTCGAAAGGAGAGCGTCGGCGACGGCTAGCAGGGGGCAACGGAGAAGCCGTTGCGGGGCCGAATGTACCACTTGATTTTCGAGGAGTCTAGTACGGCACCCGAAAAAAACCCCGCAATTTGCGGGGCTTTGTCATCAGATATTAGCGTCAAGGAACGCTTGGAGCTGAGACTTAGACAGGGCACCCACCTTGGTCGCTTCAACATTGCCATTCTTGAACAGCATCAAGGTCGGGATACCGCGCACGCCATGCTTGGCCGGGGTTTCCTGATTTTCATCGATGTTCAGCTTGGCGATTGTCAGCTTGCCTTTGTAGGTTTCTGCGATTTCATCCAGAACCGGGGCAATCATCTTGCATGGACCACACCACTCGGCCCAGTAATCAACTAATACAGCACCATCAGCCTTGAGGACATCGGCTTCGAAGCTGGCGTCGCTCACGTGCTTGATAAGGTCGCTACTCATGGAGTTCTCCGAGTTAGTAGGCTAAAAACGTGGCCCATCATAGCGGGCCTTGCCTCGTTCAGGAAGCCAGACGTCATTGAGTCTGGCTATAGCGGTCCATGAGTCTGGTTATAGGGGCTTGTTAGCTGGAAGGAGAAACAAACACGATGCCGGTGCGCAGGGCCGCGCCGCGTATGTGTTCGTGCATCGCTTTTTGTGCCGGGCCAGAGGCATGCCGGGCCAGTGCCCGGAGGATCTTGCGGTGCTCCTGCCAGGTTTCCATCGCCCGCGAGGCGCGGATAAACGGCATTTTCTGGCTTTCCAGAAAGATGTCAGCGCCCGCCGTCACGATGCCGAGCATCGCCTGATTGCCGCTGGCGACGAGGATATGCCGGTGGAATTCGAAATCCAGTCGCGACGCCGCTTCGAAATCCCCGGCCCGCAGCTCCAGGCGCATGGCTTCGACGTTATCTTCCAGCACATCGCGTTCGTCGGCGGTGAGCGTCACGGCTGCCAGCCCGGCGGCGAAGCCTTCCAGGGCATAACGCAGCTGAAACGTGTCAGAAGGCGACACTTGGGCATCGAAAGGCCAGGAAAAACTGCTTGTGCGCTTTTCTGGTTCAGAAATTTTCTGGACGAACACCCCTTTGCCCGGCTGCACGCTGACCACACCCAATGCGCTGAGCGATGACAAAGCCTCGCGCAGCGAAGCGCGACTGACTCCCAGCAGGAGAGCCAGATCTCGCTGGGACGGCAGGCTGTCACCAGGTTCGTAACCCTGCTCGACAATCAATTTGCGGATCTCCCGCAAAGCGGTTTGAGGTACAGCAATTGGGCTATGTGGCATCACTGTTCAGGCCAGTCAGTCCAGTAAAAATCCCTTTTATCCCCATCCTGACGATCCGGCAAGCGCCGCACAGGCCTGGGGCGGCGTGGGTTTTCGACGCTCCAAAGCAGGGCGGACAGCGCTTCAACTGTTCAGACCAGTAAGACCAAAACTGCGCTGCACCCCTCAGGTTCAGGCTCGGTAATAGCGGATGGCATGGCCTGTGCAGTGGTCCGGGTACTCGCTGCAGAACAATCTTTCGCCGATCCGGAGCCTTCTATGACAAAGCGTTACAGCGCCCTGCTTACTGCCCTGTTTGCCAGCCTCGTTCTGAGCCAGGCTCCCGCTCATGCCAATGGCCTGGACGACGTGACTGCCCGTGGCACTCTGAAAGTCGCTGTTCCGCAGGACTTCCCGCCTTTCGGCTCAGTCGGCACTGATATGAAGCCACGCGGCCTGGACATCGATACCGCCCAGTTGCTGGCTGATCGTCTGAAAGTGAAACTGGAGCTGACGCCGGTCAACAGCACCAACCGCATTCCGTTTCTGACCACTGGCAAAGTCGATCTGGTGATTTCCAGCCTCGGCAAAAACCCGGATCGCGAGAAGGTCATCGACTTCTCCCGCGCCTACGCGCCGTTCTACCTGGCGGTATTCGGTCCGCCTGAGGCCTCGATCAAGAGCGTCGACGACCTGAAGGGTAAAACCATCAGCGTGACCCGCGGCGCCATCGAAGATATCGAACTGACTGCCGTTGCGCCCAAAGACGCCACCATCAAGCGCTTTGAAGACAACAACTCCACTATCGCGGCTTACCTGGCCGGTCAGACTGACCTGATCGCCAGCGGCAACGTGGTGATGGTCGCCATCAGCGAGAAGAACCCCAAGCGCATTCCCGAGTTGAAGGTGAAACTCAAGGATTCCCCGGTTTACGTCGGCGTGAACAAGGATCAACCGGAGCTGCTGGGCAAGGTCAACGAGATACTCAACGCAGCCAAGGCTGACGGCGCGCTGGAGAAAAACTCGCAGACCTGGCTCAAGCAACCTTTGCCAGCGGACCTCTGATCGCTGCTTTCTGCCTCCAAGACCTGGGATAGCCAATGGCGTATCACTTCGACTTTGTACCGGTTCTGCAAAACGCTGACCTTCTATTAAAGGGCGCGTTGTTTACCCTTGAACTGACCGCCATCGGCACCATCCTCGGCGTTGGCCTGGGCATCATCGGGGCGATCGTGCGGGCCTGGAAGATCCAGCCGTTTTCGACCATCTTCGGGGTGTATGTCGAGCTGATCCGCAATACGCCATTTCTGGTCCAGCTGTTTTTCATCTTTTTCGGTCTGCCGTCGCTGGGTATTCAGATTTCCGAGTGGCAGGCAGCGATTCTGGCGATGGTGATTAACCTGGGAGCCTATTCGACCGAGATCATCCGCGCCGGCATCCAGGCGGTTCCGCGAGGCCAACTGGAAGCTGCGGCGGCGTTGGCGATGAGTCGATACGAAGCCTTTCGCTATGTGGTGTTGATTCCGGCGCTGGGCAAGGTCTGGCCCGCGCTGAGTAGCCAGATCATCATCGTGATGCTGGGTTCGGCGGTTTGCTCGCAGATTGCTACGGAAGAACTGAGCTTCTTCGCGAACTTCATTCAGTCACGTAATTTCCGGTCCTTCGAGACGTACATCGTCACCACGCTGATCTACCTGTGCATGGCGCTGCTGATCCGCCAGCTTCTGGCCTGGATCGGTCGGCGTTATATATCGAGGAAAGGCTGATGGAGTTCACGCTATGGGATGTTGTGCGCAATCTGCTTACCGGCCTGCAATGGACGCTGGCGCTGTCGCTGGTAGCGTTCATTGGTGGCGGCGCAATCGGGTTGTTGGTCATGTGGATGCGTATCTCGAAGCTTAATGCGCCTCGGGTTCTGGCCAAGATTTACATCGAGCTGTTTCAGGGCACGCCCTTGTTGATGCAGTTGTTTCTGGTGTTCTTCGGCGTGGCCTTGATGGGGTTCGACATCTCGCCCTGGGCTGCCGCAGCCTTGGCGCTGACGCTGTTCACCAGCGCGTATCTGGCTGAAATCTGGCGCGGTTGCGTCGAGTCGATTGCCAACGGCCAATGGGAAGCGTCGGCCAGTCTGGCGCTGTCACCGCTAGAACAGCTGCGCTACGTGATTCTGCCGCAAGCCCTGCGTATCGCTGTTGCGCCCACCGTAGGTTTTTCGGTGCAGGTCGTGAAGGGCACCGCGGTGACCTCGATCATCGGCTTTACCGAACTCACTAAAACCGGCGGCATGCTGGCCAACGCGACATTCCAGCCATTTTTGGTCTACGGCTTCGTCGCCTTGGGCTACTTCATGCTTTGTTACCCTTTGTCGCTCAGTGCCCGCTATCTGGAAAGGAGACTGCATGCCTCTGCTTAGAGTGTCTGCGCTGCATAAATATTACGGCGACCATCACGTCCTCAAGGGCATCGACCTTTCGGTGGAAGAAGGCCAGGTGGTGGCGATCATCGGTCGAAGCGGTTCGGGCAAGAGCACGCTACTGCGCACGTTGAACGGGCTGGAATCGATCAATGACGGCGTTATTGAAGTCGATGGCGAATACCTGGACGCCGCTCGTGCCGATCTGCGCACGTTGCGGCAGAAAGTCGGCATGGTCTTTCAGCAGTTCAACCTGTTTCCGCACTTGAGTGTTGGCGAAAACGTCATGCTCGCGCCCCAGGTCGTACAGAAAGTCCCCCGCGACGAAGCCCGCAAGCTGGCCAAACGCATGCTTGAGCGGGTTGGACTGGGTGAGAAATTCGACGCCTTTCCGGATCGGCTGTCCGGCGGTCAGCAGCAGCGCGTCGCGATTGCCCGCGCTTTGGCGATGTCGCCTAAAGTGCTGCTTTGCGACGAGATCACCTCAGCGCTGGACCCGGAACTGGTCAATGAAGTGCTGGGCGTGGTGCGCAGTCTGGCCGCCGATGGCATGACGCTGATCATGGTCACCCACGAAATGCGCTTCGCCCGTGAAGTGGGCGACAAATTGGTGTTCATGCATCAAGGGAAAGTGCACGAAGTGGGCGATCCGAAAATCCTGTTCGCCAACCCGCGCACGCCGGAGCTGGCGAATTTCATCGGTTCGGTGGAGCAGGGGGCGTAAAGGCAGAAACACATTCCTGTAGGAGCGAACTTGTTCGCGAGGCGGTATTCCTGATGACCCAGGTCTGACGTCTCGCCAACACGTTGGCTCCTACAGAGGCTCGCGGTGGTTTACAAGCGCAGCAATGTCTTCCAGGCGCGGCTCTGGAACACCACGATGGTCTGCTGCACGCGCGCATCCAGCACTTCGTCGCTGATCGGCTGTTCAGCCACCAGCACCAGCTTGTTCAGCTCGCCGTACAGGCGATCCAGTTCCGGCAGGTCCAGCGCGCCACGGGCGTGGTGCAGCCAGGCCTGAATGCGCTCGATACGCGGCAGTTGCTCTGCCAGATCTTCTGGCTGCTGCTGATAACGACCCAGTTGCAAAGCAGTCGCCTCGTCAGCCAACAGACGCGGCAACCAGTTGGCCAATTGCGCAGCGCCCTGGCGATTGCCTCGGTTGTTGCGCTCGGTGGTCCAGCTGCGGTTCAGCAACCAGCGCGAGGTGTTCAGGGAGAACAGGCCCCAGCGAGTGTCCTGCATTTCTTCCAGGAACTGCTCATGGGCAGCCCCGCGCACATCGCCGTCTTCCTGACCGGCCTGCACCAGCGGGCGCCAGTCTTCCAGCAAGGCATCCAGAGAAGTCCGCAGCTCGGCCGAAGACGAACGCGGCGCGGCCTGACCGAGGCTGCCGGTGAGGGAGCGCAATTCAGCCAGCAGCGCGACCCAGTCCTGCAACAAGCGCCAGTGGCCATTGAAGCGATATTGCTCGGCCAGGCGCTGACTGCTGCCCAACAGATGCCAGGCCAATGCCGAGTAAGCATCATCCAGCGGCATTTCGGCGTGCAATTGTGGCGCGGGCAGGCTCAGGGAATAGCTGTTGGCGTCGAACAAGCGATAACCGCGCTCGGCCTTGCTGATATCACACGGCATCAATGGCAGGGTCGCGGCCAGCTCAGCGGCCAGCTCCAGCAGCGCGGCCGGATCACCCTCGCGCAATTCCAGCTCCAGCTCGCAGATTTCTTCTTTCTGCTTGCCGGCAACGACCTGGCCCAGATCCAGTGCGGCTTCGATCACCACCTTGGTCTTGCCACGGCCCCAGGCAATTTCAGCCTTTTCGCGGACAAAATCAGTGGTGAACAGCGGCTTGATGGTCTTTTTGTCCAGCTCGGCCAGTTGTTCGGGCCAGCATTCGCCATCGAGCTTCTTCAAGTCCAGCTTGGCTTTGGGCAGATCCCAGTTGTATTCATTGCGCTCCGACAGGCCGGCAATGCTCTGCCCGCGAGTCTTGAGCGTCTGGATGATCTGCTCGCCATCACGGCGCAGACGAAGGGCAACCTTGGCATTGGCCAAGTCGCGCTCCGGCGTGTCGAAATACTGATTGGACAGCTCAAGACGCTCCCAACCGCTTTTGTTGCGCTTCTTCAACAAAGGGTGTTCGCGCAGTGCAGCGAGGGTTTCGCGGCTGACGCGGAGTTTGATTTCTGTTTCTTTCTGCATGGCCGGGAATCCAGACGCTGATAACTAAATACGGGGACGCAGCCTGTTGTCGCGTGGCTGCTGAGGTCGTGCAGTGTACAGCACACTCTCTGTTACGGTTTATTACCAACGCCAGATAGCCCTATGATGCTCTGCGTGTTGACCCGCTTTGAGGATTCATCCATGCCCTTGCCATCCATGAAAGACCAGTTTGCCGCCCTGATCGCCACGCCTTCAGTGAGCTGCACCCAGCCTTCCCTGGATCAGTCCAACCGCGCGGTCATTGATTTACTGGCGACATGGCTGGGAGATCTGGGTTTTGCCTGCGATATCCAGCAAGTCTCGCCGGGCAAATTCAATCTGCTGGCCAGTTTCGGCAGCGGCCCCGGCGGCCTGGTGTTGGCCGGGCACAGCGACACCGTGCCGTTTGACGGCGCGTTGTGGCAGACCGATCCGCTGAAGCTGACAGAAGTGGACGGCCGTTGGGTCGGACTGGGCAGCTGTGACATGAAAGGTTTCTTCGCACTGGTCATCGAAGCGGTGCAGCCGCTGTTGGACAAGCCCTTCAAGCAACCGCTGCTGATCCTCGCCACGTGCGATGAAGAAAGCTCCATGGCCGGTGCCAGGGCCCTGGCTGAAGCGGGTCGCCCTCTGGGGCGCGCAGCGGTGATCGGCGAGCCGACCGGGCTCAAGCCGATTCGCCTGCATAAAGGCGTGATGATGGAGCGCATCGATATTCTCGGGCGCAGCGGCCATTCGTCAGATCCGAGCCTGGGCCACAGCGCGCTGGAAGCCATGCATGATGCAATCAGCGAACTTAAAGGGCTGCGTCAGCAATGGCAGCTGGAATACCGCAATCCGCAGTTCAGCGTGCCGACGCCGACTTTGAATTTCGGCTGCATCCACGGCGGCGATAACCCCAACCGCATCTGCGGCCAATGCTCTCTGGAGTTCGACCTGCGACCCTTGCCAGGCATGGACCCGAGCGTATTGCGTGCGGCGATCCGGCAAAAACTGGAGCCACTGGCCGAGCTGCATCAGGTGAAAATCGACTATGCGCCCCTGTTTCCCGAAGCGCCGCCGTTCGAACAGAGCGCCGATGCGGAACTGGTGCGGGTTGCCGAGCGTCTTACAGGACATCGCGCCGAGGCTGTAGCCTTCGGCACTGAAGCGGCTTATTTTCAGCGTCTGGGTTGCGAGACACTGGTGTTGGGCCCAGGAGATATAGCCTGCGCGCACCAACCGGGCGAATACCTGGAAATGTCACGCTTGCAGCCTACAGTGCGTCTACTGAGCCAGTTGATCGAACATTACTGCCTGAGCCCGCAATGAAACGGGCCTTGTTGACCATCCAGAAAAGGAGAGTGCGCGTGCTGGCATGCCTGTTCCGACGATAACCATTTCACGGTTGTGAGTGTTTCTGTCTTTCGTCCATTTTTTTAGCAGGCTCTCAAGGTTATGCACGAGTACGTCAACTGGCTTCGCCATGCTTCTCCTTATATCAACGCCCACCGGGATCGCACCTTTGTCGTGATGTTGCCCGGCGACGGTGTCGAACACGCCAACTTCGGCAATATCGTCCACGACCTGGTGCTGCTGCACAGCCTGGGCGTGCGCCTGGTATTGGTCCACGGTTCGCGACCGCAGATTGAAAGCCGCCTGGCGGCGCGTGGCTTGACGCCGCAGTTTCATCGCAACCTGCGCATCACCGATGCGCCGACCCTGGATTGTGTGATCGACGCCGTCGGCCATTTGCGTCTGGACATCGAAGCGCGCCTGTCCATGGACATGGCCGCCTCGCCAATGCAGGGTTCGCGCCTGCGGGTTACCAGCGGCAATCTGGTCACGGCGCGCCCCATCGGTGTGCTCGAAGGCGTTGATTATCAGCACACCGGCGAAGTGCGCCGGATCGACCGCAAGGGCATCAATCGCTTGCTGGACGAGCGCCATATCGTGCTGTTGTCGCCTATCGGCTACTCGCCCACCGGCGAAATTTTCAACATTGCCTGCGAAGACGTCGCCACCCGCGCGGCGATCGATCTGGGCGCCGACAAGCTGCTGCTGTTCGGCGAAGAGCCTGGATTGCTGGACGAACAAGGGCGTCTGGTGCGCGAGCTGCGGCCGCAACAGGTTCCGGCCCATATGCTGCGTCTGGGCACCAATTATCAGGCCGAGCTACTGGAGGCTGCCGCTGAAGCCTGTCGCGGCGGCGTCGGGCGGAGCCACATCGTCAGTTATGTCGAAGACGGCGCATTGCTCACCGAGCTGTTCACCCGTGACGGCGGCGGTACGCTGGTGGCGCAGGAACAATTCGAACTGGTGCGCGAAGCCGCCATCGAAGACGTCGGCGGCCTGATGGACCTGATCACGCCACTGGAAGAGCAAGGGATTCTGGTGCGTCGTTCCCGCGAAGTGCTGGAGCGTGAGATCGAGCAATTCAGCGTGGTCGAGCGCGAAGGTTTGATCATTGCTTGTGCGGCGCTGTATCGCATCGCCGATTCAGATGCAGGTGAGCTGGCCTGTCTGGCAGTGAATCCCGAATACCGCCATGGCGGTCGCGGCGACGAGTTGCTGGAACGCATCGAAATGCGCGCCCGCGAGCTAGGCTTGAAAACCTTGTTCGTCCTGACGACCCGCACCGCCCACTGGTTCCGCGAACGCGGTTTTGAGCCCAGCAGTGTTGACCGGCTGCCAAGCGCAAGGGCGTCGCTTTATAACTACCAGCGTAATTCGAAGATCTTCGAGAAAGCGCTGTAGTCCCCAACGACGAGAACCTGTGGGGAGGGGGTTGCTCCCCACAGGAAATTCAAAGCGACTCCAGGCACCCGACCAGATCATCCCCAAGCTTGGTCAGCAGCAGCTCATAACCTTGCGGGTTGACTGGCGTGTCGCTGCCCAGGGCGTCCAGCTCCGCCAGCTTTGCAGGCAGGCCCGCAGTCAGGGTTTCAGCCAGGCGCGGGCGCAATGGCGGTTCGCTGAACACGCATGTTTGGCCTATCTCGGTCAATCGCTTGCGCATCGCCGCGACGTGCTGGGCGCCCGGCTGGACTTCGGCCGCAACACTGAACACGCCCGCATGCTTGAGTCCATAAGCCTCTTCGAAATAATCGAACGCTTCGTGGAACACGAAATAAGGCTTGCCGGAAACTCCGGCGACCTGGCCTTTGATCCGCGCATCCATGGCGTCCAATCGAACGCTGAACGCGTTGGCGTTGCTGCTGTAGCGCGTGGCATTGGCAGGGTCGGCAGCGCTCAAGTCAGCCGCCATTTTTGCGGCGATCACCCGAGCGTTGAACGAAGACAACCACAAATGCGCGTCCAGGCTGCCCGGACGGTGATCATGGTCGTGCTCGTCTGGATCTTCCTCCTCGTGAGAAGCGCTGTCGGCAGCAAAGCGGCGCAGGTGCATACCGGGCAGAGACTGGACATCAACGGTAGGCAATGTTCGATTTTTCAGCACGCGCGGCAGGAAGGTTTCCATGTCCGGGCCGATCCAATACAGCAGATCCGAGTCCCGAACGCGCCGTACGTCGGACGGCCGCAACGCATAGTTATGCGGCGACGCGCCCGGCGGCAGCAGCACTTGCGGCGTGCCGACGCCATCCTGCACAGCCGCGGCAATCAGCTGCAAAGGCTTGATGCTGGTCAAGACACGAACCTCGGCGTGAACCGGGGCAATAGCCAGAAAACTGACTGAAAAAGCGATGAAAAGAGCAAAAAGACGGTGCACGGAAGTCACTCATTGACGGCGGGAACAGGTAACATAATAACGTCTCTCACAAATATCGTCGCCGCTCATGCCTATTACACCGCTGGCCAGTCGCCCCCATGATCACTCCCATTGCGTGCATACCGCGCTCGCCGAAGCCGACGCGCTGTGCGCCGAGAAAGGCCTGCGCCTGACCGCATTACGCCGGCGCGTCCTGGAATTGGTCTGGCACAGCCACAAACCGCTGGGGGCCTACGACATTCTTGCCGTCCTCAGCGAAGAAGACGGTCGCCGCGCCGCGCCGCCGACCGTGTACCGGGCGCTGGATTTCCTGCTGGAAAACGGATTGGTGCATCGCATTGCATCGCTCAACGCCTTCACCGGTTGTAATCACCCGACGCATGCGCATCAAGGGCAATTCCTGATCTGCCGCGAATGCCACGCCGCCATCGAGTTGCAACACCCTGCCATCAGCGATGCCGTCATCGGTGCAGCTGCCGAGGTTGGCTTCACTGTCGAAGGCCAGACCGTAGAAATTGTCGGCGTGTGTTCCGGCTGCAAGGCAGCCTGATGAGCAACGCGTTGATCAAGCTTGAGCAGGTTCGCGTCACGCTGTCCGGGCAAAATGTCCTGGAAAATATCCAGCTGAGCGTCAAGCCAGGGGAAATCGTCACCTTGATCGGCCCCAACGGCGCGGGCAAAACCACGTTGGTGCGCGCGGTGCTCGGGCTGCTCACCCCGGATTCCGGCACGGTCTGGCGCAAGCCAAAACTGCGCGTGGGCTATATGCCGCAAAAGCTGCATGTGGACCCGACGCTGCCGTTGTCGGTGCTGCGCTTTTTGCGTCTGGTGCCCGGTGTGGATCGCGCTGCGGCCCTTGCCGCGCTGGTCGAAGTCGGTGCTGACAGGGTCATCGACAGCCCGCTGCAAGGTATTTCCGGCGGCGAAATGCAGCGTGTGCTGCTGGCACGCGCCTTGTTGCGCGAACCGCAATTGCTGGTGCTCGATGAGCCGGTGCAGGGTGTCGACGTCGCCGGACAAGCCGAGCTTTACAGCCTGATTACCCGTTTGCGAGACCGTCACGGCTGCGGCGTGCTGATGGTTTCCCACGATTTGCATCTGGTGATGAGTACTACCGATCAGGTGGTTTGTCTCAATCGTCACGTGTGCTGCTCCGGCCACCCGGAACAGGTCAGTCATGATCCGGCGTTCGTCGAGCTGTTCGGCAAGAACGCCCAGAGCCTGGCGATTTATCACCACCATCACGACCACGCCCATGACCTGCATGGTGCCGTGGTAGAAGATGCGACGGCTGACGCCCACGCCCATAATCACGCTCACGGAGATAGCTGCAAGCATGGCTGATTTTCTACTGTATGCCTTGCTTGCCGGCCTGGCGCTGGCGTTAGTGGCGGGCCCGCTGGGCTCTTTCGTGGTCTGGCGACGCATGGCGTACTTTGGTGACACGCTTTCCCATGCCGCGTTGCTGGGCGTGGCCTTGGGTTTTTTGCTGGATGTCAGCCCGACCATCGCCGTAACTGTTGGCTGTCTGCTGCTGGCCGTCCTGTTGGTTACCTTGCAGCAGCGCCAGCCACTGGCGTCCGATACGCTGCTGGGAATCCTGGCGCCGAGCACCTTGTCGTTGGGGCTGGTGGTCTTGAGCTTTATGCATGACGTGCGCATCGACCTGATGGCTTACCTGTTCGGCGATCTGCTGGCGATCAGCCCGACCGACCTGGCCTGGATCCTGGGCGGCGCAGCGGCGGTACTCGTCTTGATCATTGTGCTGTGGCGGCCTTTGTTGGCAATCACGGTGCATGAAGAACTGGCCAAGGTCGAAGGCCTGCCGGTGGCGGCGCTGCGTATGGCCTTGATGCTGCTGATCGCCGTAGTGATCGCCGTGGCAATGAAGATTGTCGGTGTGTTGCTGATTACGTCATTGTTGATCATTCCGGCAGCTGCGGCACAGCGTCACGCCCGTTCGCCAGAGCAGATGGCACTGGGCGCAAGCGTGCTGGGCGTGGCTGCGGTGTGTATTGGATTGTCTATGTCATGGTTCAAAGACACCCCGGCCGGACCCTCGATTGTAGTGGCAGCGGCAGCGCTGTTTCTGCTGAGTTTTGTTCTACCCAAGCGAGCGGTGTAGACTTGCTCGTTTTTTGCGCAATTAGAGAATCGCAGGAATGAAGCCGTTTGCATCCCGTCATCTGCTGCTTGTCGCATTTTCCATCCTGTTGGGTGCCTGCCAAAGTGCACCCACTGTTGAGGCGCCCGCGCCCAAAACACCGCCGGATGCGTTTGCGCAACTTGAGCAAAGCATCACCACCAATGAATTGGCGACTGCCGAAGACCAGTTGGCGGCTCTGCAAACCGCTGCACCCACTGATATCCGCCTGGAACAGTTCCAGCGTCGTTTGGCCGAGGCTTATCTAAGTCGCAGCCAGATCGTGCTGCAAAAAGGCGATGTCAACGCGGCCGCAACGGCTCTCAGTCGCGCTCGCGCACTGATGCCCAAGGCCCCCGCGCTGACCAGCGGCGTCAATGGCGCCATTGCCCATGCCCGTAAAGCCGAGCTGGATAAAGCCGAAGCCGATCTGAAAGCAGCCGAAGCCAAGCGTATCGCCAAGTTGGTGGACCCGTCGGCCGAGAGTACGACCATTGCATTGAAGATCGGCGACATGGCGCAATTGCGCCGCCAACTGGACGCCATCGCTGCGGACACCGTCGCATTCAACTGTGATGTGGTGCTGCAAGTGCCGCGCACCGAAGATTACCCTTGGCTGGCCACATTGCTCACCAAAAGGGTGAACAGGGTCAATCCGGATTTCGAGCTGGATCTGCGCCGGGTGATTGAGCGCAATGAAAAGGCTCAAGTCGTGCTCAAGCCTGCTCAGCAATAACCAGGACACTCGCCGCAACCGCAGGAGCGAAGCTGTTGGCGAGACGATAGGCCTGATACCCAGGCCGGGCGCCTCGCCAACCAGTTGGCTCCTACAGTGCGTCTGGGTCTTAAGCCGGAATTGCCTTGGCCTTGGGTTCACGCGCCCAGACCCGATGCTGGGCAATCGCGGCAAAGAACGCCTTGAACGACTTGCTATCGGACACTTCCAGCAAGCCGGCGTCCAGATCCAGATGCAGCAGCGTCACCAATTCCTTGGCTTCGCCACTCACTGAAATTGCCTTGAGGTGCTTGTAAGCCTCCAGCACGTAGTGCAACGCCACGCCATCACCGCTCAACGCCTTCACTGAATCCGCACCGCCGGGAATGAAGACAGCATCGAACGCCACTGAAGGCAGGCCTTCCATAGACGCGTCAACCGGCAAGCTCGCACCGCTGGCGGTCTTAACCGGCGCAGAGGATGGACCTAGCACCTTGGCATGGGCGCCTTCAGCTTCCAGCGCCGCTTTCATTGCAGCGACAGCTTTGTCGTCCACACCGTTGGCCACCAGAATCGCCACTTTGCGCGAAACGATGTCGCCTGAAAGCAGGTTGGCCTGGCTCAGCAAAGGCGACTCTTTAACGGAGGTCTTCTTCGCAGGCACGGTTCCGGCAGTGGGCGCAGGCAGACCGAGGTTTGCTGCGACACGGCTGGCCAGTTCCAGATCGATGTTGGCCAGAATCTCATTCACCTGACGCGCCCGGATATGCTCGCGTTCCACCTTGCCCAGTTCGAAGCTATAGGCGGCAATGATGTGCTCTTTCTCGTGGTGGCTCATGCTGTTGAAGAACAGCGTCGCCTGAGAGAAGTGATCGCCGAACGACTCGCTGCGCTCACGTACTTTGTGGGCTTCAACGCGTTCCTGATACGTCTCGAAGCCGCCATCGGCCGGAGCGGCCGGGGTTTCTTTCGGCCAGCCGCCATCAATCGAATTAGGTTCGTAAGACGCGCGACCCTTGTCGATAGTCGTGCGGTGTTGCGCATCACGTTGATTGCTGTGATTGGGCGCAACCGGACGGTTGATCGGAATTTCGTGGAAGTTCGGCCCGCCAAGACGGCTGATCTGCGTGTCGGTGTAGGAAAACAGGCGACCTTGCAGCAGCGGATCGTTGGAGAAGTCGATGCCTGGAACGATGTGACCAGGGCAGAACGCAACCTGCTCGGTCTCGGCAAAGAAGTTGTCCGGGTTGCGGTTCAGCACCATTTTGCCCAGCGGCGTTACTGGCACCAGTTCTTCGGGGATGATCTTGGTCGGGTCCAGCAGGTCGAAGTCGAACTTGTGCTCGTCTTCTTCCGGCACGATCTGCACGCCCAGTTCCCATTCTGGGTAATCACCGGTTTCGATTGATTCCCACAGGTCGCGGCGGTGGAAGTCAGTGTCCTTGCCGGCCAGTTTCTGCGCTTCGTCCCAGACCAGCGAACAGGTGCCAAACTTGGGTTTCCAGTGAAACTTGACGAAAGTCGACTTACCTTCGGTGTTGATCATGCGGAAGGTGTGAATGCCGAAGCCTTGCATGGTGCGCAGGCTTTTCGGGATCGCACGGTCGGACATGGTCCACAGCACCATGTGCGCGGATTCCGGCACCAGCGAAACGAAGTCCCAGAAGGTGTCGTGAGCAGAACCGCCCGTCGGGATTTCATTGTGCGGCTCAGGTTTCACGGCGTGAACGAAGTCCGGGAACTTGATGGCGTCCTGAATGAAAAACACTGGCATGTTGTTGCCGACCAGATCGTAGTTGCCTTCGCCGGTATAGAACTTCACGGCAAAGCCACGCACGTCACGCACGGTGTCGCCCGAGCCGCGTGGGCCTTGAACAGTGGAGAAACGCACAAAGACCGGGGTTTTCTTGCCGGGATCGCGCAGGAATTCAGCCTTGCTCAGCGCGGAGTGGTTTTCGTAGGTCTGGAAATAACCGTGGGCCGCGGTGCCCCGGGCGTGAACGATACGCTCTGGAATGCGCTCGTGGTCGAAGTGGGTGATCTTCTCGCGCATGATGAAGTCTTCAAGCAGCGAGGGACCACGGGCGCCCACTTTCAGGGTGTTCTGGTTATCGGAAACTTTCACGCCCTGATTGGTGCGCAGTGCCTGATTGGTGGCGTCGGAGCGAAATTGTTCCAGGCTCTCAAGCTTCTCGTTGGTATTGCCCCGATCAAGGGTGTCAGTGCCCGCCAGCTCGCTTTTGGTCGCGGGTTTAATCGGTGTGTTTTTCGTAGCCATCAGGCAAAAACTCCTCGGTTAATGCGGCCCATATGCTCGAATCGGCTGGGCTCAAACAAACAAGACTCCCCCGCACGACGCAGGGGGAAAGTCGCGATGCTTATTGAATGACTGAAGAGCCCGGCAGCCGTTCCGTGATTTTTACGATCTTCGGTCGGAAGGTCAGTCAGCGGCGATTACAATTGAAACCGCTGATCGCTTATTCCAATTTGGCAGGTCCCTTATGAAATAAATGCTAAATACCTCAAGGCGGACAGGCTAAAATGCCCGCCCGGCTTTACCCAGCCGCTGCGAAGCAGCCCGTGCGCGTCCTGCCACTGCGCTGATTTTTTACCGCGCCCCACAAGGTTCGCTACGTGATCGAGTTTCATAACGTCCACAAAACCTATCGGGTGGCAGGCAAGGAAATTCCGGCCCTGCACCCCACCAGCCTGCGCGTCGAAGACGGCCAGGTCTTCGGCCTGATCGGTCATTCCGGTGCCGGCAAAAGCACGCTGCTGCGCCTGATCAATCGCCTGGAAACCCCCAGCGGCGGGCAGATCATTGTTGATGACGAAGACGTCACGGCACTGGACGCCAACGGCTTGCGGCGTTTTCGTCAGCAGGTCGGGATGATCTTCCAGCACTTCAATCTGTTGGCGTCCAAGACCGTAGCCGATAACGTTGCCATGCCCCTGACCCTGTCGGGCGACATGTCCCGCAGTCAAATCGACCAGCGCGTTGCCGAGTTGCTGGCGCGGGTCGGCTTGTCGGATCACGCAAAGAAATACCCGTCGCAGTTGTCCGGCGGACAGAAGCAGCGGGTTGGCATCGCACGCGCCCTGGCCACCAAACCGAAGATTCTGCTGTGCGACGAAGCCACCAGCGCCCTCGACCCACAAACCACGGCATCGGTCCTGCAATTGCTGGCTGAAATCAATCGTGAGCTGAAGCTGACCATCGTGCTCATCACCCACGAAATGGACGTCATTCGTCGCGTCTGTGACCACGTGGCCGTGATGGATGCCGGTGTGATCGTCGAACAAGGCACGGTAGCCGATGTGTTCCTGCATCCGCAGCACCCGACCACCAAGCGCTTCGTTCAGGAACACGAGCAGATCGATGAAAGCGAGCAGCGTGATGACTTTGCCCACGTCGAGGGTCGCATCGTGCGTCTGACCTTTCAGGGCCAGGCCACCTACGCGCCGTTGCTGGGCACCGTCGCCCGGGAAACCGGCGTCGATTACAGCATCCTGGCAGGCCGCATCGACCGCATCAAAGACACGCCGTATGGGCAACTGACGCTGGCCATTACCGGCGGCGACATGGAAGCCGCGTTTGCGCGCTTCACCGCTGCGGACGTTCACATGGAGGTGCTGCGCTGATGCAAGCTTTCATCGAGCTGTTTTCCAATGTCGACTGGCAAGAAATCTGGATCGCCACCGGCGATACCCTGAACATGCTGCTGGTGTCGCTGGGCTTCACCGTGTTGTTTGGCCTGCCGTTGGGCGTGCTGCTGTTCCTCACCTCGCCGCGCCAACTGCTGGAAAACAAACCGCTGTATTCGGTGCTGTCAGTGGTGGTCAACCTGCTGCGGGCATTGCCGTTCATCATTCTGCTGATCGTCATGATGCCGCTGACGCAGATCATCACCGGCACCTCTTTGGGTATTCTCGGCACCTTGCCGCCTTTGATCGCCGGCGCCACGCCATTCTTTGCGCGGTTGGTGGAGACCGCCCTGCGTGAAGTCGACAAAGGCATCATCGAGGCAACCCAGGCAATGGGCGCCACCACTCGGCAGATCATCGTCAAGGCATTGTTGCCTGAAGCGCGCCCCGGCATTCTGGCTGCGATTACCGTGACCGCCATTGCGCTGGTGTCGTTTACCGCGATGGCCGGTGCCGTGGGCGCAGGCGGCCTGGGTGATCTGGCGATTCGCTACGGTTACCAACGCTTCCAGAACGATGTGATGTTCGTGACGGTCGTATTGCTGTTGGTGCTGGTGCAAATCCTGCAAACCATTGGCGACAAACTGGTCGCGCACTACACACACCGATAATTGAATTGGCTGGTGTCGAACCAGCAAAGGCCCGCCAAACGGCGGGCACTCAAGGGAGTTGATCCATGAAAAAGCTGTTGGCCGTATTTGCCGCTGTGGCCGCTTTGTCCGCCCACGCCGATGAAACCCTGACCGTCGCCGCCAGCGCCGTGCCCCACGCCGAGATCCTCGAATTCGTGAAGCCGACACTGGCCAAGGAAGGCGTGGACCTGCAAATCAAGGTTTTCAACGATTATGTGCAGCCCAACGTGCAGGTCGCAGAAAAGCGCATGGACGCCAATTTCTTCCAGCACCAGCCGTACCTGGACGAGTTCAACAAGGGTAAGGGCACTGATCTGGTCAGCGTGGCCAAGGTGCATGTGGAGCCCTTCGGCGCGTACTCGGACAAGCTCAAATCCCTCGCCGAATTGCCCGATGGTGCCAACGTCGCAATCCCTAACGACGCCACCAACGAAGGCCGCGCGTTCCTGCTGCTGGCCAAGGCCGGCCTGATCACCCTGAAAGACCCGACCAATATTCTGGCGACGCCCAAAGACGTGCTGCAGAACCCGAAAAACCTGAAGTTCCGTGAGCTGGAAGCTGCAACCCTGCCGCGTGTGCTGACTCAGGTGGATCTGGCGTTGATCAACACCAACTATGCGCTGTCGGCCAAGCTCGATCCAACCAAGGACGCGCTGATCATCGAAGGTGCCGAATCGCCTTACGCCAACATTCTGGTCACTCGCTCCGAGAACAAAGACGCCGATGCAATCAAGAAACTCGTCGCCGCCTTGCAGAGCCCGGAAGTGAAAGCGTTCATTCTTGATAAGTACAAAGGCGCTGTGGTTCCTGCGTTCTGATCAGCAGGACCGGCTTTAGCCGGGAGGCCTGTGTGTGCGGATTCATCCGTCAAGCCATCAGTAAAGTCGGCGAGGTATATCTGGCACTGCTGTATTGCCGGATATACCTCTTCGCCAATGGTCTACTTACGCTCCAACAACCCCGGCAACTGCGCCACCAGCTTCTGGTTATTCAACGGCGCACGAATAAACCCCCGCTGGGTGCCGTCCGGCCCCAGTAATGCCAGATTGCCGCTGTGATCCACGGTGTAGTTTGGCTTGCTGGTATCGGCGGGGATAAAGGGAATGCTCACCGCGTTGGCCAGCTTCTGGATGTCTGCAACGGACGCCGTCAGGCCGACGAATTCCTTGTCGAAATACCCCAGGTATTGCTTGAGCTGCGCCGGTGTATCGCGGTTCGGGTCGACGCTGATCAGCACCACGCGCAGGTTGGCCAGCGCATCCTTGGGCAGCTCACTTTTGATCTGTCGTAGTTGGGCGAGAGTGGTCGGGCAGATGTCCGGGCAGAAGGTGTAGCCGAAGAACAACACTGTCCATTTGTCCTTAAGCTCGCTGATCACTACCGGCTGGCCATCCTGATTGATCATGTTCAGTTCTGGCAGATTGCGGCTCTGGGGCAGCAGGATCACCCCGGCGTCAATCAGTGCGGTCTGGTCGCCCTGGCCTTTGCCAGACAGAACGCGGTTGACCGTCAGGCCAAGGATCAACGCCACGATGGCTACGAGGATGAAAACGGTCTTTTGGGTTCGAGTCATAGGGTCAACAGTAAGTAATGATCTACGAGCAGCGCGATAAACAGCAGGAACAAGTAATAAATAGAGTACTTGAACGTATTTATCGCCGCGTGCGGCCGAGCGTCACGGTACAGCACCCATGCCCATCGCAGGAAGCGCGCTCCGAGGCCCAGCGCACACGCCAGGTATAACAGTCCGCTCATCTGGATCACATACGGCAACAAGCTGACCGCCAGCAAAATCAGGGTATAGAGCACGATATGCACTTTGGTGTAGTGCTCGCCATGGGTGACCGGCAGCATGGGAATGTCTGCTTTGGCGTACTCCTCTTTGCGATGTATCGCCAGCGCCCAGAAGTGCGGCGGCGTCCAGGCGAAGATGATCAGCACCAGCAGCAAGGGCTCGGCGCTGACATGCCCGGTTACCGCAACCCAACCCAACAGCGGTGGCGCAGCACCGGCCAGCCCGCCGATCACGATATTTTGCGGCGTGGCGCGTTTGAGAAAGCCGGTATAGACCACGGCGTAACCGAGCAGTGAAGCGAGGGTCAGCCACGCCGTCAGCGGGTTGGTGAACGTCAGCAGCAGCCCTTGGCCGCTCAACGCCAGGAACAGCGCGAAAGCCAAGGCCGCCGCCGGGGCTACACGACCTTCGGCAATCGGTCGTTTATGAGTGCGAGCCATCAACGCGTCGATCCGACGATCCACCACATGGTTGACCGCCGCCGCGCCACCGGCACAACACGCGATTCCCAGATTGCCAAACAGCAGCACCGTCCAAGGCACGCCCGCCCGGGTGGCGAGAAACATGCCCACCAGTGACGTGATCAGCATCAGCACCACGACCTTGGGTTTGGTGAGTTCGAGGTAGTCACGCCAGAGCGCCTGATCGCGGTGGGCGCGGGTTAGTGTGGCCATGAGCGTTATGACCCTTGTGGGAGCGAGCTTGCTCGCGAAGTGGCAGATACATCAGGCAGGCTATCGGCGCTGCCCACATAGTTTTCGCAAGCAAGCTTGCTCCCACGAATTACAGACGCGCTGCGGCTTGGCACCCGAACCCGAAAGTTAATCAACACCATACTCAGCATCAACGCCGCGCCGCCGGCGTTATGCGCCACGGCAACCGCCAGCGGCAGATGAAAAATCACATTGCTGACCCCCAGGCCAATCTGCACGCCAAGCGCCAGCAGCAAAACTGTTGCCATGCCCTGCAAACCGGCTTTCTTGAGCTGCCATACCAGGCCCAGTATCGAGATCGTCACCAACAGCGCGCCAATGCGGTGAGTCAGGTGAATCGCCGTGCGTGCTTCGCTGTCGAGTTTGCCGCCCAGATAGTTAGGGCCGATGTGTTGCGTCAGGTGAAAGCCGTTGGCGAAATCTGCATCCGGCCACCATTGGCCCTGACACGTCGGCAGATCGGTACAGGCCATCGCCGCATAATTGGCACTGACCCAACCGCCCAGAGCGATTTGCACGGCCACCAATACCAGGCCGATTGCCGCCATACGTTGCAACCGTGCAGGCACTTCTGGCTGGACTGGAAAAGCGCCACTCAGGCGTAACGTCAGTAGAAACAGCAGGCTCAGCGTGGCGACGCCGCCCAATAAATGCGCCGTCACCACTTGCGGCCAGAGCTTGAGGGTCACGGTCCACATGCCGAAAGCCGCCTGGGCGAACACTGCGCCAAGCAACATCAGCGGCAGCTTCAAGGGTTGCCCCGGAATGTGACGGCGATGCCAGGCCTGGGCGGCCAGCAGCAGGATGAGCAGCGCCAACCCGCCTGCGAAATACCGATGGGTCATTTCGTTCCAGCCTTTTTCGGCATGGACCGGCGTGTCTGGATAATGCAATTCGGCGTGAGCCAGTTGAGCATCGCTGGCCGGCACGCTGATAAAACCATAACAGCCCGGCCAGTCAGGGCAGCCCAGCCCGGCATGGGTCAACCGCGTGTAGGCGCCGAGTAACACCACCAACAACGCCAGCAGTGTGGCAAGCAGCGCAAGACGAAATCCGGGTTTGGTCATCGCGACCCCCTATCCGATATTCGACAGTTTCAGCAGCTGGCGCAGATCGTTGAGCAAGTCCTTACCAATGACATCGGCGCCGTAGCGCAGCACAAGGTTGCCGTGGGGATCGACGATCCAGAGTTGTGGCGCCTCAATGTCTGGCGCGGTTTTTTGATAACGCGAAAGCTCAAGCCGATAGCGCTGCAATTGCGGGTATTCCCGGTTCAGTCTGGCGATGTAATCGGCATCCAGTGGTTGCGCGGCGGCCAGTGCATGACTGGCCCGGTATGCATCGCGCCCCAGACCTATCTGAATCTGCCGCGCCAGATAAACCAGCTGTTGGCACTGTGCTTCACAGGCTTGGGGCGCGCTGACCAGCAGTTGCCAGCGCGACTCGTCGGTCTGCACGCCAAGGTCTGCGCGGCTTTGCCCATTGCCGATCAGTTCGCCATGAAAGCTGCGGTTCTCCGGCACCCAGAACCTGAATTTGTACATGCTGGTGGCCAGGATCATCGGCCCGATCGCCACCAGCAACACCAGAATCAGTTGCAAGCGCCCTTTGCGGCGGTTTTGCGGTGGTTGTGGTTCAGACGTGCTGGTTGGGTTCATGGCCGTTCCCATGGCTGTCCTCCTTTACTTTTTTATTGTGCTTTGCGGTGTTCCAGCCCAGATACAGATAAAGACAAAGCAGCGCGGTGGCCAAGGCAAACCACTGCACCGCGTACCCCAGATGTTTTTCCGGCCCCATGGCGACCAGCGGCCAATCCAGACGAAGGGCGCCCAGCGGCGACATCATGCGCACTTGCTGGGGAAAACCGTCGCGACCTAGCTCCGCCCAGAACTTGCCTGCATCCACCGCAGTGACCAGTCGCGGCCACGGCGCATTGGCAGAATCCGCGTGCAACTGAAAGGTCGCGCCGGGGGCAACGTAGACCCAGGCCTGGACATCGAGCAACTGAGTCGGCGTCTGAAACTGTGGCGGCGTGCGGCGATCAGGCCATGACAGCCAGCCGCGATTGACCAATACCCAGACTCCACTGGCCTGATCCTCAAATGGCTGGAGCAGCTCGACGCCGGCTTTGCCGTCCCGAGTGCTGTTGTCGAGCAACAGGCTGTGCTCAGGATCGAAACGGCCGCTTAGCTGCACGCGGCGATACGCCGGGTCGTCACTGGTCAATAACTGTTCGATCGGCACGGGATCGGCTGCGCGGCGCTCGGCATAGTGGACGATCATGACGCGCTTTTCCTCGCCGCGACCCAGTTGCCAGAAACCGAGCGCGATTAGGCACGGCAGCAAGGCCAATACCACCAACGTCGGCAGCAAGCGGGGCGCAAAACGCTTCATCGCTGCGCCCGGCCCGGCTGTGCGTCTCCACCTATACTCCACTGCATCGCGTTTGCTCCTGGAGTTGCCTGATGCTCAAAGCAGCGATTGTCCTGATGCTTTTCGCCACCACGGCCAGCCTGTTCAGCGGCCTGTTCTTTCTGGTCAAGGACGACAGCCATTCGACACGTCTGGTGAAAGCACTGACCATCCGCGTCAGCCTGGCGGCCATTACTCTGGCGCTGATTACCTGGGGCTTTTACAGCGGACGGCTGGTTTCGCATGTTGCGTGGTAACGAATAAGACCTGTAGGAGCCAACTTGTTGGCCAGGCGGCGGATCTGCCCCTGCGCGTCGGCCCTTCGCCAACATGTTGTCACCTACAAAAGCGCTTCAGCCCGGTAGTTAACGTTTGCTCTAAAGCACATACACAAATACAAACAACCCGATCCACACCACGTCCACAAAATGCCAGTACCAGCTTGCCGCCTCGAAACCGAATTGATGCTCGGCATCGAAATGCCCGCGCAGGATCCTCATCAGCATCACGAACAGGATGATCGAGCCAATGGTCACGTGGGCACCGTGAAAGCCCGTGAGCATGAAAAATGTCGAGCCGTAAATGCCCGAGCCCAGGGTCAGGCCCAGTTCGTGATAGGCGTGGATATACTCTTGCGCCTGCAAAGTGAGGAAGCTAAAACCCAGCAGTATTGTGATTGCCAGCCAGAGTTTCAGCGCGCCGCGATGGCCTTTTTTCAGCGCATGGTGGGCGATGGTGATGGTCACGCTGGAACTGACCAGCAATATCGTGTTAATCAGCGGCAGTTTCCAGGGATCGATGATGCCCTTGGGCGCCGGATAGAGTTTGGGGTCAGGCGTATCGAGCATCGGCCAGGTGTATTGGAAGTTCGGCCAGAGCATATGGGCGATGGACTTGGAGCCTTCGCCGCCCAGCCAGGGGCCTGACCAATAGCGGATGTAGAACAGCGCACCGAAGAACGCGACGAAAAACATCACTTCAGAAAAGATGAACCAGCTCATGCCCCAGCGAAACGAGCGATCCAGTTGCGAGCTGTAGAGCCCCGAGCGGCTTTCCTTGATGACCGTTCCGAACCAGCCAAACATCATGTAGGCGATCAGCAATGCGCCGATAAAGAAAATCAGCGGCCCATGAGACTCCGGGCGCGCGGCTTTCATATCGTTGAACCAGGTGGCCAGCCCATACAGGGTCACCAGTAATCCAGCCGTCGCGATGATCGGCCATTTGCTCTGCGCCGGAACGTAGTAATGCTCATGCGATGCCATGTGCTTCTCCTTAACCACCCGTGTTCGCGACCTGCGATGCAGGGGGTTGGCGAGCGGTAATGTCGAACAGCGTGTAAGCCAGCGTCAGGTGTCTCACGTCTTTGGGCAGGTCGCGATCAACGATGAAACGAACCGGCATTTCAATACGCTGACCCGGTTGCAACACCTGCTGGGTAAAGCAAAAGCATTCGGTCTTATGGAAGTAAACCGCCGCAGAACCAGGCGAGATGCTCGGCACGGCCTGTGCGGTCATGGGCTTGTCAGTAGGATTCTGCGCAATGAACAGCATCTCGTTCACTGCGCCGGGATAGACCTCCAACTGATCGGCCTTGGGATAAAAGCCCCAGACCATGTCCACCGCATTGGTGGACAGAAACTGCACCCGCACCTGTCGGCTCTGGTCGATGATCTGCGAGCCCTCGTAGGCATCGCCGGTCTTGCCGTTGATGCCGAACGCCTTGCACATCACGCTGTACAGCGGCACCAGCGCAAAGCCGAACGCGAACATCGCCACCACGATCAGCAACAGGCGAATGACCAAGGGTTTGAGGGCGCGGGATTCAGTCATTTCACCTCCGGCGGCGTGGTGAAGGTGTGATAAGGCGCCGGGGATGGAATGCTCCACTCCAGCCCTTCGGCACCATCCCAGGGTTTGGCTGGAGCCGGCTCGCCGCCGCGAATGGTCTTGATCACGATGAACAGGAAGAAAATCTGCGTTGCGCCAAAGGTAAATGCACCGATGGACGACACCATGTTGAAGTCGGCAAATTGCAGGTTGTAGTCCGGCACCCGGCGCGGCATGCCTGCCAGACCAACAAAATGCATCGGGAAAAACGCCATGTTCATGCCAACGAAAGACAGCCAGAAGTGCAGCTTGCCCAAGGTTTCGTCGTACATATGCCCGGTCCATTTCGGCAGCCAGTAATAGGCCGACGCGAAGATCCCGAAAATCGCGCCCGGCACCAATACATAGTGGAAGTGGGCCACCACGAAGTAGGTGTCCTGATACTGGAAGTCCGCTGGCGCAATGGCCAGCATCAGCCCGGAAAAGCCGCCGATGCTGAACAGAATCACGAACGCCACAGCAAACAGCATGGGTGTCTCGAAGGTCAGTGAGCCTTGCCACATGGTGCTCACCCAATTGAATACCTTCACACCGGTCGGCACCGCGATAAGCATGGTGGCGTACATGAAGAACAGCTCGCCCACCAACGGAATGCCCACCACGAACATGTGGTGCGCCCAGACCAGGAATGACAGGAACGCAATACTCGCCGTGGCGTAGACCATGGAGGTATAGCCGAACAAGGGTTTGCGGGAAAACGCCGGAATGATCGAGCTGACCGCGCCGAACGCCGGCAGGATCATGATGTAGACCTCCGGATGCCCGAAGAACCAGAACACATGCTGGAACAACACTGGATCGCCGCCGCCCGCCGCACTGAAGAAGCTGGTGCCGAAGTGAATGTCCATCAGCATCATGGTCACGCAACCGGCCAGCACCGGCATCACCGCGATCAGCAGGAATGCGGTGATCAGCCAGGTCCAGACAAACAGCGGCATTTTCATCAGGGTCATGCCGGGCGCGCGCAGATTGAGGATCGTCGCGATGATGTTGATGGCCCCCATGATGGAACTGATCCCCATCATATGAATGGCAAATATAAAATACGTCACGCTTTCGGGTGCATAGGTGGTGGAGAGCGGCGCATAGAAAGTCCAGCCGAAATTCGGCCCGCCGCCCGCCGTGAACAAGGTCGATACCAATAAGGCGAAGGCTGCCGGAAGGAGCCAGAAGCTGAAATTGTTCATCCTTGGCAGCGCCATGTCCGGTGCGCCAATCATCAGCGGGATCATCCAGTTGGCCAGCCCCACGAACGCAGGCATGACCGCGCCGAACACCATGATCAGGCCATGCATGGTGGTCATCTGATTGAAGAATGCCGGTTCGACGATTTGCAGACCCGGCTGAAACAGCTCAGCACGAATCACCATAGCGAACGAGCCGCCCAGCAGGAACATGGTGAAGCTGAACCACAGGTACAGCGTACCGATGTCCTTGTGGTTGGTGGTCAACACCCAGCGCATCAAACCCTTGGCCGGGCCGTGTGCGTGGTCATGGCCCGCGAGGCCATGGTCGTCGATGACTGCACTCATGTTCTGTCTCCCGCCAGAGGCTGGATGGTGTTCGTGTTTCCCGTAGGAGCGAATTCATTCGCGAATGCGGCGGGCCGATCAACACGATCAACCGGAGCGGGCGCGGTGGCACTGAAGATGTCTTCGCGAATAAATTCGCTCCTACGGCGTAATGCCGCGGTTTGTGACCTGTTCATTTCTGCGCCTGCTTGAGCGCCAGCACATCCTTGGGCGTGACCATGGTCAGTGATGACCGCACTCATGCCCTGTCCCCCTCCAGACGCCGGCTTTCCTGTAGGCGCGAATTCATTCGCGAATGCGGCAGGCCGATCAACACGATCAACCGGACCGGGCGCGGTGGCACTGAGGACGTCTTCGCGAATAAATTCGCTCCTACGGCGTAATGCCATGGTTTGTGACTTGTTCATTTCTGCGCCTGCTTGAGCGCCAGCACATCCTTGGGCGTGACCATGTCGTTGGTGTTGTTGCCCCACGCGTGGCGCTCGTAAGTGACAACCGCGGCAATATCGACTTCCGAGAGCTGTTTGCCGAACGCCGCCATGGCGGTGCCTGGACGACCATTGAAAACCGTATTCAAGTGTTCTTCTTTCGGCCCCGTGGCGGTCTTGGAGCCTTTGAGCGCCGGGAACAGCGGCGGCATGCCCTGGCCTTCGGCCTGATGGCAGGCCACGCAGGTGGTGTGATAGACCTTGTCACCTCGGGCAACCAACTCTTCAAGAGTCCAGTCTTTGCTGGTCAGCTCTTTGAGCTTGGCGCTTTCTTCCTTGCGTCCCGCCAGCCAGGTGTCGTAGTCGGCCTTGGTTTTGGCCTCGACCACGATCGGCATGAAGCCATGGTCCTTGCCGCACAGTTCGGTGCACTGACCGCGATAGATGCCGGGCTTCTCGATTCGGGTCCAGGCCTCGTTGACGAAACCGGGTATCGCATCGCGCTTTACTGCGAAAGCAGGCACCCACCAGGAATGAATCACATCGGCGCCGGTCACCAGAAAGCGCACTTTTTCACCCACAGGCAACACCAGCGGCTCGTCGACCTCCAGCAAGTAATGCTCGCCCTTGTCATCGCGGTTATGGATCTGGTCGGTCGTGGTCGTCAGGTTGCTGAAAAACTCGACATCCTGGCCCAGGTACTTGTAATGCCATTTCCACTGATAGCCGGTGATCTGGATATCGACGTCAGATTCGCTGGAGTCGTACATCTTGATGAGGGTACGGGTCGCGGGAATCGCCATGGCCACCAGGATCAGCAGCGGCACGATGGTCCACATGATTTCGACTCGGGTGTTTTCGTGAAAATGTGCGGCCTGTTGGCCAGTGGAGCGCCGGTGCACAATGATCGACCAGAACATCGCGGCAAACACGACTACACCGATCACGACACATATCCAGAAAATGGTCATGTGCAGATCGAAGATCGCGCTGCTGGTTTCGGTCGCTCCCGGCGCCATATTCACTGTCCAGGCGGCGTTCGCCTGGCCGAATATCATCCACAACAGGAGGCCCATCCAAACTGGTGGATGACGCGTCATCGCGGGTTCCCCTTTTGTTCTTGTTGTCCCGCGGGTTTTCACCGGCGGTCCAGCTTCAAGGGAGCGGCTGCCACGTCTGTTACACCACGACCGCGTCAGGCACTTTCCAGCGCTGCGGCCATCAGCCAGCTTCCTTCAAAGGCGAGTATAGCCATGCGTACCCGGTGCGCAACGCACTGGTAAAAACCGCCCGATCGACTATGTACGCGACACACACGCAGGAATAAATGCGTAATTTTGGCTGAAAAGCCGTTTTTTATAGCCGTTCCACATAAATGTGAATCTGTTATGACAAATACGTCTTAACGAACGTCTCAAGCAGGCTACCTTAAGACTTCCCACCCTTAATGCCTGGTTTTACTGCCGTCAGGAGCTTTCATGAACACCGCCGCTTTGCGCGAGCAGATTCAACATGCACATCAACATGAGGCCTCGACCGGTCATTTGTTGCGTCAACTGGAAATCCAACTTCCGCACCTGCATCCTGCAATCCATCTTCCCGAGGTGGACGCAAAAGGGGTATTGAATCGTTTCGTGACAGCGTACATCGATCTGGTCCCTGACCTTCTGGACGCCGCCCATGAGGTATCTATCGAAGCGGGTATCGAAGGGCAGATCAAACCGGTTCTGAAAATCGCCGAGCACTTTTTCACGACGCCGCCGGCCATCATGCAAGGGCACGAAGGCCTCGACAGCCTGCTCGACGAGGCTTATCTGGCCCATCGCCTGGTAGAAGAAGTGAACGACCTGTATATCAAGCACTTCGGCCAGCCGCTGATCCCGTCCAATACGACAGTAGCCAGCGTAATCGCCCACCAACTGATCGGCGAAGCGTTCGCCAATCAACTGGATGAAGCGGTGCATCACGCTGTGGACCAATTACTGGATGAAGAAAGCTTCGCGCTGGATTCAGTGGAAACCTATCGGGAACGCCTGAGCAGCCCCGACACGGAAGCCGCCTGGAAACGCTGGCCCAGTCTGTCGCGTCAGTTGGGCGTCGGACTGGAGCTGGAGCGGGGCAACGCCGGACAGCGTTAGCCTCGGCATTACTCATGTAGGCGCGAGCTTGCTCGCGAAAAGGAATATACATCCGACCCTCTTCTTGATTTCGGAATGCCCTTTTCGCAAGCAAGCTTGCTCTCATACGTTCAGCAATTGACAGGCTTGCTCACTCAACCGGCGGCAGATCCAACGCCAACCGTGGTCCGCACTCGACCTTCCAGCCGACGCTTCAAGCCGCGCGGCTCGATGATCAAGCGCGAACCCTGTGCGGCGTTGGCCCGGCCCCATTCCTCCAGTAACTCAAGGCATGAATGGTCGATGTAGCTCAGGTTGTTGAGTGGCACATGCAGCGTGGTTCCCTTAGGCACATTACCCAGCGCCTTGGTTAATGCCGGCACCTTGAGAAAGGTCGCAGCACCCACCAGACGTAACTCCATCTCACCTCGGGCATCCAGATCCATCAGACTGATCTTCAGACGCGAGGCCTTAAAGGCCAACTTGACCAGCGTCAGACCAAAGCCCACCAACACACCGGTCAACAGGTCGGTAAAGATGATCGCTGCAGCAGTGGCGGCGTAAGTGAACATCGGCATACGTCCATAACGGCCCAGGCCGCGGAAGGCCTTCAGATCCACGAGCTTGATCCCCGTGTACACCAGAACGCCCGCCAGACTTGCTACCGGAATGCTCTGCAACACGCTGGACAGCAGCAATACGAACGCCAGCAACCACAAGCCATGAAAGATCGCCGAAAAACGTGTGCGCGCACCGGCCTGGACATTGGCCGAGCTACGCACGATCACGCCGGTCATGGGCAACGCACCCAACAAACCACACAGCATATTGCCCACGCCTTGGGCGCTGAGTTCCTTGTCGAAATCAGAACGCTGGCCGTCATGCATACGATCTACAGCGGCGGCAGAGAGAAGGGTTTCAGCGCTGGCGATGAACGCGACGGCAAAAGCGGCGACCAGGATCGCAGGGTCGGCCAGATTCAACAGGTCGGCAGGGCGCAGCCAGTCGATTGCTTCTGCCAGGTTATCCGGGACCTGAACGCGTTTAACCTGCAATGCCAACGCCAGACTCGCGAGGGTGGCTACTCCGACGCCCAGCAAGGCGCCCGGTACGAAACGCAATGACTGAGGCCGCCACTTATCCCATAGCCACATGATCAGGATCGTGCCCAGCCCGAGGAGCCCGGCCTGCATGCCCGTGCCCGGCCCGATGGCCTGAATCAGTGTTGCGGGAAAGCCAACAAGATTATCCAGCCCTGAAGGCTTAGGGCCGCCGTCGAACATGACATGCGCCTGTGAAAGCACGATCAATACGCCGATCCCCGCCAACATGCCGTAGACCACCGCAGGTGCCGTGACCCGGAACCAGCAACCGAGCTTGAAGCGTCCGGCCAGCACTTGCAGCAGCCCGGCCAACAGCAAAATAGGGCCGAGCATGGCCATTCCGTGCTCACGTACCACTTCGAAGACCAATACGGCGAGTCCGGCAGCCGGTCCGCTTACCTGCAAAGGCGAACCTGCCAACCAGCCCACGACCAAGCCGCCGATAATGCCGGTGATCAACCCTTTGGCCGGTGGCATACCCGAGGCGATTGCAATCCCCATGCACAGCGGCAGCGCCACCAGGAACACCACCACGGAAGCTAATAGCTCCCGTGGTAAAACAGATTTCAGTTGAGCGAGGCCCATGACGATTCTCCGGGATTCTTCAGACGTGACGAAGCCGTGCGGCGCGCGAAATACGCGGGCCGTCACGAACTTGAATGAGGTTTAAACGCGCTTGGTCAGAACCGCGATTTCGGCGTGGCCATCGGTGTCGGGTGGTCGCCGTCCAGAGGCAGGAAGCAATCTTGTTCTGCGTCGTAGGCCCTGATGGCACAGGTCTCGATGTCGTAGACCCAACCGTGGATAAACAACTGTCCACTGGCCATTTTTGACGCTACAGAAGGGTGTGTGCGCAGGTGCTGCAATTGAGCAATGACGTTCTCTTCGGTAAGGACGTGCATCGTTTCAGTCTCGCCAGCGCAATGGCAATTGTCCTCCACCACCGTGCGCGCCACTTCGGCGTGCCGCAGCCAGGCTTTGACTGTCGGCATTTTTTCGAGCGTCTGGGGGTTGAGTACCGCGCGCATGGCGCCGCAGTCCGAATGGCCGCAGACAATAATGTGGTGTACACCCAATGCCAGAACCGCGTATTCGATCGCGGTGGAAACGCCGCCATTCATCGGGCCATACGGTGGAACCACGTTACCGACGTTGCGTGTGACGAACAGGTCGCCGGGCGAGCTTTGGGTAATCAGCTCGGGGACGATGCGCGAGTCTGCACAGGTGATGAACATCGCTCGGGGCTGCTGAGCGGTGGCGAGTTTCTTGAACAGCTCTTCCTGCAGAGGGAAGACTTCATGCCGGAAATGCTTGAAGCCATCAACAATATGCTGAAGCGCAACATCGGCGGATTCGGCTTGCGGCAGAACGTCCGCCAACGCAGCCGGTGGCTGCTTATCCATGTCTTTCATGTCTCATACCCTTTGACGGATTGATGTGGATGGTTGCTTCGAATAAGGCTGCATCAGCGATACAACGCACAGTCCATTGTACGAAGCCGCCCGCTCATTCGGTGTTACAGATTAACCGCCAAAACTTAACTGAAACTGAATGTGACGCTCTAGCGCAACACTTTGCCCAATACTGGTGCCGGGAAACCTCGGTGCGTCATCGCTCAGAATGTCGATCCTGTATGCATAAACACCTGTCATTTGTGACAGTAGACGACCGTGAAAAACGCTCCTATCTTCGGCCATCCATGGACATGAATCCATAAACAACGGATGAGGTGACGCGATGGCTTCCCTGGAAATTCGCTTGATTAAAGAGGATGTAGATGAAGATAGCAGCCCGGAAGTCCTGATCGAGTTCTATTATCGGGAGGCTGCATCTCAAGAGAGCGCTTTTGACCCGGAGCTTGCCTCTGTATCAGTAGTGTATTCGTCGGAAAAAAATGGTCTGTACGACAAGACTACTGACGAATCCGATCTTGACCGCAGTGACGTCCATGACGACAAGGATCGCCAGATTCTGTTTGACTTGGCCAATGCCTTCACGAAGATAGATCCGCAATCATTCAAGCCGCGATAACGTGACTTTGCTGGACTGAAAGTCGCTCTACAGCAACGACATCTGCCCGCCCGGCGGGCAGAACGCCGCGCAATCCAGGGTAAAGTCCTCGCGCTTGTTCAGCCCCAGACGCTTGATCGCAATGCCATAGCGCTGCGCCAGCAGATCGGCAAAAGGGCCCTCACCGCGCATGCGCACGCCGAAGCGGCTGTCATAGACCTCACCGCCGCGAACCTGCCGGATCAAACTCATGACGTGCTCGGCGCGCTGCGGATAGTGCACCTTGAGCCATTCGTCGAACAGCGGCGCAACCTCCAGCGGCAGACGCAGCATGATGTAACTGGCACTTAATGCCCCAGCGGCCTTGGCTTCGCCGAGAAGGTTTTCCAGCTCCATGTCATTGATCATGGGAATCATCGGCGCGCACAGCACGCCGACTGGAATACCGGCGTCGCGCATGACCCGAATCGCCCGCAGTCGTGCCTTGGGTGCAGCAGCGCGTGGTTCAAGGATGCGTTTGAGTTCGTCATCCAGCGTGGTCAGGCTAATGAATACCGACACCAGACGTTGTTTAGCCAACTCGGCGAGCAGGTCCAGATCGCGCAGGATCAGCGAGCCTTTGGTAATGATCGTCACCGGATGTCGATAGCGCAGCAGCACTTGCAGAACAGCCCGGGTGATCTTGTACTCACGCTCGATGGGTTGATAAGGGTCGGTGTTGGCACCCAGGGTTATTGGCGCGCATACATAACCTGGCTTGGAAAGCTGTTGCTCCAGCACGGCGGCGGCATTGGTCTTGGCGATCAGTTTCGTCTCGAAGTCCAACCCCGGCGACATGTCCCAATACGCGTGACTGGGCCGTGCATAGCAATAGATACAGCCATGCTCACAGCCTCGGTATGGATTGATCGAACGGTCAAATGGAATATCAGGCGAGCTATTGCGAGTGATGATGCTCTTGGCCGTTTCGCTGGTGACTTGGGTGCCTTGGGTCATGGGCACTTCCTGATACCAGCCGTCATCCTCGGCAACCGAACGACTCGGCGCGAATCGATTGTGCGGATTGCTGACGGTGCCGCGGCCGCGAGGCGGGATATAGGTAGACATAGAGACTCACCCGAATACTGTTTATTCATACAGTACACCAAGAATCCTTGGGGCCACCAGTTTTCCCATGAAAACACGCTGATCGGGCGATCAGCGGTTGTTCGGGCTGTGTCAGGTAATCGATCTTTGATACGGCTGCGAAACTCCAACAAAATAACTGGTAACAACGTCCATCTTTAAAAAGCCGGTTCTTTGACTATTACTTGCTTGTGCTATCGCGAGGCGTCAGCGGAGGACTCCTCAATAGCAATACCTCTCTCTACTGAAAAGGAATTCAGATTTGAAAATTGCTAATGCTGTAAATACTCTTCTATGCGCATCGGCGCTGTCCCTTTTGGCCGCATCGGTGCAGGCTTCCGTCACCGGCCTGGATAAACCGTTCAACGAGAATTACTGGGTAACTACCCATAACTCGTACGAGAAGATCAATCAGAACCTCAAGGAAATGCCACAGCAACTCAGGGACGGCGTACGTGGTTTCATGCTGGATATTTACCCGGATGAAGGTAAATCCGGGGCGAATCGAATCAAGGTATGCCATAAAAAAATTGCCTGCTATGGAGCATTTTCTAATCACTTGAAGAACGAATTTATTCCGTTCCTCAAGGCTAATCCTACGGAAGTTGTAACGATTTTCCTCGAGACCTACGTGGAACGGCAAGATCTGCAACAAGTCTTCGACAGTATCCCGGAACTTGGCAACTATTCCTTCAACCCGGCAAATTTTCCTCCGGCCAGATGGCCCACTCCGAAAGAAATGACCGCTCAGAATAATCGCCTGATCCTGATGACAGACAAGCGCGAGGTCGCAGGTAATTACACCGTCAACGGTAAAACTGTAAGCGTCCTTTTCGATCAGGACTGGATCGTGCAGAACCACTGGGACACTCTGGGTGTCGCGGCCTCCAACATCGAAAAAGCGCACAACTGGTCATGCCCGACGCGCTGGGACTGGCTTCCCCTGAGTACCGGAGCGGTTGCGAGCTCAACTCAAAAACAGTGGCCACGTCTTTTCTTGATGAACCAGTTTCACACGGCTACTTCCACCGTCCCGGATTCGGCAGCCTACGACAACAACCTGACTTACTTGCTGCGGCGAGCAGCCAACTGTGGCATTAAGCCTAATTTCGTCGGCATTAATAACTATCAGAACGGTGATGCTTTCGGTTATACCAAAACCCTGACAGAGGGTGGCATATTCTTATGGGAAGGTAATAACGCCGATATGAAGCAAGATGCGGTGTGTGCCCTCCCTACGGAGTACAACAACTTCAAATTCCCGACCCGGGGTTGTGAAAATGATGAAGCCAGATCCATGTCAATATCGGGATTGAAGAAAGGTACGCGAATCATTGCTTTCGACGATGGTAATGGAGACCGTAGTGATGACTACACTATCGTTGACATAAAGCGAGACATTGGCACTGATGAAGACATTGTCTTGGGATCTTTCGAAACCAATGTCAACAACGATACGTTGCAGGCTGTTTATATTCGTAATAATGGCCTGGACGGCAAAGTATCTCGCATTACAATCGGCATCCCCCCGAATAATTTCGACGATGGTGCAATTGCCATGTACGAAGGGAATAATGCCACTCAAAACCTGATATGTACCGTGCCCTTTAATTCAGCCCACAGCTTCGGGATGAAAAGCAAGCGCTACGGTTGTAATAACGATGAAATCCGCTCCGCAAAAATCGTCAAGGCAAAAGCAGGCACTAGCTTTATTGTTCGCGGGCACCCCAACGGTAATGACTCTGAAGGCAAGGCAGTCGTGACAATCAAGCGCGACATCCATCTTCCTGTGGTGATTAACAGTTTCGACAAAAACTTTGAAGATGCCGACCTCAAAGTGGTCAAGACGGGCAAGGGTCTGGACGGCAAGATTTCGCACGGCGAGTTTAACGGCGCACGATAAACACCCGGCCCCGATCCAAAAAAGGGTTCGCTTATTTAAGCGAACCCTTCCATTCAGTTGCGCTCACCGATCACATCAACTCGGATCGACCGGCTTTTTCAGCTTTGGATTAGGGAAGAACTGCACGCCCTGAACCTTCGGGTCGACCGCCTTGACGGCGATTTTGTTGACTCGGGTGCCCAATTCTTTGGGGACCGACTGACCCTGATCATTGAGCGTGTCGCTGTAACCGCAGCCCACGCACTCGCGATGGGGAACGTCGTTTTCGTTCCACATCATGAGTTTGTCGGGCTCGCTGCATGCCGGGCAGACAGCCCCGGCAATAAAGCGCTTTTTGGTAATGACTACCGGTGTATCGGTCATGCTGCCGCTTCCTCACTCAGGCCACTGTGGCGCAAGAGTGCGTCAATCGACGGCTCGCGTCCGCGGAAGTCGACGAACAACACCATCGGTGCCTGTGAACCGCCACGCGCCAGAATGGCTTCGCGGAATGCGCGACCGGTTTCAGCGTTGAGTACGCCGTCTTCCTCGAATTTGGAGAACGCATCGGCGGACAGCACTTCGGCCCACTTGTAGCTGTAGTAACCCGCCGCATAGCCGCCGGCGAAAATGTGCGCAAAGCTGTTCGGGAAGCGGTTATAGGCAGGCGGGCGCATCACCGAGACTTCATCGCGGATGCCTTCGAGTACCTGCGCAACGCTGCGGCCATCGCCGTGGGTGGCATGCAATTCGAAGTCAAACAACGAGAACTCCAACTGACGAACCATCATCAGACCCGACTGGAAGTTCTTGGCCGCGAGCATTTTTTCCAGCAGATCCTGCGGGAGGGCTTCGCCGGTTTCGTAGTGACCGGAAATCAAGGCCAGGCCGTCCGGCTCCCAGCACCAGTTCTCCATGAACTGGCTCGGCAATTCCACCGCATCCCAGGCCACGCCGTTGATGCCCGATACACCGGCATGCTCAACCCGGGTCAGCAGGTGATGCAGGCCGTGGCCGAATTCGTGGAACAGCGTGGTGACTTCATCGTGGGTCAGCAGCGCAGGTTTGCCAGGCGATGCGGGCGTGAAGTTACACACCAGATTGGCCACCGGGCTTTGCAACTGGCCCTCAGCGGTGCGGCGACGGTCGCGAGCGCCGTCCATCCAGGCCCCGCCACGCTTGTTGGCGCGGGCATACAGATCGAAGAAGAAGCGGCCGACGTGTTGGCCGTTTTCCTTGATCTCGAACAGACGAACATCCGGATGCCAGGTGTCGAAGCCTTTTTGCTCGGCGATTTCGATGCCGTACAGGCGCTGAACGATAGCGAATAGCCCGCCCAGCACTTTGTCGATGGGGAAGTAGGCGCGCAGGGCTTCTTGGGAAACGCTGTAGCGCTGCTCACGCAGTTTTTCGCCGTAGAAGCCGCTGTCCCAGCTTTGCAGGTCCGGGCAGCCTTGTTCGGCGGCATACGCCTTGAGCTGTTGCAGGTCTTGCGCGGCAAATGGCTTGCTGCGCTTGGCCAGATCCCGCAGGAAGCTGAGCACCTGATCGCTGGATTCTGCCATCTTGGTCGCCAGGCTCAGCTCGGAGAAGCTGGCAAAACCCAACAGTCTGGCCAGTTCCTGACGCAAGTCGAGGATTTGCTCCATCACCGGGCCATTGTCGTTCTGGCCGGCGTTCGGGCCTTGGTCCGAGGCGCGGGTGCAATACGCTGCGTAGACTTCTTCACGCAGGGCGCGGTCTTCGGCGTAAGTCATCACCGCGTAGTAGCTCGGGAATTCAAGGGTAATCAGGAAACCTTCCAGATCCTTGGCCTTCGCGGCGGCAGCCATTTGCTGTTTGGCCGAATCGGTCAGGCCCGCCAGCGCGGACTCATCGGCGACCAGTTTGGTCCAGGCTTGAGTAGCGTCCAGCAACTGGTTGGAAAACTGGCTGCCCAGCTCGGACAGCTTGCTCTGCACTTCGGCGTAGCGCTTTTGCTGTTCTGGCGGCAGATCGATGCCGGACAAACGGAAATCACGCAGCGAATGTTCAAGAATGGTTTTCTGCGCCACGTCGAAGCCGGCGGCTTCCGGGCTGTTGGCCAAGGCTTCGAAAGCCTGGAACAACTCGCGGTTCTGGCCCATTTCAGTGGAATAGGCGCTCAATGCTGGCAGGCACGATTCGTAGGCTTCACGCAGTTCGGCGCTGTTGCACACGGCGTTCAAATGGCTGACCGGGCTCCAGGCCGCGCCGAGGCGGTCGTTGAGTTCGTCCATCGCCAACACAAGCCCGGCCCATGTAGGCTGCGAGCCTTGCTTGACGAGGATGTCGGCAATCGCGGCGCGGTTGTCGGCAATGATCTGTTCAATGGCAGGTTTTACATGCTCGGCACGGATCGCCGAGAAAGGTGGCAGGTCGTAGGATTGCAGAAGAGGGTTGTTCGCGCTCACGGTTTTGCACCTTGGCTGGAAGAAACACCCACGCATCTTAATTACAATCGGCGCGGTCCGCAGCTATCGGCGCCAAAGAAGGAGCCTATCGTGGCCATCCGTACCTTTCAGAATCACACCCCAACCCTTGGCGAGCGGGCGTTCGTCGATCATTCGGCGGTGGTCCTCGGCGATGTGGAAATTGGTGCCGACAGTTCTGTCTGGCCGCTGACCGTGATTCGCGGCGACATGCACCGCATCCGCATCGGCGCGCGCACCAGCGTCCAGGATGGCAGCGTGTTGCACATCACCCACGCCGGTCCGTTCAATCCCGAGGGTTTCCCCTTGCTGATCGGCGACGAAGTGACCATCGGCCACAAAGTCATGCTGCACGGCTGCACCGTCGGCAATCGCATTTTGATCGGCATGGGCAGCACGATCATGGACGGCGCGGTGGTTCAGGATGAAGTCATCATCGGCGCGGGCAGCCTGGTGCCGCCGGGTAAAACCCTGGAAAGCGGCTTTCTGTATGTCGGACGCCCGGTGAAACAGGTGCGGGCGTTGACCGAAAAGGAAATCGCCTTCTTCCCCTACAGCGCCGCCAACTACGTAAAGCTCAAGGATCTGCATCTGGCCGAAGGCTTTGATCGACCTTGCTGAGCCATCCGAAAACCCATGGAGATCTCCATGCATTACCAAAATATTCTGTTCGACCTTGATGGCACGCTGACCGATCCGCGCCTGGGCATCACCCGTTCGATTCAGTTCGCGTTGGGCAAACTGGGCATCGACGAGCCCGACCTCGCCAACCTCGAACACTTCATCGGCCCGCCGTTGTTGCAGCAATTCATGCACGCGTACCACATGGACGAAGCCAGGGCCTGGGAGGCCGTGGGTTTCTACCGCGAGCGTTTCAAGGTGACCGGTCTGTACGAAAACCTGGTGTTTGACGGCGTCTTCGAACTGCTGGATGCACTGGCTGATCAAGGCCGCAACCTGTTCATCGCCACGTCAAAACCTTGGGTATTCGCCCACGAAATCGCGCGCCATTTCGACTTCGCCCGGCATTTCAAGATGATCTACGGCAGCGAACTGGACGGCACGCGCACCGATAAAGTCCAACTGATCGCTCACCTGATCGCCGAAGAAAAGCTGGACCCGAAACAAACCCTGATGATCGGCGATCGCAAACACGACCTCATCGGCGGACTGCGCAACGGCCTGGATGTGGCGGCGGTAGGCTATGGTTTTGGCAGTCATGAAGAACTTCGGGCTGAATCGCCGACCTGGCATTTTGAAACGCTGGCCGAGCTGCGTGCGGCGTTTGTGGAAGTTTGAATCGCGACAGGGATCGCCTGTAGGCGCAGATCCGCATTAGCGCTGGACTCTTCGCGAGCAAGCTCACTCCCACAGGAGGGTAGTTGCAGCAAATCCTGCTCAACCCTGGTCCAAGTTCCATCCAATAACAAAATCAGGAACCCACCGATGCCGCATTCGTGTTCCATCGAGCAAGCCGTCGCGCAGGTGATCGCGCAGTTGCCGACCCATATCCACATGGGCATTCCTCTGGGGCTTGGCAAGCCGAACCGCTTCGTCAACGCGTTGTATGAACGAATCAAGCAACTGCCCGACCGGCAATTGACGATCTATACCGCACTCAGCCTAGGGCGGCCTACGGTGGGCGAGGGGTTGAAGGAGCGGTTTCTCCAGCCCTTTCTGGAGCGGGTGTTCGATGATTACCCGGAGCTGGATTATCTGGCTGACCTGCACCGTGACAGCCTGCCGCCGAATATTCGCGTGCAGCAGTTCTTCATGCAGCCCGGCAGTCTGCTCAACAGCGCACCGGCGCAGCAGGATTACATCAGCAGCAATTACAGCCATGCCGCCCGAGACATCAATGCCAACGGCCTGAATCTGGTGGCGCAATTGGTGGCCCGTGATGCGCAGCGGCCAGGCAAGCTGAGCCTGAGTTGCAATCCCGACATCACCCTGGACCTATTACCGATGATCGCCAAACGACGGGCGGCCGGGGAAACCATTCTGTTGTTAGGTCAGGTCCACGCCGATTTGCCCTACATGCCGGGCGATTCGGAGCTGGATATCCAGGACTTCGATTTTCTACTGGAAGACGAGGAACGCAGCACGCTGTTTTCGACGCCGAACATGCCGGTGGGCTATCAGGACCATTTCATTGGGCTGCATGCCAGCACGTTGGTGCGCGACGGCGGCACATTGCAAATCGGCATTGGCTCCATGGGCGACGCCTTGACGGCTGCGCTGTTGGCCCGGCAAGCCGACAACGAGACGTATCGCGCGTTGCTTGCGCAGCTGAATCTGAGCGACTGGCAAGTCCTGATCGACCGGGAAGGCGGCGTGGCTCCTTTTGTTTGCGGCCTCTATGGTTGCAGCGAGATGTTCGTCAACGGCCTGTTGGTGTTGGTGGATGCCGGCATTATCCGGCGCAAGGTCTACGACGATGTGGTGCGCCAACGCGAGGCCAACAACGGCACGCTGGACGATGACGCCTGCAATGACGGCGTCATTGTGCACGGCGGGTTTTTTCTCGGGCCACAGAGTTTTTATGCACGCTTGCGCGAATTCTCGATGGAGCGAATGAGTCAGTTCAACATGACCGCCATCAGCTATATCAACGAGCTATACGGCCATGAAGAGCTCAAGCGCCTTCAACGCCGGGATGCGCGCTTCGTCAACAGCGTATTCACCGTGACCTTGATGGGGGCAGCGGTGGCCGATCAACTGGAAGACGGACGTGTATTGAGCGGCGTGGGTGGCCAATACAACTTTGTGGCCCAGGCTCATGCGCTGGAGGATGCCCGCTCGATTCTGATCCTGCGCAGTTGGCGCGAGGCCGGTGGCGAGGTTAATTCGAATATCGTCTGGGAATACGGACACACCACCATTCCCCGGCATCTGCGGGACATCATCGTGACCGAATACGGGATTGCTGACTTGCGCGGCAAAACCGACGCTGCCGTCATCGAGGCCTTGCTCAATATCAGCGATTCACGCTTCCAGGCGGGCTTGATCGATCAAGCACAAAAAGTCGGCAAGCTGCCCAAGGACTTCCAGCTAGACCCACGCTTTGCGCAAAACACTCCAGAGCGTCTGCAGGCCGTTGCCGAGCAGTATTCACAATTGTTCACCGAATATCCGTTGGGCTGCGACTTCAGCGCCGAAGAGCGTGACTTGCTGCGGGCGTTGAACTGGCTGGAAAGCAAATTCAAGCTCACTGAGATCCTTGAGTTGGGCAAAGCCACTCTGGACGCGCCGGAACCATCGGCCTTTGCGGCCCAACTGGAGCGCATGCAATTGGACCAGCCTCAGGGTTTGAAAGAGGAGCTGTATCAGCGGCTTTTATTGGCTGGGTTGCAGAGCACTGCGCGTTCAGCCCCTTGACCGTGCTTGCAGCGTGCCGAACAACAGCATTGCGCTCAGCATCGCCGCCACAAACAGCCATGCCTGCCAATGTGCTGTCAGCATCAATGTCACAGCAGGACCTGGACAGATACCCGCTATGCCCCAGCCGATACCGAACAACAAACTCCCGCCGATCAGCCGTTTGTCCACCGAGCGACTTGTCGGCAGCTGCATCGGTGCGCCCAGCACGGACCGCGAGTGCTTGCGAGCCCATTGAAACGGCACAAAAGCGACCGCGATTGCCCCCACCATCACCAACGCCAGAGAGGGGTCCCAAAGCCCGCCCAGATCAAGGAACCCCAGCACCTTGGCTGGATTGGCCATGCCTGCCAGTAACAGCCCGATACCAAACAGCAAGCCTGCAACGAATGCCGTGAGTTTGCGCATGATCAAGCACTCCCCATGTGACGCAGCACGAATACCGTGGCGAAGCCCGCCAGCATGAAGGTCAGGGTGGCCAGCACCGAGCGCGGTGAAAGCCTTGCGATACCGCACACACCATGGCCGCTGGTGCAGCCCGAACCGTAGCGGGTGCCAAAGCCAACAAGCAGTCCCGCCACGAGTAACCCGAACCATGACGTAGAAAATTCGACGTAGGGCAGGGCCTGAACAGCGCCCCAGGCAACAGGCGCCAGCAGTAAGCCGAGAATGAACAGCAATTTTTCGCCGCGTCCTTCACCGCCTTTCTGCAAAAGGCTGCCCAACAGGCCGCTGATGCCGGCGATGCGTCCATTTGCCAAGACAAACAGACTGGCCGCAAGCCCGATCAACACGCCGCCCGCCAGGGACGACCAGGGTGTGAAATGAAGCCAATCGATATTCATCGTTATGTTCCTGTGCCTATCAGCCCCTCAGGTTCAGCGAGCTGGCGACCAGCATCATCGCTGCAATCACCCCCACTGCGGCAAACAATTGCTGCAAACGCGGGCCGGCGAGGTAGTGGGACACTTGTCGTCCGCCAATCAAGCCCAGCACGGCGCCTGCGGCAAACGGCGCGCCGACGGTCCAGTGCATGACACCCACCAGACTCGCGGTGATCACGCTCCCCAGCGAAACCAGGGCAATAACCGCCAATGAAGTGGCTACCACGCTTCTCATGTCCAGATCGGTGTAGCGCGTCAGTGCCGGGATAATCACGAAGCCGCCGCCCACCCCGAGCAAACCCGACAGCAAGCCAGACACCGCACCCGTCAAGGTCAGCGCTCGCACGCAAGGCATAGTCCAGCGCAGGCGACCTCGCAACGGATTCAACACGCAAGGCAACACCTGCGGCCGAACATCTGCCAACCCTTGGCGCAATTCGTCGCTGGCCTTGCGGAAAATCCGCACGCAGGCATAGATCAATACCGCCGAAAACATCACCGCCAAAGGCCTGTTCGGCACCTGATGGGCGAGCCACAACCCCAATGGCGCCATGACGATGCCGATGCTGGCGATATAACCCGCTGCGCGATAACGAACAATGCCCTCACGCAAGCCCAGAACCGCCCCGACCGCTGCCGCAAGGCCAACAGCCAATAAACCCACCGGCGCTGCCTCGACCATCGACAGCCCAAGGCCAAAAACCAGCAAAGGCACCGCGAGAATGCCACCACCAGCGCCCGTCAACGCCAAAACCGCGCCAATCAAGGTGCCCAGTCCTGCGCCGAGCAATGGGTGTTCGTTCATTAGCCAACCTTGAGCGGATCTAGTTCAGGCCTGGCGAGCCACTCCCGACCGCGTAACATGCAACGCCAGTACAGCGGCGGCAGAAGGCGTTCTTTGAGCCACCAGGCCAGACGTGTCGGCTCGCGGCCATTGAGCAGCCAGTCCGGAAAGCTGGGGGCCAGCTTGCCGCCGTAAGTGAACTCGGCGAGCACGATCTTGCCGCGCTCTACGGTCAGTGGGCAGGCGCCATAACCGTCGTAGTGCGCTGATTGTTTAAGCAGCCCCAAGGCACGCAATACGTTGTTGGCTACCACAGGCGCCTGCTTGCGCGCCGCCGCTACGGTTTTTGCGTTGCTGGTATTGGTGGCGTCGCCCAAGGCATGGATGTTGGCGAAGCCTCGATGTTGCAAGGTCGCCGGGTCGACATCGATCCAACCGGCAGCATCGGCCAATGGACTGGCGCGGATGAAGTCCGGCGCGGTCTGGGGCGGCACCACATGCAGCATGTCAAACGCCTGCTCTACGGTTTCGCCAGTGCCATCGGCGCCGGAGCGCAGAAACGTCGCCACCTGCCGAGGCCCGTCTACCGCGATCAGTGTGTGATGGAACTGCAGGCCGATGGCGTAGCGCTCGATGTATTTCATCAAGGCCGGGACATAGTCGGCCACGCCAAACAGCACGCCGCCGGCGTTGAAGAAGTGGGTGTCAATCTGCCCCAGCTTTCCGGTTCGCAACCAGTGGTCGCAGGCCAGATACATGGCCTTCTGCGGCGCGCCTGCACATTTGATCGGCATAGGCGGTTGAGTGAACAGTGCCCGGCCTTGGTTGAGGTTTTGCACCAGCTGCCAGGTATAAGACGCCAGGTCATAACGATAATTGGACGTCACGCCGTTTGCGCCCAGGGTTTCCTGCAACCCTGGAATCGCGGCCCAGTCGAGCTTCAGGCCGGGGCAGACGATCAGCTGTTGGTAGCCGAGTATCCTTCCCGTCTGCAGCATGACCTTACTGTGTTGCGGCTCGAACGCAGCCACTGCGGCCCTGATCAACGTCACGCCCTTGGGAATCAAGGAAGCCATGCTGCGGGCGGTGGATTCAGGCTGGAAAATCCCGGCGCCAACCAGGGTCCAACCGGGCTGGTAATAGTGGGTGTCGGCGGGGTCGATGATGGCGATATCCAGGGTCGCGTTCCGTGCCAACAGACTCGACGCAGTGGCGATGCCAGCGGCACCGCCGCCGATGATCAGGATTTGATGGCGAACGTCGTTTTGTACTTGCATGGCAACTGCTCCAGAAATGGATGCCCGGTTCAAAGGACGTTAAGCGGAATTTTCAAATAGCTGATGCCGTTTTCTTCCGGCTCGGGAAGCTGGCCGCAGCGCATGTTGATCTGCACCGAAGGCAGGATCAGCACGGGCATATCGAGGGTGGCGTCCCGTGCTTCGCGCATCTTCACGAAAGCGTCTTCGTCGATGCCTTCATGGACATGAATATTGCTGGCGCGCTGTTCGGCGACAGTGGTCATGTATTGCAGCGCCCTGCCGTTTGGCAGGTAGTCGTGGCACATGAACAGCCGCGTTGCGGGTGGCAATGTGAGGATTTTATGAATCGAGCGGTACAGCGTGCGAGCATCCGCGCCGGGGAAGTCGCAACGCGCCGTGCCGTAGTCGGGCATGAACAGCGTATCCCCGACAAATGCCGCGGTTTCGTCTGCGGCTTGCACCAGATACGTCATGCATGCCGGCGTATGGCCAGGCGTGTGCATTGCCCGTGCCTCAAGGCTGCCGATCCTGAAACTCATGCCGTCGCCCAGCAGTGCGTCGAACTGGCTGCCATCCCGGGCAAAGCTGCCGGGGGCGTTGAACAGCGCGCCGAAGACTTTCTGTACGTGTGTGATATGGCTGCCGATCGCCGTCTGGCCTTGCAGCGTGTCTTTGAGATAAGCCGCAGCGGACAGATGATCGGCATGCACATGGGTTTCAAGGATCCATTGCACGCAGGCCTGGAGTTCCTGGACGCGGGCGATCAGACGGTCGGCGGAATCAGTGCTGGTGCGCCCGGACTTGGGGTCGTAATCGAGGACACTGTCGATCACGGCGCAGTGTTTGCTGGTCAGGTCCATGACCAGGTAGCTGATGGTGCCGGTGTGAGGGTCGAAGAATGCTTCGATGTACAAGCGCTCGCCAATGATCATGGAATCTCCAGACGGTTGTAGATGCTTGCGGGACTTCTCGGCAGTGTCGCGATCATCGCTGCCTCGCGCTGCACGCGAGCTCCCACAGCTGCAGGAACCCAGGCGCAACGCGAGGCAGCGATTTGGCCGTCATTCAATAAACGTGACAACCCCGCCCACCAGGGACTTCACCCTTGCCAGGGATTCAACGCGATAACCCTGTGCATCCAGCTCGGCGCGGCCGCCCTGAAACGATTTCTCGATCACGATGCCCAGACCGGCGACGGTGGCGCCAGCCTGCTTGATGATCGAGATCAGCGCCTGGGACGCTTTGCCGTTGGCCAGGAAGTCATCGATGATCAGCACCTTGTCGCTGCTGTTCAGATGGCGTGGCGAAATGGCGACGGTACTTTCGGTCTGTTTGGTGAACGAATACACCGTGGCCGACAGCAGGTTTTCCGTCAGCGTCAGTGACTGGTGCTTGCGGGCGAAGATCACCGGCACGCCGAGCCTCAGGCCGGTCATGATCGCCGGAGCGATGCCCGAGGCTTCGATGGTGACGATCTTGGTAATGCCCGAATCGGCGAATAGCGTCGCGAATTCATCGCCAATCAACTGCATCAATGCAGGATCGATCTGATGATTGAGAAAGGCGTCGACCTTTAGTACCTGATCGGACAGTACGATGCCTTCTTCGCGAATTTTCTGGTGCAGTGCTTCCACGTCGGTTCCTCGGCTGCGCTGAGCTGCGCAAAAAGTAGTCAATTCTAGCGTTTGAGCATGGCACGAATATCCGCCAATGCCGTATTGCCGCGCACGGCCTTCACTTCGGTTGGTGTGTCGTCGTTGCCTTCCCAGGCCAGATCGTCCGGAGGCAGTTCGTCCAGGAAACGGCTCGGCGAACAATCGATGATCTCGCCGTATTGCTTGCGCTTGGCGGCAAAGGTGAAGGCCAGGGTCTGACGCGCGCGGGTGATGCCCACATAAGCCAGACGGCGCTCCTCTTCGATGGTATCGGCTTCGATACTGGAACGGTGCGGGAGGATTTCCTCTTCCATGCCCATGATGAACACATAGGGGAATTCCAGCCCTTTGGAGGCGTGCAAGGTCATCATTTGCACACCTTCGGCGCCATCTTCCTCTTCCTGCTGGCGTTCGAGCATGTCCCGCAGAACCAGCTTGCCGATGGCCTCCTCGATGGTCATGCCGCCTTCTTCGTCCTTTTCGAGGGTGTTTTTCAACGCCTCGATCAGAAACCAGACGTTACCCATGCGGTAATCGGCGGCCTTCTCGCTAGAGCTGTTCTGCCGAAGCCAGTTCTCATAGTCGATATCCATGACCATGCTGCGCAACGCGCCAATCGGGTCTTCCTGGGCACATTGTTGGCGCACCCGATCCATCCACTTCTTGAAGCGCTGCAAACGGTCGGTGTAGCGGGTATCCAGATGTTCGCCCAAGCCGATCTCGTCGGTGGCGTTGTACATCGAGATCTTGCGCTCGGTGGCGTAGTTGCCGAGTTTTTCCAGGGTCGTGGAGCCGATTTCCCGGCGCGGCACGTTGATCACCCGCAGAAAGGCGTTGTCGTCGTCCGGATTAACCAGCAAGCGGAAATAGGCCATCAGGTCTTTTACTTCCTGACGTCCAAAAAAGCTGTTGCCACCTGACAGACGATACGGCACCTGATGGTGCTGCAATTTCAGCTCGATCAGTTTCGCCTGATAGTTGCCGCGATACAGGATGGCAAAGTCGCTGTACGGCCGGTCGGTGCGCAAATGCAGGCTGAGGATTTCCACCGCCACGCGCTCGGCTTCGGCGTCTTCGTTGCGGCAGCGGATCACGCGAATCTCATCGCCATGGCCCATCTCGCTCCACAGCTGTTTTTCGAACGCGTGGGGATTGTTGGAGATCAGCACGTTGGCGCAGCGCAGAATGCGGCTGGTGGAGCGGTAATTTTGCTCCAGCATGACGACTTTGAGCGATGGATAGTCGTCCTTGAGCAGCATCAGGTTTTCCGGGCGCGCGCCGCGCCAGGCGTAGATCGACTGGTCGTCGTCGCCCACTACGGTGAACTGGTTGCGCATGCCGATCAGCAACTTCACCAGCAAATACTGGCTGGCGTTAGTGTCCTGATATTCATCGACGAGCAAGTAACGAACTTTGTTCTGCCACTTTTCGAGGATATCGGCGTGTTCCTGAAAGAGTTTGACCGGCAGCAGGATCAGGTCGTCGAAATCTACCGCGTTATACGCCTTGAGCGTGCGCTGATAGTGGGTGTAGACGATGGCTGCGGTCTGCTCCTTGGGGTTGCGAGCGTTGGCCAGGGCTTCGGGCGGCAGGATCAGGTCGTTTTTCCACGAGCCGATCATGTTCTTGATTTCGTCGACGCCGTCTTCGCCTGAATACTCTTTTTGCATGATGTCGGTCATCAGCGCTTTGACATCGGTTTCGTCAAAGATCGAAAAGCCCGGCTTGTATCCCAGCCGCGTGTGCTCCTTGCGGATCACGTTCAGGCCCAGGTTGTGAAAGGTGGAAACGGTCAAGCCACGGCCTTCGCCCGCACGCAGCAAGGTGCCAACCCGCTCTTTCATTTCCCGGGCGGCCTTGTTGGTAAAGGTCATGGCCACGATGTATTGGGCACGAATGCCGCAATTCTGGATCAGATGGGCGATCTTGCGCGTGATCACGCTGGTCTTGCCGGAGCCAGCGCCGGCGAGCACCAAAAGAGGGCCGCCGACGTAGTTCACGGCTTCTTGTTGCCGAGGATTGAGTCGGGACATATCAGGGAGAGGGTCACAAGCGAAATGGGCGGGCATTTTAACAGGCTGGGACGTTTGTGCAGCCACCGTCCGCCCCTGTACTTGCACTTAATATCGCTGCGCTATCTAATTCCGGAAGTTTTGTTACATTTGCGTATCAAAGCGCTATAAACGCGCCGGACTGGCCCCCGTGTATTCGGGTTTTTGCGTTGTCCTTTTCGTGTCTAGGGAGCTAGCTTGTCTACGCTTGTCCAACCCGTGCGATTGTTGTTGCTGGCTCAGGATCCGCAATGGCTGACGTCGCTGCACGTTTGCCTGGCCCCCCTGGCTGGAGCCAGTGAGCTGATTGGTGCCGCCGACTGGAACGAGATCAGCGAGCATTTTGGCGATCAGCGTAATACGGTGTTACTCAGCACGCCTGAGCTGCAACCGCCGCCTGGCCGCTGCAATTTGCCTGTGATCATGCTTCTGGAGCATGAGCCATCGGTCGCCCCTGTTGGCGCCGCCGACTGGCTTGTGCGCGCAACCCTCACGACCGACACCCTGCGCCGATGTCTGCGTCATGTCCATGAACGAGGTTTGCTGGAAGATACGCTGCAACGCCTGGCCGAACAGGACACCTTGACCGGCATCGCCAACCGCCAGGGTTTTCAGACCTTGCTGGCCACCCGCCTGCTGGAAAACGAAGGTCGGGGCCTGGCCTTGGGGCATCTTGACCTGGACAACTTTCGACGCGCCAACGACGCCCTCGGCCATCAAGCCGGTGATCGCCTGATTCTCCAGGTCGTGGCTCGTCTGAAAAGTCAGCTAGAGGTTGGCGATCAGGTGGCCCGGTTAGGCAGCGATGAATTTGCCTTACTTATCGATACTCGGCGCGCGCCACGTCGCGCGGAATGGATGGCCGAACGCATCACCGAAGCGCTGGCCGAACCTTATTGGGTCGATGGCGAAAGCCTGCTGATCGGTTGCAGCCTCGGCATCGCCCACTCCCGCGCCATGGCCGGTGCCGATCCGCTGATGTGGCACGCCCACATCGCCATGCGGCAGGCCAAGGGGATTCAAGGCTGTACTTTTCACGTCTTCAACGAACGCATCAATCGCAACGCCCGCAGTCTTGCTGATCTTGAAAGCGAGCTGCGCCGGGCGCTGCGTCGTGACGAGCTGGAACTGCATTACCAGCCCAGGCTGTGTCTGACCTCAGGGCGCATCGTTGGCCTGGAAGCGCTGGTGCGTTGGCGCCATCGGGAGCGGGGCCTGTTGCCGCCCAGTGAGTTTGTGCCATTGGCCGAGCAAAGCGGCCTGATCGTGCCACTGGGTTACTGGGTCATCTCCCGTGCCCTGCGCGACATGCAGGCCCTGCGGGAACTGGGCATGCCGCCGCTGCACATGGCCATCAACCTGTCATTCCGGCAGTTTCAGGACAACCAATTGTTGGCCACGCTGAGCCGTTTGATAGCTGATCGAGGGGTAGATGCTCAATGGCTGGAGTTTGAGCTGACGGAAACCGCAGTCATGCGGCGTAGCGATCTGGTCAAGCACACCATGGATGCCCTGGGCAGGCTCGGCGTGCGTTTCTCTCTCGATGATTTCGGCACCGGCTTTTCATCATTCGTACACCTCAACAGCCTGCCCATTGCACTGCTCAAGATAGACAAAAGCTTTGTCAGCGAAATGGAACAGCGTGATGAGAACCGCAAGCTGGTCCACGCCATGATCAACCTGGCGCACAATCTGAGCTTGGAAGTGGTGGCCGAAGGCGTCGAATCCGTTGAACAACTGGCACTGCTACGCAGCTTTGGCTGCGATCAGGTGCAGGGCTTTCTCATCAGCCGCCCGCTGCCGATGGTGGATCTGCTGGAATTCCTGACCTTTGATCAGGGTGTCTCGAAGGCCTTGAGCAATCAGTGACGGAAAAACGGTTGCTCTGAAGCGAAGGCGACGCGAGGCATTTCAGGCCACCGCCATCATCGCCGACTCGCGTCGCAACAGACGCGCCGTTTTCCTTTCGAAGGCGTAGGTCAATGCCAGCGCCGAACACAGCAACCCCAGCGCAAGGCCCCACCACACGCCGACTGCACCCTGATTCATATAGAAACCCAGAATCCAGGCAGCAGGCGCCGCCACGAGCCAGTAACTGGCCAGCCCAATGAGAAACGTAGTCTTGGCATCCTTGAAGCCACGTATGGCGCCCATGGCGATGGTTTGTGTGCCATCCAGGATTTCAAACCACGCAGCGATCGCCAGCAGCTTTACGGCCAGATCGACGATGTCGGCAAAGGCCGGATCGTTGATATTCAGGAAAAGTCCGATGATCAGGTGCGGCGCCAGCCAGAACAGCACGCCGAACGCCAGCATCACGCCGCCGCCGAAGACAATGCCTGCACGCCCCGCAGTCCGCGCCAACAAGAGATTGCCCGCACCATAGTGCTGGCCAATGCGCATGGTCACGGCGTAGGAAATCCCTACGGGAATCATGAATGCCATGGATACCGTTTGCAGGGCGATCTGGTGCGCTGCCATTTGCGTGCTGCCCATCGCGCCCATGCAGAAAGCCGCAAAGGTGAACAATCCCACCTCCACTGCATAGGTGCCACCAATGGGCAGGCCCAGGCGCCACAGCTCTTGGAGATGGCTGCGTGACAACCGCCAGAACCCCTGGCGAATCGGATACGACATGTAAGCCCGGTGCTGGCGGATATGCAGCGCGAGGATCAGCGCCATGGCGTTGGTCACGATCGCCGTGACCAGCCCGATTCCCATCAAGCCCAGATGCGGCAGCCCGAACAGGCCATGAATGAAGGCATAGTTGAGCCCGTAGTTGGCTGCCGCGCCACCCAGGCTTATCGCCATGACCGGGCCGGCGCGACCCAGCGCACTGGTGAACCCGCGCAATGCCATGAACGTCAGCAGGCCGGGCAGCGCCAATGGCAGAGTGATCAAAAATTGACCCGCCATGTGCACGTTAGCTTCAGTTTGACCGAACTGTCGCAGGATCGGCTCCAGATTCCACAGCATCAGCATCGCGATCAACGCCATGCCCCACGCCAGCCAGACGCCGGCTTGGACCAGTTGGGCCGCGCCCTTGTTGTCACCCGCCCCATGACGAATGGCGACCAGCGTGCCAACCGCAGCCATGACGCCGACGCAGAAAAACGAAATAAAGTTGTAGCTTGCAGCACCCAGCCCACCACCGGCCAGGGCTTCGGGGCCCAGTTGGCCCATCATCACGGTATCGGTGAACACCATCAGCATGTGTGCCATCTGCGAGGCAATCAGCGGCCCGGCCAGCCGCAGGATGACCCAGAGTTCTTTAATGGCGGGTTGTTGCATAGCGATGGTGCTCGAATTTGATGGCGTTGATGAGCGGCTCATTCTCGGGACTTATGCGCGGATGTACAAAGGGATAAATAAGATCATTGTCATGAGTAATACTCATGCCTGCTGATTTACACTCATCGAGTCTCCCGCCACAGTAGGAAAGATCCGGATGGCACGTAGCCTTGCTCCTCTTTATGCGCTTCGTGCATTCGAAGCGGCTGCGCGACACTGCTCATTTACCCGCGCCGCCGAAGAGTTATCCATTACTCAAAGCGCGGTCAGTCGGCACATCCGCACGCTGGAGGAACATTTCGCCTGCAAACTTTTCCAGCGCAAAGGACGCAACCTCCAGCTCACGGAGGCGGCGCGCACCTTGCTGCCGGGCGTTCGTGACGGTTTTTCCTCTCTGGAACGAGCCTGTAGCACGCTGTTGAGCGACGAAGGCGTGCTGCGCATGAAAGCGCCACCGACCCTGACCATGCGCTGGCTATTGGCGCGTCTCAGCCGTTTTCGCCACCTCCAAGTGGGCAATGAAGTGCAGCTGACCAGCGCCTGGGTTGAGATCGACGCCGTGGATTTCAGCCAAGAACCCTTCGACTGCGCGGTATTGCTTGGTCGAGGTCATTTTCCGGCGGACTGGGAGGCGATTTACCTATTCCCGGAATTGCTGGTTCCGGTTGGGGCACCAAGCCTGCTCGATGAACTGCCGTGGGATGTCGAGCGGCTGGCCCGTGCCGAATTACTGCACCCCACTCCGGATCGGCGGGATTGGCGTAGCTGGCTGGAGCGCACCGGTTTATCGGCGCAGATTTCGCTCAAGGGCGGTCAGGTATTCGACACGCTGGAACTGGGCATGATCGCCGCCGCCCGAGGTTACGGCGTATCGATGGGCGATTTGCTGATGGTTGCAGAAGATGTCGCCCACGGTCGTTTAAGCCTGCCGTGGCGTACCGCCGTCTATAGCGGCGAGGATTATTATCTGGTCTGGCCCCGGACCAGACCCGGAACGGAACGTCTGCGCAGGCTGGGTAACTTCCTGCAAAGCGAAGTTCAGGCCATGACACTGCCTGACGTAGAGATTCTCAGGTAACCAACACCGCCGCCCCCTCGCAATCGTTTGCGAAACACCACCGAATGCACTCAAGTATTGAACGTTCGGGCCGATGCTTTGGCATTAGACTTTTCATACTTAAGTGTAAGAAAAGGCCCAAAACCTAAATAGATAGTTACTGAACAGCCATTCGAGATCTCAAGATCCAACTGTTCGGTCAGGAGCCCCCATGTCAAAGCCTCGTGCTCGAATTGCATCGCAACTCGGTATTGCCCTGGCCGTCATTCTGGCGGTGGTGATCAGCTGTAGTACCGTGTTCGCGTTGCGTTCGCTGGACTCTGCGAACCTGGTCATTCGTGAAGAACATATGGCCAGTGAGGCACGACTGCTGGCTGACCAGCTTGCAACCTTTCACAGTACGCTGCGTGACAGCACTCAGCGTTTGAGCGGTTTGTTCGAAAAACGTTTCGCCGGTGGACTCACGGTACAGGTGGACAAGCCGGTGACGGTCGCTGGAGTTCAGACACCGGGGTTGTATCAAGGGGCCAGTGTCTTGAATAACGATTTCACTGAAGTCGACAGTTTCAAGCAGCTCACGGCGGGTGTGGCAACGGTATTCGTGCGCAGTGGCAACGAATTCATCCGGATTAGCACCTCGCTGAGCAAACAGGACGGCACGCGCGCTATAGGGACTCAACTGGACCATAAGCATCCGGCGTATGACCGATTGATGGCGGGCCAGAGCTACGTTGGCAAAGCCGTGTTGTTTGATCGCAACTACATGACGCAGTACACCCCGGTACGCGATACCAGCGGCAACGTCATCGCCGTGCTGTTTGTCGGGTTCGATTACACCGATGCGCAGAACGCCCAGTTTGAAAACCTGAAGAAATTCCGCATCGGGACGACAGGTTCGCTGGCCCTGCTGGACGATCAAGGTCGTTGGCTGGTGCCTCCGGCGGGCGCCAAGGCCCCGGAGCAGGCGGGCAAAGTCGTTGCCGACTTCGTCAAGCAGCCAGGTCAGGGCCAGTTCTGGAACGATACCGAGCAAGATTTCTACAGCGTCGCCCAACCCTTTAAAGACGGGCCTTGGACCGTACTGGCCAGCATGCCGAAAGCTGAGATCAGCGCGGTTACCTGGAGTGTCGGCACCCAGCTGGCCATCGGTAGCCTGCTGGCCATGCTGATTGCGGTGGGGTCAGCGATCTGGCTGTTGCGCAGCAAACTGCAGCCATTGTCGGATCTGGTGCGTCAGGCACAAGCCTTGGGCGCCGGTGATCTGAGTGTTCGCCTGAATGTGTCCAGTCACGACGAAATTGGCCAACTGGCAGGCAGCTTCAACAAGATGGGCGAAGCCTTGTCGAACATGGTTTCTCACATCCGCACCGCTGCCCAGCAAGTCAGCAGCCGCGCCCATGAGTTGTCGGGCCTGTCCGGTGGTGCTTATGCCGGCATGGAGCAGCAATCCGGAGAGATCACCAGCATGGCCGGTGCTGTAGAGGAATTCAGCGCCACGTCGCTGAATATCGCCGACAACATGGGCAACACCGAACGTCTGGCGAATGAAAATGCACAGCAGACGCGCATTGGTCGCGCTTCGATGCAGGAAGCATCATCGTCTCTGGAGCAGATCGCTTCGTCCCTTAGCAGCACCGCCGCCGTAATTGACACCCTGGGGCAACGGTCCCAGGAAATCGGCAGCATCGTGGGCGTGATTACCTCGATTGCCGATCAGACCAACCTGTTGGCCCTTAACGCAGCGATCGAGGCAGCTCGCGCCGGTGAGCAAGGCCGTGGTTTTGCGGTGGTAGCGGACGAAGTACGCAGCCTGGCATCCCGGACGCGCAAGGCCACTGACGAGATTTCCGGGATGATCGCCAGCATCCAGCAGGAAACCGGCAACGCCATCAGCACCATGCAGCAGGGCAACACGTTGATGCAGGAAGGCCTGTCGCGCAACGCCAAGGTCGCCGCGGCCCTGGCCCAGATAGACGAGCAAAGCCGCTCCGCCGGGGAACAATTTGCGGCCATCACGACTGCCACCCAAGAACAAAGCAGCACTGCCACGTTACTCAGCAGCAATCTGCAAAGCATCGCCATGGCCAACTCTGAACAGCGCGAAGTGGTTTCGCACCTGGCAGTGACCGCCGAAGAACTCAATGCCCTGGCCGCCGAATTGCGCACTGAGGTTGATCGGTTTCGTTGAGGCAACGGATCACCGTGGGACTGGATTTATCCGGGAAGGCGTCCATTGCACCAATACATTGTTGGCGGCTGCCAGACCTTTCGCGGATGAGTCCGCCTGCACGATGCCGTCGCACGTCTGAAATCTCAATTATTCGAAGGCCGGTATTGCAATGCTTCGGCCACATGACTGCGGTTGATCGCTTCGACCTGCTCCAGATCTGCCAGGGTTCTGGCAACTTTCAGCAAGCGATGGGCCGCACGTAGCGACAAGGTCAGGCGCTCGCATGCAGTTTCCAACCAGGTTTCATCGGCCGCAGACAGCGCGCAATGCTGACGCAGGCCGGGTAAATCCAGAAACGCATTGGCGCAACCCTGACGGCGGTGCTGCCGCGCCCTGGCCTGGGCGACCCATTTGGCCGCGCTGGCAGTATCGTCGCCTTGCAGCGGTGTGGGATTAAGCGATGTGGCCTCCCGCGCCACCGTCAGGTGCAGGTCGATCCGGTCCAATAATGGGCCGGAGAGCTTGTTGCGATAACGCTGGATCTGTTCAGTGGAACAGCGACACCGCCCGGTAGGTTCACCCAGGTAGCCGCAGGGGCAAGGGTTCATCGCGGCGACCAGTTGAAAGCGCGCCGGAAATCGCACCCGGTCTCGCGCTCTTGAAATCACGATATGGCCGGACTCCAGTGGCTCGCGTAGCACTTCCAGGACGCGCCGGTCGAACTCGGGCAATTCGTCCAGAAACAACACACCATGATGGGCCAATGTAATTTCTCCCGGCTGCGGACGACTGCCGCCGCCTACCAGCGCAGGGCCGGATGCCGAGTGATGGGGCTGGCGGAAGGGACGCTGGGGCCAACTCGTCAGCGGTGTCTGGCTGGCGACGGATTGGATCGCAGCAACCTCCAGCGCCTCATGTTCGTCCAGCGGCGGCAGCAAACCGGGAAGACGGCTGGCAAGCAGGGTTTTGCCGGTACCGGGCGGGCCGCTGAACAGAAGATTGTGTGCACCCGCAGCGGCCACCACCAGCGCGCGTTTCGCGGCGGTCTGGCCCTGAACCTCGCTGAGGTCCGGGTAGGGCCTGGTCTGATGCAACAGCCCACTGGCCTGATAAGGCGTGATAGGCGCCTGACCGTTGAAATGCGCCACCAATTCCAGCAAATGATTGGCAGCGATGACTCGTAAACCCGAGGCCAGACACGCTTCCTCGGCGTTCACCGCCGGGATGATCAACGTGCGCTCGGCGGCGCGGGCGGCCAGGGCAGCGGGCAAGACGCCCTGAATCGGCCGAATCGCGCCTGACAACGCCAGTTCCCCAAGGCATTCCACATCTTGCAACGCCGTGAGCGGCACCTGGCCATTGGCTGCCAGAAGCCCCAGCGCAATGGCCAGATCAAAACGGCCGCCATCCTTGGGCAGATCCGCCGGCGCCAGATTGAGCGTGATGCGTCGATCAGGAAATTTCAGCCCGGAATTCAGAATTGCACTGCGCACGCGGTCTTTGCTTTCCTTCACCGCGCCTTCCGGCAAGCCCACTAACGTCAGCGCGGGCAGGCCATTGGCGAGATGGGCTTCGACAGTAACAGCAGGCGCTTCAACCCCGACCTGGGCGCGGCTATGAACGATAGCGAGGGACATGGACTCTTCCTTGAGAATGCGGTTTGCGCATCCTGCGGTATTGCGAGAAGTCTTGAAGGAATGAATGGATACAGAGTGTTAACTGCGAGGCAACGGCAGCGCCGTGGTGTACTTGAGTTGCTCCATGGAAAAGCTTGAGGTGATGGTCGAAAGCCCTTCGGTGCTGCTGATGAGCTTTTTGTAGAAGCGGTCGTAAGCCGCCATGTCGTGGACCACCAGGCGCAGCATGTAGTCCCACTCGCCTGCCATCCGGTAGAACTCCATGACTTCCTCAAATTGCATGACAGTTTGAGCAAAGTGCTCAAGCCATTGGCTGTCATGGCGCTGGGTCTTGAGTTGCACGAACACGGACAACCCCAGGCCAAGCTTTTCAGGGTCCAGCAACACGACCCTGGATTTGATGAAGCCGGCCTCTTCCAGCTTCTTCACCCGCTTCCAGCAAGGCGTGGTCGAGAGGTTGACGGCCTCAGCCAGATCCTTGAGCGGCATGGAAGCATCGCGCTGAAGCAGGCTGAGAATATGTCGGTCAAAACTATCCATTCTTCGATAACCATAATCTGTAGAAAAATTTTCTACAGATTAGCCATCCACAGAGGACGAAGAAAAATTATTTTCCGGACGGCTCAGTAAAATTTGCCTATTAACCCGCATCAGGTAGAGGCAGAAGTAATGAGCAACTGGATTCGTATGGCCATGAACACGATTTCTCGCGATCAACAGCGTTCGGCCGATACCCATATGCTCAAACTGGACGTCCCCGCGCTCAAGGATGTCGATATCTATATCAAAGACGAGAGCACGCACCCCAGCGGCAGCTTGAAGCATCGCCTGGCACGCTCGTTATTCCTGCATGCCATCTGCAGCGGCAAGATCCGCCAAGGCACGCACGTGGTCGAGGCTTCTTCGGGGAGTACTGCGGTGTCCGAGGCCTATTTCGCCAAGTTGCTCGGACTGCGCTTCACCGCCGTCATGCCGCGCAATACGGCGAGTAAGAAAATCGAACAAGTGGAGCTTTTGGGAGGCAACTGCCACTTCGTCGAACGCGGCTGCCAGATGTACGCCGAGGCCGAACGGCTGGCCGGCGACGGTGATGGCCATTACATGGACCAGTTCACCTACGCCGAGCGGGCCACAGACTGGCGCGGCAATAACAATATTGCCGACAGCATTTTCGAGCAGTTAAGCGGGGAAGAGCATCCTGTTCCCGCAGCCATCGTCATGAGCGCCGGGACCGGCGGCACATCGGCGACGATCGGACGATTCATCCGTTACAAGGGCCATGACACGCGATTGATCGTGGTAGACCCGGAGAACTCGGTCTTCTATGAAAGCTATCGGACTGGCGATACCAACGTGACCCGCCAGCATGGCAGCCGCATCGAGGGTATCGGGCGGCCAAAGGTTGAGGCTTCATTTCTGCCAGGGGTGATCGATGACATGTTGCAGGTGCCAGACGCGGCGAGCATCGCAACACTTGCCTGGCTGGAACGACTGCTGGGCAAGAAACCCGGTGGTTCGACTGGCACCAACGTATGGGGCGCGCTGACTGTGGCGTTGCAGATGCAGGAGCAAGGCTTGAAGGGATCAGTGGTAACGCTGATGTGCGATAGCGGCGAACGCTATCTCGACACCTATTACGACCCGCAATGGGTCATGCGCACCATTGGGGATCTCACGCCGTATACGCGCAGGCTGGAAAAATTATTGGTGCCGGCCAGATAGGTAACGGCCTATCAACGCACTGTTTCGACCCACTCAGAATTGCAGGCCGAATTGTGGGCCCGGATTTATCCGGGTAGGCCCCTTGAAAGTCGGGAGGTTTCGACGCTTGTGCCGACCTATTCAGGGACAGATCCCCTCCTAAACAATGCACCTTCAAAAGCGAGCCGGCCTGTGCGCCCCTTACTCTGCGGCGGGCGGACTCAGCTTCGCTTCCATCTCGGCGACCTTCGCCTCCAGCGCTTCAAGGCGTGCCCGGGTGCGTGCAAGAACGGCCATCTGGCTGTCGAATTCCTCTCGACTGACCAGGTCCAGCTTGCTGAAGCCACTTTGCAGCAGGGCTTTGAACTGGGTTTCAAATTCATTGCGCGGGACGGGTGTCTCGCCATTGAACAAGCGCGAGGCGTGGCCGCTCAGGGCATCGAGAAAATCTTTGGGCGCGAGCATGGTCAGGTTCCAGAATCAGATGGGCGGCAGTGTAGCACGCAGCGTCTATAGTCAATCCAGACTGCGGCGGATGCACGGTTATCGCGCATCGCGGCGTGCACGCTCGCACTGTAGTTGTGCGTTGCGCCGGCGAGCAGGGGGCCATACCCGGCTGTTTCAGGGTCAAGGGCCTGTATTTAATGGAAAATCACGAGATGGCAAGCTTTCTGCTTAGACGCTAATGACCCATGCACTGAGGCAGTCGCTGTGACGAAGGCAGTGCGGCAGGCGGAGCGGGGATGTGTTTCGTCAGAAGTGGTTTCTGGGGTTGGTCGGGCCTGCATCAGGCGACCGACGCGTTACAAAGCCAGGCACTGCGCTTAGACTTGAGTCGGGTTTGTTTTCCTGGGGCAAGTCCACCAATTCGGGAGAAAGTTTCATGAAGCTAGTCACTGCAATCATTAAGCCGTTCAAGCTGGACGACGT
>DASVUK010000070.1:0-2558 GCA_036387095.1 Pseudomonas sp.
TTGCCACGGGGAATACGAATATCGACATTTTCGAAGATGCTGCGCGTACCGCGCTTGAAGGAAACGCCCTTCAGCTCGATCGCGTAGGCGTTATCGGCACTCATCAAAGCTCCTTGCGCTACAGACTCACTCTCAGCTGCCCGATCCCTGGCGGGAGGCATGCTGTCTAGGTGGGCCGAACAGGCCGCGAACTATACCACTGCAATATCACGCCGCCCAAGCGAGAAGCCGATGAATCAATATCACGACAAATAATTTGCTCCGTTTCCTACAAAGTTGTAGGCATTTGCGGATGTAATCACGCGATTCAAAACAAGTGTGACGATCAAGCGTGAGGGAATCGTGCATTACCGCTATAATCGCCGCCTTTTAGACGGCCGAATGATTTTTCCCATGAGCCAATCCAGCGACCTGATCCTGTCAGCACAACGCACCATCCGCCTCGAAATAGAAGCCGTAGAGGGCTTGCTCAGCCATATCGACGGGGATTTCGTCCATGCCTGCGAGATGATTCTTGCCAGCAAAGGTCGCGTTGTCGTGGTTGGAATGGGCAAGTCAGGGCACATTGGCAAAAAAATCGCAGCCACCCTGGCCAGTACCGGCACGACGTCTTTTTTTGTGCATCCAGCTGAAGCCAGCCACGGCGACATGGGCATGATCACCGCCGATGACATCATTCTGGCGCTGTCCAACTCCGGCACCACTGCCGAAATCGTCACCCTGCTGCCGCTTATCAAACGCCTTGGCATCAAGATGATCAGCATGACGGGCAATCCGGCATCGACGCTGGCAAAGGCCGCCGACATCAACCTGAACGCCCATGTGATCCACGAAGCCTGCCCGCTGAATCTCGCTCCGACCTCCTCAACGACTGCGGCGCTGGTCATGGGCGACGCGCTGGCGGTTGCACTGCTGGAGGCTCGGGGCTTTACCGCCGAAGATTTCGCGTTCTCCCATCCAGGCGGCGCACTGGGCCGACGCTTGCTGCTCAAGGTTGAGCACGTGATGCACACCGGCGATCAACTGCCCAAAGTGCAGCGCGGAACGATGTTGCGCGACGCGCTGATGGAAATGACCCGCAAGGGCTTGGGCATGACAGCAATCCTTGAGGCAGACGGACAACTGGCGGGAATATTTACCGACGGCGACTTACGCCGCACCCTGGACCGCCCGATCGATATTCGCCTGACCACCATTGATGAAGTCATGACGATCCACGGCAAGACTGCACGCCCTGAAATGCTCGCAGCCGAAGCCTTGAAGATAATGGAAGATCACAAGATTGGCGCATTGATCGTCGTCGATGAAAACGACCACCCCGTAGGCGCTTTCAATTTGCAGGATCTTCTGCGCGCGGGCGTCATGTAATGGGAGACGTGACCATGACCACAGAGCTGCTGCAACGCGGCAAGCACATCAAGCTGGCGATTTTCGACGTTGACGGCGTGCTGACCGATGGCCGCCTTTACTTTCTGGAAGACGGCAGCGAGTTCAAGACTTTCAATACGCTGGATGGCCAGGGCATCAAGATGCTCATCGCCTCCGGCGTCACCACTGCTATCATCAGCGGCCGCAAGACCCCGGTAGTGGAGCGTCGAGCCAGAAACCTGGGCATCGAACATCTCTATCAGGGCCGTGAAGACAAACTGGTTGTCCTGGATGAATTACTTGGCCAGCTCAATCTGAGTTACGAACAGGTCGCCTATCTGGGTGATGATCTGCCAGACTTGCCGGTCATCCGTCGCGTCGGTCTGGGCATGGCCGTCGCCAATGCCGCAGGCTTCGTACGGCAACATGCCCATGGCGTTACCCAGGCACGCGGCGGTGAAGGCGCAGCTCGCGAGTTCTGCGAATTGATACTCAGCGCACAGGGCAACCTTGAAGCAGCCCACGCCGCCTACTTATAGAAGCCATTTATGTTCAGTAAAAAAATTCGATCGTTTCTGATCTTCGGCGTATTGGCGGTCCTGCTTGCCGCTGCCGGTTATTGGAATATCAGTCCGGAAAGCTTCATGGATCAGCCTGTAACGACTGTGGACGAGAGCGCTATCGACTTTTATGCAATCAACGCCCACAGCGTCCAGTACTTGCCCGATGGCAAACTTCAGTACGAAATGACAGCCGACAAGGTCGAGCATCTGAAGGCTACTGATGTCACGTTGCTGACAACGCCGGACCTGCAAATGTATCGCGGCACCCTTTACCCATGGCACATCCAGAGCAAGCAAGGTGAAGTTTCCCCTGGCGGCACTCAGGTCGAGCTGATCGACTCGGTTCGCGTAGCACGAACCGACGATAAAAACCGTACGACCATTATCACTAGTAGTCGAATGACCGTATTCCCACAGAAGCAATATGCGCAGACCGAGCAAGCCGTTAGAATCGACGGCGCGGGCGGTGTGACGACGGCCAAGGGGATGAAAGCGTATTTGAACGACGGCAGGATGGACCTGCTGTCCAACGTAAGAGGACAGTATGAGGCTCGTTAAAACCCTTCCTTTATTGCTCGGCCTGGGCGCAGCACTGGGAAGCGCGAGCGCCTGGTCCCTGCCGACTGA
>DASVUK010000071.1:0-15176 GCA_036387095.1 Pseudomonas sp.
GTAGACTTCGCCGCCATTGAGCCCTGATGGCGGAATCGGTAGACGCGGCGGATTCAAAATCCGTTTTCGAAAGGAGTGGGAGTTCGAGTCTCCCTCGGGGCACCAAATAGCAACAACCGTGAGTTTCTACCGACTCACGGAAACGAAGAAACCGGCCATTTGAGCCGGTTTTTTTGTGCCTGCGATTTGCCGAGCGAAGGATTCATTCTCTGTTTACCAATCCAGCTTTCGCCATACCGGATGTAACGCGGGGCATTGTTCACTCTATTTTTGAGTGAATGCTCGCCAATCAAAATCTCAATTTCGCAGACGATCTGGTTTCGGGCCCTGAGTTGCCACCTGCGCACTGACCGTTAGGGCCTTTGTTTCTGAGTCCGTGAAGGCTCAAACCGAGAATTATCCACAGGCGTTGGCCAGTAACGTCCAGCGCTGCCCGAGGGCGCTCTAAACCGGTCACCGCCACTGAACCCTTTGCATATCCCCCTGCCTAAACCGTTACAACCAAGGGGGGAGATGTATGGAACTCAAGCAAATCTGGGACGTACTGGCCAATATCATGGATGCTCCGCTGGTCTGGATCTCGCTGGTGACGCTGCTCATTATTGCGGTGTTGTGGGCGGTGACCCGTGTGATGAAAAGCGATGGCAAACGAGAGAGCAAAGCGCTATGGATCATCGTGCTCGTGTTTGTTCCGGTTATCGGGCTGCTGGCCTGGGCAGTTGCAGGCCCCAAAGCCAAGACGGCAGGCTCCGATCCACTTCAGCAACGCAATTGAAGCCCGCGCGCGCTTTTGAGCTCGCGCTCCACTAAACCGGCCACTGAGCCGGTTTTTTATTCGCACTCGCCTGATCGGTTAAAGCCCGTGCAACCTGACAAGCGGCGCTCGCCCGGCTCAAAGCCTTGTACTTGCTGCTTCAAGGGGCGGAAATCGCAATATCACCCAAGTATGTCTTCGCATCACTGCGTTAAACACGGCGCCAGTCCCGTCTACGCTTTTTCCCTGTACAACACAAAGACAACAAGAGGACCGCGTCATGAAGAGCATGCTCAGGTGCGTTGGATTGTCGTCAGTACTGGTGGCTACCACGGTGTTCGCCCATCACGGCTGGAGCGAGTACGACGCCAGCATTCCCTTGCAGCTGCAAGGCACTATCGAGGAGTCCGGGTACGCCCACCCACACGGGTTCGTGCGCCTCAAAACCGCTGAAAAAACCTGGAATGTTGTGCTGGCCCCGCCATCTCGAATGGAGAATCGGGGTCTGACCCAGGACATGCTCAAAGTCGGTAATCAGGCGAGCGTGGTCGGTTATCAGAATCGGAACAAACCCGAAGAGTTACGCGCAGAACGCATCACCATCGGCGACAAGACAACCGAGCTACGCTGATGAAGACCGCCCAGGCCGGTTCAGGTATGGACGTCTGGCTGGACTGGCTTGACGCGTCGCCCTTGGGCTCGGCTATGCGTGGCGATCTGTGGCTTTATCCGCTGGTCGAGGTGATGCACATCATCGGCTTTGCACTGCTGGTCGGCTGTGTCGTTATGTTCGACCTGCGGGTGCTGGGATTGTCGCGAACCATTGCAGTCACCGCACTGGCCCGACACTTGTTGAGATTTGCCGTCGCCGCCCTGCTGCTGATCGTTCCGGCAGGCCTGATGATGTTTTCGGCGCATCCCCATGACTTCGCTGACAATAACGTCTTCCTCTTGAAACTGAGTTTGATCGCTATCGCGGGCATCAATGCCGCACTGTTCCACGTCGGGGTCTACCGCTCGGTCCAGCGCTGGAACACGGAAATCCCAGCACCCGCAATCGCCAAAGTCCAGGCGATGTTGTCCATAGCACTTTGGCTTTGCGTCGTTCTATGCGGTCGTCTTTTGGCCTATACCTGACCGACAGCTTCACGCTATCGACGCGTCTTCCGGCTGGCGAGCATCACTCAAAAAGACTAATGACTCTGTTAAAAAACACTCAAAAAGACATCTTCAATACGCTAATCCAACTTATTTAGACCATTCGTCAAGTTACAGGAACAGCTTTCAAAACTGAACGCTCCCTTAACTGTGGCCAATCACATGTCCACCGACAGCCGTTTTGGCTAAATAAGATGAGGAATCGAACCATGTTCATTCATAACAAGCGTCTGCAATACACCGTCCGTGTCGCGCGGCCTGATCCAGGGCTGGCCAATCTTCTCTTGGAGCAATTCGGTGGCGCTCAGGGCGAACTGGCAGCAGCAGCCCGCTACTTCACCCAGGCGCTGGCGGAAGAGGATGCGGGTCGCAAAGACTTGCTGATGGATATCGCTACCGAAGAACTCAGTCACCTGGAAATCATCGGCTCGATTATTTGCATGCTTAACCGGGGCGGCAAAGGTCAGTTGGCTGAAGGCGTTCAAGAGGAAGGGGAGCTGTATCGCGCCATCAACGGTGCAGGGAACGATTCCCATATCACCGCGTTGCTCTATGGCTGCGGCGCGCCACTGACCAACTCCGCTGGCGTGCCATGGACCGCGGCGTATGTCGATACTATCGGCGAGCCGACTGCGGATTTTCGCTCCAACATCGCAGCCGAAGCACGCGCCAAGATCGTTTACGAACGCTTGATGAACGTGACCGATGATCCAGGGATCAAGGAAGCATTGGGCTTTTTGATGACACGGGAAATCGCGCATCAAAAGTCCTTTGAGAAAGCCCTGCATTCAATCCAGCCCAACTTCCCGCAAGGCAAGTTACCCGGCATGCCAGAGTTCACCAACGTGTACTTCAACATGTCTGCCGGCGAACCCAATCTGCGTGGTCCCTGGAATGAAGGCGAGGAATGGGAATATATCGAGTCCCCCGAACCGGCAGTGGATGGCGGCGATGGTCTGGCGTCCGTCGGGTTGTCCACCGACGATGAGGCAGTACTGTTGACCATGAAAGAACGGACCCTGTCAGATCCCGACGCCAATCCCATTACGGGTGCCGACCTGGGCTCAGGTTATGTGCAAGGCAAGGATCTGTAAGGCATATAAGTTATCCACTGACTGATTGAAAAACTTATAACAGGAGGTAGGGCAATGTATTTGTCTGAAGATGACACTCGCCCTGAAAATGACGAAGCGCTGAATGCGTCGCTCACGGGTCCAGGGATATTTGCATCGAGCGTTAAACGCTTTGAACTCCAGGCACGGAATATAAAACGTGGTTTCCAGGTTAATCAGGCAATCCGTTCGTTGCGGGCATCAGCCGGTACCGAAGGTGTGGCGAAGCTGGAAAAAGAGCGGCCATACGTTTCGCTTTCCCCTCTCTCGGGCAAAGCGAAACGGCGGTGACGAGACACGTGCATCTGATCGACAAAAGAGCAAGCCTGCTGCCAGGCTTGCTCGCTTTTACCGAAGACTAGATATCCAGACAAATCTTGCCGAAGTGTTGATTGGTTTCCTGATAACGGAAGGCCTGGACAATATCGGCCATGGCAAAGTGTCGATCAATGACCGGACGCATGCCACTGGCATTGATTGCCCGGATCATATCTTGCTGCTGAGTGCGACTGCCCACGAGCACGCCCTGCAGGCGCAATTGCTTGACCAATGCCGGCACGAATGACAGTTGCCCGGCGACACCGGTCAGAATACCAATCACCGAAATATGTCCGCCGACCCGCGCAGCAATCATCGATTGCTCCAGAGTGGATGGCCCGCCGACTTCAATCACGTGATCCACACCGCGACCACCGGTCAATGCACGCGCGGTTTCACCCCAGTTAGTGTCTTTGCGGTAGTTGATCAGATGATCAGCGCCCATGGCTTTCAGGCGACTGAGCTTTTCGTCGCTTGAAGACGTAGCAATGACGGTCGCACCGGCCATCTTGGCGAACTGCAACGCGAAAATGGAAACGCCCCCGGTGCCCTGGATTAAAACGGTATCGCCAGGTTTAAGGGAGTCGTCAGCCATCAACGCACGCCAGGCGGTCAAACCGGCGGTGGTCAGCGTCGCCGCCTCGGCATGGCTGTAGCCCGTGGGCGCCAGCGTAAATGAAGTGGCGCGGGCCGTTACCTGCTCACGGGCATAACCGTCAATACCGTCGCCGGGCACACTGACGAAACCCTCAACCAGCGGGGTGCCATCAATCCAGTCGGGGAAGAAGGTGCTGACGACGCTATCGCCCACCTTGAACTCACTGACGCCCTCGCCTACTGCAATGACTTCACCCGCGCCATCGGCCATGGGAATGCGTGCCTCACTCGGGGCCCACATACCGCTGACGACCGCGAAGTCATGATAGTTGAGCGAGTTCGCCTTCAAGCGCACGGTGATTTCGCCGGTTTGCGGCGCATGCACTTCGCTGTCGCCCAAGATGACACGCTCGTAACCGCCGCCTGCCTGAACGTAAATGGTCTTGTTGCTCATGGGGGTGTTCCTCTTAAGGTGATGAGTTTGAGTGTCGGAGCTCACTGGCGACGCGAAGGCCCTGCCTGATAAGAAATAGCGCCTCGCGAACAAGTTCGCTCCTGTCGGGAATATCATTCGATTCATCATTACGCATAATGACGAAATGTAAGGTCAAAAATCAGAGTTCGTTTTTCAATCGCAGAGCAAATTGATCGATGGCTTGTTCGTCTCGGCGGAAGTACGTCCACTTCCCGATTCGAGTGGCTTGGAGCAGGCCCGCCCTTTGCAAAATAGCCAGGTGTGCCGACGCCGAGGACGGTGACAGACTGGCCTTGCGCTGGATGTGTGACATGCACACGCCAATCGCCGGATCGCCGTGGTCCTGGGGAGGAAAGTGGGTTTGTGGGTCTTTGAGCCACTCCATGATGGTCATGCGAGTGTCGTTGCCCACTGCTTTGAGCTGTTCAAGAATCATGGCGAGAACATTACGCCTTTTTACGAAATGTTCAAGCCCGAATATTAGAACCCGGTCGCATCTCACGCCCGAGAGTGGCAAAAAATTACGCATTAATGCCAACGCGCCGTTATCCTCGGGCTTTTGCCGCAAGGAAGCACGAAATGAAAACAATGACCCTAATAACGATGAGCCTGTTGTTGAGTGGCTGTGGAAGCATCAATACGGTTCTGCGCGGTGATGAGGTGACCAGCCGCGAATTGATCGACGCAAAGTCTTACTGCGCAACAGTGCCGCGCATCTACAGCGGTGTTTATTACGACTTCTGCGTGCTCAATGCGCCGGCGCCTGACCAGCCAAGCCGCAGCGGATACGGCATGCCGGGCTTGTTCGTCGATGCAGTGGCTTGCGCTGTACTGGACACCGTGGCCCTGCCCTACACGATTTACCAACAAAGTCAGGATGGCAGCATCGAGATAAGCCGTGCCACCTGGCGACGGGAAAGTTAACAGCGCCTGCTGTAACGCGCCTCTCACGACAACCTTCCTCTGAAGTGAGCATCACTCGCATGAATACCCTGAAATACAGCGCAATCGCTTCCCTGTTGTGTGGTTTATCGAATCTTGCCGTTGCCGAAGAACCGTCGGCTTCCCATCTGGACAGGGTCCTTCAAGCGGGACAAATGGCGGTTTGCACTACGGGCGATTACAAACCGTACACCTTCCTGCGTGAAGACGGCGAATACGAAGGCATCGATATCGAAATGGCACGCTCGTTGGCGCAGAGCCTGGGTGTAAAGCTCCAGTGGGTACCAAGTACCTGGAAAACCCTGATGCCGGACATGATCGCGGGCAAGTGCGATATCGCCATGGGCGGTATTTCGGTGACACTTGAACGCCAGAAAAAAGCCTATTTCAGTAACACGCTGGACATCGACGGCAAGATTCCGCTCACGCGCTGTGAAGACCATGCGCTCTACCAAACCATTGAGCAGATCAATCAGCCCTCGGTGCGGCTGGTAGAACCCGCTGGCGGCACCAACGAAGCTTTCGTCCACGCCTACCTGCCCAAGGCACAGCTTGCGCTTCACGACAACAAGACGATCTTTCAGGAGCTACTGGATAAAAAAGCCGACGTGATGATCACAGATGCTTCCGAGGCGCTGTATCAGCAAAAACGTATGCCGGGGTTGTGTGCGATAAACCCGACGCAGTACATGCAGTATGGCGAGAAGGCTTATCTGCTGCCGCGAGACGACGCGACGTGGAAAGGTTTTGTGGATCAGTGGCTGCATTTGAGCAAAGCCACCGGCGCCTACCAGAACGTAGTCGGGCATTGGTTGGCGGTACCGCCACAATAAATGGCAGGACCGAACCTGTTGACGGGCAAGACGGTATCTACGAGGTTTGCCTATAACCGCGGGACCGGATTTATCCGGGAATGCCCCTCGATGCACCAACCGCGCTTGCCCGATGACGGGCAAGACGGTATCTGCATGTTCACGCAGTCTAGACCTTGACGATCCAGCCCTGAGGCGCTTCGACGTCGCCGGACTGCACGCCTGTCAGCTCAGCGTAGAGCTTGCGGGTAATCGGGCCTACTTCGGTTTCGCTGTAGAACACATGCAACTTGTCTTTGTAGGAAATCCCGCCAATTGGCGTGATCACGGCAGCAGTACCGCACGCGCCGGCCTCTTTGAAATCGGCGATCTGGTCGATGAACACATCCCCTTCCACGACTTTCAAGCCCAGACGACTTTGCGCCAGCTCTATCAGCGACAGGCGGGTAATACCCGGCAGCACTGACGGCGATTTTGGCGTAACAAAGACATCATCGTGGGTGATGGCAAAGAAGTTGGCTGACCCCACTTCTTCAATTTTCGAGTGAGTCTGCGGGTCCAGATAGATGCAGTCGGCAAAGTTATTCTTCTTGGCCTCGGAACCTGGCATCAAGCTGGCTGCGTAGTTGCCGCCGACTTTCGCTGCGCCGGTACCGTTCGGCGCGGCACGGTCGTAGCTGGAAATCACGAAGTTGTTCGGTTTCAGGCCACCCTTGAAATAGGCGCCGACCGGGATGCAGAAGATCGAGAAGATAAACTCCGGGGCAGTACGCACGCCGATGTTGTCGCCTACGCCGATCACGAAGGGACGAAGGTAAAGCGCCCCGCCTGAACCATACGGTGGAATGAAACGTTCGTTGGCCTTGACGACTTTTTTGCAGGCTTGGATAAACACATCGGTAGGTACATGAGGCATCAGCAGACGCGAGCAACTGCGCTGCATGCGCATGGCGTTTTGATCAGGACGAAACAGGTTGATCGAGCCATCCTTGCAGCGATAGGCCTTGAGGCCTTCGAAACACTGCTGACCGTAATGCAGCGCGGTGGAGCCTTCACTGATGTGCAAGACGTTGTCTTCGGTCAGTGTGCCCTCGTCCCAGGCGCCATCACGCCAGTGAGAGAGGTAGCGCATGTCAGTTTTGATGTAGTCGAAACCCAGTTTGTCCCAGTTGATACTTTCGTGACTCATAACGCCCTCTGTCATTAGCAGCTGCCTGGACGAATCAGGCCAAGCCCGTATTCTGCCAGATCATCCGCACGCTGAGGCTTCAAATCCACATAAACCTCCACATGACGTTCAAGCCGGCGGCGATGGGAGAGTTTCGGCAGTCTGATCGGTCATCATCAGGCAGCGGGCAAATAGCCGGTGCAAGGGAAGTTCGCGCTGACTGCGGCGCATCAGCAACACCACCTGACGGCAGAAAGTCAGGCTGCCCAGCGAGATAACCCGCAGTTTGACGTCGCGCTCAAGCCATAGCCCAGCCTGCGGAACAAGCGAAACGCCCAGGCCGTTTTCGACAAACTTGACGATGGCGTCCAGCTCGTCCAACTCCAGCGCCACCCGCACTTCGATCCGCTGCTCGCGCAGGAACTGCGTAACCTGACGGCCGCCGAAAGAAGACCGGTCGTAACGCACGTGGGGTTGCTCGCGCAGCAACCTCAGCGGATCGTCACCCTCCACGTCCAGCGGCACGATCAGCACGAAAGGTTCGGTTTCCAGCTCCTGGACGCATAGCTCCTTGGGCAGCTGGAACGGCGGCTTGATCAGGATGGCGATATCCAGTTCGCCGGCATCGACCTGGCTGAGCAGATCCAGCGACACGCCCGGCACCAGCTTGGCTTCCACGGCCGGGGCAGCACGGCGAAGACGCATTAAAGCCTGGGGCAGAAAGCCGGTCTGGGCACTGGAGATGGCACCGATCTTCATTTCGCCACGATACTCATCGGGGTTTTGCGCAATCGACATCTGATCGAACAGCGCGAACATTTCACGCGCCAGAGGCAGCGCACGCAGGCCGGCGGCATTGAGTGTCGCCTGCCGCCCGGTGCGGTCAAACAGCCGCACACCGAGGGCGCGCTCCAGATTCTTGATCTGCGAGCTGACGGCTGATTGGGTCAGGCCGATGTGCATGCCGGCAGCAGCAAATGTTCCGTACCGAGCCACGGCCATAAATGTTTTGAGTTCTCGCAGCATAAAGGTTCTGGATTGATCGAAATTAGTTGAGCTGAGCAGCGAATATATCCGCTTTGCATTAATTTTCTTCTATCTAAAATAAGCCGTTCCCCTAAAACAGGATTTAACCCGTGAGCCTTTCTCCCTTTCATTTGGCAATTCCGGTGTATGACCTTGCCGCCGCGCGGCATTTCTACAGCGATGTTTTCGGCTTCGCCGAGGGCCGCTCCAGCGAGCACTGGGTCGACTACGACTTCTACGGGCATCAATTGGTGATACACGAGCACCCCAAGACGGCGTCACAAGAGTCCGCCCATACCAACGCGGTGGATGGTCATGATGTGCCCGTTCCGCATTTTGGGGTGGTATTAAGCTGGGAAGATTGGGAGGCACTTGCGCAGCGGCTTCGCTCCCAAGGCACTGCGTTCGTGATCGAACCTTACGTGCGCTTCAAAGGCCAAGTGGGTGAACAGGCGACGATGTTCCTGTTTGACCCCTGTGGCAATGCATTGGAATTCAAGGCATTCAAAGATATCGGGCAGTTGTTTGCCAAGTGATGGATCACGCGGCGCATGACACAGTTGCCGCCGCGCAGCAAACATAAGCCTGTTTGCGGGGACGTCAGCGTGTCCCCGCATCCGATCCAGAGGTTACCGTAGCCTGAGAATTGACGCGTCGAGCGATGTATTCCCGGAACCCTTCCATATCTGAACTACTCAGCATCCGCGCCACGGACTTGACCTCATCCATGGGCCAGTCCCACCACGCGGTCTGAAGCAACAAGTTGCGCAGGTCCTCTTCAAAACGCCAGCGAATGAATTTACACGGATTGCCTCCGACCACCGCAAACGGCGCGACATCTCGGGTTACCACGGCTCCAGCAGCGACAATAGCGCCATGCCCAACGGTCACACCGGAAAGAATCATCGCATCGGCGCAGATCCAGCAGTCGCTGCCAATCACCACGTCGCCCTTGCTGGGCGCGTAATCCTTGATGTCTTCCAGGCCACTGACCATCGCCGGAAATGGATAGGTTGTGAGCCAGTCAGTGCGATGCTCGCCGCCGAGCAGAATACGCACGCCGCCGGCAATGGAGGTGTAAGAACCGACTCGCAACACAGTGTCATCGCCAAATTCGATGACTTCAGGAATGCCATACGTACCTGTTCCAACGGTATACCGCGGATATTCGAGCCTGATTTTTTCCGGGGCGCGCTCCAGCTTGTCCATACGGCGCAGGCGTTTACGGGTGTTTCGTTTTTTCAACAGGTCGAGGAGGTTCATATCAATCTGCAAATAAAAATGACGAAGGGTCAAACATGTGCCGCTTAACTGCCCTGGCGATGCAGTAGAAAGCGCTTGAAGCGACGCAACGTCGTCATGTTCAGATGCCGCAAGGGGATCGAGCGTAACAGCGTCCATGCATGTTTTTTGTCGGTGACGACCGCGTATTTGAGCGCTTTGTTGAGAATCGCAGTGCGGCCGCTCTGATAGGCCGGATGCGCGGCATAAGGCGCGATGGTCTGCAGGTCGGCATCAAGCAGCACTTTGTACTTGCGCGACAGGTTATTGGGGTGGCGCCGATAACGGGTAACGCTGACGGGCAATACATCGATGCCATAACCCTGGTGGGCTATTTTCAGGGTCATCTGGAAATCCTGGACCTTGATATCGGGGTTGTAAAATCCCGCAGACTTCAAGGCGTCCATGCGATACAACGAAACCGGCGCGCCGACCACGATGGCGTCACTGAGAATTTCGTCAAAGTTCAGATGCCTGACTTCGTTCAACTTCTGGAACTTGGTGTTGTTGCCTTCGCTGTCCATATAAATGATCAGCGCGCCGACACAACCTACATGGGGATGCTTGTCCAGATATTCGGCGCGAACGCGCACCGACGCTGGCAGCATGATGTCGTCCAGGTCTGGCGTGGAGACATAGACGCCTTTGGCATAACGCAGGCCATGATTAAGCGTGGCACTGACGCCTTGATTCATTTGTTGATAAAGCTGAAAAGGATAGCGGGCCTGGAGCCGTTCGAGCATCGCATAACTGTTATCGGTGGAACCATCATCGACAATAATGACTTCGAAGTTGTCGTAATCCTGCGCGAAGATACTGGCAATTGCTTCTTCCAGATATTTCTCGGCGTTGTAACAAGGGGCAACGATTGATACGAGGGGCGGCGTATCCATTGCCTGTATTTGTTCTGATGTATTTTGGTCAGTCATAAAATTCAGTTTCGAAGCCTTTAAAGGGCGCAGTCATGCAAGCGGTTACCAGTAGCCTACAAAGCGGATACATAATGCTGCAAACAGCACCCGTTTGTCATGGATTGAATCCCTGTATGACCCTAAAGCAGCTTTCAGTCAGATTCCGTTCGACGCGCCAGTACGTCGCGTTCGCCGCTTAGTGAAAGTCAGCATGATCGAGTCATGATTTTGACGACGCTCAATGCACATCAATCGCCCTCGACGATTGAAGCCACTAATTTGACTCGACCTGCTCATGAGCTAACGTCATCAGCGTAGTCAGCTGTCACATCGCAGAAAACCGACGTCGCCCCAGAGACCGAAAAATAACGCGTCTCGGGCTTGGCACGACGACAACCCTACTTACGCTTCTGCCAGCCATCACGAGTACACCCAGAATGAGTGAGCAGGCCATGGAATCCGGCACCACCGCATCGAATCCGCTTGAAATCAATATGCTGGACCTGCGTCCGGCGTTGCTTCTTTTCTTCTTGCCCATCCTGTTGATGACGTTGCTGGTACTGATCATCAATGGCGGGACGCTGATTTATACCCTGGACGACCCTTACATCCATATCGATCTGGCACGACGGATTTTCAACGGCCATTACGGAATCAACCCGCAGGAATTCTCCGCGCCCTCCTCCAGCATCATCTGGCCATTTCTGCTGGCCCCCTTTACGCCGCTGGGTAGCGCCATGCTGTGGGTTCCATTCGTGTTGAACCTGGTGTTCTCGTTCTTGACCTTTTCACTGTTCAACCAGCTGCTGCAAGGGGTACGCCTGGGACACAGGTTGCTGATACTCGGAGGCTGGTTTCTGGCAACGAATTTCTACGGCCTGATATTCAACGGCATGGAACATTGCCTGCAGATCTACCTGGTAACGGTCATTGCCATAGGTGTGCTGAACAAGGAGTTTCATGGCGTTGCAGTGACCGCTACCAAGGTCTACCTGGCTGTCCTCGCGCTGCCACTGGTACGTTACGAAGGACTCGCCATTTCCCTGCCCGTGTTGCTCTACCTGTTGTGCAAGGGAGAGCGGCTCAAACCGTTCATCTACGGGGCCGCGCTTGTTGCCGCAGTAAGCCTGTTTTCCTTGTTCCTGTCGCACTTGGGCCTGGGCTACCTGCCGTCTTCGGTCATCGCCAAATCCGACACAACGGGCCTGTCGTCCTTGGCCATGAACGTCATCGGACAGTTCGAGAAATACGGCTGGATCATTTTGGCGATGCTGGTCATGTGTGCCTTGATGCCCGAACGAAAGGTGTTTGTCCTGTTGCTGCTGGCTGTAACAGGGCTACACGCGGTGTTCGGCAAGAATGGCTGGTTTGGTCGGTACGAAATCTACTGGCTGACGTTTCTGGGGGTTTTCTTCCTCTATGCCTGCCTGCGTCATCTCAAGGAACGCACGGTCGCGATCATCTTCGGGTTACTGCCGCTGGCATTTGCCCAACTGGTGTACACCACCATGGCCACGCCATTGGCCAGCGCGGCGGTCTATAACCAGCAATATCCGATGTCACAGATTGCCCAACGGCTCAATGCGCCGGTGGCGGTGAATGACCTCGGGCTGGTGGCGCTGAATTCCCGGCAATACGTTCTGGACTTGTGGGGGCTCGGTAATCTGGAAGCGCTGAAGTTGCGCAAATCGGCAAGCGGATCAGGCTGGATCAAAGGACTGATGGAGCGTGACAACGTCCACTATGCATTTGTCTATGACGAATGGTTCCCCGAGCACCCTGACAACTGGATCAAGGTTGGCAATCTGCATATGCAGATTCCAAAAATTGCCACGGCGTTCAGCGACGTCGCCTTCTACGCCACCGATGCCACGTCGGCGCAGACGCTCAAGGAAGTGATGCAGGGTTATGCCCTGGAACATCCGACGGGAAAATATGTGTTCGAGTATGGGAATGGAACACAGAACTGAATGTGAAGATTCACGCTGGATGAGCAAAAAAAACCCCGTTACTCAATCGAGCAACGGGGTTTCATGTTTCAGGTCGGGCTGGAATCAGAAGGCGTAAGTCACCAACAACTCTTTGGTTACCTGAAAGTCCAACGACATCATTACGCTCAAGGCGCTGATGGTGAAGATGGAAAAGACGAACAGCTTACGTGCCCAGACGATGTCATCCACCGCCTTGTAGCCTTTCCAGGCCATGTACAGCCAGTACATGCCCATGGCTGCGGCGACCGCCATGTAGTTGAGGCCGGCGTAACCGCCGACGGTCAACATCAGGGTGGCCACCAGGAACGCCAGGATGTACATCAGAATGTGACGCTTGGCGACCAGAATACCGCGCTCGACCGGCAGTACCGGAATCTTCGCGGCCAGGTAGTCGTTGAAACGAAAGATCGCAATGGCATAAGAATGCGGCATCTGCCACAGGCTGAACATCACCAGCAGCGTCAGGGCCGCGAAATCGAAGCTGTTGCTGACCGCGACGTAGCCAATCACCGGAGGCATGGCCCCCGACAGACTGCCCACCAGCGTGCCGTGCACCGACTTGCGTTTCAGGTACAGGCTGTAGAAGCCGACGTAAATCACAAAGCCGATGACCGCGAACAACGCCGCCAACGGGTTAGCCTTGGTGTACAGCAGGCCAACACCGACAACCCCCAGAATCGTTGCGTAGAGCAGAGCCAGTTTCAATGAAACCAGACCCTGAACCAGCACGCGGTTCTTGGTGCGTTCCATCTTCACGTCAATATCACGGTCGATGCAGTTGTTGAACACGCAACCAGATGCAACGACCAGCGAGGTGCCGATGACTGCGGCCAAAAACAGGCCGAAGTCGATCTGCCCTTTGGATGCCAGAAAAAAGCCACCTGCCACCGAAAGCACGTTACCGAAAATGATCCCCGGCTTGGTGATTTGGATAAAGTGCTTAAGGGACATTCGGGTTTTCCTCAGTGCGCCATCATGACGGTGTGGATGCTGAACATGATCCACAACGACAGACCAACCAGCAGAACGATGACCAACGCCGCGAACGCAAAGGAGATCACGTTATTGCGTTGTCCAGGCGAACGGTCGAAGTGCAGGAAATACACCAGGTGAACCAGAACCTGAACGATTGCAAAGATCAGGATCGTCCAAAGCGTTGCCGTCTTGGACATGATTGGGTCCATGACCAGCCAGAACGGAATGGCCGTCAGGATCACCGACAACACGAAGCCGATGACATACGACCTGACGCTGCCGTGACTGGCGTCTTCAGCGTGGATATGTGCGTTAGCCATTAGAGGACTCCCATCAGATAAACAACGGTGAAGACGCAGATCCAGACCACGTCCAGGAAGTGCCAGAACAGACTCAGGCAGCTCAAACGGGTGGTGTTGGTCGCAGTCAGGCCACGAGTCTGGACCTGATACATCATGATGCCCATCCAGATCAGGCCACTGGTCACGTGCAGGCCGTGCATGCCCACCAATGCGAAGAAGCCCGACAGGAAGCCGCTGCGGCTAGGACCGAAGCCTTCGGAGATCAGCTTGTGAAACTCGAAGATCTCCATGCCGATAAACGCGGCACCAAACAGGAAGGTCAGGGCCAACCAGCCCAGAACCTGTGACTTGTTACCCTTGTGCACCGCCAGCATGGCGAAGCCGTAGGTGATGGAGCTGAACAGCAGGCAAGCGGTTTCGACCAGCACGAACGGCAGTTCGAAAATATCGTGGCCCGAAGGCCCGCCAGCCACGTTGCCGGACAACACTGCGTAGGCCGCGAATACAGACGCGAACAACACGCAGTCAGTCATCAGGTAGAGCCAGAAACCGTAGACGGTCATGGCTCCTGCGTCGTGGTGATCATGCCCGTGGTCGTGACCGTGGGCATCTCCTGGATTCAATACTAAGTTCGACATGTTTAAACCTGTTCCAGTGTGGAATTGACAGGAGTGTATGCGCCGTTAGCCGCGAGGACCTTGTGCTGCTCACCTTCGATACGCGCTACGTCTGCGGCCGGAACCATGTAGCCCTGGTCGTCACGTGCGGCGTGGATCACGAAGGCAACGACCGTACCCACCAGGCTGGCGATAGCCAACCACCAGATGTGCCAGATCATGGCAAACCCGAACACCGTCAACAGCAGGCCCATCACCACGCCAGTGGCGGTGTTGTTAGGCATGTGGATGTCGGAGTAGTGAGCCGGAACCTTGTAAGCCGTGCCCGCACGCTTGTTCGCGGTGAATGCATCGATTTCGTCGGCTTTTGGCAGTTCTGCAAAGTTGTAGAACGGCGGCGGCGAAGAAGTCGACCACTCCAGAGTGTGGCCATTCCATGGGTCGCCGGTGACGTCCATGTTGTCTTTGCGATCGCGGATACTGACGTAGATCTGGATCAACTGGCATGCAATACCGCAAGCGATCAGCATCGCGCCCCAGAAAGCGATGTGCAGATACAGGTTCCACTCAGGGTTATCGGTGCTGTTCAAACGACGGGTCATGCCCATGAAGCCCAGGATGTAGAGCGGCATGAAGGCAACGAAGAAGCCGGTGATCCAGAAGCCGAACGCAGCCTTGCCCCAGTTTTCGTTGAGCTTGAAGCCGAACGCTTTAGGGAACCAGAACGAGAAGCCAGC
>DASVUK010000072.1:0-1887 GCA_036387095.1 Pseudomonas sp.
GAGGATTTTCATGTTCTTGTCCAATTCGACCTCCAAGCAGTCTTTAACGCGTTCAGCACCTGAACGCGCTGTTCAATCAATACCGGCACAGCTCACATCGGCTGTACTAAAACGACGACGGGCTTGGTAAATCAACAGTCAGGAACCGGGCAGCCGATCCACGTGCTGGCCGAAAAGCTCAATGCCCTTCAACAAGCGCGCATCACTCACGCAAGACCGGTTCCCGCCTTGTCCATCTCTTCCCACACAACGCCTTGCACAGCCGGCCTACACGAACAGCGCATCCATAAAAATGCACCATGCCTGTCAACGCGCTCGCCACTCTCCCAAACGCCCTCGCAAACGAGCTGCGCACTGGCTGTGTAACTGGCTGACTCGCGACTCGCTGACCCCAAGGACCTCACCGATTTCCTTGAGATTGAGCTCCTCGTCGTAGTACAGCGCCAACACCAGTCGCTCGCGCTCTGGCAAATTGGCAATCGCATCTGCTAACGCGGCCTGGAAACGTTCATCTTCAAGGTCCCGCGAAGGCTCAAGCGAACCGCTTGCGCCGTCCTCGTGCAGTCCTTCATGTTCGCCGTCCTGCAAGAGGTCGTCGAAACTGAACAGGCGACTGCCCAAGGTATCGTTCAAAATCCCGTAATAATCATCGAGACTCAATTGGAGTTCGGCCGCAACCTCGTGATCTTTAGCGTCACGACCTGTTTTAGCTTCAATTGAGCGAATTGCGTCACTGACCATGCGCGTATTGCGGTGGACCGAACGCGGTGCCCAGTCCCCCTTGCGCACTTCATCGAGCATCGCGCCCCGGATACGGATACCCGCATAGGTTTCGAAGCTCGCACCCTTGGTGCAGTCGTATTTAGTGGACACTTCAAGCAGTCCGATCATCCCGGCCTGGATCAAGTCTTCGACCTGCACACTGGCCGGCAGACGCGCCAGCAAGTGATAGGCGATACGCTTGACCAGCGGCGCATAGCGTTCGATCAACTCGTACTGCGAATTCTTGGATGCCTTGCTGTACATCTGGTAGCCGCTGGCTGTCATTGCACAGGCCCCGCAAATGTCTGGTGGACAAGTCGCTCGACAAAGAACTCAAGATGACCGCGGGGGTTGGCCGGCAGCGGCCAGGTGTCGACTTTCTGCGCGATAGCCTTGAACGCCAGGGAGCATTTGGAACGTGGAAACGCTTCATAGACGGCGCGCTGCTTCTGCACGGCCTTGCGCACGCACTCGTCATACGGCACGGCGCCAACATACTGCAAGGCTACGTCCAGGAAGCGGTCGGTTACCTTGGTGAGCTTGGCGAACAGATTGCGGCCTTCCTGCGGGCTCTGGGCCATGTTGGCCAGCACCCGGAAGCGGTTCATGCCGTAATCGCGGTTGAGCAGCTTGATCAGGGCATAGGCATCAGTGATGGAGGTCGGTTCGTCGCACACCACCAGCAAGACTTCCTGGGCGGCGCGCACGAAGCTCACCACTGACTCGCCGATACCGGCGGCGGTGTCGATGACCAGAACGTCCAGGTTATCGCCGATGTCGCTGAACGCCTGGATCAGACCGGCATGCTGGGCGGGCGTCAGGTGCACCATGCTCTGGGTACCGGATGCCGCGGGTACGATGCGAATCCCGCCAGGGCCTTGAAGGAGCACGTCGCGCAATTCGCAACGGCCTTCAATCACATCGGCAAGGGTGCGCTTGGGCGTCAGCCCCAGCAGCACGTCGACATTGGCCAGGCCAAGATCGGCGTCCAGCAGCATGACGCGCCGGCCAAGCTCGGCCAAGGCCAGCGATAGGTTCACTGACACGTTAGTCTTACCGACGCCACCTTTGCCGCCGGTCACCGCGATCACCTGTACGGGATGCATGCTGCCCATGTTATTTCAT
>DASVUK010000073.1:0-3054 GCA_036387095.1 Pseudomonas sp.
TCTGGTACAGGCCAATGCTGTCCCAGCGCTGCAGAGTTTGCGGCTCGCGCTGGGGCAGGCCGGCCTTCATTGGGAAGGCGGTGTCCGGAAGGTTTAGCGTGGCTTTGTAGTCGGTCATTTAAGGCTCTTCGTTAGCGGTTGACCATGCCAATGGGCACGGGCGGCGGCGACATCCGCATTGATCGCCGTCTTGAGCGCCTCCAGTGAGGCGAAACGCTGCTCATCGCGCAGCTTGTGGTGGAAAGCCACCGTCAAACGCCGGCCATACAGGTCGCCGGCAAAATCCAGAAGATGCACTTCAAGGTGGGCACTGCCATCACCTGCCACAGTCGGGCGCACGCCAATATTGGCGACCCCCGGCCAGGTCTTGCCGTCAATGCTCGCACTGACCAGATAAACCCCGGTCAGTGGCACGCGACGACGCTTGAGCTGCACATTGGCTGTGGGCGTACCCAACTGGCGCGCCAGTTTCTGGCCATGCAGTACTCGTCCGGTAATCCGGAACGGACGACCAAGCATTCGCTCGGCCAGGGTGAAATCCGCCACAGCCAAGGCATTACGCACTTTGGTACTGCTGACGCGGACGCCATCGATCTCGACCGTCTGCGCCGCCTCGACTGTAAAGCCCTTGGTGACGCCCACGTGTTGCAGAAATTCGAAATCGCCGATCCGATCGCAACCGAACCGAAAATCGTCACCCACTTCAAGATGCTGAACACCCAGCCCCTGAATCAGAACCATCTCGACGAACTCGGCGGCGCTGAGTTCGCTCAGGCGTTGATTGAAAGCCAGGCACAACACCCGATCAACGCCTTCGGCTGCCAGCAGCTCCAGTTTGTCGCGCAAGCGTGCCAAACGGGCTGGAGCGGTTGCTGGTGCGAAGAACTCACGCGGTTGCGGCTCGAAAATAACCACGCAACTGGGCAGGCTCAACTCGACCGCACGATCCCGCAGGCGCGCCAGAATAGCCTGGTGGCCACGGTGAACACCGTCAAAGTTGCCAATAGTGGCGACGCAACCCCGATGATGGGGCTGCAGATTGTGAAGGCCTCGAACCAGCTGCATAACGCGCTTCTTGCTCATAAAGTGGCCGATTATAACCACACACAGCCCTGGACGACAGGCAACACGCCAAGGCAAAACAACAGTCGTCAAACCCTGAAGGGAAAAATCGACGACTACCCTTTGAATCCCTGCCTACATCACGGCGCTGCGGGCGAAATCTTTCAGACGAAAACCCAACGCAAGAAGCATGGCGAAATACGCCACCAGACCCGCGGCCACCAAAGCGCCCAGACGGATGAAGCGCTCAAGCATATGCCCCTCTTCCCACGCAGGCATGAAGTGCATGACCCCGAGCAAGACACCCGACATCACCGCCACAGCCACCGCCAGCTTGAATAAAAACTTCGTCCAGCCAGGTTGCGGTTGAAACAAATCCTGCTTGCGCAACTGCCAGAACAGCAGCCCGGCATTGATGCACGCCCCGACACTGATCGCCAGCGCCAGACCCGCATGTTGCAGCGGACCGATGAACGCAAGATTGAGCAACTGCGTAACAATGAGGGTGAAGACGGCGATTTTCACTGGGGTACGGATATTTTGTTGTGCATAAAAACCGGGGGCGAGCACTTTGATGACAATGATACCTAGCAGCCCGACTGAATAAGCGACCAGGGCGCGCTCGGTCATCGCGGCATCCTGAGCGTCGAACTTCCCGTATTGAAACAGAGAAACGGTCAAGGGTTCTGCAAGGATTCCCAACGCTAATGTACAAGGCAAGACCAACACGAAGCACAACCGAAGCCCCCAATCGAGGATCCGCGAATACTCCTGACGATTCCTGCTGGCGTAGGTTTTAGAGAGGATCGGCAGCAAAATCGTACCTAGAGCGACGCCCAGCACACCTGATGGCAATTCCATCAATCGGTCGGCGTAGTACATCCAGGAGACAGATCCAGCCACAAGAAACGAGGCAAAAATCGTATTGATTATCAGAGAAATCTGACTCACGGATACGCCAAGTATGGCAGGCAGCATCTGCTTCATTACCCGCCAGACGCCAGAGTCGCGCAGATTCAAACGTGGCAGGACCAACATCCCGATTTTTTTCAGATGCGGCAGCTGATACAGCAATTGCAGCAAGCCACCGACCAGGACTGCCCAACCCAACGCCATCACAGGCGGATCGAAATACGGCGTCAGGAACAGGGCAAAGAAGATCATGCTGACGTTAAGCAGCGTCGGCACGAACGCCGGAACTGAAAAACGGTTCCAGGTATTGAGGATCGCCCCGGCCAGCGATGACAGCGAAATCAGCAATATATAAGGAAAGGTCACCCGCAGCAGGTCAGACGTCAGCGCGAATTTTTCCGGCGTATCCGCAAAACCGGGAGCCGTCGCCCAGATTACCCAAGGGGCGGCCACGATACCCAGCAAGGTCACCAGTGCCAGCACCAAAGTCAGCAATCCGGTCACATAGGCAACGAATGTACGCGTGGCCTCCTCGCCCTGCTGGCTTTTATATTCAGCCAGAATAGGGACGAACGCTTGGGAGAACGCCCCCTCAGCAAAGATACGACGCAGCAGGTTGGGCAGCTTGAATGCGATAAAAAAGGCATCTGTTGCCATTCCGGCCCCGAAAGTTCGCGCGATGATCGTGTCCCGAATAAAGCCTAAAACCCGGGAAAGCATCGTGATAGAGCTTACGGCAGCCAATGATTTGAGTAGATTCATTAAGGAATTATTGCCTTGGCTAAAGGACCGGGCGATTAACCTGTCCATTTATGCGATACTCCGCGCCGCAAAAGCCCAGAGTCAAAGCCGGCGAGTTTACAGGTCGCGCACCGGAAATAAATATCCCGGTCAAACACAGCGACCACTCAGCGGAACGCATCAACTGCCCTTGACAAGACATCAACTCATCGGCATGATTCGCGGCCTATTTTGTTTGCTATTTCCTAAAAAGTCTTTCGAGGAGCTCGACGGTGGCCAACACACCTTCCGCCAAAAAACGTGCAAAACAGGCTGAGAAGCGTCGCAGCCACAACGCCA
>DASVUK010000074.1:0-3621 GCA_036387095.1 Pseudomonas sp.
AGATCGAAATTCAATTCGACGATGCCACTCTCAAGAGCCTTAACCGTGATGGCTTTACCTTCGTAAATCATCAACTGATCTCCACGATATGGAAGCTGAACAATACACACCGGACGCTGGTTCTGGCGTGACTACGACGTCGCCGTCGATGAAGCGCCAAATCACCAGGCACACCCGCCGATGTAGTAGCCGGGATTTTGTAAGAGTCGTCTGAAGGACCAAACGCTCAATTCATACGCCCGTTTGATTTGGGTGCGCCTACCATCTGCCAAATCCAGATAATTGTCAATTCGGCTAAACGCCATTAAAACCGGGAAGTCATCGGCCTCAGCGCAGAGTCACCTTCCAGAGCGGGGTTGATGATCGGGGAGTATTCAGTGTGTTTATGACGGCTGCCCAGGACGCACGCTGGATGGATTTTTGCACCGTTGAGGCCCACATCTGAAAAAAAAGCGAAGAAATCGCGACAAAAAAGGGCAGAGGGGCTACATTCAGCGCACCGCGATTTTCGGCATTGCACCGTCAAGCGCTACAGATTATCGGCCTGCCTGGCCAACCCCAGCCCGATGTTGTTATCGGGCTTTTTAATGCCTGAAATTTACCGTACTAACGTCACGCCAAGGCCTTCAATACTGCTGCGATACGCTGCAATACCTCGGGCTCGCCCCGCTCTGCCCAATACAGGGCGATCATCTGCTCATCAGCTTCAACCTTGAACACATCAGCGGGCAGCGTGTTGAACTGAGTCAACAAACGTTCGTCGTCGCAGGGTTCTCGCCAACGGTTAAGCCAGACGCCAGCCTCGCTCTGCCAGTACACCCAGGAGGCAGACTTATCCATGCGCCGAGGACGGTGATACTGCGCACAAGGGCTCGGTGGCTCCTTGGGCAACCAGTGCGGCCACTCCTGTGGCGCCAACTGCATGCCCAGCCCCATGCGTCGTGCTTCCATGCGCAATGCCATCTTCCCGCTTTGCCCGCGCGATGGGCGCAGCCAGGCCAGCGGACTGAGCATCACGCCAACGATTGACAGGATTATCCAGACCGTCATATTGCTGCCTGCCTTTTGATGTGAATTACCGTAGTTGAAAACATGGGTCTGCCCACCGGGGCACGAACCCGCCATACTGATGCCATCGCAAACCTATGGAGGTCTTCCTCATGAAGTATGAACACATTCTGGTCGCCGTTGACCTCACCGAAGAGTGCAGCCCTGTCCTTGCCCGCGGTCGCGAGGTGGCAGTGCGTAACGGAGCCAAGCTGTCCATAGTTCACATCGTGGAACCCATGGCCATGGCCTTCGGCGGCGATGTGCCGATGGACCTGTCGCAGCTGCAACAGCAACAATTCGATCAGGCCAAGGAAAAGCTGGCAGCACTGAAAGCCAACTTCCCCGAAGTGAACATTGGCGACGCGCACCTGGTTTACGGCCAGCCACGTCAGGAAATTCACGAACTGGCCCAAAAACAGAACTGCGATCTGATCGTAGTCGGCAGCCATGGCCGCCACGGCCTGGCCCTGCTCCTTGGCTCTACCGCCAACGACGTGCTACACGGCGCACCTTGCGATGTACTGGCAGTACGCCTGAAAAAGGCGGAGTAATCCTCCAGTTGCATGCCCGCTCAGCAGCAAAAAGCCCGGATCACTGATCCGGGCTTTTTTAACTGCTCGCCAGATGCATCAAGCGTCCAGTTCAGCCCAACGCTCAAGCAGACCATCCAGCTGCGCCTGCTGGTTTTCCAGCTGGGCAAGTACGGCTGCGGTTTGTTCGGCAGGACGTTGGTAGAAACCAGCCTCGGCCATTTCCGCACTCAAGGCAGCCATCTGCGCTTCGACTTCGTCGATCTGCTTGGGCAGCGCCTCAAGCTCGCGTTGCAGCTTGTAGCTGAGTTTCTTCTTGGCAACCGGCATTTCCTTGGCAGCGACAGGAGCAGCTTCGACCACCGCCGTGGCCAGCTCGGCCTTGCCCGATTTGGTGTCGGTAACGCCCAGCAGCCGCGGCGAACCACCCTGGCGCAGCCAGTCCTGATAACCGCCGACGTATTCGCGAACCTTGCCTTCGCCTTCGAACACCAAGGTGCTGGTGACGACATTGTCCAGGAATGCCCGGTCGTGACTGACCATCAGCACGGTGCCTTTGAAGGTCAGCAGCACTTCTTCGAGCAATTCCAAGGTCTCAACGTCCAGATCGTTGGTCGGTTCGTCCAGCACCAGCAGGTTGGCCGGCTTGCTGAACAACTTGGCCAGCAACAGACGCGCCCTTTCACCGCCAGACAACGCCTTGACCGGCGTTCGTGCACGCTGCGGGCTGAACAGGAAGTCGCCCAGATAGCTCAACACGTGACGGCTCTGACCATCGATATCGATGAAGTCGCGACCTTCGGCCACGTTATCGATTACGGTTTTTTCCAGGTCCAGCTGATGGCGCAACTGATCGAAATAAGCCACGTCCAGACGCGTACCCACTTCAACCTTGCCGCTGGTCGGCTGCAGGTTATCGAGCATCAGCTTGAGCAAAGTGGTCTTGCCGGTGCCGTTGGCGCCCAGCAGGCCGATGCGGTCTTCGCGTTGCAGCACCATGGAGAAATCCTTGATCAACATCGGGCCACCCGGATGGGCGAAGCTGACGTTGTCCAGAACCATGACCTGTTTGCCGGATTTATCGGCAGTGTCGAGCTGGATGTTGGCCTTGCCGGTGCGCTCGCGACGCTCACTGCGCTCTACGCGCAACTCTTTGAGGGCGCGCACGCGGCCTTCGTTACGGGTGCGTCGGGCCTTGATACCCTGGCGAATCCAGACTTCTTCCTGAGCCAGACGCTTATCAAACAGCGCGTTGGCGGTCTCTTCGGCCGACAACATGGCTTCCTTGTGGACCAGGAAGCTGGCGTAGTCGCCGTTCCAGTCAATCAAGCCGCCGCGATCGAGTTCCAGGATCCGGGTCGCCAGATTTTGCAGGAAAGAACGGTCGTGCGTAATGAACAGCACAGCGCCCTGGAAACCCATCAGGGCTTCTTCGAGCCAGGCGATGGCGCCGATGTCCAGGTGGTTGGTCGGCTCGTCGAGCAGCAGCAGGTCCGGCTCCGACACCAGCGCCTGTGCCAGCAGCACACGACGACGCCAGCCGCCGGACAACTCGGCCAGGGTTTTATCGGCCGGCAGTTGCAGGCGGCTCAGGGTGCTGTCGACCAGTTGCTGCAGACGCCAGCCATCGCGGGCTTCCAGGTCCTGCTGCACGTGCATGAGTTTGTCGAGGTCTTCCTCGGTGACGCAGTTCTGCGCCAGATGATGGTATTGGGCAAGCAACGCCCCGACGCCATCCAGGCCTTCGGCAACGACATCGAACACAGTCCGCTCGTCGGCCACCGGCAATTCCTGGGGCAATTCGCCGATCTTGAGGCCCGGAGCACGCCAGACAGCGCCGTCATCAGGCTTCTGTACGCCTTTGACCAGCTTCAACATACTGGACTTGCCGGTGCCATTGCGGCCGATGATGCACACCCGCTCACCACGGGCAATTTGCCAGGACACCTTGTCCAACAACGGCATGGCGCCGAAAGCAAGGGACACATCGGTGAATTTGAGCAGGGTCATGAGCTTCTCCAAAAACTGGGGGCGCATTCTA
>DASVUK010000075.1:0-4012 GCA_036387095.1 Pseudomonas sp.
TTGACGCTCGATCTGACCCAAGGCCGCAGCCAAGGCTTTCTTCTTGTTCTCGTCCATTGAAGTCCTCACGTAATCAAATTCAATTAGGGGCCTGACGGCCACAACACCTGTATAAGTAGACAGTATTATTCCACAGGGTTGCTCGCGCGCCTACCCCTGTAATGGTATTTCTGTTTGAGCAAGGGCTATCAGCCCCTCTAGAGCAGCCTTTACCGTTTGTCGGCGTACTTCATCGCGACCGCCGTCGAACTGCCGACGCTCGGAAATGATTGTTCTTCCGTCCCCCCAGGCCAGCCAAACCGTGCCTACGGGTTTTTCTGCCGAACCGCCATCGGGCCCCGCAACACCACTGACCGCAACCGCAAATTGCGCGCCGCTATGGTTCTGCGCCCCGCGCACCATTGCTTCGACAACTTCCTGGCTGACGGCACCCACCGTGGAGAACAGCTGCTGCGGTACCGCCAACTGTGAAAACTTTTGCCGGTTGGAATAGGTGACATAGCCCGCTTCAAACCATGCGGAGCTGCCGGAAATCCGCGTGATAGCTTCGGCGATACCGCCGCCGGTGCAGGATTCGGCGGTGGTCACCTGAGCGTTCAGCGCTTTAAGACGCTTGCCAAGGTTTGCGGCAAGCTCGGTGATCTCATCCAACACACTCTCCTTTGATTGCTCATGATGGGAACTGCTGCAAGGGCAACCGTTCCTTGATAATCGATCAAGATTCTTTCTTTTTGGGGCACGCTGGTTTTTTAATGGTTTCGACCGTGGTTTCCCTCGGCCGACGCCTGGCTTCCTCCAAGGGGATAAAGCGTCCACTGCCTGAATCCCTTGCACGTTTGTTTGCCATATAAAACTCCTTTTTATAAGGCCGGCTACACGACGGCCGGCGACCTGTGGAAGTCTATACAGCGAATTCGTTTCTGTGGCCGGCTGGAAATGCAAAGTCACCAATCAGCCGCAGCGCAGCGGGACTGCGTAGCTTGAGCTCGCGTGTTAACCTTGCGCCCATCGCAAACACCCGGAATGACCGACCCAATGCACCCCCACCGGGGTTGCAGGGCTTGCCTCCTGATTTGCCTCACCTTTCCAACGAACTTGCCTAACTAACTGATGAATAAAGCAATTTCCGACCTGTCTTCGCACACCCCCATGATGCAGCAGTATTGGAGGCTGAAAAATCAGCACCCCGATCAGCTGATGTTCTATCGCATGGGTGACTTCTACGAAATCTTCTATGAGGACGCCAAAAAGGCGTCCAAATTGCTGGATATCACTCTGACCGCTCGCGGCCAATCTGCCGGTCAGAGCATCCCTATGTGTGGGATTCCCTACCACGCCGCAGAGGGCTATCTGGCCAAGCTGGTCAAACTGGGCGAGTCGGTTGTGATCTGCGAACAGATCGGCGACCCCGCCACCAGTAAAGGGCCGGTCGACAGGCAAGTGGTGCGCATCATCACGCCGGGCACGGTCAGTGACGAAGCCTTGCTGGACGAACGGCGTGACAATTTGATCGCGGCGGTGCTGGGCGATGAGCGGTTGTTCGGCTTGGCCGTACTGGATATCACCAGTGGCAACTTCAGCGTGCTGGAAATCAAGGGTTGGGAAAACCTGCTGGCCGAGCTTGAGCGGATCAATCCGGTCGAGCTGCTGATTCCTGACGATTGGCCCCAGGGCTTACCCGCCGAAAAACGCAAAGGCTCGCGGCGTCGCGCGCCTTGGGATTTCGAACGCGATTCCGCATTGAAAAGCCTTTGCCAGCAGTTCTCCACCCAGGACCTGAAAGGTTTTGGCTGCGAGAACCTGACCCTGGCCATTGGCGCTGCCGGTTGTCTGCTGGGATACGCCAAGGAAACCCAGCGCACGGCATTGCCACATCTGCGCAGTCTGCGTCATGAGCGTCTGGACGATACCGTAGTACTCGACGGCGCCAGTCGCCGCAATCTCGAACTGGACACCAACCTTGCCGGCGGTCGTGAAAATACACTGCAATCGGTCATGGATCGTTGCCAGACGGCCATGGGTACGCGCTTGCTGACTCGCTGGTTGAACCGGCCGCTGCGCGACCTGAAGATTCTCCAGGCGCGCCAAAGCTCGATCACTTGTTTGCTGGAGCGCTATCGCTTCGAAAGCTTGCAGCCGCAACTGAAGGAAATTGGCGATATCGAGCGAATTCTCGCCCGCATTGGTTTGCGCAACGCCCGTCCGCGAGATCTGGCGCGTCTGCGGGACGCCCTGAGTGCCCTGCCCGACCTGCAAGTGGCGATGACTGATTTGCAAGCGCCACACCTGCAACAGCTTGCGCTAGCGACCGGCACTTACCCGGAACTGGCGCAGCTGCTGCAACGGGCAATCATCGATAATCCACCGGCAGTGATTCGCGACGGCGGCGTCTTGAAGGCGGGCTACGATGCGGAGCTGGACGAGCTGCAATCACTCAGTGAAAACGCCGGGCAATTCCTGATTGACCTCGAAGCACGGGAAAAAGCCCGCACAGGCCTGGCCAATCTGAAGGTCGGCTACAACCGGATTCACGGTTATTTCATCGAGCTGCCAAGCAAGCAGGCCGAACAGGCGCCACCGGACTATATTCGGCGCCAGACGCTCAAAGGCGCCGAGCGTTTCATTACACCGGAACTCAAAGCCTTTGAAGACAAGGCGTTGTCGGCGAAAAGTCGTGCGCTGGCCCGGGAAAAAATGCTCTACGAAGCACTGCTCGAAGATTTGATCGGCCATCTTGCGCCGCTTCAAGACACCGCAGCGGCGCTGGCCGAGCTGGATGTCTTAAGCAACCTTGCCGAACGCGCCCTGAACCTTGATCTGAACTGCCCACGGTTCGTCGAAGAACCCTGCATGCGCATTGATCAAGGGCGTCATCCCGTCGTTGAGCAAGTCCTGTCTACACCGTTCGTGGCCAATGACCTCGCCCTCGACGACAGCACGCGCATGTTGGTGATTACAGGTCCGAACATGGGCGGTAAGTCCACCTACATGCGCCAGACGGCGTTGATCGTGCTGTTGGCCCACATTGGCAGTTTCGTACCTGCTGCCAGTTGCGAGCTGTCGTTGGTGGACCGGATCTTCACCCGGATCGGCTCCAGCGATGACCTCGCTGGGGGGCGCTCGACCTTCATGGTGGAAATGAGCGAAACCGCCAACATCCTGCATAACGCTACTGATCGCAGCCTGGTGCTGATGGATGAAGTGGGGCGCGGTACCAGCACCTTCGACGGTTTGTCGCTGGCCTGGGCTGCGGCAGAATGCCTCGCCCAGTTACGCGCCTACACCTTGTTCGCCACGCACTATTTTGAGCTGACGGTGCTTCCGGAAAGCGAACCGCTCGTGGCCAACGTGCACCTCAATGCCACTGAGCATAACGAGCGCATTGTCTTCCTGCACCGGGTATTGCCAGGTCCCGCCAGCCAGAGTTATGGACTGGCAGTGGCCCAGCTGGCGGGGGTTCCAGCCAAAGTCATCGTGCGAGCCAAAGAGCATCTGCAGCGCCTGGAAACCACAAGCCTGCCTCATGAACAGCCACGCGCGAAGCCGGGAAAACCCGTTGCGCCGATGCAGAGCGATCTGTTTGCCAGTCTGCCGCACCCTGTTCTGGATGAGCTGGCCAAAGTCAAAATCGACGATCTGACGCCGCGTCAGGCACTAGAGTTGTTGTACACCCTGCAAACACGCATCTGACGTGAACGGTTACAAGCTGGTAGAATCCCGCGCGGTTTGGGATGCTGCCAGCTTTTAGCCTGGCTTGAGCAGATAAGCCAAGCCGCGTGAAAACGCAGCGAACCCAGGATTGAACGAAATGTGGGCAGCCAGCCTGCTGACTAGCCGCTCAGTCCATGCATTGTTTTCACAAGGCCGGGAAACTTCCCGAACCTGGCAACCCTGTCTGGAAGGGCTCTGCTACCGCCGCCTGAGGAGAGAATTAGAAATGACCTTCGTCGTCACCGACAACTGCATCAAGTGCAAGTACACCGACTGCGTAGAAGTGTGTCCGGTGGACTGC
>DASVUK010000076.1:0-9684 GCA_036387095.1 Pseudomonas sp.
GCCCAACCCGGCATGGGTTGGCCGCTTAATCTCTCAGTCATTTGGCGCCAGGCGCCGCGTTTCTTTAAGGGTCTTACCGGCTACACCTACAGTGAAGGAACCGGGCCCCTAGAAAAGAGCGCTGCTTTATACCAGAAAGGCCCGCATGCAACAACAGGCAATGCGCTTGAGCTGCGTATAAAGCAGCCCATTCGGCCCATCGGTGGCGCGCCACCGGGGACAATAGCAAATCTACCGCTCGTCGCGTTACAGCGATTGTTCTGCGCCCAAGCATGGTCTAGGGTACATCTCTTCCCAGACTGCACGGGCAGATGGAGCCTTTTTCTACAGGAATATAGCCATGCGTCTAGCCGTGATACCGTTTTTGCTCGCTCCTTTATTCGTCCCGCTGATGGCTCAAGCCGCGACGACCTTGAGCGTTTGCACCGAAGCCAGCCCTGAAGGTTTCGATGTCGTTCAATACAATTCGCTGACGACTACCAATGCATCGGCCGACGTGCTGATGAACCGTCTGGTGGATTTCGACGCCAAGAGCGGCAAGCTGGTGCCAAGCCTGGCGCAGAGCTGGACGGTTTCCCCGGACGGCCTGACGTATGACTTCAAATTACGTTCGGGCGTGAAATTCCACCACACCGACTATTTCACGCCTACTCGCGAGCTGACGGCTGAAGACGTGGTGTTCAGCTTCCAGCGCATGCTCGACCCTCAGAATCCCTGGCATAACGTGGCGCAAAGCGGTTTTCCTCACGCGCAATCCATGCAGCTCCCGGCGCTGATCAAAAAAATCGACGCCTCGGATGCGCTGACGGTACGGTTTACCCTCGATCACCCGGATTCCACTTTCCTGGCCACTTTGAGCATGGGCTTCGCTTCGATTTACTCGGCCGAGTACACCGCGCAGTTACTCAAGGCCGGCACACCTGAAAAGCTCAACAGTCAGCCGATCGGCACCGGCCCGTTCGTCTTCAAACGCTTCCAGAAGGACGCTGTGGTGCGCTACGAGGCCAACGCCGAGTATTTCGCAGGTAAGCCCGGCGTTGATTCGCTGGTGTACGCCATCACGCCCGACGCCAACGTGCGCTTGCAACGAATTCGCCAGAATGAATGCCAGATCACGCTCTCGCCCAAGCCGCTGGATATTCAGGAGGCGGCGAAAGACCCGGCGCTGAAAGTCGAGAAAACCGAGGCGTTCATGACGGCATTCCTGGCGATCAACAGCCAGCATCCGCCGTTCGATAAGGCAGAAGTGCGCCAGGCAATCAATCTCGCCTTCGACAAGCCGACCTATCTCAAGGCCGTGTTCGAAGGCACCGCCGAAGCCGCCAACGGCCCTTATCCGCCGAATACCTGGGGTTATGCAAAGGATTTGCCCGGCTACAAGCAGGACATTGCGAAGGCCAAGGAATTGCTCGCCAAGGCGGGCGTGAAGGACGGCTTCAAGACCACGATCTGGACACGACCATCCGGTAGCCTGCTAAACCCCAATCCAAGCCTGGGCGCGCAGCTACTTCAGGCGGATCTGGCCAAGGTGGGCATCAGCGCAGAGATAAAGGTGATCGAGTGGGGCGAATTGATCCGCCGGGCCAAGGCCGGTGAACACGACTTGCTGTTCATGGGCTGGGCCGGTGATAACGGTGATCCGGATAACTTCCTGACGCCGCAGTTTTCCTGCGCGGCAGTCAAGTCAGGTACCAACTTCGCCCGCTATTGCGACGCGACGCTGGACAAGCTAATCAGTGATGGCAAAGCCACCAGTGATCAGGCTGCACGCAGTAAGTTGTATCACCAGGCTCAGGAGCAGATTCAACAGCAGGCGTTGTGGCTGCCGCTGGCTCATCCAACGGCGGCGGTGCTGACACGCAAAGACGTGAGGGGTTATCAGGTCAGTCCGTTCGGGCGGCAGGATTTCTTCAAGGTGCAGGTGAAGTAAATCCCGGCCTGAGGTGGCGCGTGGGAGGGGATTTTTTCCCGAAGTCGTCGGCGCGAGCGGTGCGTCCAGATTGCCTGACGATGGCTCTCGCGGATGAATCCCACAATTGGAATACAGGTTTGTGGGTTCACATCAACCCACACTCCACCATCGACAGGGGATCGCCGTCACCGATGATCACATGGTCCAACACCTTTACGTCGATCAGCCACAAGGCATCCTTGAGTCGTCGTGTGAGCTCGATATCGGCCTGGCTGGGGTCGGTGACTCCTGACGGGTGGTTGTGGCACAGAATCAGGCTGGCGGCGTTGTGCACCATGGCGCGCTTGACCACTTGCCGGGGGTGTACGTGGGCGGTGTTGATCGAACCGTGGAATAGCACTTCAAACGCCACTACCCGATGTTTGTTGTCCAGAAACAGACAGCCGAATACTTCATGGGGTTCGTGGCGCAAGACCGCCTTGAGGTAGTTGCGCACCTGGGCCGGGCTTTCCAGGGCAGAGTCGCGCTTCAAGGATTCGGCCATGTGCCGTCGGGACATTTCCATGACCGCCTGTAACTGCGCGAACTTCGCCGATCCGAGGCCTAAATGTGAACTGAATGTTGCCAGGTCGGCATCGAGCAGCGCGCGCAGTCCGCCAAATTGATTCAACAGATGACGCGCAAGGTCTACGGCGCTTTTTCCGGTCACTCCCGTGCGCAAAAAGATCGCCAGCAGTTCGGCGTCGGAAAGACTTGCTGCACCCAGTTCCAGCAGCCGCTCCCGCGGGCGTTCCGCCGCAGGCCAATCACGAATACTCATAGCACCTCCCTGTGTGTGGACGCCGCTGTTCCAGTGCGGTCGCTGTGCTATCTTAGCCCATCTTTTTTGCGCGGCGATCGGCCTGGGGAGGCGTCATCGCCGTCGCGTATCTCTCGACTAAAAGGCAGGCCTATGCAGCGGCTGTATCGGAAACGCATCGTTCTCGGCGTCGGCGGCGGCATCGCAGCCTACAAGAGCGCAGAGCTGGTAAGACGCTTGCGCGATCAGGGTGCCGAGGTTCGGGTTGTCATGACTCGTGGCGGGGCAGAGTTCATCACGCCGCTGACCATGCAGGCGTTGTCCGGGCACCCGGTGCACATGGATTTGCTCGATCCGGCTGCTGAAGCCGCAATGGGCCATATCGAGCTGGCCAAGTGGGCCGACTTGATCCTGATCGCTCCCGCTACCGCCGATCTCATCGCCAGGCTGGCCCAAGGCATCGCCAACGATCTGCTGACGACTGTGGTATTGGCCACTGACGCCATCGTTGCGATTGCACCCGCGATGAATCAGGCGATGTGGCGCGACCCCTCTGTTCAGGCCAACACACGCCTGCTGCAAGACCGCGACTTTCGCGTATTCGGTCCGGCCACCGGCAGTCAAGCCTGTGGCGACGTGGGTTTCGGGCGGATGCTTGAAGCCACGGACCTGGCTCAATGTGCCGCCGATTGTTTCCAGCGCCTGTCGCTGACGGGCAAGCACGTGTTGATTACTGCAGGTCCGACCCAGGAAAACATCGATCCGGTGCGCTACATCACCAACCACAGCTCCGGAAAGATGGGGTTCGCCCTGGCTGAAGCGGCCGTTGAGGCCGGAGCTCGCGTCACGCTGATTACAGGTCCGGTCAACTTGCCGACTCCGGATCGTGTTTCGCGTATCGATGTGGTCAGCGCTCGGGACATGTTGGCTGCGTGTGAAGCAGCGATCCCGTGCGACTTGTTCATCGCCTCCGCCGCAGTGGCGGACTACAGGCCTGAAGTTGTCGCCCCTCACAAACTCAAGAAAGATCCTTCGACCGGTGACGGCTTGTTGCTGCAGATGGTGCGTAACCCAGACATTCTGGCCACCATTGCCAGCCGTCCTGACCGGCCGTTTAGCGTTGGATTTGCCGCCGAAACCGAGCATCTACTCGATTACGCAGCCCGCAAGCTCAAGGACAAGAACCTTGACCTGATCGTCGCCAATGACGTGGCCAATCCCAGCATCGGCTTCAACAGCGAAGAAAACGCCTGCAGCGTGATCGACCGGGCGCTGCACGCAACGCTGTTTGCCCAGACCAGCAAAGGCAAGATTGCCCGCCAGCTGATCACTTTTATCGCCCAACGAATGAACCAGGTTTAAACACGAATGCACGCTCTACAAGCCAAGATCCTCGACCCTCGCATCGGCAACGAATTCCCTCTGCCCGCCTACGCCACAGTGGGTTCCGCCGGACTCGACCTGCGCGCCATGCTCAAGCAAGACACCACCCTTGAACCGGGCCAGACACTGCTGATCCCAACGGGACTGTCGGTCTTCATTGGCGACCCCGGCCTTGCCGCGCTGATCCTGCCGCGTTCGGGTCTGGGCCATAAACACGGCATCGTATTGGGCAATCTGGTGGGCCTGATCGACTCGGATTACCAAGGCGAGCTGATGGTGTCTTGCTGGAACCGCGGTCAGACCGCATTCAGGATTGCCATCGGCGAACGTATCGCCCAACTGGTCCTGGTGCCGGTAGTGCAGGCGCATTTCGAGCTGGTCGAAGAGTTCGATGTCAGTCAGCGCGGTACGGGCGGCTTCGGTCATTCCGGCAGCCACTGATCCTGAATTCGAATGCTTGAAGGTTGCACGCCTCACATACCCGCGATCAAGCAACGATGACAATTTCAGGATGAATCCGTGGAGAAAGGTCAGGTGAAAGCCACTCAGCGTTCAGACAATCGAGATCCACAGCGTGCGGCAGTCAACCTGCGAGCCCTCTCCCCTGGTTTGTTGCCAGCTGTCATCGGGCTTGTCGCTGCCGGTGTATTGGTGTGCATCGCGATCATTGGCCAGCAGCAGCAAGACCAGCTCGAACGCGTTTGGGGTAACTCACAGGCGGCATCGGTCGGCGTGGCGCTCAGGCAGATCAACGCTGATACCCAGGCCGCAGCGCTCAATGCCAGCCTGACTGAGGCGCTACAGAGCAATACTCCGGCGGCGCTGGAGGCCGTCGTTACGCCGCTGCGATTTTGGGGTGGCGTGCTGGGCGCGCGAGTCAATCCGCTGGGCATGACGGACGTTGACGCGCAAGGCGCTGTGCCGGTCAGTTTCTCGACGCTGGACATGCTCAGCCAGGCTGCACGGGGTCAGCAGGCGGCTCCCGAGGCCCGTAAGGTGGGCGAGCGCTGGATGATTTACAGCGCGGCCCCGCTGCGCGTTGCTCCTGCAGCGCCGATCACCGGGACATTACTGATGGCCTATGATCCGCAGCGCTTGCTCAATGCGTTGCCGCCCATCCCGGAGTCGGTGGGTCAGGTCCGCTTGATCCAGCAATTCGGCAGCGGTCCCGAGCAGGTTTTCCTGCAGCGCGGACAACCCGATGACCGCAAACCCGAGCGCCTGGACACAGGTTTTTCCAATTGGAAACTGGAATTCACACCCGGACCGGCACTGCGATCATCGCCGCCCTTTCTGCTCCTGGTGCTGGCGGCACTGATTGCTCTGGCCGGTGTTTTGCTGGGGCTGTACCTCAATGATCGAGCCCTGCATCGTCGGGTTCGGGCTGACGCCCGTCAGCTCAATCAGCTGCTTGAAGAACTCTCCAGCGGAAAAGCCGTCAAACCTTTCGGTTTGGACCTGCCTGCGCTTAACAGCCTGGCCCAGAGCCTCGCCCGTTTCTCACCTCGCAATCCGTCAATGGCCTCGGCCGCAGATGCGGTGGGTGGGCAATCAGGCGCCACACCTGACACTAGACAAAGCAGTGGTTCAGCATCGACTTCTTCCGCCGAATTAAGCGATTGGACCGATCCACTGTTTCAAGATACCGACATTCTCGATATCGATATCCTCGACGAAAACCAGGACTTCCTGAGCTCGGAGTACCCCCCAGTTATGAACACCCCAGCATCCGTTGCACCCAAGTTCCCTGATGACATCTTTCGCGCCTACGACATCCGTGGCGTGGTTGGGGACACCCTCAGCGCTGAAACAGCGTACTGGATCGGTCGCGCCATCGGCTCCGAAAGCCTGGCGCAGAACGAGCCGAACGTCAGCGTTGGTCGCGACGGACGTCTTTCTGGCCCGGAACTGGTACAGCAATTGATTCAAGGCCTGCATGACAGCGGTTGTCACGTCAGCGATGTCGGCCTGGTTCCTACGCCAGCCTTGTACTATGCCGCCAACGTCCTGGCGGGCAAGACCGGTGTCATGCTTACCGGCAGCCACAATCCAAAGGATTACAACGGATTCAAGATCGTCATTGCTGGCGACACCCTCGCCAACGAGCAGATTCAGGCGCTTCACGAGCGCATCAAGACCGGCAACCTGACCTCGCAAAAAGGCAGCGTGACCAAAGTCGACATCCTTGATCGCTACTACAAGCAGATCAAGGACGACATCGTCATGGCCCGCAAAATGAAAGTCGTCGTGGACTGCGGCAATGGTGCCGCTGGCGTCATCGCGCCACAACTGATCGAGGCGCTGGGCTGTGAGGTGATTTCGCTGTTCGCTGAAGTGGACGGCAACTTCCCTAACCACCACCCGGATCCGGGCAAACTGGAAAACCTGCAGGACCTGATCGCCAAGGTCAAGGAAACCGGCGCTGATTTGGGCCTTGCCTTCGATGGCGATGGCGACCGTGTCGGCGTCGTGACCAACAAAGGCAACGTGGTCTACCCCGACCGTTTGCTGATGCTGTTCGCACTGGACGTCCTCAAGCGCAATCCGGGCGCCGACATTATTTTCGACGTGAAATGTACCCGTCGCCTGACACCGCTGATCAGTCAGCATGGCGGTCGTCCGGTGATGTGGAAGACCGGTCATTCCCTGATCAAGAAAGAAATGCGCAGAAGCGGCGCGTTGCTGGCCGGTGAAATGAGCGGCCATATCTTCTTCAAGGAGCGTTGGTTCGGTTTCGACGACGGTATCTACAGCGCTGCACGCCTGCTGGAAATCCTCAGCCAGGAGTCTCAGACCGCCGAAGAGCTGTTCGAAACCTTCCCGAACGACATCTCGACCCCTGAAATCAACATCAAGGTCACTGACGTCACCAAGTTCAGCATCATTGAAGCCCTTGAAAAAGACGCTCAATGGGGCGACGCCAAACTGACCAGCATCGACGGCGTTCGTGTCGACTACCCGCAAGGCTGGGGTCTGGTTCGCGCATCTAACACCACGCCGGTGCTGGTGCTGCGTTTCGAAGCTGAAACCGAAGCCGAGTTGCAGCGAATCAAGGACGTGTTCCACGCCGAGCTGAAAAAAGTCGCGCCGGACCTCGAACTGCCTTTCTGATTGTTTTTCCCTTTGACTGGAGCCCTGAATGACCCTCGAACGTGATTCCGCAGCCAACGTCGCCAAGGTATTGTCCGAAGCGCTGCCCTACATTCGCCGTTTTGTCGGCAAGACGCTGGTGATCAAGTACGGCGGCAACGCCATGGAGAGCGATGAGCTGAAAACCGGCTTTGCGCGCGACATCGTGTTGATGAAAGCGGTCGGAATCAACCCGGTGGTCGTTCATGGCGGGGGGCCGCAAATCGGCGACCTGCTCAAGCGTCTGTCCATCGAAAGCCACTTCATCGACGGAATGCGCGTAACCGATGCGCAAACCATGGATGTTGTGGAGATGGTCCTTGGCGGGCAGGTCAACAAGGACATCGTCAACCTGATCAACCGTCATGGCGGCAGTGCCATCGGCCTGACAGGCAAAGACGCCGAGCTGATTCGTGCGAGAAAGCTCACGGTTACACGTCAGACGCCGGAAATGACCAAGCCTGAAATCATCGATATTGGTCAGGTCGGCGAAGTGGTCGGGGTAAATACCGATTTGCTGAACATGCTGGTAAAAGGCGATTTCATTCCCGTCATCGCGCCGATTGGCGTAGGCCCCAACGGTGAGTCCTACAACATCAACGCCGATCTGGTGGCTGGCAAGGTTGCAGAGGCTCTCAAGGCCGAGAAACTGATCCTGCTGACCAACATCGCCGGCCTGATGAACAAGCAGGGCGAAGTTCTGACGGGGCTGACGACCGAGCAAGTGGACAGCCTGATTGCCGACGGCACTATCTACGGCGGTATGCTGCCCAAGATTCGTTGCGCGCTGGAAGCAGTTCAAGGTGGCGTCAACAGCTCGCACATCATTGATGGTCGTGTGCCAAACGCAGTGCTGCTGGAGATCTTCACTGACAGCGGCGTGGGTACACAGATCACCAATCGCAAGCGGCATTGATTGAGCGCCGGATGCATTGACGTTGTATGAAAAAGCCCTGCCAGGATGCTGTCAGGGCTTTTTTAATGGGTCAGCAGTTTCTTGACCCGCGCTCGATCAATGGCAAAGGTTGTTTCAGCCTGAACCCGTAAGGCCTGGTTGCGCTCAATGTCCATCCGTAGGCTTTGCTGCTGAGTGCGTAGGTCGCCTAGCTGGTCGATCAGGGTTTGCGGTACAGCCCGGCCCGCCCGCTCCTGGTCAGCGGCCTGTTTTTGCAGGCCACCTTGCTGGGCATTCAGGTTCAGGATATTGCCCCTGGCCACGTCGATCAGCGCATCCAGCTCGGCAAGTTTGCGAGCCTTGGCTCGGTCTACGTCTTCAACACTGCTATACAGGCGCAACAATTGTGCATCCGCAGCGGCCTTGGCTTTCGCGGTTTGCGCTTGCTCAAGTTGCTCGGCAGTCGGCGGGGCAGGCACAACCTGCACCACGCGTCCGCGCGTATTGAGCACTTCATAACCCTTGGCGGCATATTCGGGCGGTACGCCCTGACGATCCAGGACGGTCACCCCGCGGTTATCTACGTAACGATAAAGCAGGGTTTCAGGCGCCTCGGCAGCCTGGCACGCGACAGAAAAAAACACCGGACCCAGCGCCAGACTGAGGTATATAACGCTCAATCTACGCATGGCACCCCTTTGACGCCGCGCTTACAGGCTGAACTTGCATGAGCCTCCTTTATATCCCGTACTGAGCGCGGTAGGCCTCGACAGCAGGCAAATGCTGCTTGAGTTGCGGATCATCCGCGAGGAATTGCAGAACCTGATTCAGGGACACAATGCTCACCACCGGGATGCCGAAGTCGCGTTCGACCTCCTGAATCGCCGAAAGCTCGCCATTGCCGCGCTCTTGACGATTAAGCGCAATCAACACGCCTGCCGCTGTTGCTTCCTGGCCTTCGATGATCTGCATGACCTCTCGAATGGCGGTGCCAGCGGTGATGACGTCATCGATGATCAAGACATTACCGGTCAAGGGCGCACCCACCAGACTGCCGCCTTCGCCGTGGGCCTTGGCCTCCTTGCGGTTGAAACACCACGGCAAATCCATCCCGTGATGTTCAGCCAAAGCCACGGCCGTCGTGGCCGCCAGAGGGATTCCCTTGTAGGCAGGACCAAAGAGCACGTCGAATGAAATACCGCTTTCGATCACCGCTGCCGCATAGAAACGACCCAGCTGTGCCAGGGCGGAACCGGTGTTGAACAGACCGGCATTGAAGAAGTACGGACTGGTGCGGCCGGACTTGAGAGTGAACTCACCGAAGCGCAAAACCCCGCGATCGATGGCAAAACGAATGAAATCGCGCTGATACGCTTGCATGAAAAAAGCCCCGAATACCACGGATTTAGCTAATTAGGTAGAGCTCGGGTATCATACACGCACGTGATTTTTGGGGCCATTTATGCGGATCATCAGTGTGAACGTAAATGGCATTCAGGCCGCAGTCGAGCGTGGTTTGCTCAGTTGGCTGCAGGCTCAGAATGCCGACGTCATCTGCCTTCAGGA
>DASVUK010000077.1:0-2621 GCA_036387095.1 Pseudomonas sp.
TAGCAGGTCACGCAGCTGAATTTTCTCTTCAGCGCTCAACTCGGTCTGACGTGCCTTCTTGATCAGATGTTCCAGGCTACGCTCGCGTTGGCGGGCGGATAAACTAGTTATAGTGTCGAAAAACTGCTGTTCAAGGTTATCGGCCTCGATCAGCCATTCCTTTTCTGCCAGTGCTCGCAACAGGCGACCTTGTTCGGTGCCGTGCCAGCGTGCAATCAATTGCAATGACCTTAAGTTGGGGTTTTTTTGCAGCGCTTCAAGCAAAGCCACCAACAATTGTGCATAAATGTGATCTTCTGCCGCGAAATGACTGGCATCTTCAACCTTGGCTGCAAGCTCCGGATGATGTAATAGCGTCCGTAAAGCTGTCAGCGTTGGTGGTTCGACGGTGGTCGGCGTGCGCGGGACACGTGGTTCGTAGTCTGGGCGCTTGCCTTTTTTGTCCCATGGCTTCTTTTCCCACTTTTTCTGCCCTTGGCCGCCAGCTTTTTTCGGCGTCCAGTCCTGCTGCCCTTCATATCCGCCAGGCTGCTGATAATCAGCATAGTCGGGCATGGCGTCATAATCGATGTTCGGGTCGTAGCTGGGCGGCGCTTCGGCTGGGGCGTTCTGCACTAGCTGACTGACGGCTTCGCTATTGAGCCCGGTTATTTCTGTCAGGCGCTGACGCATCAGTGTGCGAAGGTTCGCGCCGGGCACCTTGTCGATCAGCGGTGCTGCAAGGGTGGCCATATGGGCCTTGCCTTCCAGTGAGCGCGGGTCAGCTTCTTTGGTCAATTGCTCGAAGAAGTAATCGGCCAGCGGTTGTGCGTGCTGGTTGATACGCGCCTTGAACGCGTCCGTGCCTTCCGAGCGCACCAGCGTGTCGGGGTCTTCGCCTTCGGGCAAAAACAAAAATCGGGCGCGGCGCCCGTCCTGGAGGCTGGACAGCGTTGCTTCCAGCGCGCGCCATGCGGCGTTGCGGCCAGCTTGGTCGCCGTCGAAGCAGAACAGCACGTTTGGCACGACCCGGAACAGGCGCTTCAAGTGTTCTTCGCTTGTTGCGGTGCCCAGTGTCGCGACCGCGTTGCGCAGGCCCTGTTGAGCCAGGGCGATCACGTCCATATAGCCTTCGACGACAATGATTTCGTCGAGGCTGCGGTTGTACTTGCGGGCTTCGAACAGGCCGTACAGTTCCTGGCCCTTGTGAAATACCGGTGTTTCCGGTGAGTTCAGGTACTTGGGCTTATCATCTCCCAGAACGCGGCCACCAAAGGCGATAACCCGGCCTCGACTGTCCCGGATCGGAAACATCACACGATCACGAAACCTGTCATACCGTTTGCCGGTTTCCGCGTTTTCAATCAGCAGGCCGGCATCGATCATGGCCTTTTGCTGAAGGGTATCGCTGCCTAAATGCTTGTTCAGGTTATCCCAGCCTGGCGGAGCGAAGCCAAGGCTGAAGTCCCGAGCGATTTCGCCTGACAGGCCTCGGCCTTTCAGATAATCCACCGCAGATTTGCGGGTCGGATGGCTCTTCAGCGCCTGGCGGTAAAATTCCGCTGCGGCTGTGAGCAGCGGATACAGCGGCGAGTCGGTCGGCTGGCGTGGTTTCTGGCCTTTGACGCTTTGCTCTCGGGGTACTTCCATGCCGGCGGCTTTGGCAAGGTCTTCGACGGCCTGGGGGAAGTCCAGGTTGTCGTGATCCATGATGAAGCCGAGGGCATTGCCGCCAGCGCCGCAACCGAAGCAATAGTAGAACTGCTTGTCGGGGCTTACGCTGAACGACGGTGTCTTTTCTTTATGGAACGGGCAGCAGGCGCTGTAATTCTTCCCGGTTTTCTTCAATTGCAGACGTGAGCTGACAACATCGACGATGTCGGTGCGGTTCAGAAGGTCATCAATGAAGCTCTGGGGAATCAGCCCGGCCATGGTGTTCTCATCATCAAGCGTTTCGCCGTGAACATCGTGGCGAATCCAGAATGCAGCGACGGTTGGCTGGTCTGTGGATCATGCCAGAAAGACACGCGCCATTGAGTACCAGTACCGACTCATCATTATCTGGAAGAGTAGCTGCCAGCAAATCCACCTGTGGGTATCTGTATAGATCAGGCAGTCAGGGCTTTGTATTTTTTTGTTCGGCTGCTGTTTCGAGCTGAAGGCTGCGAGTTTTACTTCGGCCTACGGCCTTGGTTGTCGCTCAGCGGTCGAGGAGGACGCTGCCTTGGCTGAACTTCTTGCGAAGGTCATCAAGGCATACTCGTCATGCACCTTGATTTGCTCTCGTCGGTATCGACGTAACCAAAGTGGCCTGAATTTCAGGCTGGACGTGCTTTGACTGAATGACTATGTCGCATGTGCGATGCAGTCGGCTCTGTCAATGTGGCGTTATGCTGTGCTTTAACTGCCGCTAGCCCGGCTTTGAGGCCGGGCGTTGCAGAAGCTTGCGACGGACGTCTGTAAATTAATACAGGCGAACGGCGCGGCGCTGTTCGCGCTGAACTTTCTTGGCGTGACGCTTAACAGCGGCTGCTGCTTTACGCTTACGCTCAGAAGTCGGCTTCTCGTAAAATTCGCGGCTACGAACTTCAGCCAGAACACCGGCTTTTTCGCAGGAGCGCTTGAAACGACGCAGAGCTACG
>DASVUK010000078.1:0-30106 GCA_036387095.1 Pseudomonas sp.
TTGTGGGGCGTTCCCTCAGTTTTTCGGCGCATGGTACAGCCCGTGCGCTTCGATATAGGCCAGTACCGCGTCTGGCACCAGATAACGTACCGACTTCCCGCTGGCCAGCAGTTGGCGGATCTGGGTGGCAGACACGGATAAGGGTGTCTGCCAGACGAAAGTAATTTTTCCGCCCGGCCCTTTCAGGGCCTTTGGATCGCTGACTGCGCGAGCCGCCAACAGATTGCGCATGGCATCAGGTGACTCGCTGTCCGCGTCCGGGCGCTGCAACACCACGATATGGCAGTGCTCCAGCAATTCATCCCACCGATGCCAGGTCGGCAGCCCACAAAAGGCGTCCCAACCCAGCAACAGGAATAACTGATCCTCTGCGGCCAATTCGGCCCGCATCGATTCCAGCGTATCGATGGTGTACGACGGCTTGTCCCGCTTCAGTTCGCGGTCATCCACCGTCAAAGGCGGCACCCCGGCAACAGCGCAACGGACCATCGCCAGACGGTCCTGCGCTGAAACGCTTGGCGTGTCGCGATGAGGCGGCCGGGCGCTGGGCGTCAGACGCAACTCATCCAGTTCAAGCAGCGCGGCGACTTCCAGTGCACCGCGTAAATGTCCGATGTGCACCGGATCAAACGTGCCGCCAAGAATGCCGATACGTTTGGGCGTCAGCGCAGCGGCGTGCCGTTCAGGCTCGCTCAAGTCAGACTGGCTCCTGTCCACGCAACTGGCCATCACCGATCACGATGTACTTCTCACAGGTCAGACCTTCGAGACCGACCGGACCGCGGGCGTGCAGCTTATCAGTAGAAATGCCGATCTCGGCACCCAATCCGTATTCAAAGCCGTCGGCAAAGCTGGTGGGCGCATTGACCATCACCGAGCTGGAGTCGACTTCGGCCATGAAACGCCGCACTTGCCCCTGATGATCGGAGACGATGGCATCGCTGTGATGCGAGCCATAGTGGTTGATATGTTCGATGGCCTGATCCAGTCCGGTCACAATGCGGATCGAAAGAATCGGCGCCAGGTATTCGGTATTCCAGTCGTCTTCCGTCGCGACGTTCGCTTCAATCAGCCCCAAGGTGCGCTCGCAACCGCGCAGCTCGACGCCTTTTTCCCGGAACTGGGCAGCCATCGGAGGCAGGAACTCGGCTGCGATGGTCTGATCGACCAGCAGGGTTTCCATGGCACCACATATCCCGTAACGATACGTCTTGGCGTTGAACGCAATGCGCTGGGCCTTGGGCAGGTCGGCGTGGGCACTGACATAAACATGGCAGATGCCGTCCAGGTGCTTGATGACCGGCACTCGCGCATCGCGGCTGACGCGCTCGATCAAGCCTTTGCCGCCACGAGGAACGATAACGTCCACGAACTCGGGCATGGTAATCAACGCACCAACGGCGGCGCGGTCGGTAGTTTCCACAACCTGAACGACTGCGGCCGGCAGATTGGCCTCAGCAAGGCCGCGCTGTATGCAGGCGGCAATGGCTTTGTTCGAATGGATCGCCTCAGAGCCACCGCGCAGAATGGTCGCGTTGCCAGACTTCAGGCACAGGCTCGCGGCGTCGATGGTCACGTTGGGCCGCGACTCATAGATGATCCCGACTACGCCCAGCGGGACACGCATCTTGCCGACCTGGATACCGGACGGGCGAAAGCTCATGTCGCGAATTGCGCCGACCGGGTCCGGAAGGTTCGCCACCTGACGCAACCCGACGATCATGCTGTCGATCCGTGCGGGGGTCAGGGCCAGGCGTTCAAGCATTGCCGGCTCAAGCCCATTGGCGCGGCCAGCGGCCAGGTCCATGTCGTTGGCAGCAGACAATTGGTCGCGGGCTTCATCCAGCGCGACCGCCGTGGCCAACAGGGCGCGATTCTTCTGCGCAGTGCTGGCACGGCCAATCACGCGGGAAGCTTCGCGGGCGGCTTGACCCAGGCGGGTCATGTAGTCAAGAACAGACTCAGTCATGGTCTCAGAGGTCTTGGCATAGAGGAAAGCGGCCGATTATAGCTGTCACTGGGCACTAACGACAGCGCAGACAGGCGGATGGTCGAGAACAGTGCAAAAACAGGGGATGGAGTACCTTCCAGGCCGAATTTCGGTGCTGAACACACGCCGAATTGGCGGGGTGACGAGTATTGCAATTCTTCCCACGCTCTATTCAGCTCCAATTAAGACTGAAATTGCTATGATCAGCGCCCACCGGTTGCCATCTCATGTGCCCTGATGCCTGACGCCCTCCCCGACAGTTTCTTTCACCGCGATGCTCAGCTTTTGGCCCGCTCACTGTTGGGCAAGGTCATTCGGCACAAGGTGGGCGAGCTTTGGCTGGCGGCGCGAATCATCGAGACTGAGGCGTATTACTGCGCTGAAAAGGGCAGCCACGCCTCGCTGGGCTACACCGAGAAACGCAAGGCGCTGTTTCTCGACGGCGGTCACATCTACATGTATTACGCACGGGGCGGGGATTCGCTTAACTTCAGCGCCGAAGGACCGGGCAACGCGGTGTTGATCAAATCCGCCTTCCCCTGGATCGATGAGGTCTCGGACGCCAACAGTCTTGCGCAGATGCAGCTGAACAATCCCGACGCCAGCGGTGCGATCCGCCCGCCAGAACGCCTGTGTGCCGGCCAGACCCTGCTATGCAAGGCCCTCGGCCTGAAGGTCCCGATGTGGGACGCCAGGCGCTTCGATCCTGAGCTGTTGTTGGTTGAAGATGTCGGCCAGACACCCGACGCGATCATCCAGACCACACGCCTGGGCATTCCGACCGGTCGCGACGAGCACCTCTTGTACCGCTTCGTCGACGCTGAATATGCCCGTTTCTGCACGAGGAACCCGCTGCGACGCGGTCAGGTCGAAGGCCGCGACTACTTTTTAATCGATCAAGGAAACTGACCCATGGGGCCATGGCTCGATAGCATCACCGGCTGGCTGGCGGCAAACCCTTCGTGGCTGAGCGTGGCCATTTTTGTGGTGGCATTCATTGAATGCCTGGCAATCGCCGGGATTATCGTGCCGGGTACGGTGTTGCTGTTTGCCGTCGCTGCACTGGCCGGCAGCGGTGTGCTGCCGCTGGGTGAGGTTCTGCTGCTTGGATTCGCCGGCGGCTTGCTGGGCGACGCTGTGTCCTATTTTCTGGGCCGAAAATTTCACCAGAACATTCGGCGCTTGCCAGGCCTGCGCCATCATCCGGAATGGATTGGCGGCGCGGAAACTTACTTTCAGCGTTACGGCATCGCCAGTTTGCTGGTCGGACGCTTCATTGGGCCGCTGCGGCCCATGCTGCCCATGGTGGCCGGCATGTTCGACATGCCGTTCCCGCGCTTCGCTGCGGTGAGCATCATAGCGGCGGCGGGATGGTCGATCGTGTACCTGTTGCCAGGGTGGGCAGCCGGTGCGGCGGTTCGCCTGCCGTTGCCGGAGGGTTTCTGGCCGCAAGCGGCGGTGGTTGGCGGCGGGATGGCCGTGCTGCTGGCCGTGGCAGTACAGAGCAGCCTGCGGGGCAAGCGTTATGCCACCAAGGTCATCGCTTTGGTCAGCGGAATCATGTTGGGTGGTCTTTTTCTGGGATGGCCTTATCTGACTCAGTTCGATAACGGACTGATGACCCTGGTCCAGGAACACCGCAGCGCGGCAGCCGATGACTTTGTGATTGTGGTGACAGGGCTGGGAGACTTTCGGACCCAGTTCTTCGCCGCTGCGTTGTTGCTGCTTCTGCTGCTGGTCACCCGACAATGGCGTCATGCACTGTTTGCGGGCGCAACGACGTTAGGGTGCGCCGTCGTCAACGGCAGCATGAAATACCTGTTTGCAAGGGCCCGGCCTGAGGTGCTGCTTGAACCGCTTACCACCTACAGCATGCCCAGCGGACACAGTTCGGCAGCATTTGGCTTGTTCATGACCCTGGCGGTTTTGGCCGGACGCGGGCAGCCCGTTCGACTACGCCTGACCTGGCTGCTGCTGGGTGGCATTCCAGCGCTATCTATCGCCATGTCCCGGGTTTATCTGGGGGTGCATTGGCCGACGGACGTATTGGCCGGAATGATGCTGGCCTTCTGTGTATGCGCAGCGAGTCTGGCTTTCGTTCAGCGCGATACGTCGCTGAACGCCTTGCCGGTGCGCGTTTGGTGGCTGGTGCTGCCGGCGCTGATAGCGCTGTTCAGCGCCTTCGCCCTGCACTCACTGCCCCATGCCATCTTGCGCTATCAATACTGAAACCAGCTCATGCCTGCAGATCGCCCTGCATTTCATCGAGCAGTTCCTGGATTGCATCAAGACGCTCTTCAGCGTCATCGATCTCCAGCAGTTCGATTTTGTCTTGCTCGGTAAACGGCAGCAGATAGGCCAGTTGATTGGCCAGTGATTGCTGCCCGTTGGCGGTCAGGCCCATGTTCAGCGCCGCCACCATGGGATGCTCGGCCAACGCAGCAAGCAGGGCGACCATATCCGCGTCTTCCTCCTGCAATGGCTGCTCCTCTGGTTCCTCCAGCCATTGCACGTGGGCCACGAGCAGTTGATCGCGCTGGGTTTCGGTACTGAGCACACGAAAACGCCGCCCACCTTCGACACGTATTCCCAGCAGGCCGTTTTCCTGCTGCTGAAAATCACGTACCAAGGCCTCACAGCCGATCAGCGAATAGCCTGCCGGTGTATCGCCGACCTCCTGGCCTTGCGTGATACACACCACGCCGAAGCCTTCGCCCTGCTTCATGCAGCGGCCGATCATGTCCAGATAACGGGCCTCGAACAATTGCAGATCAAGCACGCAACCGGGGAACAGAACAGCATTGAGCGGAAAAAGCGGTAACGTCATACAAATGCACCTTTAAACGACCAAAGACACCGCCAGCGGCAGAAACAACGCCGTCGCGACACCCATCAGACTCATAGCCAATGCGGCAAAAGCGCCACACTCCTCGCCTTCCTGCAACGCCGCCGAAGTACCCACCGCGTGAGCCGTCAACCCCAGCGCCATGCCTCGGGCGGCAGGACTGTTCACACCCACGAACGTCAGCAGGCCTGGCCCGAATATTGCGCCAATCACACCGGTAATCAAGACGAACACCGCCGCCAGCGCCGCCACGCCACCTATCTGTTCGGCCACCAGCATGGCGATGGGCGAAGTCACCGACTTGGGCGCCATCGTCATCAGGATCATGTGATCAGCGCCGAACAGCCAGCCCAGAAACACGCACAGCCCCGTTGCGAATACGCCGCCCAGTACCAGCGTAGTTAAAGTCGGCCACAATAACTGTCGAATCCTGCGCAAATTCAGAAACAGCGGCACGGCCAGGGCAACGGTTGCCGGTCCCAGGAGGATGCTGAGAATTTCAGTGCTTTTACGATATTCGGCGTAGCTCAAGCCGCAGCCGAGCAAAACCGCGATGACCACCAACATCGACACCAGCACCGGCTGGAGAAAAACCCAACGGGTCTTCTCGTAGCCCGCCAGCACTAACTGATAAGCCCCAAGGGTGATGGCAATGCCGAACAATGGATGATGGATCACCGACATTGCGGCGCCGTGCCAGTCCAGATTCATGAAGGCTCCCTGCGGCGTGTCTGACGCTCGATAAGTTTTTGCATCAGCCATCCCGCGAATGCCAAGGAAATAAGCAGTGACAGCACGAGCGACCCCACGATGGCCCAGAAATCCTGAGCGATGGCTGTTGCATAGACCATCACGCCCACGGCGGGCGGCACCAGCAACAAAGGCAAGTAACGCAGCAGGCTGCTGGCCGCCAGGCTGATGGGCTCACTGACCTCGCCACGCACCATCAGATAAACCAGCATCAGGACCAGCCCGATGATCGGACCGGGCAGTATCGACAAAAATAAATGATTGAGCGCAGTGCCCAGCAATTGGAACAGCACCAGCCAGGTTAAACCCCGTAACAACATAAATAGCTCCAGCAAATGGGCGCGACATTATAAGCACGCTGCCACGGTGGCTATGGATCGGCATTCGCAAAGCTGCACTTAGGCAGCCGTCCCTTGACCAATCATCAACCCTCTGCTGATCTTGGATTTCACCTGCGAAGGCAAAATCCTACGCAAAAACAAGAAAAAGCAGTAATACAAAAAAGAAGATGATTAAGACAAGGAGAGTGCCTATGCCCTTTGTACCTGTTGCAGAGCTTAAGAATCATGTCGGCAAGGAGCTGGGATATTCCGAGTGGCTGACCATTGATCAGGAGCGTATCAACCTGTTCGCCGAAGCCACTGGCGATTTTCAATTCATTCACGTAGACCCGGTCAAGGCCGCCCAGACACCGTTCGGCGGGACCATTGCCCACGGTTTTCTTTCCCTGTCGTTGATTCCCAAGCTCATGGAGAACCTGTTGGTGTTGCCGGAAGGCTTGAAGATGGTAGTCAACTACGGACTGGACAGCGTGCGCTTCATCCAGCCAGTGAAGGTCGACTCGCGCGTTCGTCTAAAAGTTGAGCTGACTGAAGTCACCGAGAAAAAACCGGGCCAATGGCTGCTCAAAGCCACGGCCACACTGGAGATTGACGGTCAGGACAAACCCGCCTTTATCGCCGAACCCCTGTCGATGTGCTTCGTCTAACACTGTTAAAGCACGAAACAGTCGTTACAGACTGTTTCGTCTCTCTTCCTGGCTGCGGCATACTCCCACCGGCTGTGCGACGGCGCCTGTTCGGGCAAGTTCGAAACACGCCTGGCATCATATTTTTCGGGATCTTCCATGCGCGCGCTTGTTCCATTGGCTCTGTCTCTCTTAATCGCTGCCTGCGGTGACGGCGAACCGCTGTCCCCACCTGATGCACGCTTGCCCGATGGCGGGCGTTACCGGGGCGATGTGGTCAACGGTTTGCTGCAAGGCCAGGGGCGAATCGATTATCCCAATGGCAGTTGGTACGCCGGGCAATTCCAGGATGGCCAGTGGCATGGCCAGGGCGAATGGCACGCCAGCAACGGGGATGTCTATAAAGGCGGCTTCGCCAACGGTCTGTTCGATGGGCAAGGCACACTGACCACCAGTGGCGGCAGTTATGTAGGTGGTTTCAAGCTGGGCAGGCGTGAGGGCGAAGGCACGCTCAAAGAAAAGGGCCTGACCTATCGCGGTGCGTTCAAGGCTGACCTGTACGACGGCCTGGGCCGCCTGGAACTCGACGACGGCAGCCAGTATCAAGGCCAGTTCTCGCACGGCAAGCCCAACGGCGAAGGTCAGCGCAGCGACGCCAGCGGCAATCAATTCAGCGGCAATTTCGTCAACGGTCAGTTGCAAGGCATTGGCAGCTTCAACAGCGCTGATGGCGATCAATACGTCGGCGGTTTCGTCAACAACCAGCTCAACGGCCACGGTCGCTACGAAAACAGCGATGGCGACGTGTGGGTGGGCCAGTTCAAGGATGGCGCGCTCAATGGCAAAGGCGAGTTGATCGGCAACGACGGCAGTCATTACGAGGGTGAATTCAGTAACTGGCGCTTCTCTGGACAAGGCCGCCTGCGCCTGGTCGATGGCAGCACCTACGTCGGTGAGTTTGCCGATGATGCCTACCAGGGCAAAGGCGTATTGACCTCCGCGCAAGGCGTCGTTCAGAGCGGAACCTGGGTCAACAGCCAGCGCACGCGTGATGCCCAGGACAAACTTCTGCCCGATGCCTTGGAAGTCGGCATGCTCGCCCAAGGGCCCCTGCTGGAAAAAGCCCTGGCCGCCGTTCCCGTCTCCACACCTGCCGTGGAACTGTTCACCCTCGTGGTGGGCGGCGACGGCAAGCAAAGCGTCTTCCTGCGTGAAGCTGACTTTGTCAGCAACCTGCTGGCATCGCGGTTTGGCGCTTACGGGCAGATAAGCCTGGTCAACCATCGTGACCACATGATCGACCGGCCATTGGCGACCCGAGAAAACATCAGCCGCGCCATACGAGTGCTGGCGCAACGCAGCGGACCGGAAGATCTGGTGTTCATTTACCTGACCAGCCACGGCACCCAAGAGCACGAACTGGTACTGGATCAGCCACGCATTGAGCTGGCGGATCTACCCGCCGATGAACTGGCCGCAGTCATGGCGCCCCTGAAAAACCGGGACAAGGTAGTGGTGATTTCAGCGTGCTATTCCGGCGGGTTCATCCCATCGCTCAAAGACGATCGCACCATGGTCATCACCGCATCTCGCGAAGACCGGGTATCGTTCGGTTGCTCCGAAGAAGCTGACTTCACTTATTTCGGTGATGCACTGTTTTCCAGGGCACTGGGGGAAACAGATGACTTGCAACAGGCCTTCGGCGAAGCAAAGGCTTATGTCGCCGAACGCGAACTGGCAGATAATTTCGACGCCTCCGAACCGCAGATCTGGGCACCCAAGGGCGTCATCGCTCGCTGGAACCTGCTGCGCAAAAACCAGGCAGAACGCGCACTTAATACTGTAACGACTCGCAAGGAAGCGAAGACCGTTGGCAGCCACTAAGCTGTCCAGAAAGGGAGAATTCTATGTACCTGACGCCACAACACATCCTGCTCGCCGGTGCCACCGGCCTGACCGGTGAACATTTGATGGATCGCCTGCTCAATGAACCGACGGTAAGCCGCGTGCTGGCCCCGACTCGCCGGCCATTGGCAGAGCATCCACGCCTGGAAAACCCCGTGGGTGACTTAACAAGCTTGCTGCCCTCCCTCAGCGGTCAGGTCGACATCGCCTTCTGCTGCCTGGGCACCACCATCAAACAGGCGGGCTCACAGGACGCGTTCCGCGCTATCGATCTGGATCTGGTGGTCGCTTTTGCCAATCGGGCCAGAGCAATGGGCGCACGCCATTTGGTGGTGATCAGCGCCATCAATGCCGATCCTGACTCAAGCGTGTTCTACAGCCGCACCAAAGGCGAAATGGAGCAAGCGCTCAAAGCCCAAGACTGGCCGCAGCTGACCATCGCCCGTCCTTCCTTGCTGGTGGGCAACCGCAATGAAACCCGCCTGGCCGAACAACTCGCCGCGCCCATCGCCAAGTTGATCCCCGGAAAATATGGCGCCATCGAAGCTTGCAGCCTGGCTCGGGCGCTGTGGCGCCTGGCCCTGGAAGAGCAGCCGGGCGTGCGGATCGTGGAATCGGATGAATTGAGAAAACTGGGGAAGTAGTGCTGTGTGGGAATTTGCTCGTGAAGACGCCAGAGCGTTCAACCCCTACGTCTTGTCCGTGAATGCCTTCGCCAGCACGTGTGCGCCCACCTCGCCTACAGCCCGCCCGTCGCCTGAAAACCAACGCCCAGCGCAGTGAGCAACGACAACGGCAGCAACAACGTATCGAGCACCGCGCTGCCGGGCAGATCCAGGCCCGGATAACTCGGCGCTTCTGCGCCGAATCGGTCCATGGCGCAACAGCCGCCCCGCATCGCATAAAGATCCAGCCGCGTCCCGGCGTACACCACCGGTGCGCCCGGTTGCGCCGCATTGAGCGTGCGGGCGGTGGCGCAGCCGGTCAGGATCAGCGCCAACGCCACCAGCAGCAGCTTACTCATCGGCGCTCAAATGATGCTCACCCCAGCGCGGTAGCATGTCCTGCGGGATGTTCAGCACGTTGAGAATCCGGGCGACGACGAAGTCGATCAAGTCGTCGATCGTTTGCGGCTGGTGATAAAAGCCGGGCGAAGCCGGAAGAATCACTACGCCCAGGTTTGACAGCTTCAGCATGTTTTCCAGATGAATGCTGGAAAACGGTGCTTCACGCGGCACCAGAATCAGTTGGCGACGCTCCTTGAGCGTGACATCCGCCGCCCGTTCGATCAGGTTATTGCACGCACCGGTGGCAATTGCAGACAAGGTGCCGGTCGAGCAAGGCACCACGACCATGGCGCTGGGCGAACCCGAGCCCGAGGCCACGGGCGACATCCAGTCTTCCTTGCCGTACACGCGAATCTGCCCTGCTGCAGCACCGGTGTATTCAGTGAGGAACGCTTGCATCATCGTCGGCTTGGGTGGCAGCAAGACATCCGTCTCGGTGGCCATGACCAGCTGAGCGGCCTTGGAAATCAGAAAGTGGACTTCCCGATCTTCGCGCACAAGGCAATCGAGCAAGCGCAAGCCGTACTGCGCGCCAGACGCTCCGGTCATGGCAACAGTGACGCGTTCCGGGCCGCTCATTGCAACGCCTCGGCCAGTTTGCCGTGCAAGCCGCCGAAGCCTCCGTTGCTCATGATCACAATATGCGTACCGGGCTGAGCCTGGCTTTTCACTCGCGCGATGATGCCTTCCAGGGAATCACACACTACAGCCGGGACCGGGCACTGTGCGGCAGTCGCAGCCAAATCCCAACCGAGATTGGCCGGGGCGTACCACACCACTTGATCCGCCTGCTGCACGCTTTGCGGCAGGCCGTCGCGGTGAGCACCGAGCTTCATGGAATTGGAGCGCGGCTCGATGATTGCGATCAGGGGTGCATCGCCGATCTTCTTGCGCAGGCCATCCAGCGTGGTGGCAATGGCCGTCGGGTGGTGGGCGAAGTCGTCATAGAGGGTGATACCGCGAACTTCGGCGACTTTTTCCATGCGCCGCTTCACGCTCTTGAACGCGCTCAACGCTTCGACGCCCAGCGCCGGCACGACGCCCACATGCCGGGCGGCGGCCAGGGTAGCCAAGGCGTTGGCCACGTTGTGCTGGCCGGTCATGTCCCAGTCCACAGTGCCCTGGGACTCGCCCTCGAAGATGACGTCGAAACGCGAACCGTCTTCGCTGAGCAAACGCGCTTGCCACTGACCGTTCTGACCTGTGGTCTGCACCGGCGTCCAGCAGCCCATCTGAATGACGCGCGTCAGCGCAGGCTCGGTGGTCGGGTGAATGACCAGGCCTTCGCTGGGAATGGTGCGCACCAAATGGTGGAACTGGCGCTCGATAGCGGACAGGTCAGGGAAGATGTCTGCGTGATCGAACTCAAGGTTATTGAGGATCGCAGTGCGCGGGCGGTAATGAACGAATTTGGAACGCTTGTCGAAAAACGCGCTGTCATATTCGTCGGCTTCAACCACGAAGAATGGCGTGTCACCCAAACGGGCCGACACGGCAAAGTTCTGCGGCACACCACCTATCAGGAAACCCGGGCTCATGCCCGCGTGTTCCAGCACCCAGGCCAGCATGCTGCTGGTCGTGGTCTTGCCATGGGTGCCGGCCACGGCCAGCACCCAGCGACCTTGCAGTACGTGATCGGCGAGCCATTGCGGGCCGGAAACATAAGGCAAGCCTTTGTTCAGCACGTATTCGACCGCTGGATTGCCACGCGACAGCGCGTTGCCAATGACGACCAGATCAGGCGCGGGATCGAGCTGCTGCGGGTCGTAGCCCTGCGTCAGTTCGATGCCTTGAGCCTGCAACTGCGTACTCATCGGCGGATAGACATTGGCGTCGGACCCGGTTACCCGGTGACCCAACTCTTTGGCGAGCACCGCCAGCGAACCCATGAAAGTGCCGCAAATACCAAGGATATGAATATGCATGACCACCTCTTAAAACATCCGCGCAGGTTAGCTCAGGGGAGGTGAAATGACACTTAGTGTTTGTTGGGCGTGCTCACGCAGAGGGTCCAGCTTTTCTTACCGAGCGATCCCGTGCTTGCGCAGTTTGCGATACAAGGTATTGCGGCTGATGCCCAACTGTCGGGCGCAGTGAGTCATGTGCCAGCGGTGCGACTCCAGCGTCGAGATCAGGGCAACGCGCTCGGCGTCTTCCAGAGGATGATCGACCGTCGGTGGCGCAACCATCGGCGCGGCGCCGATGCGAATGGCGGCGGGCAGATCATCGAAACGGATGCGCTCGTCGTCACATAACGCAGCCAGGGTGCGCAATACCGTGCGCAGTTGCCTGACGTTGCCGGGCCAGGCGAAGTCCAGCAAGGCCTGACGCGCCTGGCCGTCCAGCATGACGCGCTGGCCACCCGCTTCCTGAGCCAGGAGAAAATCCAGCAGTTGAGATCTGTCACTGCGCTCGCGTAGAGCGGGCAGTGCAATTTCCAGCCCGTTGAGCCGGTAATACAGGTCTTCCCTGAAGCTGCCATCGGACACGCACCCCAGCAGATTTCGGTGGGTCGCGCTGATGATTCGGACATCTACGGCTTGAGGCTCACCGCCGAGGGGCACCACCAGCCGATCCTCCAGAACCCGCAGCAAGCGGGTTTGCAGGGCCAAGGGCATATCGCCGATTTCATCGAGAAACAATGTCCCGCCATCAGCTTGCTGCAACTTGCCCTGCATGCCTTCCTTGCGCGCCCCGGTGAAGCTGCCGCCGCGATAGCCGAACAGTTCGCTTTCAATGAGGCTTTCCGGGATTGCGGCGCAGTTCAGTGCAACGAACGCCTTGCTTGAACGTTGACTGGCCTGATGCACCGCCTTGGCGAAAGCCTCCTTGCCGGAACCGGTTTCGCCGTTGATCAATAAGGGCACGTCACGCTCAAAGACCCGCAACGCACGGCGGAAATCAGCCTGCAAACCTTCATCGCCCAGGCAGATGCCGGGCGCAACGGGTTGAATCGCAGGCTTGATCTGCACCGCCGCCGCAGCTTTGCCAGTTGAGGGCGCCTGACCACGCAAAGCGGCATAGAAACCGCGGCCATCACGGGCGCGCAATGGCCAACGGGTATGCGCCTCGGCGCTGGCGCGCCCCATCAGGTCATTAAGTGAACAGTCGAAAAACATATCCACCGGCTGACCCAACAACTGACCCCGTTCAAGACCCAGCAGATTCAAGGCACTCTGATTCGATGCGCAGATGCGGCCTTCGCCATCGAACGCCAGCATCCCTTCACTGAAAAGCCCGACGGATTCGGACTGCACATGAAAGCGCAAGAGCCATTGATTATCGAAATGGCGCCGAAAATAACTGCTTTCGATGAGCTTCGCCGACAGATTGACCAACGCCATGGTATGAAACTGGCTTTGTCGGGACACGTCATCTCGCGCGGATGAAACGTCGAGGACAGCGAGCAAATTGCCATGGGGATCGAACACCGGACTGGCCGAACAGGTCAATCCTGTGTGACGTCCGCGAAAGTGCTCATCGCGATGAATGGTCAGCGGCTGACGCTCCACCAGGCAAGTCCCGATGCCATTGGTGCCCTCGCACGCCTCGCTCCAGTCCGCGCCGAGCCATAGTCCGGCGCGTTCGAAAATCATGCGTTCGGCTGGCGCAGTGACGCAGTTGAGGATCAGCCCCCGAGCATCGGTCAACAACACCGCATGGCCATCGGCCAACTGCTGATGCAGGCTGCTCATTTCCCGACCGGCGATGCTCAATACCTGTTGCAGACGTTCGCGGCTTTCCAGCACGCGGTCGTGTTCGAGCACCACGGGGGCGTTGGCGCGGGCCGGGTCGAGATGGTAATCGTCCAGACAGCGCAGCCAGGAGCGAACAATGGACGGATCGCTGCCGGGGCCGCGAAGTTCGGCATTGCCTTTGGCAACAGTCAACACTTGTTGGGCGTGACGGGTCAGATGATTGCTGTGCACTTTTTATTATTCTCCACAGGAGTTGTCGCCCAGCATCCTCCAGGCCGACAGCCTTTGCAATCGCGACTCATCCGAGGTCGGGGCCTGCGTATCGAAACTGGCACAAAGTGTCACCCACCCTTGCGCCAACGGCGACACGATCCTCAGCAATGTGTTGCCACTCATCCCGGAGCAACCCCCTAAATCAGGGCTTTGGGCACGCTGGCCCGCCCTTTGCTCTACGCTTTAACAAGCGCAACTGCGCGTTGACACCCGTTTTGCCGCAGCTCCCCCAACAACAAGAATCAGGAGATAACACCATGCGTTACGCACATCCCGGTACCGAAGGCGCTCTGATCAATTTCAAGGAGCGTTACGGTAACTATATCGGCGGCGAGTTCGTTGCCCCGGTCAAAGGCCAATATTTCACCAACACTTCGCCAGTCACCGGCAAGCCGATTGCTGAATTTCCGCGTTCCACTGCCGAAGACATCGAAAAAGCACTGGATGCCGCCCACGCCGCAGCCGAAGCCTGGGGCTCGACCTCAGTGCAGGCTCGCTCGCTGGCCCTGTTGAAAATCGCCGACCGTATCGAGCAAAACCTCGAAATCCTGGCTATCACCGAGACCTGGGACAACGGCAAGGCCGTGCGCGAAACCCTGAACGCGGATATCCCGCTGGCAGTCGATCACTTCCGCTATTTCGCTGGCGTATTGCGTGCCCAGGAAGGTAGCGCGGCAGAAATCGACGGCAACACTGTTGCTTATCACATTCACGAGCCACTGGGCGTGGTCGGCCAGATCATCCCGTGGAACTTCCCGCTGTTGATGGCCGCCTGGAAACTTGCTCCGGCCCTGGCTGCGGGTAACTGCATCGTCCTCAAGCCCGCCGAACAAACCCCGCTGGGCATCAGCGTGTTGATGGAACTGATCGGTGATCTGCTGCCGCCGGGTGTTCTGAACGTCGTTCAGGGCTATGGCCGTGAAGCCGGCGAAGCGCTGGCCAGCAGCAAGCGCATCGCCAAGATTGCCTTCACCGGCTCGACCCCGGTCGGCTCGCACATCATGAAGCTGGCGGCTGACAACATCATCCCGTCCACCGTGGAACTGGGCGGCAAGTCGCCGAACATCTTCTTCGAAGACATCATGAACGCCGAGCCTGAGTTCATCGACAAGGCGGCTGAAGGCATCGTGCTGGCGTTCTTCAACCAGGGCGAAGTCTGCACCTGCCCTTCCCGCGCGCTGATTCAGGAATCCATCTATCCGCAGTTCATGGAAGTCGTGATGCAGAAGGTGCTGAAAATCAAGCGTGGCGACCCGCTGGACACCGAAACCATGGTCGGCGCCCAGGCTTCGCAGCAGCAGTTCGACAAAATCCTTTCCTACCTGGAAATCGCTCAGAGCGAAGGTGCCGAGCTGCTGGCCGGCGGCCAGGTGGAAAAACTCGAAGGAGACATGGCGACCGGGTATTACATCCAGCCGACCCTGCTCAAAGGCAACAACAAGATGCGCGTGTTCCAGGAAGAAATCTTCGGCCCAGTTGTCAGCGTCACGACCTTCAAAGACGAAGCAGAAGCCCTGGCCATCGCCAATGACACCGAGTTCGGCCTGGGCGCTGGCCTCTGGACCCGCGACATCAACCGCGCCTACCGCGTTGGCCGTGCAATCAAGGCCGGTCGCGTGTGGACCAATTGCTATCACCTCTACCCGGCCCACGCCGCGTTCGGTGGTTATAAAAAGTCCGGCGTTGGCCGCGAAACCCACAAAGTCGCGCTTGAGCACTACCAGCAAACCAAAAACCTGCTGGTGAGCTACGACATCAACCCGCTGGGCTTCTTCTAAACCCGGCAGTTTGACCCGCAATGGCCTCCTCGGAGGCCATTGCTGTTTTGGAACGCGGCTCTATTTCCAGGCAGAAGCGAACTCATTCGCGAAGAGGCCAGCCTAGCTAATTGCCACCTTGCGCCACGTTGGAGTATTAATTGCTTACGTTGCTTTCCTCACCCGCGCCTGATGCGGATCGTCACGGAGAATCTGTATGGCAAGCTTTGCTCATTCCGTCGGCGCACTGACCTATCGTTTCGACAGCCTCAAGGAAGTTATGGCTAAGGCCAGCCCGGCCCGCTCCGGTGACTTTCTGGCTGGCGTGGCGGCGGCCAATGATGGCGAACGGGTCGCCGCGCAAATGGCCTTGGCGAATATCCCGCTCAAGCATTTTCTTGAAGAAGCGCTGATCCCCTACGAAGACGATGAAATCACACGTTTGATCGTCGACACTCACGACATCGCCGCATTTGCGCCGGTCAGTCACCTCACCGTTGGTGGCTTTCGCGACTGGCTGCTCAGTGATGCGGCGGACGAAATCAGTCTGCGCGCCCTGGCCCCCGGCCTGACCCCGGAAATGGCCGCGGCAGTCTCAAAAATCATGCGCGTTCAGGACCTGGTGCTCGTGGCGCAGAAAATCCGCGTCGTCACTCGCTTCCGGGGCACCATGGGCCTGCGCGGCCGACTCTCGACCCGCCTGCAACCCAATCACCCCACCGATGATCCTTCAGGCATTGCTGCCAGCATTCTCGATGGGCTGCTCTACGGCAATGGCGACGCCATGATCGGCATCAACCCGGCCACAGACAGCACGTCCTCGATCATCGCGCTGCTGGAGATGCTCAACGCCATCATCCAGCGCTATGACATCCCGACTCAGGCCTGCGTGCTGACCCATGTCACGACGTCTATTGAGGTGATCAATCGTGGCGTGCCGGTGGATCTGGTGTTTCAGTCCATTACCGGCACCGAAGCGGCTAATGCCAGCTTCGGCATCAACCTGAAGCTGTTGCAGGAAGGTTATGACGCTGGGCTGAGCCTGAATCGCGGAACGCTTGGGCAGAACCTGATGTATTTCGAAACCGGCCAAGGCAGCGCGCTTTCAGCCAATGCCCATCACGGCATTGACCAGCAAACCTGTGAAGTCCGCGCCTATGCCGTGGCCCGGCACTTCAATCCATTTCTGGTGAACACGGTGGTCGGCTTCATCGGTCCGGAGTATCTGTACAACGGCAAACAGATCATCCGTGCCGGTCTTGAAGACCACTTTTGCGGCAAGCTGCTGGGCGTGCCCATGGGTTGCGACATTTGCTACACCAACCACGCCGAAGCCGATCAGGACGACATGGACACGCTGCTGACGTTGTTAGGGGTGGCGGGTATCAACTTCATCATGGGCATCCCCGGCTCCGACGACATCATGCTCAACTACCAGACAACGTCGTTCCACGACGCACTCTACGCTCGACAAACCCTGGGCCTGCGGCCTGCTCCAGAATATGAAATCTGGCTGGAAAAAATGGGCATCTTCACCCAGGCAGATGGCCATGTGCGCCTGGGTGACAGCCTGCCCCCGGCATTTCGCCACGCGCTGGCGTTTCTGCCATGAGTTTGTGCGATAGCCGCTGTTCGTCTGCTTTACTGGAGTTCATTAGATTGCGCTTTCTAATGGTGTTAGGCAGCATCGGCCCGACAGCCTGATCGAACCGTTCGTCGTCATCCCGGTATTAGCCCTTAGTGAAGTTGAGGCCACCATGCGGATCATCAAAGCCACGCTGGAACATTTGGACCTGCTCTGCCCGTTGTTCGTCAAATACCGTGAATTCTACGGCGAACACCCCTTTCCGGAATCGTCACGCGCTTTCCTGGAAAAACGCCTGCGGCGCGATGAATCAGTGATCTACCTCGCCCTGCCGGACGACGATGACACCAAGTTGCTGGGCTTTTGCCAGCTTTATCCGAGCTACTCGTCGCTGTCCCTCAAACGCGTCTGGATTCTCAACGACATCTATGTAGCCGAAGACGCCCGCCGCCAATTGGTTGCGGACCATTTGATGAGAAGTGCAAAAAAAATGGCCAAGGAGTCCCAGGCCGTGCGCATGCGGGTCTCCACCAGCAGCAACAATGAGGTCGCGCAGAAAGTTTATGAATCCATCGGCTTTCGTGAGGACAAGGAGTTCAAGAACTACGTGCTGCCCATCAATGGGGATTGACCCGGGTTTAAGTTGGAACCCCGGCGCGAACGTGTTGACGAAGCTACCCCGCCGAGCACGCGGGCACATCGCTTCGCCAACACGTTGGCTCCTGCAAAATGCGGCTGCATCGCAGACAAATCCAGTCATACAAATCCGCCACCCTGCCCGACAAGATCAACGCTGCGCCCCCCGCCACGCATTTCTCCCTCTATAATCGCGCCCAGATTACCTTCAGTAGTTTCTTCCGCACGCGGCCCGGTTCTGGGTCAGCTACACAGGTGCTATACATGGATTTCAACCCGCTCGATCTCATTCTCCACCTGGATGTCTACCTGGACATGTTGGTCACCAACTACGGCACCTGGGTCTACGCGATCCTGTTTCTGGTGATTTTCTGTGAAACGGGTCTGGTGGTGATGCCATTCCTGCCCGGCGATTCTCTGCTGTTCATTGCCGGCGCGGTGGCTGCCGGGGGTGGCATGGATCCGGTTCTGCTGGCTGGCCTGCTGATGCTCGCCGCGATACTGGGCGACAGCACCAACTACGTTATCGGCCGCACCGTCGGGGAGCGTCTGTTCAGCAATCCAAAGTCCAAGATCTTCCGCAAGGATTACCTGGAACGCACCCACGAATTCTACGAACGCCATGGTGGCAAAACGGTGACGCTGGCGCGCTTCCTGCCCATCATCCGCACCTTCGCCCCATTCGTGGCCGGCGTAGGAAAAATGCATTACCCGCGCTTTCTGGGTTTCAGCGTGCTGGGTTCCGTGTTGTGGGTCGGCGGGCTGGTCACTCTTGGCTACTTCTTCGGCAATGTACCTTTCATCAAGAAAAACCTTTCGGTGCTGGTGCTGGCAATCATCCTGCTGTCGCTGCTGCCGATGATCATCGGTGTCGTGCGCGGCCGCATGGCTCGCTCAGCCGACGCACGCTGACCCATGTGGTCACTGAGCCAATGGCGGCGTCGGCGCACGCTGGCAAAACACAAGGTCGCACCCGAGCTATGGCAGCGGGTGCGACATCGCCTGCCGATTCTTGACGGGCTGACTGCCGAACAGGACCTTCTGCTGCTTGAAAACAGCGTGCTGTTCTTGCAGGACAAACACATCACCACGTTGCCCGGCGTCGAGCTAAATGACGAACAGCGCCTGTTCATCGCTGCGCAAGCCCAGCTGCCGCTGCTCAACCTGGGCGATCTGAACTGGTACCAGGGCTTCCATGAACTGGTGATATACCCCGACGACTTCATCAGTCCACAGCGTCACCGTGACGCAAGCGGTGTGGAGCATGAGTGGAACGGCGAACACAGCGGCGAAGCCTGGCTGCAAGGTCCGGTGATCCTCGCGCTGCCAGGCGTGTTATCCAGTGGCGATTGGGACGCCTACAATTTGGTCATCCATGAACTGGCTCACAAACTCGACATGCTCAACGGCGATGCCAACGGCCTGCCGCCCCTGCACAGCGACATGCGGGTCAGCGACTGGGCAACCATCATGCAAAGCGCCTACGACGATCTCAATCAGCATCTGGATCGGCATCCGCACAAGGAAACCGTCATCGACTCCTACGCAGCGGAAAACCCAGCCGAATTTTTCGCGGTCACCAGCGAATATTTTTTCAGCGCCCCGGATTTGCTGGTCAAGGCCTATCCAGAGGTCTACGCGCAACTCAAGGATTTCTACCGACAAGACCCGCTTGCCCGGCTGACGGCGCTGCAGCGCGATGAACCTTCCTATAAGACCCAGCACTAAAGGCCTACACGCCTAAAGGCGCAAGGCCACGCGTGGCAACACCAACAGAATATGCCTATAATCCGGCCCACTTTTTGGCGTAATCAGCCAAAGCCGTCTGGTCAATCAAGGGGGGCACTGCCCAATGAGCTATAGCAAGATTCCGGCTGGTAAAGACCTGCCGAACGACATCTACGTCGCGATCGAAATTCCGGCCAACCACGCGCCGATCAAATACGAAATCGACAAAGAAACCGATTGCCTGTTCGTTGACCGCTTCATGGCCACGCCAATGTTCTACCCGGCCAACTATGGTTTCATCCCCAACACCCTGGCTGACGACGGCGACCCCCTCGACGTGCTGGTTGTGACCCCTTATCCGGTTTCCCCTGGCTCGGTAATCCGCGCTCGTCCCGTGGGCATCCTGCACATGACCGACGACGGCGGCGGCGATGCCAAGGTTATCGCGGTGCCACACGACAAACTGTCCCAGCTGTATGTCGACGTGAAGGAATACACCGATTTGCCAGCGCTGCTGCTGGAGCAAATCAAGCACTTCTTCGAGAACTACAAGGATCTCGAAAAAGGCAAATGGGTAAAAATCGAAGGTTGGGGCGATGCTGAAGCTGCCCGCACCGAGATCATGAAATCGGTTGCCGCTTTCAAAGGCTGATAGCCGTTTCAGTGTTTGCGGAAGGTCTGGCGACAGACGTTCCGCAAACAACGTTTAAACCCTCGCAACACCCTCCTCCTCTAACACTCGAAATCTTCGCACCTTTCTAAAAAACGACGGAATCACCGGTTTTCCGATGCCTGACATTACTCTGCGCATGGAAACAATGAATTTTCCGATAAACACATAAAAAAATGTGCGCACTTTTGATTAAACACTAAACAAAAGCCGAAAGCCTTTAGCGCCGCGCTAAACACCCAGCGCATTGTTTACTCACAAAACGGTAATGACAGAATATCCCTACATCGCCCAACCGTTCTGTAGTTAGCCCGCTACGCGGTTGACAAGTTGGCACTCGCATTTGAACACCTCGTTTATTTAAACAAGTTCACGACATACGTAAACTCCACCTCCATGAATACATCAGGTGAACGATTACGCGCCCTCCTGCGGGAGTGCCATCTCTCGGCCACGGACTTCGCCGCCAACCGGAAGGTCACGCCTCAACATGTGAACAACTGGTTCAAACGCGGAATTCCCGTGGCACGCCTGCAAGAGGTGGCTGAATTACTGACCGTCAACGCTCGCTGGCTACGCACGGGCGAAGGCCCCAAACACCCCAGCGACCCCAACCAGGAACTTCCGGGCCGCGACACACCGCTGACCTTGCACACAGGACGGAGCCTGCCCCGTGGAGACATAGAACTACCGATACTCAACGAGGACGAATCGGCACCGGTCATCGCTCCTGCCCCGGGGAAAAAGATCCGCCTGCCGCTGCACGTACTGCAAAGCATGAACATCCACCCCGACAACGCGATTTGCATCGCCATGGTCGGCAACAGCATGGCCGAGAAAATCCAGGACGGCTCCCTGATCGGCATCGACCGTGGCCAGACCCGCGTTATCGACGGAGAAATGTACGCGCTGGAACACAGCGGCATGCTGCGCGTGAAGTACCTCTATCGCCTGCCGGGAGGCGGCCTGCGCCTGCGCAGCCACAACCACGGCGAATACCCCGACGAACTCTTCACCGCAGAACAAATCGAGCAACAACAGATACGCATACTGGGCTGGGTATTCTGGTGGTCAACGCTAAACGTCCGTCGCCACGCCACACCTTTTCGTTGAAGACGTGCGAGCACAAGGTGGGTGACAAAGCGTTTCAGCGCTGGGCAATCGGGATGAACACCCGTATCCTGTGCGCCATCAAAAAGCCCGTCGGCACACCCCGCCCCAGGCCAGGTAACGCGACACCGCGAAACCACTCCCGATTAGCGCCCACCCGCTGAGCGCACCTGTTAAAGGCGAGTGCGGTTTGCCAAAAACAAACCAAGCACGTCCTTGAGAAGCCGGCCACAAGCCGGCTTTTTAATGCGCCATGGAAAGTCTCCCAGGGAGAAACCGCAAACGGTCCCCACGCCCTGGTGATGTCCCGCAGCGGGTAGTTTTGCGCGGCGACAGGGGCGACGAATCATATTCAGGGCTGTACTGGGTATTTGCAGTGCTCACATGGCCTCTGCGACCCATTCTGCAACGTCCCTTTTGTAGCGCCCTCTGCGCACCACTGGCCCATCCCATTTGCCCCAAAGCCCACGCTCTGCTAGTGTCGCGCCGGTTTAACCTCTACCGGAATAGCGCTTATGGCCCGCAAGAAAGCTGCACTGGATTTCGAACAATCCCTCGCTGATCTGCAAACGCTGGTAGAGCGTCTGGAAAATGGCGAGTTGTCGTTGGAGGATTCGTTGACCGCCTTCGAACAGGGCATTCGCTTGACTCGTGACTGTCAGGGCGCTTTAGCACAGGCGGAGCAGAAGGTTCAGGTGTTGCTGGAGCGCGACGGCGAGTTGGCGGAAGAGCCTTTCGATGCGGAACAGCCCGAATGATTGCGAGCTATCAGGCCCAGTGCCAATTGCGCATCAATGCGGCGCTCGACAGTCTGTTCGTCGCGCCGAGCCCGGAGCTGACCCGCCTTTACGACGCCATGCGCTACAGCGTGATGAACGGCGGCAAGCGTGTGCGTCCTTTGCTGGCGTATGCAGCCTGCGAAGCCTTGGGCGGTAAGGCTGAAAACGCCAATGGCGCGGCCTGCGCAGTGGAACTGATTCACGCCTATTCGCTGGTTCATGACGATTTGCCCGCCATGGACGACGACGATTTGCGCCGTGGCCAGCCAACCACTCACAAGGCGTTTGACGAAGCCTGTGCGATTCTGGCCGGCGATGGTTTGCAAAGCCTGGCGTTTACCGCACTTTTCGATCAGCGCCTGACGCCTCAGGATGCAGAAACCCGCCTGGAAATGGTCGGCGCTCTGGCGTTTGCTGCGGGCCCTTCCGGAATGGTTGGCGGTCAGGCGATTGATCTGGGCTCGGTGGGCGTCAAGCTTGATCAGACCGCGCTGGCCTTCATGCATCGGCACAAGACCGGCGCATTGATAGAAGCCAGTGTCAAACTCGGCGCGCTAGCCAGCGGACATGCCGATCAGGTCCGACTCGACGCGTTGCAGGCCTATGCCCGCGCCATCGGCCTGGCCTTTCAAGTGCAGGACGATATTCTTGATGTCGAGAGCGATACGGCGACCCTGGGCAAACGCCAGGGCGCCGATATCGCCCGAGACAAGCCGACCTATCCTGCTCTGCTAGGCCTCGCTACGGCCAAAGCTTATGCCCTGGAGCTTCGCGACCAGGCGCTGGATGCTCTGCGACCTTTCGACGCAGCCGCAGACCCGCTGCGCGATCTCGCTCGCTATATCGTCGAGCGGCGCAACTAAACGGCCATCTGCTTTCGAACGCTGACGAACTGGCGCGCATTAGTCAGGTCCCAGCTCTGTGTTTGATCCTTGTGTCTGACCATCCGCTGTCGCACTTCATGGGCAGCATGCGATGCATCAGGTAAACTGCCGCCTCTTTTACTTATAACGATTCGCCTGATGCCCACGACGTTCAAAGAGATTCCCCGCGAGCGCCCTGCCACGCCGCTGCTCGACCGCGCTGAAACGCCGGACGGCCTGCGTCGGCTAGGTGAAGCCGAGCTGGAAGACCTGGCCGATGAACTGCGCCTGGAGCTTCTCTATTCTGTTGGCCAGACCGGAGGGCATTTTGGCGCCGGTCTCGGCGTCATCGAGCTGACCATCGCCCTGCATTATGTGTTCGATACCCCGGATGACCGTCTGGTCTGGGATGTCGGCCATCAGGCGTATCCGCATAAAATCCTCACCGGTCGTCGCCAGCGTATGGCCACTCTGCGCCAGAAGGACGGTGTCGCAGCCTTTCCACGTCGCAGCGAGAGCGAATACGACACCTTTGGCGTTGGTCACTCCAGCACGTCCATCAGCGCCGCACTGGGCATGGCCATCGCCGCCCGCCTGCAAGGCAGTTCACGCAAGGCCATCGCCGTTATCGGTGACGGCGCGCTGACTGCTGGCATGGCCTTCGAAGCGCTGAACCACGCGCCGGAAGTCGCCGCCGACATGCTGGTGATCCTCAACGACAACGACATGTCGATCTCGCGCAATGTTGGCGGGTTGTCGAATTATCTGGCCAAGATCCTTTCCAGTCGCACCTACGCCAGCATGCGTGAAGGCAGCAAAAAAATTCTGTCGCGCCTGCCCGGCGCCTGGGAAATTGCCCGGCGCACGGAAGAATACGCCAAAGGCATGCTGGTGCCCGGCACGCTGTTCGAGGAATTGGGCTGGAATTACATCGGCCCTATCGACGGCCACGACCTGCCGACACTGATCGCCACGCTGCGCAACATGCGTGACCTCAAAGGCCCGCAATTCCTGCACGTAGTGACCAAGAAAGGCAAAGGCTTCGCCCCTGCCGAAGCCGATCCAATCGGCTATCACGCCATCACCAAGCTCGAACCCCTGAATGCTCCGGTGGCTGCGCCGAAAAAAGCCAGCGGCCCCAAGTATTCCGGCGTGTTCGGACAGTGGATCTGCGACATGGCCCAGGCTGATGCGCGGCTGGTGGGCATTACGCCGGCCATGAAAGAAGGCTCGGACCTTGTGGCGTTCAGTGAGCGCTTCCCGGAACGCTACTTCGACGTGGCCATCGCCGAGCAACACGCCGTGACGCTGGCAGCCGGCATGGCGTGCGAAGGCGCCAAGCCGGTCGTAGCGATCTACTCGACGTTTTTGCAGCGCGGCTATGACCAACTGATTCATGACGTGGCGGTACAAAATCTCGACGTATTGTTCGCCATCGACCGCGCCGGCCTGGTGGGCGAGGACGGGCCGACCCATGCAGGCAGCTTCGACTTGTCTTACTTACGTTGCATCCCCGGCATGCTGGTGATGGCGCCAAGCGATGAAAACGAACTGCGGATGATGCTCAGCACCGGTTACCTGCACCAAGGCCCTGCGGCTGTACGCTACCCACGCGGTTCAGGCCCCAACGCAGTGATCGACAGCAGCCTTGAACCCATTGAAATTGGCAAAGGCGTGATTCGTCGCAATGGTCAGGGCGTAGCGATTCTTGTATTCGGCGTGCAATTGGCCGACGCCTTGAAAGTCGCCGAGAAGCTGGACGCCACGGTAATCGATATGCGCTTCGTCAAACCCATTGATGAAGCATTGATCCGCGATGCCGCCGCCAACCACGAGTTGCTGGTTACGCTGGAGGAAAACGCCGTAATGGGTGGCGCTGGCGCTGCCGTCAGCGAGTTTCTCGCTCGGGAGAACATCCTCAAGTCCGTGCTGCACCTGGGCTTGCCCGACGCCTACGTGGAGCACGCCAAACCGGCGCAGATGCTGGCTGAGTGCGGGCTGGATGAAGCGGGAATCGAAGCGGCGATCAATGAGCGATTGGTGTTGATTGGCTGAAGTCGGATTTCGATATAGGACCGAGTTCATCCGGGAAGATGGCCTTACAGGCGCAGGACAGGCGTGGAATGTTCCGGCCACTTCGCGAATGAATTCGCCCTCACAATCCGCCTATTTTCAGTAAATGGCCTCACCCCAACTGCCGCGGTATCCGATACAGGTACAACAGCACCACACTGGAAATCGCCAGCAGCACTAACGGCACGGCTTCCAACCCGACAAACACCGCCGCGGCGGCGATCCAGGCTGGCAATCCGGCGGCCAGGAAGGCTTTGCGGCGCACAGCAGCAAGCTGGTTCCAGGCGGCAAGTTCTTCAGGGGTATTGAGCGCCGCCTCAGTCGCGATCAGGGCGCGCTTGTAGGCACCGAACGGCTTGAGGCTGACAAACATCGACAAAAGCCCCGCGATAAACAGCGGCATTGCCAACACCAGCGACATCGTATGATCTGAGCCGAACAGCGCGCTGGCCACCAGCAACGGCGCCAGCGTCAATGCCAGCTGCCCCCACCATGCAAGGGAGAGGCGGCGTCGCATGTTGTTGCGGGTCACGCCCGATCTGCCTCGCCTTGATGTTCGTTACCCATCATGTGGCCAAGCTTGCCAGCCTTAGTGGCCAGATAGAGTTTGTTGTGCGGGTTGTGACCGGTGTGCAGCGGCACACGCTCGGCTACGGTGATACCCATTTCGGTCAAGGCTTTGACCTTGCGCGGATTGTTGGTCATCAGCCTCAGGGATTCGACACCCAAGTGCTGGAGCATTGGCAGGCAGATGGCGTAATCACGCTGGTCGGCGGCGAAACCCAGGCGCTCATTAGCCTCTACGGTATCGGCACCGCCATCCTGCAACTCATAAGCGCGGACTTTGTTCAGCAAGCCAATGCCGCGACCTTCCTGACGCAAATACAACAAAACACCACGCCCTTCGGACGCGATGGCACGCAATGCGGCCTCAAGCTGAGAGCCACAATCACAACGCTGGCTGAACAAGGCATCCCCCGTCAGGCATTCAGAATGCACCCGACCCAGAACCGGAGCGCCATCGGACACGTCGCCGAGGCTCAGAACGAGATGTTCGCGCCCTGTTGCCGACTCAAGAAAGCCATGCATGGTGAATTGGGCAAACGGGGTAGGCAGCTTGGAAGCGGCGACAAATACGACGGGCACCGTGTGCTCCTGATCAGTATGAAGACTGGAAATTCGCAAGCCGGCATTGTAACAGCAGCTTCTTGCAGACGCTTAGGCTCAATTGTCGGTCATACCGATCAGTACGTTAGATCGGTGCCTTCCCCTAGCCCTGCACGATCCTCTGCAGGAGCAAGCTTGCTCGCGATAGCGCAAGGTCAGACGACCAATGATCAACAGACAGTCAAACCCATCGCGAACAAGCGGGCTTCTAAAGATGCTGACAAAGCTCTCCCGTCAGATCCACGCCCAGCCCCAGACCAACGCCTGCATTGCCAGCCAGGCGAACACGCCCGCCAGCACATCGTCCAGCATGATGCCAACGCCGCCGTGAACATGCCGATCGATCCAGTGAATCGGCCAAGGCTTGAGAATGTCGAAAAAGCGGAATACCAGAAAACCTATCAGCAACCAGACCCAGCCTTCAGGCACCAGCCACAAGGTGATCCACATGCCGACCATTTCGTCCCAGACAATGCCCTCATGATCATGAACCCCAAGATCATCGGCCACCTTGCCGCACAGCCAGAAGCCAAACAGCATGGTGATGCCCAGCATCAGCCAATAGCCCCAGTCCGGCAGCATCTGCCACAGAGGAATGAAAGGCACGGCAACTATCGAGCCCCAGGTTCCCGGCGCCTTGGGCAGCGTGCCTGAACCGAAACCGAATGCCAGGAAGTGCCAGGGATTGGTCCAGACCGAAGGTGGAACGTGTTCCGCCGGGACCTGCTTAGGATGATCTGTCACCGCGCCTCCTGAAAATGTTGATAGCCGCGGGTCAGGACGGGAATGTCCTGCCCATTGGCGTCGATCAGCGCAACGCCTTTACCGGCTTCGACGCGACCGATGACATGCACGGGCCAACCCGCATCAAGCAAGCCCGCCAGATGCTCTGCGGGCAGCGTGAAGGCGAGTAAATAATCATCACCGCCACTGAGGGCCGCCTGCTGCGCGGCCTGCAAACCTAACAACTCCAGCAGTTGTCCGGACATCGGCAATGAGTCGCGCTCCACCACCAGGCGCACTCGGGAAGCGAGGGCGATATGTCCGCAATCGGCAAGTAGGCCATCGGAAATATCCAACGCGGCTGTAGCCTTGCTCCGCAGCGCTTGTCCGAGCGTCAACTGCGGCTGGGGCGACCAGTAACGTGCCAATAACGCTTCTGCGATAGACGCCTGAGCTTCGCGCTCGTTCAACACCAAGGCCAAAGCACCCGCGCCGTCGCCCAAAGGACCGCCCACACAAAGCAGGTCTCCCGGACGTGCACCGCTGCGGGTCAGGGCCTGACCGGCAGGCACTCGACCGAAGACCGTCATTGTCAGGCTCAGCGGCCCGCGCGTGGTATCCCCGCCCACCAAACGTAAACCACAACCCTGCGCCATGATGTTGAGGCCACGGGCAAAGGCTTGCAGCCAGTCGGGTGTCACTTCAGGCAAGGTCAACGCAAGGGTGAAGGCAACGGGCGTCGCGCCCATGGCGGCCAGATCGCTGGCGGATACCCCAAGGGCACGCTGGCCCAGCAGAAACGGATCGCAACCTTCGGGAAAATGCACCCCGACGACCAACGTATCGGTGGAGATCGCCAACTGTTCTCCGGGCGGCAACGTCAGCAAAGCGCAGTCATCGCCGATCCCCAAAGCGACACCATCACCTGCCTGGGCACAAGGCGCAGCGGCGAAGTAATTGCGGATCAGCTCGAACTCGCCCATCGGGATCTCTTGTTGTGTCACAAAACCCTGTGAAAGTGCACTGCACCTGTGAGAGCGAGCAAGCTCGCCCCCCAACAGGATTTGCGCATTGCTCTGTCAGCGCTGCTTGTGCGCCTTGACTTCCACTTCACGCAAGACCGGAGCCAGCTTGTCCAGCACGCCATTGACGAACTTGTGGCCGTCAGTAGAGCCGTAAACCTTGGCCAGTTCGATACCTTCGTTGATCACAACGCGGTAAGGCACATCGATGCGCTTGAGCAACTCGTAGGTGGACAAGCGCAGAATCGCCAGCTCAACCGGATCGAGTTCTTCGATAGTGATATCCAGGCACGGGGCCAGAACAGCATCGATTTCGCTCTTGTTGGTTGGCACACCGCGCAGCAACTCGCTGAAGTACGCACCATCGACGTTCTTGAAATCGTTGTCGACGCGGAACTGCGCTTCGATTTCATTCAGCGAATGGCCCGCCATATGCCACTGATACAAAGCCTGGGTCGCCATCTGGCGAGCTTCGCGACGTTTGGCACTCTTGCTTTTGGCAACTTCAGGCGATTTTTCTTCGCGTGGGTTGAACTGATCGCTCTCGTCAGAAATCACTTGGCCTCCAACTGCGCCAGCAGGCTAACCATTTCAAGGGCAGACAGCGCCGCTTCAGCGCCTTTATTGCCGGCCTTGGTGCCGGAACGCTCGATGGCTTGCTCGATGGAATCAACGGTCAGCACGCCGAAGGCAACCGGAATACCGAATTCCATGGAAACCTGAGACAGGCCTTTGACGCATTCGCCAGCCACGTATTCAAAGTGCGGAGTACCACCACGAATGACGGCGCCCAAGGCAACGATGGCGGCGTATTCGCTCAGTTGGGCAACTTTCTGCACAACCAGCGGAATTTCGAAGGCACCCGGCGCGCGGATGATGGTGATGTCGCTTTCGCTCACGCCGTGGCGAACCAGGGCATCAACGGCACCGCTCACCAGGCTTTCCACGACAAAGCTGTTGAAGCGGCCTACCACAAGGGCATAGCGGCCTTGGGGGGCGATGAAGGTACCTTCGATGGTCTTCAGGGTCATTCGGGTGAGTCTCGTCTTAAAGAGCAAGTACGCCTTGGCGGCGGACTTTGAGGGATTTTAGGCCACGAATCGAAACTGTCAGGGCAAAAGCGGCACAAACACGGGGTTTGTTTGCCTCTGCCCTGCCGGTATTCATTCGGAGGGCACGTATTCTACAACTTCCAGATCGAAACCGGATATCGCATTGAACTTCATCGGCGAACTCATCAGGCGCATTTTACGCACGCCCAGGTCACGAAGGATCTGCGAACCGGCGCCGACCGTGCTGTAAGTGGTCGGCGATTTGATCGGCAACTGTTCAGCGGATTCGCGGATATGAGCCAGCAGAACGTCGCCATCCAGCGGGTGGCCGAGCAGCAGCACGACACCGCTGCCCGCCTCGGAAACCGCAGACATAGCGGCGCGCAGACTCCAGCGGCCAGGTTGCTTGACCATCAGCAGGTCGCGCAGCGGGTCCATGTTGTGGACACGCACCAAGGTCGGTTCATCTGCGCAAATCTTGCCCAGCGTCAGCGCCAGATGCACGTCGCCTTCTACCGAATCGCGGTAAGTCACCAGGTTGAACTGGCCCAGCTCGCTGTCCATCGGCTGCTCGGCAATCCGCTGAACGGTACGTTCGTGGATCATGCGGTAGTGGATCAGGTCGGCGATGGTGCCGATTTTGATGCCATGTTCGGCGGCAAAGGTTTCCAGCTCGGCGCGACGGGACATGGTGCCGTCGTCGTTCATCACTTCGCAGATCACGCCACTGGGCTCGAAACCGGCCATGCGCGCCAGATCACAGGCCGCTTCGGTATGACCGGCGCGGGACAGCGTGCCGCCCGCCTGAGCCATCAGCGGAAAGATGTGGCCGGGGCTGACGATATCTTCGGCCCTGGCATCTTTGGCGGCGGCGGCTTGTACCGTTCGGGCGCGGTCGGCGGCGGAAATACCGGTGGTCACGCCTTCGGCGGCTTCGATGGACACAGTGAACTTGGTGCCGAAACCGGAACCATTGCGCGGCGCCATCAATGGCAGCTTGAGCGTTTCACAGCGCTCGCGGGTCATGGGCATGCAGATCAGCCCGCGGGCATGCTTGGCCATGAAGTTGATGTGCTCGGCTTTCACACATTCGGCGGCCATGATCAGATCGCCTTCGTTCTCGCGATCTTCGTCATCCATGAGGATGACCATCTTGCCTTGGCGAATGTCTTCAACCAGTTCTTCGATGCTGTTGAGCGCCACAAGGCACCCCCTTCAATTCAGGATTTGAGGTAGCCGTTGGCGGCCAGAAAACTTTCGGTGATGGTGCCAGCTTGCCCTTTGGAAGAATCGGCGGCCTTGTCACCCATCAACAGACGCTCCAGATAGCGCGCCAGCAGGTCCACTTCCAGATTCACCTTACGGCCCGCGCGGTAGTCGGACATGATGGTTTCAGCCAGGGTGTGCGGCACGATAGTCAGTTCGAATTCGGCGCCATCGACGGCG
>DASVUK010000079.1:0-34842 GCA_036387095.1 Pseudomonas sp.
GGTCACTGTTCATTTGGGGTTCTCATCAAGCGACGCAAATTCTGATTCGAGCTGTAGGAGCCAACTTGTTGGCGATGCGTCGGGCCTGCGCAGTGAACGAAATCGCCTTCGCGAGCAAGCTCGCTCCCACCGGTCACACAGACACCAACGGCAACCACAACACAAATACCGTGCCACCCGTCTCCGGATGCTCGGCGCTCAGGCTCCCGCCGGCGGCGGCGGCAAGACTGGCAGACAGCGTCAGGCCCAGCCCAAGGCCCTGCTCTCCGGGCTTGGTGGTGAAGAACGGCTCGAACAAATGTTTGCGCGTCTCGTCGTCGATGCCGTGGCCGTTGTCCCGCACCCGCAATCGATATCGGCCGTCCACCACCGAGCCTTCTAGCCACAGCTCGGGCAGTGGCTGGGCATGCATGGCGTCCAGCGCATTACCTATCAGGTTCACAAGAATTTGTTCAAGACGCGTCTGGTCGATCATCAGGTGCGCATCGGCAAAGTCCTGATGCAGATCCAGAGAGAAATTTTCCAGCCGTCCCGCCAGCAATTGCAGGGCTGCCTCAACAGCCTTGCTCAGCAGCGCCTGGCCTTTGTCGTCGCCACGTCGCGCGAAGGCCCGCAGGCTGGCAGTGATGCGGCCCATGCGGTCCACCAGATCATTGATGGTGCGCAGGTTGGTGCTGGCCGTATCCAGCGCGCCACGCTCAAGGAAACGCACGGTGTTACCCGAAAGGGTACGTAGCGCTGCCAACGGCTGATTCAATTCATGGGCGATGCTGGTAGACATCTGACCGATGGCCGCCAACTTGCCCGCCTGAACCAGTTCATCCTGTGCGCGGCGCAACGTGTCTTCAGCCTGACGCCGCTCGCGTATCTGCCCTTTGAGGCGTTCATTGCTGGCGCGCAAATGCTCGGTACGCTCGGCGATCTTGCGTTCCAATTCGTCGTTGGCCTGTTGCAAGGCTTCCCGCGCTGCAAGCCGCGTGGAGAGCACTTTACGGCGTTCGTTCCAGGCGATCAGCAGGAAGGCCACCAATGCACAGGCCACCGCCACCAGCATGCCCTGGCTTCCGGCTTCCCGGCGCAGGTCGTCCAGCGGTGTGAGCAAGGTCAGGTGCCAGGGTGTGTCGCTCAGTTGCCGGGTCTGGGCCAGATAGCTGACTTGAGTGTGCTCATGATCGACGCTGACGTTAGCGGGGAAGGTGAGCTTTTCCACCCCCTCGGCCAGTGATTCGCGCTCCAGCGGCACCAGTTCGTTCAGGGGGTACCAATAATATTGCAGGCTGCGGGCTAGCCTTTCCTTGATGTCCGGCGTCAGCGGGCGCACCGATTTCAATCGCCGGGCCGGATCGCTGGAAAGAATGATGATGCCGTTCTCGTCGCTGACGAACGCTTCCAGTCGCGCCCGCTGCCAGCGCGCTTCAAGGGCTTCGAGTTGAACCTTGATCACGGCCACGCCGATGATCTTGCCTTGTTCTTCCAGGCCATGGGCCAGGTAATAGCCGGGCTCGCCCGTGGTGCTGCCGATGCCGTAGAACCTGCCAGGCAAGCCGCGCACGGCGTCTTGAAAATAGGCGCGGAAGGACAAGTCTTCGCCCAGATAACTGTCCGCATCGCGCCAGTTGCTGGTAGCTAGCACCCGGCCCGTGGTGTCCAGCACATAAATAGCGCGGCTGCGGCTGCGGCGGTTCAGGCCTTCCAGGTAATCATTGACCTTCTGCCGTAGCTCGGGCGTCGGATCGTTGAGCAGTGCCGAAACGTTGGATTCCAGTTCCAACACGCTGGGCAGATAGGTGTATTTGTTGATTTCGCTTTCAACGGTGCGCGCATGCAATTCCAGCTGGCGCTCGCCACTCTCGCTGAGGGCCTTGATGCCATTGTGTTCACTGAACAGATAAGCGATATAACCCAGGCCGATCATCAGCGCGATGATCAGCGGCGGCAGAAACAAGTGGCGTATCAGACGGGGTTTCACGGCGAGTGATGGCGGCGCGGCGCGATAAAGAGTGGGGTCGCATTTCATCACAGTCGTCCTGAGCCGAACAGCGGCCTGATTCTCAAATGAACCAGGCCGCTGTCGGGTGTTACTTAATGCTGAAGGATCTTGGCGAGGAACTGTTGCGCGCGTTCGGAGCGGGCGCCGACATCACCGAAGAACTCTTCTTTCTCGCAGTCTTCGACGATCTGGCCCTGGTCCATGAAAATCACGCGGTTGGCCACTTTGCGGGCGAAGCCCATTTCGTGGGTCACGCACATCATGGTCATGCCCTCGTGGGCCAATTGCACCATTACATCGAGCACTTCGTTGACCATTTCCGGGTCCAGCGCTGAAGTTGGTTCGTCGAACAGCATGACGATAGGGTCCATGGCCAAGGCCCGGGCAATCGCCACACGCTGTTGCTGACCGCCGGAAAGCTGGCCCGGATGCTTGTTGGCGTGGGCGGACAAACCCACCCGCTCCAGCAGTTTCAGGCCTTTCTCAGTGGCTTCAGCCTTGCTGCGGCCTAAAACCTTGATCTGCGCGATGGTCAGGTTTTCAACGATCGTCAGGTGCGGGAACAGCTCGAAATGCTGGAACACCATGCCGACCCGGGAGCGAAGCTTGGGCAGGTTGGTCTTGGGATCCGCAATGGAAGTGCCATCAACGGTGATGTCACCTTTCTGGAACGGTTCCAGCGCGTTGACGCATTTGATCAGGGTCGATTTGCCCGAGCCGGACGGGCCGCAGACCACCACCACTTCGCCTTTCTTGACCTCGGTGCTGCAATCAGTCAGTACCTGGAAGTCCCCATACCACTTGTTAACGTTCTTGATGGAAATCATACGGCGAACCTTTTTTGCAGACGCTTCACCAGCAGCGAGGCGGCAAAGCTGATCGTGAAATACACCAGACCGGCGATGATCAGGAACTCATTGGAGCGGCCGATGATGTCGCCACTGGCGCGCGAGGCGTTGAGGAAATCCACCAGGCCGACGGTGTAGACCAGGGAGGTGTCCTGAAACAGGATGATGCTTTGCTGCAGCAGCAGTGGCGTCATCTTGCGAAACGCCTGGGGCAGGATGATCAGGCGCATCATTTGCCCGTAGGTCATGCCCAGCGCCTGGGCTGCGCCCATCTGACCCTTGGAGATCGACTGCACGCCCGCACGGACGATTTCGCAGAAGTACGCCGCCTCGAACATCATGAACGCCACGACGCAGGAGGTGAATGCGCCGATGGGTGTGTCTTCGCCGGTGATCCAGCGCAGCACAAAAGGCACCGCCAGATAAAACCAGGTGATGACCAGCAGCAGCGGGATGGAGCGGAAATAGTTGACGTAGGCGCCGGCAATCCGGGACAGAAACTTGCTCGATGACAAACGCATCAAGGCCAGCAACGTACCGAGAATGACGCCACCGACCACGCCCATGACCATCAGTTGCAAGGTCATGACCATGCCGTTCCACAGGCCGGGTATGGCCGGGACGATTCCAGAGAAGTCCATTATTTGCCTCCCACGGAAATCAGGCCGGGCACCGCGACTTTCTTCTCGATCATGCGCATCAGCAACATCAGGCTCATGTTCAAGGTGAAGTAGATCAATGTCGCCAGGGTGAACGCTTCAAACAGGTTCGCGGAGAACTCGGCGGTCTGTTTGGTCTGGGCCAGCAATTCCATCAGGCCGATCAGCGAGGCTACCGACGAGTTCTTGAACACGTTCAGGAATTCGGAGGTGAGCGGCGGAATGATGATTCGGTAGGCCTGCGGCAGCAGCACGTTCCAGTAAATCTGCGGCAGTTTGAAGCCCATGGCTCGCGCCGCGGATTCCTGGCCTACCGGTAATGCCTGAATGCCAGTGCGAACCTGTTCGCAGACGCGTGCGGCAGTAAACAGACCCAGACAGACCACCACGCTCAGGAACGCCGAAGTCGTCGGATTGAGGTCTTGCTTGTACCAGTCCTGCAAATTCTGTGGCAGCAGATCCGGCACAAGGAAGTACCAGATGAACAGCTGCACCAGCAGGGGCACATTACGAAAGATTTCCACGTATACCGTGGCGATGCCCGATACCCAGCGGCTCGGTACGGTGCGCATGACGCCAAGCACGGAGCCCAGCAGCAAGGCGATAATCCAGGCGGCAACGGCGATTGCGATGGTCCAGCCCAGACCGGAGATATACCAGTCCAGATAGGTTTCGCTGCCAACGCCGGTGGACTTGAAGAAAATGCCCCAGTCCCAGTTGTAATTCATCAGGGTCTCCCCTCTGATCGATCCAAGTGCTTGCAACGACATCCCGAGAGGCCTTGGCCTCTCGGGAAAACAGGTGACTCAGGCCATTACGCCTTTTTAGCGTCGGTTTTGTCGTCAGCGGCTTTGTCGGTCGGATTGGCGATCAGCTTCTTAAGCTCGTCGCTCATCGGGAAGTTCAGGTTCAGGCCCTTTGGCGGGATCGGCGCCTGGAACCACTTCTGATAGATGGTGTTGATTTCGCCGGACTTGTAAGTCGCTACGATGGCGTCATCAACGGCTTTCTTGAACGGTGCATCACCTTTGCGAACCATGCAGCCATAGATTTCATAGGACTGCGCAGTACCCGTCACAGCCCAGTCTTCCGGCTTCTTGGCCTTGGCCATTTCGCCCGCCAGCAGCGCGTCGTCCATCATGAACGCTACGGCGCGGCCTGATTCCAGCATCTGGAAGGATTCGCCGTGGTCTTTGGCGGAGATGACGTTCATGCCCATCTGCTTGTCGGCGTTCATCGCCTTGAGGATGCGCTCGGACGTGGTGCCCGCAGTGGTCACGACGTTCTTGCCTTTCAGATCATCGAAGTCTTTGTAAGCGGAGTCTTTCTTGGCCAGCAGGCGGGTGCCGATTTCGAAGATACCCACCGAGAAATCAACCTGTTGCTGGCGCTCAACGTTGTTAGTGGTAGAGCCACATTCCACGTCAACGGTGCCGTTCTGCACCAGCGGGATACGAGTCTGGGAAGTGACCAGGTTGTACTTGACCTTGAGGTCCGGAATGTCCAGGTCTTTCTTGATGGCTTCAACGATTTTCAGCTGGATATCGTGGGAGTAGCCAACCGGAACGCCGGAAGCATCAGCGATATAGGAAAAAGGGATCGAAGCATCGCGGTGCCCGAGGGTGATGGTGCCGGACTCTTTGATCTTCTTCAGTGTGCCGGTGAGTTCGGCGGCAAAAACTGGAGTGGTAATCAGAGCGGCAGCAATTGCTGCGCCCAGAAGATGGGGGACGATGCGCATCGGTTATTCCTCGACTTTGTTTTTTTTATGGGGCCGAAACAGGTGAGGCCCGCTTGTTCGGCGAATGCTTCAACGACGGCCGACAGGGGCACAGGTTACTGTTGAAGCGATCGACAACAAGTGTAGAGCAGGAGGCGTGCCAAGCTAGCTGGTTGGCTTAAAGCTGTTGATTTTAAAGGGATTAAATTATTTTCTGCGATTGCGAGGGGTTTGCTTGCGTCCGGGATGCCGAACTAGTTGGGGAGGGGTGTTCGGAAATCCGAATGGCGGTGGGGTTGTGATCATTGCTCTGACTTAATGAGCGCATCCCTGTAGGAGCCAACTTGTTGGCGATGCGTTGGCACAGACAACAGATCAATGTCGCCTTTCATCGCGCTTCGCCAACAAGTTGGCTCCTATAGGGGGCGGCAGCGAGAAATCTCAAGCCGCTGCGAACGCTCCTTTGTTACGCGCCACGGTATCCAGATACTGTTGAACGCCAGCACGTTCTTCTGCGGTCATGAACAGGCCGAGTTTGCTGCGACGCCACAGGATGTCTTCAGCAGCGGTCGCCCATTCGGTGCTGCACAGGTAATCCACCTCGCGGGTGTACAGGCCTGCGCCGAGGTTTTCACCCATGTCTGCCAGGCTTTGCACGCCTTCCAGAATGCGCCAGCTGCGGCTGCCGTAAGTGCGCGCCCAGCGTTGGGCGATTTGCGTTGGTAACCAAGGGCAGCGTTGGGTCAGTTCTGCGCTCAGAACCGCAGGAGTACTCATGTCTTCGCCGCCGGGAAGGCTGGCTTTGGCTGTCCAGCTGGGTTTCATCTGCTTGAAGAACGGCGCGAGCTGCGCCATTGCTGATTCTGCCAGTTTGCGATAGGTGGTCAGCTTGCCGCCGAACACCGACAGGATTGGCGCTTCGTCACCACCGCCGGACAGCGACAGGGTGTAATCCCGAGTAATCGCCGACGGGTTATCGGACTCGTCGTTGCACAGTGGACGCACACCTGAATAGGTGTTCAGTACATCATCACGGCTCAGTTGCTTTTTGAAGTGGTCATTGGCCACCTTGAGCATGTAATCCATTTCACCGTCGGTGATTTCGACTTTGCTCGGGTCGCCCTGATATTCGCGGTCCGTGGTGCCGATAATCGTGAAGCGTTCCAGATAAGGAATCGCGAACACGATACGTTGATCTTCGTTTTGCAGAATGAACGCGTTCTCGCCTTCATAGAGCTTGGGCACGATCAAATGGCTACCCTGAATCAAACGGATGCCATAGGGCGAAGTCAGTTTCAGATCGTCGCGAATGAACTTGGCCACCCACGGACCGGCCGCGTTCACCAACGCCTTGGCGCGAACGGAAAACAGCGTGCCGTCGGCGCGTTCCATGTGCAGATGCCACAGACCATGGCTGCGCCGGGCATTCAGGCAACGGGTCTGGGTATGGATATGCGCGCCGTGTTCCCGTGCTGCCATGGCATTGAGTACAACGAGGCGGGCGTCATCCACCCAGCAATCGGAATATTCGAAACCACGGGTGATGTTCGCTTTCAACGGGCTGTCGCTGCCAAAACGCAGGCTACGCGAACCTGGCAGTTTCTCGCGCTTGCCCAGATGGTCGTAAAGGAACAGACCGGCACGAATCATCCACGCCGGCCGCAGGTGCGGGCGATGAGGCAGCACGAACCGCATAGGCTTGACGATATGCGGTGCCTTGGCGAGCAGCACTTCGCGCTCGGCAAGGGCTTCGCGCACCAGACGAAACTCGTAGTGTTCGAGATAGCGCAGCCCGCCATGGATCAGCTTGCTGCTGGCAGAGGAGGTGTGACTGGCCAGGTCATCCTTTTCGCAAAGGAAAACGGAAAGACCACGACCGGAAGCATCTGCGGCAATTCCGACGCCGTTGATACCACCACCAATAACGGCGATGTCATAGACCTCGGAAAGGGGCGGTACAGGCAAGACGGAATGGGGCATCGGATGGCCTCCTGATATTTGTTCGAACAACGAATTCGAACATTTATGTTCATTTCCGAAAATCATAGCTCAATACCGAAGGTCTAGCCAGTCGGGATTGATTGAAAATACTGATGAAGAGGAGGGGAAAGGAACAAAAGCGAACATGGCAGGGCGATAAGGAACATCTGTAGGAGCGAATATATTCGCGAGAACGGCATTCCAGACGCAACGGATGGGTCTGATGTACTGGCGTCTTCGCGAATAAACTCGCTCCTATAGGGGAAGCCGCCAGGGCTTAAACCACTTCCAGCCGGATCTTGTTTTGAGCCAGCAACTGCATCAACGCAGGTACGGGGGCCTGATCGGTCACCAGACAATCGATCAGACTGATAGGTCCGAGGCGAACCATGGCATTACGGCCAAACTTGCTGGAGTCCGCCGCCAGCAGGACCTGTCGGGCATTGGCGATGATTGCCTGGGAAACCCTGACCTCCTGATAGTCGAAGTCCAGAAGGCTACCGTCTTCATCAATGCCGCTGATCCCGACCAGAGCGAAGTCAACCTTGAACTGATTGATGAAATCGACACTCGCCTGACCGACCACACCGCCGTCACGGCGCACATTGCCGCCCGCGAGCAGGACTTCGAAATCATCCTTGGCGCTGAGGATCGATGCCACATGCAGGTTGTTGGTGATGATCTTCAGGTTGTTGTGATTGAGCAGGGCGCGAGCGATGGACTCGGTGGTGGTACCGATATTGATGAACAGCGAGGCGTGATCAGGGATTTGCGCGGCGATGGCCTCGGCAATCCGTTGTTTTTCATCGCGCATCTGGTCCGCGCGCATGGCGTAGGCGGTGTTTTCGATGCTCGAATCATAGGCCGCGCCGCCGTGGTAGCGGCGCAACAGGTTCATTTCCGCCAGCTGATTGATATCGCGGCGGATGGTTTGCGGGGTCACGACGAACAGCGTGGCCATTTCCTCGATGCTGACGTAACCGCGATCACGGACCAGTTCGAGGATCTGCTGCTGACGGGGAGGCAGATTCATTATTGTTGAGTGTCCTTTCAGGCTGCCAAATGCCGCTCATGATGCCGCAGGCACAGGCCGTCTGTCAGCCGGAAACTCAAGTAACTCAATACTGCCCCCCGTTTTAACGGCGTTACTTACTCTTCGTTTTCGTGTGGTTCCCAATCGCGGGTGCGGGCCACGGCTTTCTGCCAACCGGCGTAGAGTTTCTCGCGCTTCTCGGGCTCGCATTCCGGGTGGAATTCGCGCTCGATCACTGCCTTGTTGCGCAGTTCGTCCAGGCTGCTCCAGAAACCGATGGCTAGACCCGCCAGGAATGCCGCGCCCAGCGCCGTGGTTTCGCGCATTTGCGGGCGTTCCACATGGGTGCCGAGAATGTCGGCCTGGAATTGCATGAGGAAGTTGTTGGCTACCGCACCGCCATCGACGCGCAGTGATTTGAGGCGCTCGCCGGAATCCTGCTGCATGGCGTCCAGTACGTCCCGGGTCTGGTACGCAATGGATTCCAGGGCTGCGCGGATAATGTGATCCACTTTCACGCCCCGGGTCAGGCCGAACAACGCGCCACGGGCATACGGGTCCCAGTAGGGCGCGCCCAGGCCGGTAAAGGCTGGGACCAGATAAACGCCGTTGCTGTCCTTGACCTTGGTGGCGAAGTATTCGGTGTCTACCGCGTCGGTGATGATTTTCAGTTCGTCACGCAACCATTGCACCGTTGAGCCGCCGTTGAAGACTGCGCCTTCGAGGGCGTAAGCGACTTCACCACGAGGCCCGCAACCGATGGTCGTCAGCATGCCATGGGCGGATTTCACCGCCTTCTTGCCGGTGTTCATCAACAGGAAGCAGCCGGTGCCGTAAGTGTTCTTGGCTTGACCCGGCTCAACGCACATCTGGCCAAACAGCGCCGCTTGTTGGTCGCCCGCGATACCGGCGATGGGAATGCCGCTTTTGCTGTGGCCATAGACTTCTGAAGATGACTTCACTTCAGGCAGCATTTCACGAGGAATGTCGAGCACGTCCAGCATGCGCTGGTCCCATTCCAGCGTATGAATGTTGAACAGCATGGTGCGTGACGCGTTGGTGTAGTCGGTTACATGGACCTTGCCGCCAGTGAATTTCCAGATCAGCCAGCTATCGATGGTGCCGAACATCAGTTCGCCATTGCGCGCGCGTTCGCGACTGCCTTCAACGTTGTCCAGAATCCACTTCAGTTTGGTGCCGGAGAAGTATGGGTCTGTGACCAGACCGGTGGTTTCCTTGATGTAGTCTTCCAGGCCATCACGCTTGAGCTGCTGGCAGATTTCAGTGCTGCGGCGGCACTGCCAGACGATGGCGTTGTAAATTGGCCGACCGGTCTCTTTTTCCCAGACCACCGTGGTTTCACGCTGGTTGGTGATGCCGATGGCGGCGATCTGGTTGTGATGCAGATCTGCCTGGGCCAGGGCCTTGGTCATGCAGGCGGTCTGAGTGGCGAAAATCTCCATCGGATCATGTTCAACCCACCCAGCCTGGGGGTAGTGCTGAACGAATTCGCTCTGGGCGGTGCTGACCACGTTGGCATCACGGTCGAAAATAATTGCCCGCGAGCTGGTCGTGCCCTGGTCAAGAGCAATGATGTAGTTCTTGTTCTGTGAGTCAGTCATGTCGATTGCCTTGCGCTAATGGGTGAGGTTCAAGATCAAGCCTGGACTTTGAGGGCAGCAACTTCAGCGTCCTTTTCTACAGCAGGGGCGGCACTGGGCAGATGGCGCGCAATCAGCGCACGATAGCTGGCAGCGCCAAGGCAGGCACCAAGAATCGGTGCGAAAATCGGAACCAGGAAATAGGGAATATCACGTCCGCCGGTAAAGGCAATCTCACCCCAGCCTGCAATGAACGTCATCAGTTTAGGACCGAAATCCCGCGCCGGGTTCATGGCGAAGCCTGTCAGTGGGGCGGTGGACGCACCGATCAAGGCAACCAGCAGACCAATCAGCAAGGGTGCCAGCGCGCCGCGTGGCAAGCCGTTGTTGTCATCGGTAAGCGACATGATCACTGCCATCAGAATGGCGGTGATCACCAGCTCTACCAACGCCGCCTGGCCAATGGAGATTGCCGGGTTGGGGTAGGTGGTGAATGCCGAGGCAAGCTCAAGGCTTTCGAGCGTGCCGCGAATCATGTGGTGAGTTTGTTCGAATTCGAAGAATAGGCTCACATACAGCAGATAGACCAAACCGGCACCGCAAAAGGCGCCAGCCGTTTGTGCGGCGATATAAAAGGGCAGTTTGCGTTTTTCAAAGCCGGCAAAAAGGCTCAGCGCGATGCTGACCGCCGGGTTGAGGTGAGCTCCGGAAACCCCGGCGCTGAAATAAATGGCCATGCTGACGGCCAAGCCCCAGATGATACTGATTTCCCATAACCCAAACGTGGCACCCGCGACCTTGAGCGCCGCAACACATCCAGTGCCGAAAAAAATCATCAGGGCTGTGCCCAGAAATTCGGCCATGCATTGGCCTTTCAGCGTCGGTTGTTGTAGAGCAGTTGTCATGAAGGACCTCGTTTTTTGTTTTTGTGCAGCGCCGTATGCAATTGACCGGCACCCTCTTTTCATCGTGTCGGAGAAAACCCCATCGCCGACCGATGTTTCGACCATCCCTGGAATTATAGTTCCGGTGATATTCGCAAACGAAAAAATATAGACAAGAATGAATGCTGTCAAAGGTCATAAGTGAACGATAAACCACAATTTGACTAAAGAATGAGTGCCAGTAGGTTTTTGTATGAAGAACATCCAATGCAATACAACCGGTGTGGATCAGGCGTCCTGATTGCAGATCGCTTAAAGTAACGACTTGAATCCACTGGCCGCCATTTGGAGCGCTGATGACCCCCGCACTGGATCTGCTGAAAAAAGTTCGCGCCGAACACCGTATTCACAGTTACGAACATGATCCCAAGGCCGCGTCCTATGGTCTGGAAGCCGCAGAAAAGCTCGGACTGAATCCGCAGCAGGTTTTCAAGACGTTGCTGGCGAGTACGGAAAAGGGGGAGTTATTGGTGGCCGTGGTTCCGGTGATCGGAACGCTGGATCTCAAGGCGCTGGCCCATGCCGCAGGGGCAAAGAAGGTTGAGATGGCCGATCCTGCTGCTGCGCAGCGTTCAACCGGATATTTGCTAGGCGGTATTAGTCCGCTGGGTCAAAAGAAGCGTCTGCGCACCTTCATCGACCACAGCGCCGAGACGTTCCCAACGATCTATGTCAGCGCGGGACGGCGAGGGCTGGAAGTCGAATTGGCGCCAGCTGTGCTGGCTGAGCACACCAAGGCCATCTTCGCGCCGGTGGGGCGTGCCTGATCTCAAACTGGAGGACCTTTTCCATCCGGGCAGAACCAGAGACCAGGAGTATCAGTGGGAGCGAGCTTCAATAGACGAACGTGTTGACTGGCTGGACGCCTTGGCGAGCAAGCTCCCGCCGCCCACATAGATATGGCGATCTACTACCGGCTGGAATCCGCGCTATGTGCAGGAATACTGCCCGCCGCGGGGAACACCACCAGATGCTCCGCTGCGACACGAATGCCCACTTCTTCACCTGGAACATAATCGGCATGGCTCGGAAAGATGGCTTCAAGCTGGCTGCCGGTCGAGAGTTGCAAGCGGTAGAGCGTTGCGGCGCCCTGAAATGTCTTGCTGGTCACTCGGGCTTTGAGTGCGCTGTCCCGGTCGTAAACAATATCGTCAGGACGCAGCAGCACATCTACCGAGCTGCCCTTGACAGCCGCATAGGCACGATTGCCCTGCAGCACACCCAGCTCGGTCTGTACCGATTGCGGGTCCATCATCAGGCCGCGAATGAAGTAGCCCTGACCAATGAAACTGGCCACGAAAGGCGTTAGCGGTTCGTGATACAGGTTGTAGGGCGTGTCCCATTGTTCAAGACGACCTTCCTTGAACACACCGACATGATCGCTCACCGCAAATGCTTCCTCCTGATCGTGCGTAACCAGGATCGCGCTGGTGCCGCGCGCTTTGAGAATGTCGCGAACTTCATGGCTGAGGCGACGACGCAGCTCCCCGTCCAGGTTGGAAAACGGTTCATCGAGCAATAATAGTTGCGGCTCGGGCGCCAATGCCCGTGCCAACGCCACCCGCTGTTGCTGTCCGCCGGACAATTCATGAGGAAAACGCTTGCCCAGCGCGACCAGGTTGACCAGTTCCAGTAGCTCGTCGGTGACCTGTTTCAGGCGAGGGTGCTTGCGAATGCCGAACGCAATGTTTTCGGCAACGCTCAGGTGCGGGAACAGCGCGTAATCCTGAAACACCATGCCGATGCGGCGCTTTTCCGGGGCGAGGGTAAAGCCAGGTCGAGAGAGGACCTGGCCTGCGAGGGTAATTTGGCCCTCATGCACCGGTTCAAATCCAGCAATCGCCCGCAGAGTGGTGGTTTTGCCGCATCCGGACGAACCCAGCAAGCAGCCAATATCCCCCGCGTTGAGGTGCAGATTGAGATTCTGCACCACACGTTGATCCTGATACCCGCATGCCAGATTGCGTAGATTCAGCAGAAGCGGCTGGCTCATTGGGGCTGGCAGGACGGCGCGACGAGGAACTCCAGCAACGCCTTCTGTGCGTGCAAACGATTTTCAGCCTGATCCCAAGCGACGGAACGTGGGTCGTCCAGCAGGTCGACGCTGATTTCTTCGCCGCGGTGCGCGGGCAGGCAATGCATGAACAGCACATCTTCTGCAGCCAGATCCAGCAACTGGCGGGTCACCTGGAAAGGTCGGAACTGGGCAATACGCTTGGCGGTTTCTTCTTCCTGGCCCATGGATGTCCAGACGTCGGTACTCACCAGATGGGCGCCAGCGACGGCTTCCTGCGGGTCACGAACCACGGTTACGCGATCACCAGCCAGAGCGAGGAACGCAGGGTTTGGCTCGTAGCCAGTAGGGCAGGCGACCCGCAGTTGGAAGTCGAATTGAATAGCGGCTTCTATATAACTGTTGCACATGTTATTGCCGTCGCCGATCCAGGCCACTGTCTTGCCCTTGATCGAGCCGCGGTGCTCAAGGAAGGTCTGCATGTCGGCCAGCAGTTGGCACGGATGCAAATCGTCAGACAAACCGTTGATCACCGGGACGCGAGAGTTGGCTGCGAACTCGATCAGATTGCTATGGGCGAACGTACGAATCATTACCGCGTCGAGCATGCTCGAAAGGACTTTCGCAGCGTCACCAATAGGTTCGCCACGCCCCAATTGAGTGTCCCGAGGCGACAGAAAGATCGCCTGTCCGCCCAGCTGGATCATGCCGGCCTCGAACGAAACACGGGTACGTGTCGATGATTTTTCGAAAATCATGCCCAGCACCCGGCTTTTCAGTGGCTCGAACAGCACGCTGCGATTGCGCAGCTCCTTGAGCTCTACGCCGCGTCGAATCAGGCGCACGAGCTCTTCTGGCTGGTAATCCATCATCGAGAGAAAGTGCCTGGCGTTCATCATTAACTACCTTTTTTGCAACAGAGCGCAGATGCTCAAAGCCGGGTTTTATCGGGAAAACGGGCGAGACCTGCGGCGGAAGCCGCACGGGGCGACGAATAGGAAAGGCGCGATGGTATAAAAAAATGTCGCGTCTTACCAATAGCCGCGAAGATTTATACGCCTTGGCATGTTTCGAAACATGCCGAGGCTGACCACGAACCCTTGTGATACGGGGCTGCGTCGACGCTGCGCGGGGTGCTGAAGAGGGCATTTGTACACTGAGCTCATCAGCCATTGCAATAGTGCCGGCCCATTGGGGCTATAACGGTTTTGACAGTAGATGCGACGCGCTTCACGTGGCTGACACGTCGCACCTTTGCTGACGTTTCATAAAAGGCCGCGCTGGGTTATAAATGGCTGGCGCGCAACCAAGAGGCTCAGGGAATGGATTCAAAAGAACATCAACTGACGGAATTGCTCGGTCTCACGGCCCGCACCCTCACGCACCTCACCGCGTCCATGACGTCAATGTCGTTCGAACTGCTGCGCAGTGAAGACGAAGTGACTCGTTCTGCCGGTCGTCGCATGATCGATCGAATGGCGACTATCAGCTCAGGTCTGGACGAGCATTGGCGCTTGATCGGCGAACTGACCGGCGTTCACGTCGCTCAGGAACAGATCGAAACCGTCCACGAAGTCCAGCTGCACCGTAAAATCACGCCCATCGGCGGTTGACTCACTGTCCCATCGGCGCGCCTGATGCACGCCGATTCACGGGATGAACGACTCTGGCGCAGTCCATCGCCACACCCCATAGTTTCGTTGCACGATCACTCCAGATCGTCATGACAAAAATATGAGGCTGGCGATGACCAAGACCCTTCACTACCGTGCCTGTCACCTGTGTGAAGCCATTTGCGGCCTCACCATCGAAACCACGTCCACAGCGCAATCCGGCACTCAGATCACCTCGATCAAAGGTGATCCTCTGGACACGTTCAGTCGCGGGCATATCTGCCCCAAAGCGGTCGCACTGCAAGATATCCAAAATGATCCGGACCGTTTGCGACAACCGATGCAACGGATCGGTACTCAATGGCAACCCATCAGTTGGCAAGACGCTTTCGAGTGGGTGGCCGAGCGTCTTCTGGCGATCCAGCAGCGTCATGGGCAAAACGCCGTGGCGGTGTATCAGGGCAATCCCAGCGTGCATAACTATGGGTTGATGACTCACAGCAACTATTTTCTCGGCTTGCTCAAGACTCGCAACCGTTACTCCGCGACCTCTGTCGATCAATTACCTCATCATCTGACCAGCTTTTTGATGTATGGCCATGGCCTGCTGTTGCCGATCCCCGATATTGATCACACCGATTTCATGCTGATCCTGGGTGGTAATCCGCTGGCTTCCAACGGCAGCATCATGACGGTTCCGGATGTGGAAAAGCGTTTGAAGGCGATTCAGGCGCGTGGGGGCAAGGTAGTGGTGGTAGATCCCCGACGCACCGAAACTGCGGCGATCGCAGATCAGCACTTGTTCGTTCGTCCGGGAGGCGATGCGGCGCTGTTGTTCGGTTTGCTCAATACCTTGTTTGAGGAGGGTTTGACGCGCGCCAGCCACTTGCCGGTGGATGGTCTGGATGATGTGCGCCGGGCGATCAGTGAGATGACCGCTGAGGCGATGAGCCTGAGGTGTGGCATCGCGGCGCAACAGATCAGGCAATTGGCGCGGGACTTCGCGGCCGCCGACAAAGCCGTGTGCTATGGGCGGATGGGCATCTCCACCCAAGTGTTCGGCACCTTGTGCCAATGGCTGGTGCAATTGATCAATCTGGTTACCGGAAACCTTGATCGGGTGGGCGGCGCGCTGTGTACCGAGCCGGCTGTGGATCTGGTCAGTTCCACGTCCGGTGGCCATTTCAATCAGTGGCAAAGCCGGGTCTCCGGGCTTCCCGAATATGCAGGTGAGCTGCCGGTATCGGCGCTGGCTGAAGAGATGCTTGCCGAAGGTGAAGGGCAGGTCAGGGCTTTGATCACCGTGGCGGGTAATCCTGTGTTGTCCACACCCAATGGTCGCCAGTTGGATCAGGCACTCGACGGCCTGGAGTTCATGCTCAGTATCGACCTGTACATCAACGAGACCACCCGTCACGCGGACCTGATCCTGCCTTCGACATCGGCGCTGGAAAACGATCATTACGACACGACATTCAACATGTTTGCGGTGCGCAATGTGACGCGCTTCAACCGGGCTATTCTCGAAAAGCCCCCCGGCGCCTTGCATGACTGGGAAATTTTTGTCGGTCTGGCCGAGGCTTTCGCCAGAAGGTCAGGCAAAGCGTTGAAGCCGACCATTGCCCCGGCTCAGATGATAGATCGCGGTCTGCGCGGGGGCTTATACGGCGAGGCTTCGCCCCTCAAACTCTCTCTGGACTGCCTGCTCGATCATCCTCACGGGATAGACCTCGGTGCGCTGAAAGCCAATCTGGCCCCCCGACTGAGGACGCCCGACGGCCGCATTCAAGCGGCTCCCGACGTGATCATGGCTGATCTTGATCGTTTCAATGCCGTCAGCCCGCCACTTGCAGGTCAATTGCTGCTCATCGGTCGTCGCCATGTGCGCAGTAACAATTCGTGGATGCACAACTATCACCGACTGGTGAAGGGCAAGCCACGGCACCAGTTACTCATGCACCCGGACGACCTGGCCAGTCGAGGCCTGAGTGACGGGCAGCAAGTAAGGGTCAGTTCCCGGGTCGGTGTCATTGATGTTCAAGTACTGGCGAGCCTTGACATGATGCCGGGCGTTGTCAGTCTGCCCCACGGCTGGGGGCATGCAAGGCCTGGCGTACAGATAGGCATTGCCCAGAGCCAGCCGGGTGCAAGCGCCAATGACCTGACTGATGAGCGGCACCTCGACAAGCTATCTGGTAACGCGGTATTGAACGGGGTTTGCGTGCAGGTGGTCGCTGCGTGAAGCCTCCGGCGCAGGGAAGGCTGAGCGTCCTGCTCGGGATTCCGTTACAATGCGCCACCGTGTCGACAACTGAGTCGGAAAAGTTAAGCCGAGGTGCTCCATGGATATCATCGAAACGATTAAAGAGCAGATTGCCAACAACACCATTCTGCTTTACATGAAAGGTTCGCCTAATGCCCCCCAGTGTGGTTTTTCGGCGAAGGCAACTCAGGCAGTGATGGCATGCGGCGAAAAATTCGCTTATGTCGATATCCTGCAAAACCCGGAAATCCGCGCGAATCTGCCTAAATACGCCAATTGGCCGACTTTCCCGCAGTTGTGGGTAGCGGGCGAATTGGTCGGCGGTAGCGACATCATCACCGAAATGATGGCTGATGGCTCCCTGGCTACGCTGATCAAGGAAGCAACCACTAAAGCTGCGGCCAACAAGACCGAAGCTTGATTGCTACTGCAGGAGGCGCCTTAGCCTCGCGGATAACTCCGCTCCTGCAAGCAAGGTGGTTGTGACTGGTTGGAACGAATAAGCCTGCTCCAACAGAAAAGCCCCGCTCTCGTCAGAGAAGCGGGGCTTTTTCGTACCGGCAATCAAATGGGTCAGTCGCCCATCTGGGACTGCAGATAGTTTTCGATGCCAACCTTGTCGATCAGGCCCAGCTGGGTTTCAAGCCAGTCAATGTGCTCTTCCTCAGACTCGAGGATATCTTCCAGCAACTCGCGGCTGCCGAAGTCACCCACCACTTCGAAGTGCGCAATGGCGGCCTTGAGATCGGCCAGACCTTTTTGCTCGATCTTCAGGTCGCACTCCAGCATTTCCTTGGTGTGTTCGCCGATCAGGATCTTGCCCAGCTCTTGCAGATTAGGCAGGCCTTCAAGGAACAGGATCCGCTTGATCAGCTTGTCAGCGTGCTTCATCTCGTCGATGGATTCGTGATACTCGTGCGCACCCAGCTTTTTCAGACCCCAATCTTCGTACATGCGCGCATGCAGGAAGTACTGATTGATCGCGACCAGCTCGTTACCGAGGATCCTGTTGAGATGCTGGATGACTGAAATGTCGCCTTTCATGTTCGAGGTCCCGCCAATGGCTTGTATATATAAAAAGCGAGTTTGAGCCGCACTAAGTTCTGTGTCAAACCTAAGTTATTGAATATTAAGTGAAATTAAATAGTAATAAGAATGTTTGTGTTCCGCATCTCGGTGCTAACCGCTTGAATTACAGGCATAAAAAAACCGGACACTCGGTCCGGTTCATTAAATTCGTATGATCAGGCGATTGAAAAGTCTGCCGGATATGCCAGCGAAGCCTGGCTACTCTGCAATTCAGTCAGCGTATTGCGGACCACTTCCTTGGCAAGACAGGCACATTTCCCACATTGGCTGGCAACACCCAGGGTTTGGCGGACGTCGCGATAACTGCAGCAACCCTCGAAAATCGCATCTCGGATTTGACCGTCAGTAACACCTTGGCAGAGGCAGACATACATAAGTGAGAACCGTCGCTGTTTATTGCTCGATGCGGGGGATACTAATGTTAATGAGAATGCTTGTCAAAACTCTTTGAGAAGGCTTCCGGTGCGCCCGATGAGTGGTCGGCGGCATCCTTCGCAGCATGGGGATGTCTGCCGGAACATAACGCTCAGCCAAAAAAAACCGGCCTCATCAAGGGGCCGGTTTTGGTTCACAAAGACATGATTCAGTCGTTGAAGTCTTCCCAGCCGCCCATCTGCTTCCAGCGGTTGACGATGCCGCAGAACAGATCGGCCGTCTTCTCGGTGTCGTAACGTGCCGAGTGTGCCTCGCGACCATCAAAGTCGATTCCAGCCGCCTGGCAGGCTTTGGCAAGGACGGTCTGGCCGTAGGCCAGGCCTGCCAGTGTTGCCGTATCAAAGCTGGAGAAGGGGTGAAACGGATTGCGCTTCATGTCCAGCCGTGCGACAGCAGCATTCAGGAAGCCCAGGTCAAAACTGGCGTTGTGACCGACCAGCACCGCACGCTTGCAGCCATTGGCCTTGAGGGCCTTGCGCACGCCTCTGAAAATGTCGGTTAGCGCGGTTTCTTCACTGACGGCCATGCGCAGGGGGTGGTCGAGCTTGATGCCGGTGAACTCAAGGGCTGCCGCTTCGATGTTCGCGCCCACGAAAGGCTCGACCCTGAAGAAATAGGTGTGTTCTGGAAATACGAAACCTTTTTCATCCATGCCAATGGTGACCGCTGCAATTTCCAGCAGGGCATCGGTAGCACAGTTGAAACCACCGGTTTCAACGTCGATGACGACAGGCAGATAACCACGGAAACGGGCCGCCATCGGGTGACGCGAGCCGCCTCCGCCGTGACCTTCCTGTTCGTCGTCGAAATGATCTTCACTCACGTGTGTGTCTCCAGCAGGCGCCAGCGCAATTTTTCACCGGCGCGCAGCGGAATTACGGACAGCTCGCCAAACGGCAGGCTGGTGGGCGCGGTCCATTCATCACGGACCAGCGTTATGGTGTCTTGATGAACTGGCAGGCCATAAAAGGCCGGGCCGTGGAGGCTGGCGAAGCCCTCCAGCTTGTCCAGTGCATTTCGCTGCTCAAACGCTTCGGCGTACATCTCGATCGCCGCGTAAGCGGTGTAGCAACCGGCGCAACCGCAGGCCGCTTCCTTGGCATGCTGGGCATGGGGCGCCGAATCGGTGCCCAGGAAGAACTTGGTGCTGCCGCTTGTGGCGGCATCCAGCAAGGCGCTCTGGTGGGTGTTGCGCTTGAGAATCGGCAGGCAATAGAAGTGTGGGCGGATACCACCCACCAGCATGTGATTGCGGTTATAGAGCAGGTGGTGCGCCGTGATCGTGGCACCGACATTGGCCGAAGCCTGATTGACGAACTGCACGGCCTCGGCGGTGGTGATGTGTTCGAACACCACTTTGAGTGTCGGGAAGCGTTCGACGACGCGTGTCAGTTGTTCATCGATGAACATCTTTTCGCGATCAAACACATCGATCTCGCCTCGGGTGACTTCACCGTGCACCAGCAGCGGCATGCCCACGTCGGCCATGGCTTCAAGCGCCGGGAAAATCTTGTCGATACTGGTCACTCCGGAATCGGAGTTAGTGGTCGCTCCTGCCGGATACAGCTTGGCAGCATGGACGAAGCCACACGCCTTCGCGGTGCGGATATCGTCCGGCTGGGTCAGGTCGGTCAGGTAAAGCACCATCAGCGGTTCGAAACGATTGCCGGCTGGACGAGCCGCCAGGATGCGCTGGCGATAAGCGTCAGCTTCCTGCGCGTTGCGTACGGGTGGCACCAGGTTCGGCATGATGATTGCGCGGCCAAAAGTGCGCGCTACGTCAGCAACGGTGTGAGGCAAAACAGCTCCATCGCGGAGGTGAATGTGCCAGTCGTCGGGACGCAGAAGGGTCAGGCGGTCGGACATTGGGGATTCCAGGCGGGTCAAACTCGCTGGGAATGCTACCGGAAAAGACTCTCTCAGGCACTCGCTATCAAGTTTTGTAGGAAGTTACCGATAGCCAGTTGTAGGAAGAATTTTTTTGGTAACGCCGTATTTTTTTGTGGAGCCTCCCGTGCGCCAGCGATATTTAGCCTTGCTCAGCGTTTTCGCCAGCCTGCCGGTGATGGCTATTACTTTTCAGACGCGTCTGGAAAGTATTGAGTGGAAGGTCGAAGGCGATCAGTTTGAATGCCGCTTGAGCCAGGCCATCACTGATTTTGGTGCTGGCGAATTCGTGCGTCGCGCCGGTGAGCAGGCGATCTTCCGCATCAAGGCTTCCGGAACGATGATGGGCGCGGGCTCGGCCACGCTGCTGGCTGCCGCGGCACCGTGGCAGCCGGGGCGTGGAGATATAAACCTGGGCTCGGTGCGGGTCAGCAACGGCGGTTTTCCTTTCAACAGTTCTCAGGTTCAGGCCGGTCGCCTGATCAATGGCTTGCTGGATGGTCGCAGCCCGGTTATCCGGCACTACGCCAACGACGGCGGGGGCACCATGGAAGTCCGCTTGCTGCCGGTCAAGTTTAATAAGGCTTTCAGCGACTATCAGCTGTGCGTCACCAAACTCTTGCCGATGAACTTCGAGCAGGTGAAGCAGGCCGAGGTTGGCTTTCCAGGTGGCGGCATCGAACTCGACTCCCGTGCCAAGTCGCAACTGCAGACAGTGGTGGCTTATCTCAAGGCTGATCCTACGGTTAACCACATTGAGCTCGATGGCCATTCCGATAACAGTGGCAACCGGCTGACCAACCGTGATCTTTCTCGGCGACGTGCGCTGGCAGTCATGGATTTCCTCAAAGCCCAAGGGGTTCCGGAAGAGCAGATAACGCTTCGTTTCCATGGAGAGCGTTATCCCCTGGCGCCGAACACCAACAACGCCAACCGCGCACGTAATCGCAGGGTGAACGTTCATCTCGAACGCGTCGCGCCTGACGAAAAGCCCGCTCCAGTGGCCTCTTCCGGCAGTGCGGCCAGCACTTCCTGAGCGGCTGACCCCGGTCGCGCCTTCGACATAAACTGTCGCTTCATCGTCAGAAGCTGTCGCGCTACTGTAAATCACTCCCCATGAGCGGTAGAATCCCGGGTTTTCCGTACAACCCGGTGGAGTGATGGCATGGCGGACGTAAACAAGGTAGTTCTCGCGTATTCCGGTGGCCTGGATACTTCGGTAATCCTCAAGTGGCTGCAAGATACGTATAACTGCGAAGTGGTGACCTTTACCGCTGACCTGGGTCAGGGCGAAGAAGTCGAGCCAGCACGTGCCAAGGCCAAGGCCATGGGCGTGAAAGAAATTTACATCGACGATCTGCGCGAAGAGTTCGTGCGTGATTTCGTATTCCCGATGTTCCGCGCCAACACCGTCTACGAAGGCGAGTACCTGCTGGGTACTTCCATTGCTCGCCCGCTGATTGCCAAACGCCTCATCGAGATTGCCAACGAAACCGGCGCCGACGCCATTTCTCATGGCGCCACCGGCAAAGGTAACGATCAGGTGCGCTTCGAACTGGGTGCGTATGCCCTCAAGCCAGGCGTCAAAGTGATTGCCCCTTGGCGTGAATGGGATCTGCTGTCCCGTGAAAAGCTGATGGACTATGCCGAGAAGCACGCGATCCCAATCGAGCGCCATGGCAAGAAAAAATCGCCGTACTCCATGGATGCCAACCTGTTGCACATCTCCTATGAAGGCGGCGTGTTGGAGGATACCTGGACCGAGCATGAAGAAGACATGTGGCGTTGGACCAAGTCTCCAGAAGACGCACCGAACGTTGCGACCTATCTGGAGCTGACCTATCGCAACGGTGACATCGTCGCGCTGGATGGCGTTGAGATGACCCCCGCGACAGTACTGGCCACGTTGAACCGCATTGGCGGCGAGAATGGCATCGGTCGTCTGGATATCGTCGAAAACCGCTACGTCGGCATGAAGTCTCGCGGCTGCTACGAAACCCCAGGCGGCACCATCATGCTGCGTGCGCACCGTGCCATTGAATCGATTACGCTTGATCGCGAAGTCGCTCACTTGAAAGACGAGCTGATGCCCAAGTATGCCAGCCTGATCTACACCGGCTACTGGTGGAGCCCGGAGCGTCTGATGTTGCAACAGATGATCGATGCGTCCCAGGCTCACGTTAACGGTGTCGTGCGTCTGAAGCTCTACAAGGGCAACGTGATCGTGACCGGCCGCAAGTCCGACGAATCCCTGTTCGATGCCAACATCGCAACCTTCGAGGACGATGCCGGCGCATACGATCAGGCTGATGCAGCAGGCTTTATCAAGCTCAATGCATTGCGCATGCGTATTGCCGCCAATAAGGGCAGAAAGCTGTTCTGATCTGACGCGAAAAATGCAGCACCTCAAGCGGTGCTGCATTTCAAATTTTGTTGCTGAGTTCTGGGCGAGCTACTCAGGCTTTGATACTCGTTTCACGGTGCGTGTTGTTGGTTTTTTGCCGGTAGTCCGTCGATAAGACGGCCTTTGCTCCTGTATATACAGGTTGTCTGCAAGCACAGGTTTGATGAAGGCCACTAAATCCACCATTCGCTTGTTGTGACGCTTTAAAAAAGTCAGCAGTTTTTTCTCAAATTCCAGCTCCTTCATCAAATCAATGTTTTTCTTAAGCTCTTCAAAGTATTCGATAGCTTCAGTTAGCGCACGCTCAGTGTCGCGGTATTCTTTTAGCTTCGGCATGGTTTGTTCCATCTTTCATATTGAGGGTTGGGGTGTCATGTAACTACAGCGTTCATCGTGATTCCTGTGGTGTTGGTTGATTTTGTTAAATATTAGCTTCTTTTTTTTTATGCGCTTTGTAGCGGTAGTTGCTTATATATCCAAGATGTATGGTTTTTTTTGTGGGCGTGCTGATTTGCAGGGCGTTTGAGCGTTTTCTTTCTTTGAGTCCGGAATAGGCTGTCAGGCGTATTGCCGCGTTCCTACAATGTATATCTACAAATTTCCTTTACTGCATCTGTTTTGAAGCGCTGTCATTGAGCACGTTGTCGTCCGGTTTTGCCACAGTCGGTCTGTCACCGTTGAATGCGTCGTTGGGGTTATATAATACTTTGCTGTTGAAATTTAACGTGAGGAAAAAAAGAATCACCAGCGCAGAGGGGAATGCGATCAAAAACCATATGTATATCTGGCGATTTTTTTCATCCAGATAAGGCAGCACGGTTGTCGCGGAGGCCTCAGACAGCCCTGCAAACACTGCAATGATACTAATGGGGTGCATAAGTCGGTTTAAACGTTTCATTACTCGTCCTTTTTGAGTGATAAGCCGCCTGGTGGCTATTGAAGACGTTTAATCAGATTGCATAATTTTTGCAATATCTGAACAGGATAATGGGCTCATCTATTTGAGTTGTTGGAGAGCGTGGTCCACCTCGCGCACTCCTCGGGCTCGGCAAATACGCTGGTGCTCAAGCCGGTACTGACGGATTGTCAGCCTGTCGCTGCCGTCAGTTATTACCGGCTTTGAATGGAAGCCTGGGTCAGGGGATATCCCCATCTTTCATTTGTTTGAATTCAAATCGATAAGCCTTGCCTATATTCCATACCTGTCGCGTCTTCAGGCCGAGTAACTGGGCTATCTCAAGAACCGTGTAACCGAGGCTTGAGTAGTGCATCGCATGCCCTGCAACGACGTCGTCCACATCCATCGGGTCATGCAATGCTTCTTTCTTTATCTGCTGAATGGGGCGACTGAACGTTATTTCCACGCCATGTTCAAACGCCAGTTGTTTAATGTCTTTTCTATTCATCTTTAAGGAATATTGAAGTGCAGAAATACCTGCTCCTTTGGCCACTAATTCCTTGAGCAATAAAATTTTACTGTTTCGATCCTTCTCCTGTTCTTCATTCGTGGGTGGATCAATCGGTAGAACCGATCGCAGCGGCGATATATCGCCATCGGTTATGACATCAATCACCCCGCCTTGAGCGACAAATCGCTCGACGGCCGCAGCCAGGTCCTGGGTATCTCTTTTATTGGAAGCGGGATGCGTAGTCTTGTTATTCATGGTATATCCTTTTTTGAACATGGTTATACACATGGCCAATTCAAAACGAGTCTTTCGGCCGGACCCAGGTGTGTCAGCGCTCAGCAATGCCTGCTCGAACCTGTTTTTGCTGCTTGAGTCCGTTCAGTTGTTTTTGAATGGAGTCCATATAATAAAAATCTTTTTATAGGCTGTGGTCAAAGTGACATTGCCTCTTTTAATGGCCTCATGTAGTTCCATGCGTTGTTTTGCTGGAATTACTGAGTTGGTTGTTAAAAAAGTAACGACTGGTAATAGATTTTGCAAGTAAAAATAGATGCTTTACATGATTTGAATTCGGTCGAGAGCAAGTGTCTGACATGACTGTTTTTTATCGTCTGTGTGTCATGTAGTACTTTTCCTCTTTAAGTAGGGGAGGATGGCGTCGGATAGCAATATGGTATTAGCTACAAGTCGGATGAGCTCATGTGTGTTTTACGTGAACTGCTTTATAGCGATACAGGTGAAATTAGATAGTCGGGTAATAAATAGTTATGCATCTATTGGTCTGTAGATTGCTAGCAACCCAGCACCTCAGGTGTGAATAAGCACCGGAGGTGGGTTTGATTGTTTTGTTTCAGAATGATTACGTTGTTTCCGAAAGTTTTGTAGGGCATTTCCTGAAATATATATATTTACAAAAACCGTGCTGAGTAATGTGTATTTTTTCAACAGGTGCTGAGGGCGATTCTGAGGTAATTATGTGTGTGCAATATTTTTTGATTGTTGCTCTCTGGCGTCCTATGCAATACCGCATATCCTGAACGCTTAAGCATTTTCAAAGGTTTCCTGTCAGGCCGGACGTATCGGTTTGCGGCAGGCACGTTAAGGCTGTGGCAGTGTTTAAGCCATGCCAGGTAGCGTGTATATGTTTATTGATTTGGTCTTAGTGGCCATCGTCCTGACATTACCTGGCAGGCAATGCTCTGAAATAGTGGCTAGACGCTATCTGATCTGGGGGCATTCAAGGCCGTCCGGGTACGTCACAGCCGAGCGGGATGGATATGCGGAGTGTTCATCGTTTCCCGCTGTAACCGGTTTATTAATCATAAGAGGTATCAGGTCAGATGCTTGATTCGACAATAAAGGTTTCTATCGATTGCAATCGCTCTATCCCGCTCTTTGCCAAGGGAGCCTATTCACCGATTGGCAGGAGGGACGTATTTTGAAAAACTTCAGGAATGCCTCAATGGGGCTAAAATTTGTAGGAATATTCTGTGGTGGGTGTGCGAACGGTCTTTGGGTGTTAGTCCTCGGGGGTGAGCGCCATGCAAAGCACTAAACGACTAGGCTATTGTGCTGACTCTGAAAATTCGAATAGCGAAAAGTGGACTGCCCATGAATAAAGTGCTGATCGTGGATGATCATCCTGTCATTCGCCTTGCCGTACGTATGCTGATGGAGCGTCATGGCTACGAGGTCATCGCGGAGACGGATAACGGCGTGGACGCCTTGCAACTGGCACGAGAGCATCTGCCTGACATCGTGATTCTTGACATTGGTATTCCAAAGCTGGATGGCCTGGAAGTCATTGCCCGCCTGTCGGCGATGACGCTGCCATTCAAGGTACTGATATTGACATCCCAGGCCCCTGGCCATTTCTCGATGCGTTGCATGCAGGCGGGGGCGGCGGGCTACGTTTGCAAGCAACAGGATCTGACGGTGAGCGCCATCAAGGCTGTACTTTCGGGCTACAGCTACTTTCCGAACCAGGCGTTGCATACCGTGCGCTCAAGCATGGGCAACGCCAGCGAGGCCGATATGGTCGATCGTCTCTCTGGTCGGGAAATGATGGTCTTGCAGCAGCTCGCCAGAGGAAAAACCAACAAGGAAATTGCCGATGGCATGTTTCTGAGCAATAAAACGGTCAGCACCTACAAGACGCGCCTGCTGATGAAGCTAAATGCGCACTCTTTGGTGGATTTGATTGAATTAGCCCAACGCAATGGGTTGGTCTGAATTGGCTGCCGACAGGGTGAACCCGGTCGGTCTGGATGAGGTTGGCATCGACTGAATTAATCGCAATGAACCTGAAGCCTCTCGAATCAGAGAGGCTTTGAGGCTCAGGGGTGTTCTACTCATAGTCGGAAGCGATGCGTTGTCGTGCCTAAAGATCGAAGTCGTAATCTGCCAGCTGTCTCTGCAGTCGACGTTCTTCCAACAGATTATCGATCGTGCGGCGTTTACTCAGATTTGTCTTGGCTTGCTCGACAGGCGTCGGCTCGGTCTCGTCTGACTCGACACTCACAAAATCATCGTCGACGTCTATCTGCTCTTTGTCAGTACTCATAAAGTTGACTCCAGGCTGCGGGCGTTCATGGCGCACCTTATAGCGATATTCCCGGAGCGGGTAAAAAAGATTTTTTCAATCGATCAGTCTGTAAAACGTCTATCGCTCAATCGTCCGAGGTTTTGAATTTGTAATCGCACAGGTCTTCGATTCGACAGCTGCCACAGCGGGGCTTGCGCGCCTGACAGACGTAGCGACCATGCAGGATCAGCCAGTGATGCGCGTCCAGGAGATAATCTTTTGGTACGAATTTCATCAACTGCTTTTCGACTTCGATCACATTTTTGCCCGGTGCGATCCCGGTTCGGTTGCTGACGCGGAAGATATGGGTATCAACCGCCATGGCGATTTGGCGGAATGCCGTATTGAGAACCACATTGGCGGTCTTGCGGCCCACGCCCGGCAGCGCTTCCAGGGCTTCGCGGGTGTCGGGGACCTGGCCACCATGCAGCTCGACGAGCATGCGGCACGTTTCGATCACGTTTCTGGCCTTGCTGTTGTAAAGGCCGATGGTCTTGATGTATTCGGACAGACCTTCCACGCCCAGGTCGTAGATCGCTTGCGGTGTGTTGGCGACCGGATAGAGGCGGGCGGTGGCCTTGTTGACGCTGACGTCCGTGGCCTGCGCCGACAGAATCACTGAAATCAGCAGCTCGAAGGGCGTCGTATAGGCCAGCTCTGTTTTCGGGTCTGGGTTGTCTTCATGAAGTCGACGGAAAATTTCCAGGCGTTTTGCGGCGTTCATGTGTGAAGTGTTTCCCTGGAGGCCTGCGCCTCGTTGAATACTGATGTCTTACTGGCGTTGGCGGAGGGCATTGACTGCGGCCATCAGGAGCCCTGAGAGAATAAAGCCTCCCGGAGCCAGCACCATCAAATGAACCCCGGAAGCGGACGGCAACAGGTCGATCCGCCAGCTGGCGGCATTGCTGCCAAATAACCATTGGGCGTTGTTCAAAAGCGAGCCATCCCCCAGTAGTTCTCTAAGCGTCCCGAGTGCCAGGATTGCAGCGCTGTAATAGCCGGCTCCCCGCACAAGCTTTCGGGTGTTGGCAGATAGCTCGGTTGGGATATCTTGCAGCAGCAGGCATTGGATACCCACGATCGGCAAGTAAATCCCTAGCGCTTGATACAACTCAAGGGCGCGCGCCTGTAACAGCAATCCGGCGATGCTGACCAGCGTGGCAGCGATGATTGCGCCGGCCAACCGCCTGAACGTCGAGCCCATGATCAGGTTGATGCCTTGCATTAGAACAAAGTGCAGCAGCCCGACCGCTCCCAGAACCAGCAGGAAGCCGATGGCTTTGATCAGGCCGTCCGTGACACCGATCAAGGGCGCCAGGCTCAATGGCCCAAGGAGAAAGACACGCGCAGGGTTGGCGATAGGCGTCATGGTCGTACACCTGTCGTATCGGGCAGCAGCCGCGTTTTCTCTGAGTCGAAATAGCGGAGCGTCTCATGGATCGTTTCAATCACCCCTCGGGAGGTAATGGTGGCTCCGGCGATTTGATCAAATGCCCCGCCATCCTGCTTCAGCTTCCAGTCTGCTTCGTCCGGGTCGGTCAACGATTTACCCAGCAGACTGTTCAGCCATTGGGGTTCGGAAACTATCCGGCCGCCCAGTCCGAGGGTTTCGTTATGCTTGAGAACCTTAAACCCTATCAAATTGCCGTCGAGCGATAGGCCGATCAGCAATTCCACGGGGCCGGCATACCCTTGCGCCCGGCTGTGGAAAATCACCGCACCCGGCTGGCCTCCCAATGTCGCCAGGAAACCATCGATCACGGGGAAGTCTTCTTCGCGATGGGGCAAGCTCAGCGGGTGTTGGAACGGTTGGTTGTCATAGCTCTGCGCTGGAATAACGCTCAGTAACGCCTGATTGCGTAATGCTTGCCGATTTTCCTGGATGGAGGGCGAAACGATTTTCTGGAGCACAATCGTCATGCCTGAGCCCAGGCAAGTGACCACCAGGAGCAGCAGTACGGCGAGACGTCTGGAGCGTTTTTTCATCGCTGCTCTCCCGGCGTTGATGGTCGGGCGGTCAGGCGCTCCAAGGCCGGAACGGTCAGGTTCATCAGTAATACAGCGAAGGCAACGCCATCTGGATAGGCGCCCCAGGTGCGGATGACGTAAGTGATAATGCCGACGCCAATGCCGAAATACAGACGCGCTCGGGGATTGTCCGGCCCGGATACCGGCTCGGTGACAATGAAAAACGCGCCCAGCATCGTCGCGCCGCTAAACCAGTGAAAAAAGGGCGAACCGTTGGAGTCTGATCCTGACCCGTTCCAGCACAGCAGGCTGAGTACGAACAGGCTGACCAGCATGCCGACAGGTGCCTGCCAACTGATCAGGCGTCGTTGCAACAGGAGCGCTCCGCCCGCGAGAAACGCAAGGTTGACCCATTCCACACCGCGACCACCCAGGCTGCCGAATGCCGGGTTACGTGCGAACAGCTCATCTATCGTCAGGCTCTTGTTGACCCGCAGTACATCGAGCGCTGTAGCTTGGGCCCAGGCGTCCGGGCTAGATGCTGCGCTGAAATGAAAGCCGAAGATGTGCTCAAGGCTACTCGTCAGATTTAATCCGTGGGTAGCCGGCCAGTGATTCATCTGTTGCGGGAAGGATACGAGGGCGAAGGCGTAGCCCAGCATCGCAGGATTGAACGGGTTGTTGCCGAGGCCGCCATAGAGATGTTTGCCAAACAACATGGCAAAACCGCTGGCGAGTACCGTCAACCACCATGGGCAATAGGGTGGTAGCGCCAGGGCCAGCAGCGTTGCGCTGACGATAGCGCTGCAGTCGTTGAGTGCTGGCCGCACCGCTTGCGCGCGCAGTGCAAGCACAGCCGCTTCCACAAGCAGCGCGGTACCGACCGCTATCAGCCAGGTGATCAAAACGCCCCAACCGAAGAATCCTGCCAGGGTCAAGGCGCCAGGCAGGGTGGCGACCAGCACCCAATGCATGGCTTTTCGCATGCGCTCGTTCACCTCATTCAGGTGAAGGGCGCTGTCAGGCGTTGGCACGGTTTGGCATCGATAGTGACGACTGCTTTGCCGCTTCCAGGGCTTTCTCGGCCTGGCTTAATTGCGATTGCAACGCTGCCAGTTGATCTTCACTGTCCTGGGCTGCCAGCGCCTTGCTGAGCGCGGCGCGGGCCATGGCCAATTGAATTTTTGCCCGCTTCAGGCCTCCATCATCCTGGATGGACGTTGATGGCGGTGCAGCAGGCGGCGTCTGTTCCTGCAGGCTCGCCAGCACTTGCTCGGCGGCTTCGAACTCTTCCTGCAGTTCCGCCAGTCGAGCCGCTTGCTCGGCGATGGGTGGATGACCGAAAGCCTTCAGGGACTTGTTCAGTTGTGCCCGGCTCATGGCAACGGCGATACGCGCTTTTTTCAGTGCGTCGTCCTGGTTCGGTGTTTTGTGTGTGAGCCCGCGTTCCATCGCTGATTGCAGAGGGCTTTCCAAGGTGCCTGGCAACGTTACAGGCTTTTGCGCACGTGCCACTCGCTCCGCATGGCGTTGCCGCTCTTCGCGACGCAGGCGAGCGTTTCGGGATTCGAAGCGATGACGGGCATGATCGCGTTTGCGGGTCCTGGCCTGAAGCTGCTCTTGGGTCACGGCAAGGCCGCCGACAATCGGCGTTACGGCCGCCGGCGGCAGAGCAATCATATCGATGCAATCCACTGGGCAAGGCGCCACACACAGGTCGCAGCCCGTGCATTCATCAACGATAACGGTGTGCATCATCTTGGCCGCACCGAGAATCGCATCCACCGGACAGGCTTGAATGCACTTGGTGCAGCCAATGCACTCGGCCTCACGGATAAACGCTACTTGGGGAGGCGCTGCGCCGCGCTCGGTATCCAGCGCCAGCACCGGCACATGGAGTAGCCGTGCCAGAGCGCCAATGGTTTCATCACCACCGGGAGGGCATTTGTTGATTGCTTCTCCATCGGCAATGCCCTGTGCATAAGGTTTGCAGCCAGGGTGTCCGCACTTGCCGCATTGAGTTTGCGGGAGCAGTGCGTCGATACTTTGAATAAGGCTCATGGCTTTACCATTGCACTGAAACCAAGAAAGGCCAGCCCCATCAGGCCGGCGCTAATCAATTGAATGGGTAGCCCCCGAAAGGCCCCCGGAATGGCGTCCGGCCTCAGGCGTCTGGTCAGGTCATCGAACAGGCTCAACACCAGCCAGAACCCCAGTCCGCCGCCCAGGCTCAATGCCACGGAATGGACCAACCCCTGATCTGGCTCGATGCCAAGCAGCATTGCGCCCAGCACCCCGGCATTGCCAACCAGAAGCATTTGCAGGCCCTGGAAGGGCAGGCGTGGAAACGCCCGGCAAAGCAATCGTATTGACGGGCTTGCCAGCAACATGACGGCCGGCAGGAATACAAACAGCGACAGATAGCCCAGATCCAGCGGCAGCAAGAGGTATTCATAAACCCCATGGCTGATCAGATTGCTCGCGAGCATCAGGCACAACGTCGCAATGCCCAGCGCATGGATGCGGGCACGTGTCGCGGATGCCTGTCCGGAGATCGCCAGCACCGGATCGGCAGCGAGCGGTTGTTGCAACACGAAGTTGTTGACCAGTGTGGCGCTGACAATAGTAAGGATGAAGTCGGTCATGTGCTTGCCGGATGAGCGAACAGGCTGAGTGGCCTTTCTAAAGGGTAGACAGTATCTGGCAAGAAATCGGTTGGTTTCGTTGACCTCATTGCGGTAGCCGCCCAATGACGACGGCTATCGCATGCGGCAAAGCCTTACTTGATGCGCTGGCCGGGCTTTGCGCCGCTGTCAGGGCTGAGCAGGTAGATTTCTTCGCCGCCGGGGCCGGCTGCCATCACCATGCCTTCGGATATACCGAAACGCATTTTCCGTGGCTTCAGGTTGGCAATCATCATGGTCAGGCGGCCTTCCAGTTCCGAAGGGTTCGGGTAAGCGCTCTTGATGCCGGAAAAAACGTTGCGTTGCTCGTCTCCGATATCCAGCGTCAGGCGCAGCAGCTTGTCCGCGCCTTCCACATGCTCGGCCTTCAGGATCAGGGCAACACGCAGGTCAACGGCGGCGAAGGCATCGAACTCGATCTCGGCAGCCAGGGGCTCCTTGGTCAGTTCGCCATTGCCTTTGGGCGCTGCGTCGATATCGGTCGCGCTGGCAGTCAGGTCTTCACGGGATGCGGCAGTCATGGCTTCCACTTTGGCCGGATCGATACGGGTCATCAGGGCCTGGAAGGGGTTGAGCGGGTGATTGCTCAACAGCGTCAAGTGGTCTTCCCACGTCAACGGTGCGACATTGAGGAATTTCTCTGCGTCGGCGGCCAGCAATGGCAACACCGGCTTGAGGAAAATGACCAGTTGACGGAACAGGTTGATGCCCAGGGCGCAGACGGCCTGTACTTCGTCCTGCTTGCCTTCCTGCTTGGCCAGCGACCATGGCGCCTTTTCAGCAATGTAGGCGTTGGCTCGATCCGCCAGCCCCATGATTTCCCGCATGGCTCGGGCAAAGTCCCTGGCTTCGTAAGCTTCGGCAATGCCGGGGGCCGCAGCCAGAAAGGCATCGGTCAGCTCCGGTGCCGAATTGCCCGCCACCAGCACACCCGCGTTACCTTTATGAATGAAGCCCGCGCAACGGCTGGCAATGTTGACCACTTTGCCGATCAGGTCCGAGTTGACCTTTTGCACGAAATCTTCAAGGTTCAGGTCCAGGTCGTCCACGCCCTTGCCCAGCTTGGCCGCGTAGTAATAGCGCAGGTATTCCGGCGACAGATGTTCCAGGTACGTCCGGGCCTTGATGAACGTGCCGCGGGATTTGGACATCTTCTGACCATTGACCGTCAGGTAGCCGTGAACATTGATGCCGGTGGGGGTGCGCAAGCCCGCACCTTCGAGCATGGCCGGCCAGAACAGCGCGTGGAAGTTGACAATGTCCTTGCCGATGAAGTGATACAGCTCGGTCGTGGAATCCTTGGCCCAGTACGCATCGAAGTCCAGATCCGGGCGGCGCGCGCACAGGTTCTTGAAGCTGGCCATGTAACCGATTGGCGCATCGAGCCAGACGTAGAAATACTTGCCGGGCTCATCCGGGATCTCGAAGCCGAAATACGGCGCATCCCGGGAGATGTCCCATTGTTGCAGCCCGGAATCCAGCCATTCGGCGATTTTGTTCGCGACCGCGTCCTGCAAGGTGCCGCTGCGGGTCCAGCTTTTGAGCATGGCGTCGAAAGCGGGCAGATCGAAGAAGAAATGTTTGGATTCCTTGAGTACCGGAATCGCCCCTGAGATGGCCGAGCGCGGGTTCTTCAAGTCTGTGGGCGCATAAGTGGCACCACATTTTTCGCAGTTATCGCCGTACTGATCCTCAGTGCCACACTTAGGGCAGGTGCCCTTGATGAAGCGGTCGGCCAGAAACATTTTCTTTTCCGGGTCGAAATACTGGGTGATCGAGCGCGTGGCGATATGCCCGGCATCGCGTAAACGCTTGTAGATCATGCTCGACAGCTCACGGTTTTCTTCCGAGTGCGTCGAGTGGAAATTATCGAAGTTCACCAGGAAGTCGCTGAAGTCCGCGCTGTGCTCGGCCTTGACATTGTCGATCAGCTGTTCCGGGGTAATGCCTTCTTTTTCGGCGCGCAACATGATTGCCGAGCCGTGAGCATCGTCCGCGCAGACGTAGATGCACTGATTGCCGCGGTGCTTCTGGAAGCGTACCCACATATCAGTCTGGATGTACTCCAGCATATGGCCAAGATGGATGGAACCATTGGCATAGGGCAGGGCGCTGGTGACGAGAATCTTGCGTGGCTCGGACATGGGGCTCGGCTACTTGAAGTGAAACGGAGGTCGGCCACTATAAAGGTCTGAGCGATTTTTTTCACCCCGTGCGCAAGTAGGAGTTGTCCGGCGAGTGCAGCGAAACCATGCCGCCGCCCTATAGAAGGGGTAGGATAGCCGCCTGTTTTAGTCTGCCTTTATTCGGGAGTAGCCCATGAGCGCTGTTAACCGCGCAGCGGTGGAAGCCGTCCTTCGCCAATATACCGATCCTTATTTGAATCAAGACCCGGTTACCGCCGGTTGTGTGCGCGCCATCGATATTCAGGGTGAGCGTGTCAATGTCCAGCTGGAGCTGGGTTACGCAGCCGGGTTATTCAAGAATGGCTGGGCGCAGATGCTGCAAATCGCCATCGAAGGTCTGGATGGCGTCGCATCCGCCAGGGTTGAGATCGAATCTGTGATCAAGGCCCACAAGGCTCAAGGGCAAATACCCGGTTTGGCCAATGTGAAGAATATCGTCGCCGTGGCGTCGGGCAAGGGCGGCGTTGGCAAGTCCACAACGGCTGCCAACCTGGCCTTGGCGCTGTCTCGGGAAGGCGCACGGGTCGGGATTCTGGATGCCGATATTTATGGTCCAAGCCAGGGTGTGATGTTCGGCATTGCCGAGGGCACCCGGCCGACGATCAAGGATCAGAAATGGTTCGTGCCTATCCAGTCCCACGGCATTGAAGTCATGTCCATGGCTTTTCTGACCGATGACAACACGCCCATGGTGTGGCGCGGGCCGATGGTGTCCGGCGCTCTCTTGCAGCTCATTACCCAGACAGCATGGAATGACCTGGATTATCTGGTTATCGATATGCCACCCGGTACGGGTGATATCCAGTTGACCTTGGCGCAAAAAGTTCCGGTCGCTGGCGCCGTGATTGTCACCACGCCACAGGATCTGGCGCTGCTGGATGCCAAAAAAGGCGTGGAAATGTTCCGCAAGGTCAACATTCCGGTGCTGGGCGTCGTTGAGAACATGGCGGTGCACATCTGTTCGAACTGCGGGCACGCCGAGCATTTGTTCGGTGAGGGCGGCGGCGAGAAGCTGGCCAGCCAGTACGGCGTCGAGTTGTTGGCCTCATTGCCACTGTCGATATTGATTCGCGAACAGGCCGATGGTGGCAAGCCGACGGTGATAGCCGAGCCGGAAAGCCAGATTGCGATGGTTTATCAGGAGTTGGCGCGTCACGTTGGGGCGCGGATTGTTTTGCAGGAAGCGGCGAGTCCGGCGATGCCGAGTATCTCAATCAGCGACGACTGATTGCAGTGTTGATGTAGGAGTGAGCTTGCCCGCGATAGCTTCCAGTCGCGAGCAAGCTCGCTCCTACAGTTTCTTGCAGGCATAAAAAAACCCCGCCGAAGCGAGGTTCTTTTTAAGCGAATAAGTACAAGTTAGATAACTTGAACTTCTTCAGCTTGCATGCCTTTCTGACCGCGGGTAGCGATGAAAGAAACCTGTTGGCCTTCTTTCAGGCTTTTGAAGCCGTCGGATTGGATAGCTTTGAAGTGAACGAACAGGTCGTCACCCGATTGTGGAGTGATGAAGCCGAAGCCTTTTTCATCG
>DASVUK010000080.1:0-2532 GCA_036387095.1 Pseudomonas sp.
TGGGCTTGCGCCGAATGATGGAGTTGCTGGCCTAGGAAGGCCTTTTTTCTCTTTGTACCAACGAAAAATGCCCCTACTTGATCGGGGCTTTTTTGGTTAGCGGCCAGTTACCCGGTTTTCACACGGTCTGCACTAAAGGTCCTGCTAAATATGCGCGCTATTTCTGTTGTTGCGCTGGCAACACCTCCCAAACCATTTGTAACATTTGAGTCCTGTAAGACTATTCCGAGAGCGAGATAGGATCGCCTCCCGTATTGCTCTCAGGATTTACATGCCGCTCTCTCTGGAACCTCCCAGTCGCCGACTCCCCGCCAACAGCGTCGCAGGCGTTCACTTCGCTTTATCCCGTTTAAACAAGATCTCTGCCTGGCTCGACCCACTTCACGGTGTCTCGGGCCTTTTCGTGTCTCTCCCATCGACTGAGAAGGGGCGCTGAGCCATGGAATGGATTGCGGACCCCACGGCCTGGCTTGGCCTGCTGACCCTGATCGTGCTGGAACTGGTGTTGGGCATCGACAACCTGGTGTTCATCGCCATCCTGGCCGACAAACTCCCGCCCGAGCAACGTGACCGTGCGCGGGTGCTTGGCCTGTCGCTCGCGTTGATCATGCGCCTGGGACTGCTCGCGAGCATTTCCTGGATGGTCACCCTGACAGAGCCGTTGTTTCAGGTCTTCGACAAGGACTTTTCGGGGCGCGACCTGATCATGCTGTTCGGCGGCGTCTTCCTGCTGTTCAAGGCAACCATGGAATTGCACGAGCGGCTCGAAGGCCACGTCGCCCAGCGGGCGGGCAGCACCACGTATGCGCTGTTCTGGCCCATCGTCGCGCAGATCGTAGTGCTCGACGCGGTGTTCTCCCTGGACGCTGTGATCACTGCCGTGGGCATGGTCGATGAGCTGTCGATCATGATGATTGCCGTGGTGTTCTCGATCGCCATCATGATCATTGCCAGCAAGCCACTCACCGCGTTCGTCAACGCCCACCCCACCGTCATCATGTTGTGCCTGGGCTTTTTGATGATGATCGGTTTCAGCCTGACCGCCGACGGCCTGGGTTTCCATATTCCCAAGGGCTACCTGTACGCGGCGATCGGTTTCTCGATCCTGATCGAGGTGTTTAACCAGATTGCCCGGGCACGGCGCAAGCGCAGCAGTAAAGGCGATTTGCCGCGCCGTGAGCGCACTGCTCATGCCGTGTTGCGTCTATTGGGTGGGCGCAGGCCGAGTGCCGAGGAGGTCGGTGAAGAGATCGCTGACATGCTGGAGGGCGACAGCGACGAAGCGGTGTTCGACCGCCGCGAGCGCGTGATGATCAGCGGGGTGCTGCAGCTTGCGCAGCGGCCCATTCGCGGCGTCATGACGGTGCGTAACGACGTTGACCTGATTGATCTGGATGACACGCCGGAGGGCATCACTCAGCGATTGGTCAACTCGCCTTATTCACGGCTGCCGTTGATACGGGCCGGTCGCGTCGACGAGCCGCTCGGCTTTGTGCACAAGAAGGAAATGCTCAATGCCTGGCTGTCCGGCACCGAGGCGAACCTGGAGCACCTGGCTCGACCGGCGCTCAACCTGCTGGACAGCTTTTCGATCCTCAACGCCCTGGAACAGATGCGCGCACAGTCCACCCACATTGCGTTCGTGATCAATGAATTCGGTGACTTCGCCGGCATCCTGACCATGACCGATATTTTGGAATCCATAGCCGGCGAGCTGCCTGACGCCAGCGAAATCGAGGGCCCGGATTTGGTCGAAGAAGGCGAGGGCGTCTTGGTGAATGCTGCCATGAACCTCAGTCATCTGCGCGAGCGCATCGGCTTCAAGGCGCGTGCGACCGGGGACTATCAGACCCTGGCAGGACTGGTCGTAAGCCTGCTCGACCGGCTGCCTGTGATGGGTGACGAGGTGCAGTGGGGCGGCTGGGACATGAAGGTTGTGCAGGTTCAGGAACGCCGGGTCACCCGGGTGCTGATGCGCCGGCCGCCTGAGTCGTCGCCTCGCTGACGTGCCAGGAAGCTTGCGGCGCTGAAGAACGACCGCACAAACAAAAAGGCCTGCATTGCGCAGGCCTTTTTTTGTCTGGAGCGGTTGCGATCAACCGGTCACGTTATTGCTGCACCACGTCGGGCTTGTCCCCAGGCTGGCTGCCGGCCTTCTCCATGTGGGCAAAATCACTCAAGCCCTTTGGCGCGTAGGGGTCGCCGATCATGCGTGGCCGCGCCTTGAAGTCCAGGCTAACCAGGCTTTTCGTGGTATCGAGCTCATCAAAGCTCAGTCCCGCCAGTTGCGCCCAGGTGTGAATCAGGTTCGAGCTGGTGTAAGGACGGTCGTGGATGCTCTCGAAATTCCAGTCATGGGTCTCACGCCATTTCGGTGAGGCATAGGCAATGAAGGGCACGGTGTACATCGGGATGGTCGGCTTGTTTTCGTTGCGGCCCAGGGTGTTGCGGCCTGGCGAATCATAGACGTCCTCGCCGTGGTCCGAGAGGTACAGCAGGAAACCGTTGGGGTCGGCCTTGCCGTATTCCTTG
>DASVUK010000081.1:0-3406 GCA_036387095.1 Pseudomonas sp.
CCACTGGGACCGCAACGGCAAATACAACGACCACAGCTCCTGCTGGGTCCGCGTCGCCCAATCCGGCGCCAGTGGCGGTTTCGGCAGCATCCAGATTCCGCGCGTGGGCGATGAAGTCGTCGTGGTTTTCCTGGACGGCAATCCAGACCGCCCGCTGATCATGGGCAGTGTTTACAACAGCAAGAACACCCCGCCGTGGTCGTTGCCGGCGAACAAGACGCAGAGTGGTTTTCTGACGCGCTCGACCAAGGGCAATGCGGGAACGGCGAACTTTTTCCGCTTCGAGGACAAGTCCGGCGCCGAACAGATCCATATGCACGCCGAACGCAATATGGACACCGAGATTGAGGTGGATGAAAAGCACGACGTGGGGAATAACCGAACTATCACGGTAGGCGGCACGCATACCGAGGTCATCAAGAAAGATACGGTTATCAATGTGCAGGAGGGGGCATTCAAGTTGTTGGTAGACAACAAATACATCTACCTGGAGGCCAAGCAGCAAATTGTCCTGCAATGCGGCGACAGCAGCATCGTTATCACCCCTGATGGTATTCAGATAAAGGGCAAGGTCATTATTACTGAAAGCTCAGCTGAAACGACTATCACTGGCAAAACTGTTCAAATTAACGATTGAGTGCACTCAATATGATCCGTCGCACCAGTATGTATGATCGTATTTCTGAACAACGTTTGGCCCGAGAGGCACTTGAAAAACAGCAAGCTGAAGAGGCTCTAGCCGAGGCTCAAGCGTTGGCGCTTAAGCCCCTCGTTGTACCTGTCGTGCCTATGACTGAAAGCCCCAGCAGCTTCAATTTTGGCGGGTTCAACTTTGCGTTTCCGGCCTGCTTCAGCATCCAGAACCTGACACTCATGCTTGACCAGAATGGTGAGCCTGTGGAGCTGTCGGTACGACGTCGCACTGTCAGTGAGCAACAAACGCTCGAACTATTGTTTGATGAAGCTATCGCAGCGTTGCGGCAGAGCCACCCGCAGATGCGCATTATCCGGAAGAGAGAATGCCTGTTGGCAGGAAGCCCTGCGTTAGCGCTGGATTATCGTTTCAACGTCGGCCATAGCGACCACCACGGTCGTTTTGTTGCGGGGTTGGTTCCGCATGCCGGAGGGATTGCACCCCAGTGGCTGTCGATTGGCTGCAAAGTCGATCCGAACAGCGAAGCGCTCAGTCAGTGGTTGTTGCAGTTTGATCAAATGCTCGACGGCTTGGCAGGCGTCTGAACGACACATATTCAAGGAAAGTAATTCCCATGGACTATCAGATTCAAGAAGGGCGTTTCGCATTGCCGGAAGGGTTTCAGGACCGTTCAGTTAATATCTTCGCGCTGAATGGCAGTGGTCCTGCCTCGCTGAGTATTACTATCTCGCGTGATGACACGCTCCCTGGTGAAGACATCAGTGCTTATCTTGAGCGTCAACTCAAGCTGATGGCTTCCAAATTGCGCGGGTATACAGTGCTGGACAAGAAATCTGCAGCGTTAAACGCTGACCAGCCGCTTCAGGGGTTGCAGATCAGCGCCTACCATATCGTCGAAAAGCGCCCTATTCACCAACGTCAGGCCGCTTTTATCATCGCGCCGGCGCGCGTGCTGGTGTTTTCCGCCACGAGTCAGCTGGATTTCACAACCGCGCAAAACGCTCAGTGGAACGAACTGCTGGCCAGCTTCGTGCTCAACTCCCCCACGCCTGAACAGGAATAATCCCCATGTTCGAGGCCGCCCGATTACATGATGGAATAGAACATACCAGCGCTTTGAGCGGCTTCTTAGTAGGCGCTCTAGTGGGTATTGCGGTGGTTGCTTACCTCAGTTTTACCTTCTGCACTGCAGGTGTTGGCGGTTTTCTGTTGGGTCTGGCTTTCGGCGCCCTGGGCGGCGGAATCACATGGTTGGGTGAGATGGCGGGAAGTTTATTTAGCTCACCCGCCGGTAATATCGAAACCGCATCGCCAAATGTCTTTATTAATTCACTCAATGCAGCCTACGCCATCGCCAGCGTTGGCGTATGCACCAAGCATCCGCCTACGGTGTTAGTTGCCGAGGGTTCTACCAACGTTTTTATCAATGGTAATCCTGCGGCACGCAAGGGCGACAAGCTGACATGCGGGGCCAAAATTGCGACAGGGTCCGACAACGTAAGAATCGGTGGTGGCACTCAGGCCTATCTACCGATTGACGATGAAGTACCCGTAGCGCTTCGATACGGCGTTGACATTCTGATGGGGGCCGCAGGCGGCGCGAAGCTGATCTGGAATATCTACAAGCTGGGTGCACAAGCCGGCCTCAAGGCGGCTGGTCCCTGCGCGGTCGGGTTCATGGCTTCAGTCTTAGGTGGTGATCTGCTCGCTCGCTTCGTCTTAGGACCCGCGATAGGCCGCGTACTCGGCGGCTTGCACGGCAATCCCGTAGACACCACGACCGGCCGAAAACTGCTTACAGATGAAACCGACTTCAGTTTGCCGGGTTTGATGCCGCTCGAGTGGTCGCGCTTCTACGCCAGCGATCTCAACGTCGACAGCGCCCTTGGCAAAGGTTGGGTGCTTCCGTGGGAACAAAGCCTGCGCTCTTACAACGGTTTCGTTTACCTGACCGATAATCAGGGCCGCACTGTGCCGTTTGTAGGGATCAATCCCGGTGAGCGAATCTATAACCCCCACGAGCAGATTTTTCTCGTCCGCACCGACGGCGGCCACTACCTGCTGCAGACGCTGGATAACGTCTTTTTTTACTTTGGCGAGGTGCCCGAAGACAACACCTCAGTACCCCTTCAACGCATCGAAAACGCCCTGGGCCATTTTCTGCATTTCACACACACGGCCGATGGCAAGCTAACTGACATCAGCGCGACCGGGGGCCTGCGTGTGCATTTGCACTACAACCACCCACTCGGTCGCCTTACCGAGGTCAAGCGCATCGTCGGAGACCAAGCGGTCGAAACCCTGGTCACCTATCGCTATGACGACAACGGCCAGTTGAGCCAGGTCAGTAATCGCAACGGCGACACGCTGCGTTATTTCAGCTACACCGATGGTGTTATGACGCGGCACAGCACCGCGCTCGGCCTCGCTTGCGAATACCGCTGGGAAACCATTGGCGGCCAGCCGCGTGTGGTCGAGCACTGGACCAGCGACGGCGAACATTTCAATTTTGACTACGACTTCAAGGCGCGCATCACCCGCGTCACAGACGTGCTGGGCCGCGAGGCGCTGGTTCACTACAACGCCGATCGCCGAGTGACCGCTAGTCGCGACTTCGGCGGTGAACAGTACGCAATTAAGCTGGATGACTTCGGCAACATCGTCGGCCTGACGCTGCCGGACGGTAACCAGCTGACACTCAACTATGACGAGTACTCGCGCCTGACCGAGGAAGTCGACCCGCTGGGTCGC
>DASVUK010000082.1:0-28739 GCA_036387095.1 Pseudomonas sp.
AACGTGCGAAGCCTAGGAGAACGTTATGGCCCGTGGGGTTAACAAAGTCATATTGGTCGGCACTTGCGGCCAGGATCCCGAAGTTCGCTACTTGCCTAACGGTAACGCCGTGACCAACCTGAGTCTGGCGACCAGCGAACAATGGACCGACAAACAGACCGGTCAGAAGGTCGAGAAGACCGAGTGGCACCGCGTTTCGATGTTCGGCAAAGTTGCTGAAATCGCTGGCGAGTACCTGCGCAAGGGCTCCCAGGTCTACATCGAAGGCAAACTGCAAACCCGCGAGTGGGAAAAAGACGGCATCAAGCGCTACACCACTGAAATCGTCGTCGACATGCAGGGCACCATGCAACTGCTGGGAGGCCGTCCTCAAGGTGAAGGCGCTCCACAGGGCCAAGGTGGCGGCGGTTATCAGCAGAACGCTGCCCCCCGTCCTCAGCAGCCGCGCCCGCAGCAGTCAGCTCCGCAGTCCCAGCCGCAACGCGAATCGCGTCCGGCTCCACAGCAGGCGCCACAACCGGCCGCTGATTTCGACAGCTTTGATGATGATATTCCGTTCTAGGCCATGCCTTGAAACACAAAAAGGGCCCGCGACCTCAATGTCTCGGGCCCTTTTTTATGGAATATCTTCCCGGTTCAGTTGGCGATTCACACTTCGCTGATCTGACTGACGCTGGTGATTTGCCCGTTCCAGACCATTTCGTAATGAGCGGTTTGAATGATGGATAAGACGGGTCTTGGCTTCATCAGCGCCCAGCAATGTTGCTCATGGGCTCTGACCGATCGATAGCGCAGACCATTGCTGCCGGTTTCCCGAATTTCCCGACCCAGGCGTCGCGCGTCTCTGTAGTCGTCCGGATCGTAGAGGGAATCCGTCATCGGGATGAACGAGGCATCCAGCATGTTGCCGTCATTGAACGTGCAGGAAAGGCCCCGGAAAACAAATCGCTCGTAGCTGAGGTTTTGCACGTTTGACCAGTATCGATTCTGGTGATGCTGCACCTCCGCCAACGCGGTATCCATTGTGTCCGCCAGGTACAGAACCCCGTAGCTGCCATCACTGAACCGGGAGCCGCTCGGGTTGATGTGGGTGAATGGCGCGGTTGCATAAGAGCATCCGGTAATGCCGAACGGGATTTCTGCGAGGGGTATCAGTTCAAGGCGCCCGGTTTGATTCAACAATCTGGGGTTGGTTAGGGCCTGGATCTGATATAGCGCTTCAAACTCTTGCGCGCTGGCGACATCATCGAACAGATCGATGGGCGGGAATTTGGAGTTGACCAACCGATAGGCCTGCACTTGCTCGCCAGTCAATTGTTCCAACTGGTCCAGCGTCACCACAGGCCACCACGCAGCACATCAATTCGCCGAAACGTCTCGTACAGCGAGATCATGTCGCCCTGAGCCATGATGTCCAGTGGCGAGCGGCCGTTGAAAAACTCATTGTGGTTAACCATCCCCACGAAACCATAGACGTTTTCCGGATTATCAAACACCAGACGCAGGGCTGCGTGGATGTTGAGGACCAGGCTGATGCGATGCAGTTGATCCGCATCCAGGTTTACCGACCACGCGGGATCTTGCTGGTTGGCACGGACATACGTGCTGCGTGAAATGCGCAGGATGCGGCAGGCCTGATCGCTGGAGGCTCGCCATTTATCAAGAATGGCGACGGCTGCTCGCAGACCCGCGGCGCACTGCGCTTTAGTCAAAGCTTGCGATTGAAGAAGGGCTGACACCGGCTGTAACCTCATCTTGAGTCTGTAGACGCATTTACATGCAAATATAGTCTGCAGACTTAAGTTCCGCCAGCCTCAAGCTAGAGATTCAACTCCGAAAGTCCCGGATGGTCGTCAGGCCGACGACCCAACGGCCAGTGGAATTTGCGTTCGGATTCTTTTATGGGCATGTCATTGATGCAGGCGAACCGATTTGCCATTAAGCCGTTCGCGGCGAATTCCCAGTTCTCGTTGCCGTAGGACCGAAACCAATTGCCCGAATCGTCGTGCCATTCATAGGCGTAACGCACGGCAATGCGATTATCGGTGAATGCCCAAAGCTCTTTGATCAGCCGATAATCCAGCTCCTTGGCCCACTTACGTGTCAGAAAGCTCTTGGCTTCTTCGCGATTGGTCGCAAATTCTGTGCGATTGCGCCACCGCGTATCCAGGGTGTAGGCCAGCGCGACTTTTTCCGGGTCCCGACTGTTCCAGCCGTCTTCAGCGAGGCGAACTTTCTGAATGGCGGACTCGCGGGTGAATGGCGGCAGAGGAGGGCGTGTTTCGTTGCTGGATGGCATGACGAGACCTCTAAACGGTTGGAGGGGCGGGGGCGTCGGTGTTTGAAGCGGATTTGAGCAGCAGCGTTGCCATATCTCTCGCGCTGTCGGCGGCACTGTGATCGCCCATAACCAAAGCCAGAGTGATTGCGCCATCAATCAGGATCAGCAGCTGCCTGGCCAGTACTTCAGGTTGCCGAGCATGCAGTTGCTGACAGAGCTGCGATACGTAATCCAGTAACTTCTGCTTATGTGCCTTGGCCAATTGGCGCACTGGATCTTCACAGTTGCCGATTTCACCCGCTGTATTGATAAAGGCGCAGCCCCGAAAACCGTCTGATTCAAACCAGGTTTTGAGCACGGTAAACATAGCGAGGATGCGCGCTTCGGGCGTTGGAGCCTTGTCGGTCTCAGTGCGAAACCAGTTCATCCAGCGAATATCCCGCACGCTCAGTGCCGCTACTGCTAGTTCGTCCTTGGTGGCGTAGTAGCGATAAATGCTTTTGCGGGCAACGCCGGAAGTCCGCACCAGCAGGTCCATGCCCATGGCATGAATCCCGTTCTGGTAGATGAGCTGCTCGGCGGTTTGCAGGATTTTGTCCTGCACGGCGGTAGTCGATGTTTTGTTCATGGTCAGAAGGGTAGAACGATCGTTCTACCCGGTCAAGCGTGGTGAATCCTTGGATTACATAACGGCTGCGTCTGGCCTTTTCCCCGACAGCCCTTGAGCGAGACTGGTGAGCACCATTTCGCCCATTCGGGTGCGAGTCTGCATGGTAGCGCTGGCGCGGTGGGGTTGCAGGACCACGGTTTCCAGCTCGAACAATTCGGTCGGGACATTGGGTTCATCAACGAACACGTCCAGCCCGGCACCTGCAATCGACCCGGTCTTGAGCGCCGCGACCAGGTCCGGTTCATTGACCAGGCTGCCCCGCGCCACATTGATCAAATATCCTTCGGCGCCAAGTGCCGCCAGGACCTCTGCGTTGATGATCCCCTTGGCCTTATCGGCTGCGGCCGCGACGATCAAGGCGTCGCTCTGCTGGGCAAGTTCGATCAGATTCGAGACGAAGGTGTAGGGCACGTCATCCATGGCTTTCAGATCGGTGTAGCTGATCGGGCAGCCGAAGGCGGCCGCACGAGTGGCAACAGCTCGGCCCACGCGACCCAAGCCGACGATGCCGATCTTCATGCCGCTGAACTGGCGAGCCAAAGGAATCGGCGCCAACGGCGTCGCGCTTTGCGGCCATGCCCCACTGCGCACATAGCGATCGGCGGTACACAGGCCGCGACAGCTGGAAATCAGTAGGCCAATGGCCAGATCAGCCACATCTTCGGTCAGTGCGCCAATGGTGGCTGTGACATGAATGCCACGGTCGCGGGCGTAGGCCAGATCCACCGCATCGGTGCCCACGCCATTGACGGCGATGACTTCCACTGCCGGTAGTTGCTCCATTACCGCTCGGGTAATTCCGGTGTGTCCGCCTGTGACCACCGCCCGAATGTTGGCGCCGTGCTCACGCAAATAGGCGGCTTTGTCGGCTTGCTGGAAGTAGGGCCGAACGGTGTACAGCTCATTGAGGCGCGCATTGATCTCGGGGATCAGGATCGGGCTCAATTGCAGAATTTCAGGTTTCATAGGGTTCTCGCTCAGCGTAATCAGGTTGATCAGCCACGGCCGACGAAAGGCATGTTGGTGGCCATGACGGTCATGTTCAGCACGTTGGCCGACAGTGGCAGATTGGCGATGTAGCGCACGGCGTCAGCAATGTGCTTGACGTCGATCATCGGCTCCACGGCGGTCTCGCCATTGGCCTGACGCACCCCTTTGGTCATGCGCACGGACAGTTCGGTCAGGGCGTTGCCGATGTCGATCTGGCTGCAGGCAATATTGAACTCGCGACCGTCCAGCGCCAGGCTTTTGGTCAGGCCCAGTACGGCGTGTTTGCTGGCGGTGTAAGGCGCGGTAAACGGGCGCGGCGTGTGGGCGGAAATCGAGCCGTTGTTGATGATGCGCCCACCTTGAGGTGACTGTTTGCGCATCAGGCCAAAGGCACCACGGCTGCACAGGAAAACTCCGGTGACGTTGGTGTCGATCACGTTCAGCCACTTCTCTACGGGCAGCTCGTCCATCGGCACAGCAGGGGCGTTGACGCCAGCGTTGTTGAACACTACATCGACGCGGCCATAGACCTCTTCGATGGTGGCAAACAAAGCATCGACACTGGCCGGGTCACGCACGTCAGTGGATACCGCTAGCGCTTCGCCACCTTGTTCTGTTGCCTGCGCGACCAACGCTTGCAGCGGCTCCAGGCGTCGGCCGGTCACCACGACTTTGTAGCCGTCAGCCAGCAGGCCAAGGGCGACTGCGCGACCGATGCCGCTGCCAGCACCGGTGACCAGGGCGATTTTGGGGAGGGAATTGTCAGTCATTGTTATGTCTCCGTTTCATCAATTACTGGATCAGGCAGCGCGACGACTGCCAACACGTAGTTCAAGCGAGCCAATGCCCGCAATGCCAGCGGTGATCACGTCACCGGATTGCAGCACATCAACGCCGGGCGGGGTGCCGGTCATGATCAGATCGCCAGGGATCAGCCGAATCGACGTTGACAAACGGCTGACGATTTCGCTGACCGACCAGATCTGGTTTTCAAGGTCCGAGCGCTGGCGCTCTACCCCGTTGACACTGAGCCACAGCGCGCCCTGATTGGGATGTCCCAGGACGCTGGCTGGCTGGATGGGGGTGATGGGCGCCGAACCGTCGAACGCCTTGGCCGCTTCCCAAGGTTGGCCGACTGCTTTGGCCGCCATCTGTAGATCGCGACGGGTCAGGTCCAGACCTGCGGCGTAGCCCCAGACGTGATCCAGCGCATCGGCTTGAGCGATATCGACACCGCCGATGCCGATGGCGACCACCAGTTCGATCTCGTGGCAGAACTGTTCGGTCAGGGGCGGGAAGTCCAACTCGCCCACGGCATCAATTACCGACGTGGCTGGCTTCATGAAAAACGCGGGCATTTCTCGCGGCGCGTTCTGCGAGTCGCCCCAGTGATAATTGCGACCCAGGCAAAATACTCGGGCGACCGGAAAGCGGGCGGTGCTGTCGGCCACGGGCAGGCTGCGGATCAGGCCAGGTTCGAACACGTAATCAATCATTATTATTCCTTGAGCAAGAGCCGTCTTGGTGATCAGCCTACGGGATCGTCGACAGCAAAAGTTGGACAATGCGGTGTTCAAGCTGGAGTAAACACGGCGAAATCGGGTCAGAAAAAAGGCGTACTTGCGTACGCCGTTGCCTAAGGGAGGCACAAAGTCACACACATACTGTTTGCGTTACCGGGCCTTGAGCTCGATGCGGTAAATCCGTCCCAGCAGTAACGAGTAGGAGAGGGTGCCAATCAGTGCGACGCCGCCGATAAACCAGAATGCGTAGGCGAACGACCCAGTGACGTGCAGGATCTGGCCGATGACAATCGGCGTTACGATCCCGCCTATGTTGGCGGCCAGACTGGTAACCCCGCCGGTCAAGCCGATCAGCTCTTTGGGAGCGATTTCCGACACCGCCGCCCATGAAGACGAAGCGATACCCTGGGCGAAAAAAGCGATGGTCAGCAGCGCGATGCACACTTCGTTGGAGTCGGTGAAATTGACCAGCATGATCGACATGCCCAGCGCCGATCCCACCACCAGCGGTAACTTGCGGGAGAACGACACCGAGTGCCCGCGTCGTATCATCCAGTCGGCAATACCCCCGGCCAAAAGAACGCCAACGGTAGCGCCGATAAACGGCAGTACTGCGAAGATGCCCACTTTGACCATGGTCAGATGACGTTCTTCGATAAGGTAGGTCGGGAACCACGTCAGGAAGAAATACAGCGCCGACGTGCTGGCGAACTTGCCAATGCAGATCGCCCAGATCTGGCGATACTTCATCAGCTCGGCAATCTGCGCCCACTTGAATGTGTTCTTGTCCTTGCTGGCTTTCACCAGGCCGCCGCCATCCTCGATGTACTGCAATTCTTCCTTGCTGACCTTCTTGCAGAACAGCGGATCGCGATACAGAAACAACCAGGCGATACCAAATACGATGCCTGCGATGCCCGTGCTGTAGAACACGTGGCGCCAGTCATAGGTGGTCGCCAGCCAGAGCAGCGCACCAGTGAAAAGCGCCGTGCCCAGGTATTGGCCGCAGACGTAGATACTGCTGGCCAGCCCACGCTCGCGGGCGGGAAACCAGACTGTCACGGCGCGGCTATTGGCGGGAAATGCCGGGGCTTCCATGGCGCCGATCGCCAGACGCAAGCCGAACAACGAGGCGAAGCCCCCGGCCATGCCTTGACACACCGTGACGGCAGACCATGAAATCAGCGATGCGCCGTAAGTGACACGTGAGCCAAATCTGTCAGCGATGAAGCCGGCTGGCACAAGGGCGAAGGCATAGGTCCAGGCGAAGGCGGAGAAGATGAGGCCCATTTCCACTTTATCCAGGCCAAGATCCTTGGCCATGAAAGGAGCGGCAATGGAGATGTTCACGCGATCCACATAGTTGATGATGGTGGCAATCAACAACAGCGAAAGCATGAACCAGCGACGGCGAGAAGGCAGACGAGCCGGTGCAGCAGCGGGTGCGGCGACACGGGCGTCGATCGCCTGGATATCAGGGGAGCTCGACATGAGAATTCCTCATTGTTTTTATTGGTATCGAGTGAACTTGCAGCCCCAAAGTGATCGTACAACAGTGTAAAAACAACACGCCGCTTAGATCGTTTTTTAATTTAAAGCCGACATGATTGTTATTTGTCCAAGAAAATTACGCCGTGATCGAACGCCGCTTCGATCGATAATCAGTGAGCAGAAGCTCGGTTTAGAGCAGTTGAAAGAAGGGGGGTCGAGATTTTTCTCTTGGACATGGCAAGGCATTGGCCTAAGAATATTTTTGCGGCGTCAAGACGTAGGACAACTGACAATAAGACATGGTCGCGATTGAACACGAGGTATCGACATGGATTTAGCGACTCAAGTGCCAACCTATGGCATGCAGCAGCGCAGCGAGCGGGCCGATTTCTACATCCGCGACAAGCACGGTCGCAGTGCCGAAACCGGCCCGCACCGTCATGAGTATTTTCAGATCCAGATCAATCTTGGCGGCGATACGGTGCAGCACATCGGCGGCGTCATCCGGCCGTTCCCACGCAATGCGCTGGCGTTCATCCTTCCGCATAAATTGCATCTGATACCCCATCCCACCGACGGGAATTTCCTGTTGATCAACTTTGCCCAAACCTTCCTGCTGCCTCAGTTGCAGTGCGATCCACTGGATCTGGAAGATGTGCCTATTGCTCTGGCGCCTGAGTTGTCGCCGTTTCGCTTTCAGGAGAGCCTGGACTTCATTCTTGAAGAGGCCGACTTCGAAGAAATCGAAGCCTTGCTCAAGCACATGCGCAGGCTGGATCAACAGCGCCAGTTTGGCACTCGGGAAATTCTCAAAGGCTGCCTGTTGCAATTGATCGGAACCGTGTGCGAGCGATTCGGCGAGCAGATCAAAATCCTCGCGGATGACAACGCCGCCGAGCGCAGCCGTCGCGATGCGCTGGCGCGGATGTCGGAATACGTGCGCAAAAACCTCAGTGATCCGGATTTGAGCTTGAAGAAAGCTGCCTGCGCGGCGTTTCTATCTCCTAACTATTTGACTCACTGGCTGCGCAAGGAAGTGGGCAAGACCTTCAGCGAGCTGGTCCTTGAACGCCGTATGCACCTGGCCCGCACGTTGTTGCTCACGACTAATAAACCGGTAGGCGAAGTAGCAAGGCTGTGTGGTTTCGCCGACGAAGCCTATTTCTCCCGTCGTTTCCGCAACGCCCACGAGATGCCGCCGGGGCAGTTTCGCAAGCAGCGGGATTTGTAAAACACACACCCAAAGAAAGGGATTTATCCCCGAAGAGGCCAGTGTCAGCGCTGACAATTTTGCCGCTTGCACCGACACCTTCCCGGATAAATCCGGTCCCATCGGGTGGGTGCAAGCGAAACTGCCTGCACGTTCAAACCACCTGATCTGCCTCCGGCACTGCATGCGCTCTTTCCCGCGGGCCGGGCAAAGTGGCGCTGAGGGTGATGGGGACGGATTTCGCGGCCGGTACTTTACTGCGCTCGGCGTAATGCCAGAGCGGCACCAGCGGATTGCATTCGGGGTAATACGCCGCACTGCATCCTTCGGGAATGTCGTAAGCGATGATCTGCATCGGTCCTACTTGGCGGGTAATTTCGGTTTCAACCGCCGTGGTCAACATGACCCATCCGCCGGGCGCGAAGCCCAGGCGCACGATGTCATTGCGGTTCATGAAAATCACAGTGCGCGTCCCGCGGACACCACGAAATCGATCGTCATAGCCATAGATCGTGGTGTTGAACTGGTCATTGCTGCGGATCGTCATCAATTGCAAAACATCGCGCCGCTCAGGCGACACCTCAACGTCGTCGTCTTCGTTGAGCCTTTCGGGGGTGATGAATTGCGCTCGCTGGCTCTCGGTCTTCCACTGCCGGTGTGCCGCCGGTAATGGGCGATGGAAGCCGCCGGGTTCCCACATGCGGGTATTCATGTCATGGAAGATTTCCGGATAGATCTGGCCGATGGCATCGCGGATTTTTGAATAATCACTGCGCCACGCATCCCAGTCGATTCGCTCCGTACCCGACAGGGTTGACTGCGCCAGCGCCGCAATGATCGCCACCTCAGCCCGCAAATGTTCACTGACCGGTTCGCTTTGGCCTTTCCATCCATGGATGTGGCCGGTGCTGTCTTCGGTACTGTAACGCTGCTCATGGCCGTTTTGCCGGTCAATTTCGATGCGTCCAAGGCAGGGTAAAAGCCAGGTGTTTGTTGCCGTGATCAAGTGCGTGCGGTTGAGTTTGGTCGCGATCTGCACACTCAATTGCAGGTGTTTCCAGGCGGGTTCCAGGCGTGATGTATCCGGTGCTGCCCGTAGAAAGTTGCCGCCCAGTCCAATAAAACCGCGCATGCTGCCATCGATAATTGCTTCGCAGGTTTCGACGGTGGCGCGACCCTTTTTCGTGGGGACATGAAAACCGAACAGCGCTTCGATTTTGTCCACAGGGACTTTGGCAGGATCCTCTGTGATACCCACCGTGCGTTGCCCTTGCACATTGGAATGGCCGCGCACCGGACAGATCCCTGCACCGGGTTTACCGATGTTGCCCCGCAGCAACAGGAGATTGACCAGCATCTGCACGTTTGCCACGCCGTGGCGATGCTGGGTCATACCCATGCCGTAGATGATCATCACTCGCTCGCTGCGCGCATAAACCGTCGCAGCGGCTTCCATGGCGCTACGGCTCAGCCCAGAGCGCAGTTCCAGCGTTTCCCAGGAGGATGCACGAGCCATGGCGACGAATTCGGCGAAGCCTTGGGTGTGTTCAGCGATGAAGGCCTGATCGATAACGGCGGGCTCACCCTTGATGAGCGCCGCCTTATCCATGTCGAACAGCGCCTTGGCGATGCCAGTGACTGCCGCAATGTCGCCGCCAATGGCAACTTGATGGTATTGAGTGCTGACCACTGTAGAGTCCGGGCCCAGCATCTCCATCGGCGATTGCGGATTGACGAAGCGCTCCAGCCCCCGTTCGCGTATCGGATTGAAGGTAATGATCGGCACTTGGCGTTTGCGCGCCTCTTGCAGGGGATGCAGCATGCGCGGGCTGTTACTGCCGACGTTCTGGCCGAAGAAAAAAATACAGTCGGTCTGCTCGAAATCATCCAGAGTGACGGTGCCCACAGGTACGCCGATGCTTTCCTGCAAGCCTACCGAGGTGCTCTCATGGCACATGTTCGAGCTGTCGGGAAGGTTATTGGTGCCATATGCGCGGGCGAACAGCTGATACATGAACGACGCCTCAAGCGAAGCACGCCCCGACGCATAGAAGGCGACGCTGTCTGGTTCGAGTGTCCGCAGCTGTGCCCCAATCTCCCGGTAGGCTTCTTCCCAGCTGGTTTCCCGGTAATGGTCGGTTTGCGGGTCATAACGCAATGGATGGGTCAGGCGTCCGTGCTGTTCCAGATCATAGTCGGGCCATTTCAGCAGTTCGGTGACCGAATGCCGGGCGAAAAAATCCGGGCCGGTCTTGAGGGACGTCAGCTCCCACGCTGTCGCCTTTGCGCCGTTCTCGCAAAACTCCAGATGGTGCGGTTTGTCCGGTTTGGCCCACGCGCAGCTGACGCAGGCAAAGCCTCCCGGCTTGTTTTGCTTGAACAGGGCGACAGAGGCTTTGATAGGTGCCTGCTCGCGCCACAGAATCTGCATGACGGACTTAGCCGATCCCCATCCACCTGCGGCAGAGGTGTAAGGTCGGTAACGTGCTGTGGGGTGGATGAGCATCGAAATGTTTCCTCTGTACCGTGACTGCCGGCGCTGTCATATCCAGCTGTGACGCAGCGGTTCAGGCAAAGGTTCGGTGCGGCGGTATCAACGGTTCACCCGCGCATTGCGGATCGAAAACGAACTTGCCGGGTAAAAACGAATCAGTTCTAGCGGCAGTTGATAAACAGAGGAGTGAACAGCGTTTTGCCGAATCTCAAGTCCATCATCATGCTCTGCGTTTTGTTATGCGTCGGCAGCGTCAATCTTCAGGCTGCCGATGCGCCTGCCGCCGCTGCTCCCGCGTCCACGTCCGCCGCAGCCCCGGCAACCCCTGCTGAAGAGGCTCCCGCCGCAACGGAAATACTGGTCCAGGGCGGTTTGCTAGGAGCCATCAGTTCAAGCATCGACGACGTGCAGGACAAACTCGATCTTGATGGCCACTTACTGGATTCCTGGCGGCTGCGAGCCGATCGTGCGGCCAATGAGCTGGACAAGCTGGTCAGCAAACCAACCTCGCGTTCTCAGTGGGGTGTGGCCGGTGACTTTTTGATGCTGTCGGTGGTGTGGATCGGTGCCTTTGCAGTGCTCACCTCGCTGGGCGGTTTCCTGGCCATTCGCCTTAATCGAAGGCCTTTTCTTGTCGTCCGCCAGCGCAGTCAGGCATTGCTGGGCTATGTCTTGCCTTACACATTGCCGGCGGTTATCAGTCTGCCGTTGACGCTTTATGCCAGTCACTTCATGGATGCGTCAGTCGGCCGAGCGTTGGCCTTGTGCCTGGCGTATTCCACCAGCAGTGGCATCGTGTCCACCTCGGTGCTGCTGTGCGTGATCGTCATGTTCAACGCGGGCCACAAGCGCGCGGCAGTGAGCATGATCCGGCGCTATAGCCCGCGCCCTTTGTTCGTCGTCGGTTTTCTTGCGGCCCTGAGCGATGCGCTGACCAGCCCGCAAATCGCGCGCCAGCTGGGCAGTAATGTCACCACCAGCGTCGCGGTATTCACCGGCCTGGTTGCGTCTGTGGTGTTCTGCATTTTGGTGATCAAGGTCCGGCGTCCGATTGCGCATTTGATACGCAACCGCCCGCTGCATAGCCGTTTGAAGCAACCGGCGCTGCAAGAGTCGCTGAAGGTGTTTTCCAACCTGTGGTATCTGCCGATCCTGCTGATGATCCTCGTCTCGGCGATCAATCTGATCGGCGCCGGGGAAGACAGTCAGAAAGCCTTGCGCTGTGCGTTGTTTACAACGGTCTTGCTGATCGCCACGGTTTTTCTCAGTACGGTTTTCCAGCATGTGTTCAAGCCCGCGGCGGCTGCCGATCGCAATGGGCATGTCTATAAAGAGCGTTTGCTCAGCCTGCTGCATGCCGTGGCGCGGATCGCGCTGGCCATCAGCTTCATCGAAATACTGGGCCGCATCTGGGGGTTTTCGCTGTTCGAATTTGCCCAGCGCAATACCCTGGGCCGGGTCATCAGCGATTCATTGAGTAGCATCGGCCTGATTCTGCTGGTCACCTGGCTGCTGTGGGTGGTGCTGGACACGGCAATTCAGGAAGCCCTGAAAACTCCGGTCAATCATCGGTCTTCGCGGCAGCCCAGTACGCGCATCAAAACCATCCTGCCACTGTTGCGTAACGCAATAAAAATCGTCCTGGTGGTGATTTGCGCAATTACCACCATGGCCAATCTGGGCATCAACGTCGCGCCCTTACTGGCCGGTGCGGGTGTTGTCGGCCTGGCCATCGGTTTCGGTTCCCAGCAGTTGGTGCAGGACGTAATTACCGGTTTGTTCATCATCATCGAAGACACGTTTTCCGTGGGTGACTGGGTTGTCTTGTCCACCGGTCATTCCGGTACTGTCGAAAGCCTGACCATCCGCACCGTGCGTTTGCGTGACGGCAAGGGCTTCGTGCATTCGGTGCCGTTCGGGCAGATCAAGGCCGTTACCAACCAGTCGCGGCAGTTTGCCTACGCGTTCTTCTCGGTGCAGTTCACCTACGACAGTGACATCGACAGCGCGCTGTCCTTGATTCGCGAAGCCGGGCAGTCCATCACCGATGACTTGTTGCTCAAAGGTAATCTGCAAGGCCCGCTGGAAGTTTTCGGGGTCGACCGCATGGACCTCAATGGCGTCGTCCTGACCGCACAATTCCGCACGGTTTCGGGTGGGCAGTACGGCGTGGGCAGGGCATTCAATGAGCGCTTGAAAAAGCTTGTGGATAAATCTCCGGATGTTCGCTTCGCCCAGACTTATCCACAGGCCGTGATCAGCCCGATCCCCGGTGTGGCGCCACAGCAAGTCATCGAGGGCGCGGTTCAGCCTGCGCAGGCCAAACCGGATGTCGTGAACCGGGATGGGTCGCAAAGCCCGGCGGTGTAGCCGCTGCGCTGCTGGACGGGTGGGCGCAAGCCTGATTGCGAAGACTGTATTGCCAGCTGGCTGATGCATTGGATGCGCTCGCCACTTCGCGAGCAAGGGATGTCAGCGCAACAACCGCTCTCTGACCTGCGCCGTCCCTTGAGCATCCAGCTCCAGCCAGTAGTGAGGTTTGCCGGCAATGATCGCGGCAGCGGGGATGCCGTCGCGATAGACCAGACGATTGCCCGCCAAGGCAGGCACTTTCTGTCCCGGCAACAAGGTGCCCACCAGATTCAGCGGGTCAACGCCGCTCAAGCTGATCAGGCTGCCGTCCAATGGGCGCTTGCGGATTTCCCGCAACACGGGGATCGCCTCAGGCAAGGCAAACTGCTCGCCCGCCAGGCCGCTGACAAAGCGCCCGCCACGTATTTCCCCTCGCGCTTCCAGGCGATGAAACGTGCGCAGCAGTTCCCGCCAACTGGGCAGCCAGTCGGCTTCACGCTCCAGCAAGCGCCAAAACACCACGCCGTATCGGCGCAGCAAGGTCTTCGCGATGTGCTCCAGGGTGTCTGGATGGGTTACTTGCAGGCGCTTGTTTTCCACCATTGCCGGTTCGGCTGGCGCACGCTTGAGCAAAGCCCAACGCCCCGCGTCGTCCATTGCGCCGATAAACGCGCCGCGATTACGCCGACTGGAATGGGCGGAACGCTTGCTGGCAGGGGTGATTAGCGCACGTAATCCGGCGAAGCTGTCGGCATTGACCAACCCGGCCGCTACCAATTCCTGCAAGGCGATTTCCAGCTCCGCCCGCAACAAATGAGCTTCGGTCACCAGTTCGTCGAAAAACATCGCGCCATGGCTGGCCAACGCCCCATGGACTTTTTGTGCTTTCAGGGACAAATCCGCCACGGCCGACTGCTCCGTCAGTCCACTCCAGAGGCTCATCTGGTTGCGTGGCAACAACACAATCGGCGTACTGCGCAGCGCGACGCCTCCGGTTTTGCTGCGCGCCGCGATGCGGGTCCAGACCACTTTGCCGGAGCGACAGATCTCATCCAGCCAACCCGGCGAAAAATCCTTGAGTCGTGCGGGCAACAAGTCGCTGTCCCAGGCCCCCGCTGCGGCACTGAAACCTTCGAACTGGCTGATCACTTCCGGCAGCGCGGCCTGGCCCTGGCTGCGGGTTGTGGTGGACAAATGCTGCCAGTCGAAGAGAAAACGCATGAAGTCCTGCAAGGAAACCGGTTCGATTTCCCGGCGCAGACGCTTGACCGTATAGCGGTGGATGCGCGCCAGCAAATGCCGCTCGCACCATTGATCGTCCGTTGCGCCTGGACTGAAGCGGCCGCGCAGCACATAGCCTTCGCTTTCCAGACGCGCCAGTGCCTGGGCGACCGTGCTGGCGCTCAAGGCCAGAGGCGCGGCAATGTCGTCTACCGGCAAAGGCCCGAAGCCACTGAGTCGGGCCCGAATGACTTCGACGATGGCTTCGTCCGATTCCCATTGATCATCGAAACCGGGCAGGGCAACCAACTGCGGGTGCATTTCAGCCTGTGGATAAATCGCGCGAAGGCAGGTCAATCGCTCCAGAGGTACCCAGAGCGCCAGGTCTGCGCTGACCTGCAAACGCGTAACGCGACCTGACCTGGCCAGCTTATCAAGCCACTCCATCCATTGCGGCTGCGCCCGTGCTTCGGCGCCGCCAACACAGCTGAGGCTCATCAGCGCTTCGTGCATCTCATCGCAGGTCTGCGGCTGCGGCCAGGCCTCTTGACCCACAGCCGAAATGGCGTCGGCATCCAGCGCGCCCAAGTCATCCGAAGATTGCGGATCGCTCCAGCGACGGTTGATCACTGCTTGGGTGCGACGTTCTTCCAGCGGCGCATCGTCGAGAAACGCATAAGGCCGCGCGTTGAGAATCTCTGCGGCGAGGGGCGAGGGCGCGGGTAGATCACGGGCGATCAGGCGCACCTGCCCGCTTTCCATACGCCGCAACAAGGCCAGCCAGCCGTTGGCGTCCATGGCTTCGTGCAGGCAATCGTCCAGCGTTTGCTCAATCAGCGGGTGGTTGGGGATATCGCGCTCACCCACCAGGTTTTCCAGGCAGGCGATCTGGTCCGGAAACACCGTGGCGATCAGGTCTTCACTTTTCATGCGTTGTAACTGCGGCGCCACTTTGCGCCCGCCGGTATAGCGCGGCAACGCCAAAGCCGTGCCCGCATTCCAGCGCCAGCGCACACCAAACAACGGTGCGTCCAGCACCGCCTGAATCAACAAGTGCTCAGCGCTATTGGAATGCAGGTGACTCCAGACTTCATTCAGTTCGAAACTGTGGCTGGTGGACAGCGACAGCACGATGGCGTCTTCGCTGGCCGCCGCTTGCAGCTCGAAATTGAAGGTGCGGCAGAAGCGTTTGCGCAACGCCAGGCCCCAGGCGCGATTGATGCGGCTGCCGAACGGGGTGTGAATGATCAACTGCGTGCCGCCGGTCTCGTCGAAGAATCGCTCCATGATCAGCGTGTCCTGGGATGGCAGCGCGCTCAGCACCGAACGGGTACGCGCCAGGTAATCCACCAGTTGTTCGGCGCTGGCCAGATTCAGCCCGAGTGTGTCGATCAGCCAATGGATGCAGGGCTGCAAGTCGCCGGGATGGGCACCAAGCAGCACGTCGATCTCGCCTTGCAGTCGGGCAACGGCCAATGACAATTCGTCGCTGCGCCCCGGCGCTTCCCCGAGCCAGAACGGAATGGTCGGCGGCTGGCCTTGAGCGTCCTCGACACGCACGCGACCGCTTTCCACACGCAGGATGCGATACGACGTGTTGCCCAGCTGGAAGATATCCCCGGCGATACTTTCTACCGCAAAGTCTTCGTTAACGGTGCCGATGTTCAAGGCCTGGGGTTCAAGGATCACGCTGTAGTCTGCGTTGTCCGGGATCGTCCCACCGCTGGTGACTGCCGTCAGCTTGCTGCCACGTCGGCCGCGCAAGGTGCGGGTCAGCGCATCGCGATGAATATAAGCGCTGCGCACGCCCTGGCGACCGGTGTAACCCTCGGCCAGCATGCCCAGCAGCGCCTGGTAATGATCGGGGTCCAGTTCGGCATAGGGCCAAGCCTGGCGCAACAGATCGAACAGCGCCTGTTCCTGCCATTCCTGACAACTCACTTCGGCCACGATCTGCTGGGCCAGCACGTCCAGCGGTGCCTTGGGTATGTGCAGGATGTCCAGTTCGCCCCGGCGAACGCAGTCCAGCAACGCGGTGCATTCGATCAAGTCATCTCTGGACGTGGCGAACAAACGCCCTTTCGGCGTGCCGCCAACATGGTGCCCGGAACGCCCGACACGCTGCAAAAACGCCGAGATGGAACGCGGCGAGGCAATCTGGCAAACCAGATCCACATCGCCGATATCAATCCCCAACTCCAGCGAAGCAGTGGCGATCAGCACTTGCAGGTCGCCACGCTTGAGTCGTTGCTCGGCATCCAGGCGTTGTTCCTTGGCCAGACTGCCGTGGTGGGCCGCCACCCACTCTTTGCCCAGACGATCGCTCAAGTGCCGGGCCAGCCGTTCGGCCATGCGCCGGGTGTTCACAAAAATCAGCGTGGTGCGATGCTCCCGGGCCAGCACTGCCAGGCGGTCGTAAACCAATTCCCATACGTCGTTGGCCATGACCGGGCCCAGCGCCACCGGCGGCACCTCTATGCCCAGATCCCGAGGTCGGGCATGACCAATGTCCACGATGGCGCAGGGACGTTGGACCGGATCGGCGCCCGCGAGAAACCGCGAAACCAATTCAATGGGCTTTTGCGTTGCAGACAAACCAATTCGCAGCAACGGTTTGCTGCACAAACCCTGCAGGCGCTCAAGGCTCAACGCCAGATGGCTGCCGCGCTTGCTGGCCGCGATGGCATGGATTTCATCGACAATCACCGTGCGGGTGCTGGCCAGCATCAGGCGCCCGGAGTCCGAGCCGAGCAGCACGTAGAGCGATTCCGGCGTGGTCACCAGAACGTGGGGCGCTTTCTTGCGCATGCCGACGCGCTCTTTCTGCGGTGTATCGCCGGTGCGCACCGCCGTGCGGATACGCAGCGCAGGAAAGCCCATTCGCTCCAGTTGGTGGGTGATGCCCGCCAGTGGGTTTTGCAGATTGATCTGAATGTCGTTGGATAACGCCTTGAGCGGCGACACGTACACCACGAAAGTTTGCTCCGGCAGCTCGCCGCCGTTTTCCAGGCCGTGATGCACCAGATCGTCCAGCACGGCAAGGAACGCCGTCAGGGTTTTGCCCGAGCCGGTGGGCGCGGCGATCAGCGTCGAGCGTCGCGCCTTGATCAGCGGCCACGCCTGCGCCTGCGCGGGAGTAACCGCCGGGAATGTACTGCGAAACCAGGCACTCACCGCCGGATGAAAACCGTCGAGCGCCGGGTCGGGAATATGGGGAAGATTCATGGAGCAATTAATGAGGGCCCAGCGGCAAGATGCAAGGGCCTCTGATCGCTTGCCCGTTACACCGGAGGTGGTAGGGGTGACGTTCGCCGCGATAGCACATCCTTCGCGAGAGCGTTCGCCCGTCCAAAGCCGGTCCTACAGACCCCGCTGCAAAATCCGACATCAAAGCCCTATGGAATAGGGCACAATCTCGCGACCCGCGTAACTGTTGGGTGATGGCCTCCAACGTGATATGTTTGCAGGCGTTTTTACACAAAATATTTCAATGAATTTGACACCGAGCCTGCTGACTCTATGCGAATGCGCCTTATGCTGTTGGGCGGCGGGAATGCTCTTGGGCAGGCGCTGATTCGTCTGGGTGCCGAGGAAGACATTGGTTTTCTCGCACCGCGTCCGCCGCAAGACGGCTGGGATGCAGCGAGCCTGACGCAACTGCTCGATGACACCCGTCCCGACGCCCTGATAAATCTCGCTTACTATTTCGACTGGTTTCAAGCCGAAACGGTCAGCGAGTCACGACTGACCAGCCAGGAGCGCTCTGTGGAGCGTCTCGCCGAACTGTGTCAGCACCATAACATCGTCCTGTTTCAGCCTTCGAGCTATCGGGTCTTCGATGGTTCCCGGGCGACTGCCTACAGCGAAAAAGACGAACCGGTGCCTTTGGGTCTTCGAGGTCAGGCGTTGTGGCGCATAGAACAGAGTGTACGGGCCACCTGTCCGCAACATGTGTTGCTACGTTTTGGCTGGTTGCTGGACGACAGCGCCGATGGCGTATTGGGTCGCTTCCTGACCCGGGCCGAATCTCCCGAAGAACTGCTGCTGGCCGATGATCGTCGCGGTAATCCGACGCCTGTCGACGATGCTGCGCGGGTGATCATTGCCGTGCTGAAGCAGCTGGACTGCGAAGCGCCGCTGTGGGGCACGTATCATTACGCCGGCCATGAGGCGACTACGCCGCTGGCTCTGGGTCAGGCGATCCTCACCGAAGCGCGCCCCATGCATCCGCTGGCTATCGAAGCGCCCACCGCCCAGGCTCACGCCGCACGGCCGGACGCCGCTGAAGAGCCGCAGCATGGTGTGCTGGCCTGCAAGAAAATTCTCCATACTTTTGGCATCAAGCCCCGCGCATGGCGTGCGGGCTTGCCAAGCCTACTGGATCGCTACTACCGACATGTCTGATGCTCCCGTTTTAATTACTGGTGGCGCCGGTTTCATTGGCTCGCACCTCACCGACGCGCTGCTCGCCAAAGGCTACGCCGTTCGCATTCTTGATGACCTGTCCACTGGCAAACGCAGCAACCTGCCCCTGAGCAACTCGCGGGTCGAGCTGATCGAAGGCGATGTAGCCGACGCAGCCTTGGTGGCCAGCGTTGCTCAAGGCTGCCAGGCCATTGCTCATCTGGCGGCTGTCGCGTCAGTACAGGCTTCAGTGGAGGATCCGGTTCGCACGCACCAAAGCAATTTCATCGGCACATTGAATGTTTGCGAGGCCATGCGGCAGGCAGGCATCAAACGTGTGGTGTTCGCATCCAGCGCTGCGGTCTACGGCAATAACGGCGAAGGCGAGCCCATCAGTGAAGACACGCCCAAGTCACCGCTGACCCCTTACGCGTCGGACAAGCTTTCCAGCGAGCACTATCTGGATTTCTACCGCCGCCAGCACGATCTTGAGCCGGTGATTTTTCGGTTTTTCAATATCTTCGGTCCGCGCCAGGATCCCTCGTCGCCATACTCGGGAGTGATCAGTATTTTTGCCGAGCGCGCCGAGAAGGGCTTGCCGATCGCGGTCTTTGGCGATGGCGAACAGACCCGAGATTTTTTCTATGTGGGCGATGTGGTCAAGCTGCTGACCCAGGCTCTGGAAATTCCTGATCCCAAGGAAGGCGCTATCAACGTCGGGCTGAACAAGACGACCTCGCTCAATCAGTTGCTGGGCGCTTTGTCCGACGTCGTGGGCCAACTGCCGGAGATCACCTACAAAGCTCCGCGGTCAGGGGATATCAAGCATTCGCGGGCGAACAATCAGCGCTTGCTGGCGCGGTTTACTCTGGATGAGCCAACGCCGTTGACGGTTGGCCTCGCAAGATTGCTGGGGCGCTGATCCGTCACAGCGGATTGCAAGGCACAAAAAAAGCACCGCGAAGGTGCTTTTTTTTTGTCTGAATAATCCCTGCTGGGGATCAGAATTTGTAACCGACACCGACCATGTAGACCCATGGATCGATATCGACGCTGACTTTGGTCTTGCCGACGCTCAAGGCAGACGGGCCGTCGACGGAGGCTTCAGTGTCGATGTCCACGTACCAGACCGAGGCGTTAAGCATGATCTTGTCAGTGAGCATGTAGTCCATGCCGATTTGACCAGCCAGACCGACCGAATCCTTCAGCTTAAGGTTGCTGAAACCTTCGTTTTTACGTGTGCCAGTCAGATCAGTATCGAAGAACGTGGTGTAGTTGATACCGATACCGGCGTATGGCTGGAACTTCGAGGACGGCTCCATCGGGTAGTACTGCAACGACAAGGTAGGTGGCAGCTGTTTGATGTCGGCCAGTTTGCCGTCCAGGCTTGGGCCCAAGCCCTTGACTGAAACCGTGTGGCTGAAAGGCGTCGCCGCCAGCAGCTCAAGACCAATGTGCGGTGTCAGCATGTAAGCGAAGGTCAGACCCAACTGGTTCTCGCCATCGACCGTCGCCTTGGTGCCGGACACCTTCGTGCCATCAAGTTTCAGCTCGCCGCTGTCCTCGTTAGGCTCTACGTGCGCGATACCGGCACGGACGATGATGTCGCCTGCTTCGTGAGCCTGGGCTACGAGCGGGGCACTGAGAGCGAGCGCAATGAGGGAAGCGCTGAGCAGGGTCTTGTTCATGGGGGCTCCAAAGGCGGTTCAAGTTGTCTGTGTACGATCTTAAAGCGCGCCTGATACACGGCTTTGACACAGCTCAATGAAAACGCGATGAAACGCTCATGGCTCAGGAATCCGGCAACTCATAGACCAAAATCTGGTCTGCCTCCATTTGATAGCCCGCATCGGCCAGCTCGCTGGTAGTCGACTTGACCTGCATGGGCCCTTCAATCCAGTAGGGTTGGTACAGCTCGTCGACCTTTACGCCCAGCTCACTGGTGACATGCACGATCTGGTTCGAGGGCGGTGGTGGCACATGAATGCAGGCGCCGAAATAGGGAACCAGCAGGAACTCGATGACACGACCTTGCTCGCTGACCTCCAGCGGCACGATATAGCCTGGCAGGCGGACCCGTTGCCCATTGAGGGACTTGACCACCGGAGCGTGAGGCGCCACCTGGTGCGCCGCAGGTGCGGACTCCACTGAAAGCGCGTCGGATAGCTTGGACAGGTCATGGATCGGCGCCGTCACCGGAGCGATTTTAGGTGCGTCCGGCGGGATCATTTCTTCCCAGGTCAGCACCCGCGCTTCGGCCGCCCAAAGCGGTGTTGCCATCGACAGCAAAAACGCAAACAGCAGGCGATGCATGTTCAAGGCCCTCATAAACGGATCGACAAGCCGTCGGCCAACGACTGCCGGTAGGCCCGCCACGCAGGCACGGTGCCCATTAGCAATGCGGCGGCCAGAATACCGCCCAGCAGCGTCCATTCATATTCGCTGGGAAAGGACAGCGGCAAAAACAGCCCGTAGTTGGCTTGCACATAACCTTGTGACGCGGCGATGCCCACATAAAGCAGCAGCAAGCCGGTAACGACCCCGGCCAAAGCCAGCGCGAAGGCTTCCAGAATCAACAGGCTTGCGATATGCCAGGGACGTGCGCCCACTGAGCGCAGGATCGCCATCTCCCTTCGACGCTCGTTAAGGCTGGTGAGAATTGCCGTCAGCATGCCGATCAAACCCGTCAGGACCACAAACAGCGAGATGACGAACAACGCTTTTTCGGCCGTGCCCATCATGCTCCACAGTTCCTGCAAGGCCACGCCTGGCAAAATGGCCAGCATTGGTTCGCCGCGAAACTCGTTGATCTCCCGCTGCATGCTGAATGTTGCAATCTTGCTGTTCAGGCCCAGCATGAATGCAGTGATCGCCTGAGGCGTGAGGTCCATGTTGCGGGCTTGATCGGCAGTAATTCTGCCGGCACCGTGAGCGGGCGCACCGTTTTGCCAATCGATGTGGATTGCTTCCATGCCGCCAAGGCTGATGTGCAACGTGCGATCTACCGGCGTACCGGTACGCTTGAGGACACCGACTACCGTGAAGGGTTTGTCATCGTGCTTCACCAGGCTGATCGCTGCCACGCCATGGGCCAGCACCAGTTTGTCTCCTAGCTTGTACTTCAGCGCGTCCGCCACTTCCGCGCCGAGCACCACTTCGAATGGATCCGTGGCGAAGGCGCGGCCTTGCTCCAGTTCCAGATGTTGCTGCCGGCCATACTGATAATGCTCGAAATAACTTTCGTTGGTGCCCATCACTCGATAGCCGCGATGGGAGTCCCCCAAGGAAATCGGAATCGCCCACTTCACCTGTTTGCTTTGGGCAAAATGCTCGAAGCTGTCCCAGCGAATGTTGTTGGTGGCGTTACCGATGCGGAACACCGAATACAACAGCAGGTTGACCGAGCCGGAGCGGGCGCCGACGATCAGATCCGTGCCACTGATGGTACTGGCGAAGCTGGCGCGAGCCTCGGTCCGCACACGCTCGACGGCCAGCAACAGACACACCGATAAGGCAATGGCGAACGCCGTGAGAAAGGCGGTAAAGCGGCGGTTAGCCAGGCTGGTCATCGCTAGACGAAACAGATACATCTCAAACCTCTGCGGCAATCGCGGCGCGATTGAGTTCGGACAACGACAATGCCCGGTCGAACAGCGGCGCCAGGCTTTGGTCATGACTGACAAACAACAGGCTGGCCCCGGCCTCGCGGCATTCGGCGAACAACAAGTTAATGAAGGCTTCCCGAGCATCGGCATCCAGTGCGGAGGTTGGCTCATCGGCAATGACCAATTCCGGCTGGCCGATCAGGGCCCGCGCGGCGGCGACCCGCTGTTGCTGGCCGATGGACAGCGAATCGGCACGGCGTTCAAGCACCTCCGGGTTGTTCAGGCCCAGATGCGCCAGCAACGTAACCGTCGCTTTTTCGACGCTGCCATGGCGCTGGATCGCCCGTTGCGCACGGACTTTGGAGAAGTGACACGGTAACTCGACGTTTTCCCGCACCGACAAAAACGGCAAAAGGTTGAACTGCTGGAAGATATAGCCAGTGTGATCGACCCGAAAACGGTCGCGGGCACTGGCGGACAGCTGGGTGAGTTCCTGGCCCAGCAAACGAATGCTGCCGCGACTGGGAGTCTGTACGCCGCCGAGCAGGCCGAGCAGGGTGGTTTTGCCACTGCCGCTGGGGCCCTTGAGGAACAACGTTTCGCCTGGTTCCAGCCGGAACTGGGGAATATCCAGCAACGGGGCGTGCCCCGGCCAGGTAAAACCGAGGTCAGACAGTTCGATAAGTGCTTGGGTCATAGCCTGCTTCATGGCCTGTTCGTGGCAGAGTGTGTTGAACGCCAACGACCGGGCAAGCCCGGTCGGTCTTCAACAGTTGCGCAATCAGAATTTGAGTTTCGGATTGCTGGGACGCACTTCTGCACCGGACTGGCCTTTTGGCGAAATCAATTGCACCTGAAGCTTTTGGGTCGCCGGGAAGGACTTGAAGATCTGCGACAGATCGAGGGTTTTCAGAACGGCTGGAGCGTTGCACGCGAAGGTGTAGCGGCCATGAATCTCGCTGTGAGCTTCATGTCCCTCAACCTTGGCGTGGTCGTCGTGATCATGGTCCTCGGCATCGGGCTTGTCGCCGAACAGCGGGCTTTCCAGCTTGAGGGACGTGACCGAGCACTGGGCGGCTTCCGGCATACTGAACAGCGCGTTGGGCTTGAGCAGAATTTCCCGGGCCGCCAAGACCTTGGCCTTGTCTTCAGTGCTAGTGGCTTCGTGCTCGAAGCCGACGATATTCATGGCCGGACTGTCCAGCTCGAACTCCAGCGTCTTTCCTTCCAGCGCAACGTCCAGGCGGCCGACGCCATGTTCATGTGCGCCGAGGCTGCCATGATCGTGCTCATCCGCCGCGTGAGCGATGGCGAGCGGCAACAGGGCGAACGGCAGAGCAAGAAGCAGACGGCGCATGAAACAATCTCCGGACATAGTTGGATAAAATCGTTATGTGATCTTATAACAATTATGTCTCGGTAGTGTGACGCAATTTGCATCTGGTGAGTGATGTGACCTTGTAGGCGCACGGTGTCGATGGCGTTGATGCGCGTGTCGGGCACGCCGTCTCGCGAACAAGTTCGTTCCTGCGGAATCTTATGCGAGCATGTCTGCCTGAAAAAAGAGGTGGCACCCATGTTGCGAATTCGCGGAACCGTCGGCGACTGGCCGGTGGATTTGACCCTGGAACTGGACGAAGGCGACTGGGCGCAATTGGGCGCGCAGCTCAAGTCCGCCAAGCCCGAAGCGACGGCGGCCGACAGTAAGCCGGTGAGTCAGGATGATGCCTTATGGCAAATCGCTCAGGATCTGCTGCGTAAGGCCGGGCAAATGAATGGGCCGCAGTTGCTGGACCAGCTAGAAGGCCTGACCGGCAGCACCGCGGCGGGCAAGCGCTTGTTAGTGCGCTTGCGCCACAACGCGCAGGTCAAGGTCGAGAGCGGCCAGGACGCGCCGCTCTATATCTGGAAGGACTAGTAGAGCGCAGCGAACAGCTTGCGGCGATAAGCGGTGACCAACGGGTGATCGTTGCCCAGCAGGTCGAACACTTGCAGCAGCGTTTTGTGCGGCAGGCCGTCGGCGTAACCGCGATTGCGGATGAACAGCTTCAACAGGCCTTCCAGCGCGGCTTCGTACTGCTGGCGGGCCAACTGCTGGATTGCCAGCTGATGCACGGCTTCATCGTCCTGTGGGTTTTGCGCAATCCTGGCCTTTAGGTCCGCCGCATCAGGGAAGGCTTTGGCTTCGGCCAGGAACGTCAGTTGTGCGCGGGCGCCGGCCAATTCCGCTTTGTGCTCATCGCCACTGACGGCCTCCAGCACGGCGCGGGCCTCGCCCAACTCACCTCGTTCAGCCAGGCAGCGCGCATACAGAATCAATGCGGCGGCGTTGGTGTTGTCTTCAGTCAGCAGTTGTTGAAGGGCTGCTTCGGCTTCAGCGAAATGGCTTTCAGCGAACATTTCCTGCGCCAGCTTGAGCGGATCACCGGCCGTTGGTGCAGGCATGACAACGTGCTGCTCAAGGATTTTGCGAATCTCGGACTCAGGTTGCGCCCCGGTAAAGCCGTCGATGGGCTGACCGTCCTTGAACAACACAACAGTGGGCAGGCTGCGAATGCCGAAGCGAGCAACGATATCTTGTTCGGCGTCGCAATCGACCTTGGCCAGTAGCAGTTCGCCCTGATATTCCTCAGTGATTTTGGCGAGTAAGGGCATCAGCACCTTGCACGGCGCACACCACTCGGCCCAGAAATCCACCAGCACGGGTTGGTCGAACGACTTATCGATCACTAATTGCTGGAAGGTCGCATCGGTGGCGTCGAAGATGTAGGAAGTTTGCTGGTTCATTGCGAGTCTCGGGGAATCTGAATGCTGCCAACTATAAAGGCCGCGTGGGTTTGCGCAAAGCGGTGCATGGGGCTCGGGGTTTTCTGTAGGAAGAGTTTCTCCAGCCGGGTCGCCTCAGTCACTGGAACCTGGGCTGGCCGCGCCTGCATCTTCCCGGCTAAATCGGTCCCCCAGAAACGTGCTTTGCCTCAACGCTGTGCGTGATACAGGCTCACCTGTCGAAACTTGTGGGGTTCGGCCAGATCCGGCAAGGTGTGCGCTTCGAAAACGGCCATTCGCTGATAAGCCGGGTGCTGAAAGTCCCGCACACGGGAATCGGCAACCAGAACTTGCTGCCCGCGAGTGAGGAACTGGTCCAGCAAAGGCAGGTTGGCGCGATCGTATAAAACATCGGCGACCAGGATCAGGTCGAAGCGATCAGTTTCAGCGAAAAAATCCGTTGAGTAACTGAGTTGCACACCGTTGAGTTCCGCATTCGCCCGACAGGCTTCCAGCGCCAGTGGATCAAGATCACACGCGACCACTTCCAGGGCGCCCGCTTTCAACGCTGCAATCCCCGCAACGCCAGAGCCCGCGCCGAAATCCAGAACTGTCTTGCCTGCAACCCATTGTGGGTTATCAGCCAGAAACCGCGCCAGGGCCAAGCCACTGGCCCAGCAGAAACTCCAATACGGCGGCTCATGAAGAATCCGCCGAGTTTCCTCGGGGCTGAATGCGCGGTCCATGTTGTCGGCGTCGATCAGCCACAATGTCAGGGCGGTTGCCGGCAACACCGTGGCGACCAGCTGCGCGTCGCCCAACAACTCACTCAGCGCCCGTTGCAGATGCAGCGGTGGGGTCATGGCGCAGGTTCGAACTGCAACTGACCCAGTGCCTGGGTGGTGGGCTGCTGAATTTGCAGCGATGGCAGATGCAGGATCAGTTGCCCGGATTTGCTCGCCCGACCCCGTAGCTCGACCCGCGCCCCGACAGGAAACGCTTCGGGATTGAAACGCAGCTGAAATGGCAGGGATTGGTTGTTACCGGCCAGTTTGGTACTGGTCAGCAGTTTTTGCGGGCGACCCTGATTGTCGATCACCAACAGGGCCAGTTCGACTTCAGCGCCGGCAGGAACCCCCAGCAATTGACCACTCAGTTCGCGTTGATAGGGCAGTAACGGCTCCGGGCCAGCGGGAGCCTTGGCGGCAGGACTGGTCACGGCCTTGGCCGGGGTTGGTTTGGCGGCATCATTGCTGCTGCATGCTGCCAGCAGCCCGACGAGGCCGAGCAGGATAAAAGGTCGTAGCGTCATGAACAGCTCCAACAAATACTTATACGAAGGACGGCCATGGGAACCGTTCATTCATCGCTGACGGGAGGTAAAAATCTTCACGCTGCGGGGAGTATTACTGAACCGCGTGGGCGCTGCGCGTCTATATACCGCAAAGCCCAAGACTTGTCTTGCCTGCGGGATGCGCTACCATGGCGGCCCTTCCTATTTTTGTTGCCTGCGACCATGCACTGTCCCTTCTGCGGTGCCAACGACACCAAAGTCATCGACTCACGCCTTGTTGCCGAAGGCGAACAAGTACGGCGTCGCCGCGAATGCCTGGCTTGCGGTGAGCGCTTCACGACGTTTGAAACTGCCGAACTGGTCTTGCCACGTCTGATCAAGCAAGACGGCAGTCGCCAGCCGTTCGACGAAGAAAAGCTACGCGCCGGGATGCAACGGGCTCTTGAAAAACGCCCGGTCAGCGTCGAGCGGCTCGAAGCTGCATTAGTGCATATCAAGCACAAGCTACGGGCCACGGGTGAGCGGGAAGTCAAATCTCTGGTGGTTGGCGAACTGGTCATGGGTGAATTGCAGAAGCTCGACGAGGTGGCCTACATCCGATTCGCGTCGGTTTATAAGCGTTTCCAGGACCTCAACGAGTTTCGCGAAGAGATCGACCGCCTGGCTCGCGAGCCGGTTAAAGAGTGAGTGCCCCGTTGACCGAACAAAGCGCTCTGGACGTGCATTACATGGCCCGCGCGCTGGAACTGGCGCGCAAGGGCATCTATTCCACGCATCCCAATCCGCGGGTTGGCTGCGTCATCGTGCGCGACGGGCAGATTGTCGGCGAAGGCTGGCACGTGCGCGCTGGCGAGCCCCATGCGGAAGTCCATGCATTGCTGCATGCCGGCGACAAGGCCAAAGGCGCGACGGCCTATGTGACGCTGGAACCTTGCAGCCATCATGGCCGCACGCCGCCGTGCGCCGATGCGCTGGTCAATGCCGGTGTCACGCGGGTTGTGGCTGCCATGCAGGATCCCAATCCCGATGTCGCCGGTCGCGGTCTGCTTCGCCTGATGGGCGCGGGCATTGCGGTGCAGTGCAGCGTGCTGGAAAGCGAAGCCCGGGCGCTGAATAAAGGCTTTTTGAAGCGGATGGAGAAAGGCCTGCCGTACGTGCGGGTCAAGATGGCAATGAGTCTGGACGGCCGAACCGCCATGGCCAGCGGTGAGAGTCAGTGGATCACCGGGCCGCAGGCGCGCTCGGCGGTGCAGCGTTTGCGTGCTCAATCGAGTGTTGTGCTGACGGGCGCGGATACCGTTCTGGCTGATAACGCCCGGTTGACGGTGCGCCCTGACGAGTTGGGCCTGAATGCAGAACTGACGGCCCTGGCCATGACGCGCCCACCCCTTCGAGTACTGGTCGATGGACGCTTGCGGGTGCCGTTGAGCGCGCCATTTTTCCAGGCCGATCACGCGCTGGTCGCGACTTGCGCGGCGGCATCGGCCCGCGAGCGCTATCACGATGAAGGGCATGACATGCTGGCCCTGGCTGGCGCTGGCGGACACGTGGATTTGCGCAAGTTGATGGTCGAACTGGCCGCCCGAGGCGCCAATGATGTGTTGATCGAAGCCGGTCCGCGCCTGGCGGGTGCCTTTACGCGACTTGGACTGGTCGACGAGTTTCAGATTTTCATCGCGGGCAAGTTTCTCGGCTCTTCGGCGCGGCCGCTGCTCGATCTTCCCTTGGCGCAAATGAGTGAAGCGCTGGAGTTGAAGATCGTGGAAATGCGAGCTGTTGGCGATGACTGGCGAGTCATTGCAATACCAGCGCCGTTACCGGGCGTATAATTTCGGCCTTTCGCTCAGCGCGCAGGCTTGGCTTTCCTGGAGGACCTCATGTTTACCGGCATCATCGAATCCATCGGCAGTATCCGCGCCATGACCCCTAAAGGCGGCGATGTCCGCGTTTATGTGGAGACCGGCAAACTCGATCTGGGCGACGTCAAGCTGGGCGACAGCATCGCCGTCAACGGCGTTTGCCTGACAGCGGTTGAGCTGCCGGGCGACGGTTTCTGGGCTGACGTCAGCCGCGAAACCCTGGACGTCACCGCCATGGTCGATCTCAAGCCGGGTAGCCGGGTCAACCTGGAAAAAGCCCTGACGCCGACCACCCGCCTGGGCGGTCATCTGGTCAGCGGCCACGTTGACGGCGTCGGCGAAATCCTGTCCCGGGAAGAAAATGCCCGGGCTATTCAATTTCGCGTCCGCGCCCCCCGCGAGCTGGCCAAATATATCTCCCATAAAGGCTCGATCACCGTCGATGGTACCAGCCTGACCGTGAACGCCGTCGATGGCGCCGAATTCGAACTGACTATCGTGCCGCACACCCTGGCTGAAACCATCATGTCCGACTACCGCGCGGGCCGTAAGGTGAATCTGGAAGTGGACCTGCTGGCG
>DASVUK010000083.1:0-27151 GCA_036387095.1 Pseudomonas sp.
CCTCGGCGGCAGGTACAACGCCTTCGTGAGCAAGCTCACTCCCACAGGGAAGACTTGGGCGGCGAAGCTCGTTGAGAGCGAACCTCGGTGGGAGCGAGCTTGCTCGCGAACAAACCCACATCCACCTACCTCGACGGCAGGTACAACGCCTTCGTGAGCAAGCTCACTCCCACAGGGACGACTTGGGTGGCGAAGCTCTTTGAGAGCGAACCTCGGTGGGAGCGAGCTTGCTCGCGAACAAACCCACATCCACCCACCTCGGCGGCAGGTACAACGCCTTCGTGAGCAAGCTCACTGTCACTGTCTGGACTCAGCCGCAACACCCGCCCGAAGCGAGGTCCTTGAGGATCGGGCAATCCGGCCGGTCATCACCGTGACAGTGTTCCACCAACTGCTGCAAGGTATCGCGCAGGCTCGCCAGCTCATCGATCTTTTGATTCAGTTCGACGATATGTTGCCGCGCCAGCGCCTTGACGTCGGCGCTGGCGCGTTGGCGGTCCTGCCATAACGTCAGGAGCTTGCCGACTTCTTCCAGGGAAAACCCCAGATCCCGCGAGCGCTTGATGAACGCCAGGGTGTGCAAGTCGTCTGCCCCGTAAAGACGATAACCGCTGTCGGTACGCTGTGCGGCTTTGAGCAGGCCGGTGGATTCGTAATAGCGAATCATCTTGGCACTCAAGCCACTGGTCTTCGCCGCTTGGCCAATATTCATTGCGAGTCCTCCTGATCGTCAGGCTTCCACGTCTTGAGCAGTAGGGCATTGCTGACCACGCTGACGCTGGACAGCGCCATCGCTGCCCCCGCCAATACCGGATTGAGGAAACCAAACGCCGCCAAGGGAATGCCGATCAAGTTATAGACAAAGGCCCAGAACAGGTTCTGGCGGATCTTCGCGTAGGTTCTGCGGCTGATGTCCAATGCCGCCGGAATCAACCGTGGGTCGCCCCGCATCAGAGTGATTCCCGCCGCTTGCATGGCCACATCGGTGCCGCCGCCCATGGCGATGCCGATGTCGGCAGCGGCCAGCGCGGGCGCGTCGTTGATGCCATCGCCGACCATGGCCACCACATGATGTTTCTTCAGCTCCACCACGGTGGCCGCCTTGTCGGCAGGCAAGACCTGCGCGTGTACGTCACTGATGCCCAAGGCCTGGGCCACGACCCGGGCGCTGCCCTGGTTATCGCCGGTGAGCAAATGGCTGCTGATGTGGCGCGCCGACAGCTGTTGCACCGCTTGCAACGCGCCCGGTTTGAGCGTGTCACCAAATGCGAACAGGCCAAGTACGGCGGGGTTCGGGCTTTGTTCGATCAGCCAGGACAATGTCCGGCCTTGCGCTTCCCAAGCCTGCGCGGCATCGGCCAGTTCGCCCATGGACAAGCTGCTTTCTTGCAGGAGGCGTTGATTACCCAGCGCCAGATGACGGCCTTGCAGGGTGCCGGCAATGCCGCGTCCGGGCAGGGATTGGCTGTGCTCAACTGCGGGAGGGCTGATTTGCAACTCTTTGCAGGTATCCAGTACGGCTTTGGCCAGCGGGTGCTCGCTGCCGCGTTGTAATGCACCAGCCCATTCGAGAATTTGTTCTTCGCTGCCGCTAACCGCTGTCAGGTGCGCAATGCGAGGTGTGCCGGAGGTGAGCGTGCCGGTCTTGTCGAACACGACGGCGGTGACTTCGTGGGCGCGCTCCAGCGCCTGGGCATCCTTGATCAGAATGCCATGGCGGGCTGCGACGCCGGTGCCTGCCATGATGGCCGTTGGTGTCGCTAATCCGAGCGCGCAAGGGCAGGCGATCACCAGCACGGCGACGGCATTGATCAGAGCTGTTTCCAGTGATGCATCGGCCAGTAGCCAGCCGACGAGGGTCACCAGGGCAATCAGCAAGACGACAGGCACAAAAACCTGACTGACCTTATCCACCAGTTTCTGAATCGGGGCTTTACCGGCCTGAGCGTCTTCCACCAGGCGGATGATCCGCGCCAATACTGTTTCTGTGCCCAAGGCGGTGGTCTTGACCAGCAGACGACCTTCGCCATTGATGGCTCCCCCCGTGACTTTGTCGCCCGGATGTTTAGGCACGGGCAGGCTTTCGCCGCTGATCAAGGCTTCGTCTGCATGGCTCTGGCCTTCGATCACTTCGCCATCAACCGGGAAGCGTTCTCCGGGTTTGACCAGCACCAGGTCGCCAAGACTCAAGGCGCTGATGGATACGTTGTGTTCCAGGCCATTGATAACCTGCACCGCACGCTCGGGACGCAAGGCTTCAAGTGCGCGAATGGCGCTGGCAGTCTGGCGTTTGGCCCGGCTTTCCAGATATTTGCCGAGTAATACCAGGGCGATCACCACCGCCGAGGCTTCGAAATACAAGTGTGGCATGCTGCCGGGTGCCGAAGTGGCCCATTCATAGAGGCTCAAGCCATAACCGGCACTGGTGCCCAATGCGACGAGTAAATCCATGTTGCCAGCACCGGCGCGCACGGCTTTCCAGGCGGCCACATAAAAGCGCGCTCCGAAAATGAACTGCACCGGTGTGGCCAGCGCGAATTGCACCCAGGCGGGCAGCATCCAGTGCAGTCCGAAAGGTTGCAGCAACATCGGCAGCAACAAGGGGATCGACAAGGCGATGGCCAGGAGTAATGCCCAGCGCTCTCTGTTCAAGTGTTGTCGGCGATGATCAGCGTCGGGTTGGTCGTCAAGGGTTGTCGCGCCGTAGCCGGCTTTCTCGACGGCGGCGATCAGCGTCGATACATCCAGCTGAGTGAGGGTTTCGACGTGTGCCTGCTCGTTCGCCAGATTGACGCTGACGCGCTTGACCCCCGGAACCTTGGCCAAGGCGCGCTCAACTCGACCGACGCAGCTGGCGCAGGTCATCCCGGAGATTGGCAGATCGAAAGTTGCAGGCTTGCCCATGTGAAAACACTCCCTGAAGACGTAATGCCAGCAAGGATCAACCTTTACATAGGGTCAAGGTCAAGCCTGGATCAATAATTGAGGTCGGCTCGCTTGAGGTATAAACCATTGAGGTTGGTTGCAATGCGGAACTTGAGAATATCTCCGGCCTGGATTTTGATCCGCGTACTGTTTTGCGCTTCCATGCCGGGATCGCAGCCGAACACACCGCCTGGCAGCAGGCGCAAGCGGATCGACACATCGCCTGCCGGCAGATTGAACGACACCGATTGCTCCTGAAACACGCGGCCGGCGAGCTGATCCTGGATATAAACCCCGATCTCGCAGGACGTCGCCACTTCCAGGCGCTCGCGGGAAATAATCAGGACGCCGTAATCCTGATCGGCTTGAGCCCCGGAGGAAGCAGCCAATAAACCGAGAATGCCGAAGAGGCTCAATACTGACCAGCGCATCGCTGATACTCCTGAGGTAGACAGTGATGGCGCAGCTTGGCCGAGCCTCGCGCCGAATACCAGCCCGGCAGGTTAAACAGAAACTTGACCTTGCCATGATGGGAAGGTCAACCATGACGGCCAATGTTTCCAAGACTGGGTTAAGGAGTGACACCATGCAGCGATTCAATGTTCAAGGCATGACCTGCGGGCACTGTGTGAAGGCGGTGACCAACGCGATCAAAGGTCAGGATGCGGCGGCCATCGTTCAGGTTGACCTGCCCACCGGCGAGGTGCTGGTGGAAAGCGACCTGACGGCTGAGCAGGTAATCGGGTTGATCTCGGAAGAGGGGTATCAGGCGCGGGTTGTCTGAAATGAACTGAATCTTCAAGAGCCCGCTGTGCTGGCCCCCTCGGGAAAGGCGTTCTGCAGGAGGGAATTTATTCCCGAAGAGGTCAGACCAGGCACCGCCGAATGTGTAGCCTGTGCTGGCCTCTTCCCGGATGAATCCGGTCCCACGGTGACGGTCGACCTCGGTAACAAATCCGGGCTGAGTTTTTTGCAGTAATTTCTTTCGCCAGACGTTCTGTAACGCAGAGGCCGGGTAGACTAGCCCGCTGCGTTGAATACTGTCTGGATATCTGATGAACCTGAGAAGCATCCTTATTCTTGGCGCCTTGAGTGCCTTTGGCCCACTGGCCATCGATTTTTATCTCCCGGGGTTTCCCGCCATCGCCCTCGCATTCGGCACGGATGAGCAGCATGTTCAGCTCACCTTGGCGGCGTATTTTCTTGGCCTGTCTATCGGTCAGTTGGCCTATGGTCCCGTGGCTGACCGATTCGGTCGCCGTATTCCACTGTTGGTGGGGGTGACGCTGTTTACCCTGGCCTCGCTGGCATGCGCTTTCGCGCCGAGTCTGGAGTGGCTGATTGGCGCGCGGTTCGTACAGGCATTGGGCGGTTGTGCAGGGATGGTGATTTCCCGTGCGATTGTCAGTGACCAGTGCGATGCCGTGCAGTCGGCGAAAGTTTTTTCGCAACTGATGCTGGTCATGGGGCTGGCGCCGATTCTTGCGCCAATGCTGGGCGGGCTGCTGGTGAATCTGTATGGCTGGCAGGCGATTTTCCTGTCGCTGACCGCCTTCAGTGCGCTGGCCTCCCTTTCTGTTGCCCTTTGGCTGCCGGAAAGCATGCCCGCAACCCATCCGCGTCAGCCGCTGTCAGGCGCCTTCAGGCAATACGCCAATCTGCTCAAGGACAGGATCTTCCTCGGTCATGCACTGACCGGCGGCATCGCGATGGCCGGCATGTTTGCCTACATCGCGGGCTCACCGTTCGTATTCATCAAGCTGTATGGCGTCCCGGCTGAACACTATGGCTGGCTGTTCGGCGCCAATGCCGCCGGGTTTATCCTGGTGGCGCAGGTCAATGCACGCATCCTCGGCAAGCGCGGCCCGGAATTTTTACTGTCTCGGGCAATCTGGGTTTATCTGGCGGCGGCGCTGGTGTTGCTGGGCATTGCGGGCGCTCATACCGAACAACTGTGGCCGCTGTTGGTGCCGTTGTTTGTGTGCATCGCCAGCTTGGGCTGCATCATCCCCAATGCCTCGGCCTGTGCGATGAATGGCCAATGGGCGCGTGCGGGCAGTGCATCGGCGTTGCTGGGCTGTTTGCAGTTCAGCGTGGCAGCGGGTGCTGCGGCGTTGGTCGGTGTGCTGCATGACGGTACTGCCGTGCCGATGGCAATGGTTATCAGCCTCTGCGGGGTCATCGCGGTGGGCATGTCGGTATTGACCCGGCGTTTGCAGGGCAAACGAGACGTAAACCCTGCGTAGTAAAAAATCGGCGACCGGGGTGGATTGTCTACCCCGATCGCTCTCGGCAAGTCCGTTGCCTCAGAACCCTTCCAACACGATCTTGCCCTTGGCTGTGCCGCTCTCCAGCCGTTCATGGGCACGGCGCAGGTTCGTGGCGTTGATGATGCCAAAATGCTCACCGAACGTGGTTTTCAGCGTACCGGCATCGACAAGTTCTGCGACGCGATTGAGCAGTTTGTGCTGCTTGATCATGTCCGGTGTGCCAAACATCGAGCGGGTGTACATGAACTCCCAATGCAGCGACAGGCTCTTGCGCTTGAGTTTGGTCACGTCGAGGGACTTGGGATCATCGATCAGTCCCAGTTTGCCCTGAGGTTGCAGCACCTCCACCAGTTGATCCAGGTGATGCTCGGTTTGGGTCAGGCTTGCCACATGGGTGACATTATCCAGCCCGGCGCGCTTGAGCTCTTCGCTCAGCGGCTTGCTGTGATCAAGTACCTCATGAGCGCCCAGTCCCCGAACCCAGGCGGTGGTTTCCGGACGCGATGCAGTGCCAATGACGTTCAGTGACGTTAGTTGGCGCGCAAGCTGGGTGAGTATCGAGCCAACGCCTCCGGCTGCACCCACGATCAACAGGCTTTGCTGAGTGGGACTTTCACCTTCGACAACCTGTAAGCGTTCAAAGAGCAGTTCCCAGGCAGTGATTGCCGTCAGCGGCAGGGCTGCGGCGTGGGCGAAGCTTAGGGTCTTGGGCATGTGGCCCACGATGCGCTCATCAACAACGTGCAGCTCGCTGTTTGCGCCCGGACGGGTCAACGAGCCCGCATAGAACACGTTGTCGCCTGGCTGGAACAAGGTCACTTCGCGCCCGACCGCCTTGACCACCCCCGCAACATCCCAACCCAGCACTTTGGGTTCGCCGCCTTCGGGCTGCACGTTTTGGCGCACCTTGGTGTCGACCGGGTTCACCGAGATCGCTCTGACTTCCACCAGCAGGTCACGTGGCCCTGCGGTTGGTTCTGGCAACTCGATATCCTGCAAGGACTGCTTATCGGTGATGGGCAGGGCGTTGTAGTAGGCGATGGCTTTCATGTGGGCTCCTGAGTTGTCGCGCAAAGTTCAATGGCGGGATGATTGGCTATTTCCTTCGAAGATAAAAGCCGCTAAAACGGCAGGCTCTTTCAATGAATTTTTGATAATGCGCAGCCATCAACAAGTTTGGGCTGCCAGTAAAGGTCACCATGCTGCGTTTCGATGATCTGCAATTGTTCGTTCTGGCTGCCGATCTTGGCAGTCTTTCCGCTGCGGCCCGGGCCATGGATCTGTCGGCGGCGGTTGCCAGTGCGGCCCTCAAACGCATCGAGCAACAATTGGGCGCACGCTTGCTGGCCCGCTCGACCCGCAGCCTGCGCTTGACCGCCGAGGGCGAGGGGTTTCTTGAACATGCTCGCTGCGCATTGAACAGCCTGGATGAAGGACGACGCCTTCTGGCCAGCAGCCAGGATCAATGCAATGGCGTGTTGCAGCTTTCGGCTCCTTCGGATTTTGGTCGCAATGTGTTGCTGCCCTGGCTGGACGAATTCCAGCGCGAGCATCCGCAACTGACCTTGCGGTTGCTGCTCGGCGACCGCATTGCCGATCTGTTTCGCCAGCCCGTGGACATCGCCTTGCGCTATGGCGAACCGGAGGACTCAAGCCTGGTGGCGCTGCCGGTTGCGCCCTTCAATCGTCGGGTGCTGGTTGCTGCGCCTGACTATCTGGCCCGTCACGGAGAACCGCAACACGTCGAGCAGCTGGCGCAGCACAACTGCCTGCTTTTCATGTTGGGCAATCGCGTCCACGATCATTGGACATTTCATGACGGCAAGCGTGAGATGAGCCTGACCGTGCACGGCGACAGGTTCAGTGACGATGCCGATGTAGTGCGTCTGTGGGCGTTGGCGGGAACGGGCGTCGCTTACAAGTCATGGCTGGATGTGGCGGCCGATGTGCGCGCAGGCAGATTGAAAGTCCTGATGCCTCACTTACAAGGCGAAGCGACACCTCTGAACCTGTTGTGTGCTCATCGTGCGCAATTGAGCAAACCCGTGAACTTGTTGCGCGAAATGCTGGTGTTGCGGTGTCATGAATGGAGTCGATAACTTACTGTAAGTGGTTAAACCGCTAACAGTATTAATATCCTACAAGTTGAAAAGAACTATCTTACAGACGATTCGGAAAATCGAGCAGGTAAATACCAATAACGACATTGAACTGCGAACATGTGGATCGTGGTTGAATGCTGTTTTTTATGCGTTTCTGTCGTTTTTTACTGGCGGTTCAATGTCGTCACATTTTGATTCATCGCGATATAGCCGCCGGCGCGTAGGATCAACGACTTGGTAATCTGCAAGTGACCTTCAGCAGGCTTAAGTCGTTGCCTTATGATAGGTGGCGACCTTACTTCGAATGCGAGCAGGTTTGGATACATTATCGTCAGGTTGGCGGTTCAGTTTGGCAGTTGTAATACGGTCCCGGTTTTGGCGGCTTAGCGTCTTGGCATCAGTCAGGATGTAGTCACTATGTCATTGCGATAGACGAATGTTTCAACAGGGAGTGAACACATGGAATATGCACCTTGCATCAGCCACATTGCGACGTTGCTGGCTGACCCCAAACGCAGCGCAATGATTTGGGCGTTGATGGATGGCACCGCCAGGCCTGCTGACGAGTTGGCCTTGCTGGCGGGGCTGACCACTTCTTCGGCGGGTGCTCATCTGGCGCGGTTGGCGTCAGGTGGACTGGTCAAGCAGGAAGTGCGGGGTCGAAAACGTTTTTTCCGCCTGGCCGGACCTGAGGTGGGCGCCGCCGTCGAGGCCATGGCGAATGCTTCCCTGGTGAGTGCCGAGCACATAAGCCGCAGCGTTGCGCAGCCCATGCCAGCCTTGCCGTTGCGACGGGCGCGCATTTGCAGCGATCACTTGGGCGGCGAGATGGCGGCCGACCTGTATCAACGTCTGCTTGGTGCAGGGTGGATCGAACAGCAGGAGCAACGCATCGAAGTGACCAGCGTGGGTGTCATGAAGTTTGCCGAGCGCGGGATCTATGTACCGGCACTGGCCCTGCGTCAGCGCGAGACCGTGTGCGCCTGTCCAGCCTGGAGTGAGCGCAGCCCGCATTTGGGCGGAGCGCTGGGGGCGGGGTTGTTGCAATTATTCATTCAGATGGGCTGGTTGCGGGAAACCGAAGAGTCCAGCACGTTGCAGGTCTCATCCAGCGGCCAGCGGGAAATCGGCAAGATCGCCTCGGCGGCGTAAAACGTGTCATGGAAAGGGTGCCAGGGTTGCTGGCACCGCGCTATTCATTCAAGGCTTGATCAGTCGGGCGTCCAGGCTGTTTTGAGCCAGACGTTGCGCCTGATCCTTGGTCATACCCAGATGGGTGTACAGCGCATGGAAGTTTTCCGTGACGTAGCCGCCAAAGTAGGCCGGATCATCCGAGTTCACCGTAACTTTCACGCCGCGCTCTAGCATGTCGAGAATATTGTGTTTGGCCATGTCGTCGAATACGCACAACTTGGTGTTGGACAATGGGCAAACCGTCAGCGGAATCTGTTCATCAATGATCCGCTGCATCAAGCGCTCGTCTTCGATTGCGCGCACGCCATGGTCGATACGCCGAATCTTCAGCAGATCCAGGGCTTCCCAGATGTACTCCGGCGGGCCTTCTTCACCGGCATGGGCAACGGTCAGGAAGCCTTCGTTGCGCGCGCGATCAAATACGCGCTGGAACTTGCTCGGCGGATGGCCCATTTCGGAACTGTCCAGACCCACGGCGACAAAGGCATCACGGAACGGCAGCGCCTGGTCGAGGGTCTTTTCGGCTTCTTCTTCGCTCAGGTGGCGCAGGAAGCTCAGGATCAGCCCGCTGCCGATGCCCAGTTTCGATTGGCCATCCTTCAACGCGCTGGCAATACCATTGAGCACGACTTCAAAAGGAATGCCGCGATCGGTGTGGGTCTGGGGGTCGAAGAACGGTTCGGTGTGAATGACGTTCTGGGCTTTGCAGCGCAGCAGATAAGCCCAGGTCAGGTCGTAGAAGTCCTGCTCGGTGCGCAGTACGTCCGCGCCCTGATAATAAAGGTCGAGAAATTCTTGCAGGTTGTTGAAGGCATAAGCCCCGCGCAGGGCCTCGACGTCATTCCACGGCAACGCAATTTTATTGCGCTCGGCCAGTGCGAAGAGCAGTTCGGGCTCAAGGGAGCCTTCCAGGTGCAGGTGCAATTCTGCTTTGGGCAGAGCGTTCAACCAATCGTACATGTGCTGTTCTCATCAGGTGCAGATGGCCGGCATTCTACAGAGTCGTACTTCGACGGGGGCGAAACCTGACCAACAGGTTCAAATTCACGGGATTTGCTGCTCCCGTCGATAGGCATAGGTGTCCGCGAAGCGCGACAGCAGGAATGCCGCGCAAGTGGTTACAGGGTAGCGTGCTGGCCGTGTTTCGCTCTGGCAGCCTGGCAAGCATTCAATACGCGTGTCGGGGTTGGGCTCGACGAAGAACGGCATTGAATAGCGGTCCACGCCCAGCGGGCTGATGACGCGATGGGGCGTGGACACATAACGGTCGTTGCTCCAGCGCGCCATCATGTCGCCAATATTCACGACGAAGGTGCCTTCGATGGGCGGTGCGTCGATCCATTGGCCATTCACATTGCGCACTTGTAAACCGCCCGCCATGTCCTGATGCAACAAGGTAATGCACCCGTAATCGGTATGGGCGCCAGCGCCTTGCTGCTGCTCGCTGGTTGCGGTGTGCCGCGGTGGGTAATGAATGAAGCGCAGGACACTGACCGGCTCGATGAAGCGCTGATCGAAGAAGTCTCGCTCGATGCCCAGTGCCACCGTGATAGCCCGAAGCAAGGTCTGCCCCAGCGCTTGCATGTCCAGATAGTGCTGTTCCATGAGCGCTTCCCAACCGGGCATTTCTGGATGGCGGTTGGGTCCGCGCAGGGGTTTTTCTGCTACGACGTCAGGATGATCGATGGGCAGATGAAAGCCCATGTCGAAGGTTTCCTTGAGGTCGCTGGGCAGGTTTGGGTCCAGTTGCTCGGTGGCGATGGCGCCATAGCCGCGATGGTGGCGGCTCTGGGTAATGTCGATCTTGAGCTTTTCAGCCGAGGGCAGGGCGAAGAATCGCCGCGCACTGCCAATCACCTGTTCAATGCGCTCGGCGCTGATCGGATGGCCTTTGATATAAAAGAATCCCCATTCACGACAGGCCCGGTCGATCTGCGTTGCAATGCTTTGCCAGGCTGACTGGTCATCGCTGTACAGCGGGGCGATGTCGATGATGGGGAGCTGGTTCACGGCTATGGGTCCTGTTGTTGGTTTTGAATCCGTAGGGGCCAACTCGTTGGCGAGACGACAGGCCTGCTTGATCAGGAATATCGCTTCGCGAACACGTTTGCTCCTACGGGTGACGGCTTGACTCGTTGTGCCGTCCCGCTACGAGGGGATGGCAATCCCTTACTTCGGCAACTCAGCCTTGATGCCTTCGACGTAGTAATTCATCGAAGCTAGCTCTGCGTTGGTGGCGGTCTTGCCTTGCGCAATCTTCACCGCGCCGGTCTGGTCCTTGATCGGCCCGGTGAACGGGTGGAATTCGCCGCTCTCAATGCTGGCGATGATCGTCTCGGCTTCGGCTTTCACGTCGGCGGGCACCACATCGCTGATCGGCAACTGAACCGTGCCTTCCTTCAGCCCGCCCCAATAGTCCTGGGGTTTCCAGGTGCCATCAATCACGCTTTGGGTCGCCTGAATGTAATGCGGGCCCCAATTGTTGACGATGGACGTCAGCACCGCTTTTGGCCCGAAGTGCGCCATGTCAGAGGCATAACCCACTGCGTACACGCCGCGACGTTCAGCGGTCTGGATCGGTGCCGGGCTGTCGGTGTGTTGAAAGACGACGTCTACGCCCTGGTCGATCAGCGCGTTGGCGGCATCGGCTTCTTTGCCCGGATCGAACCAGGAGTTGACCCAGACCACCTTGATTTCCGTTCCGGGGTTGTACTTGTTCAACGCCAGCTGGATGGCGTCGATGTCGCGGATCACTTCCGGAATCGGGAAGGAGGCGACATAACCGACCTTCTTGGTCTTGGTCATCTTGGCCGCAAGGAAGCCGCTGACGTAGCGCCCTTCATAGGTGCGCGCCAGATAAGTGCCCAGGTTTTTATCCTGCTTGTAGCCAGTGGCGTGTTCGAACGTCACTTTCGGAAATTGCTTGGCGACTTTCAGTGTCGGGTTCATGTAGCCAAACGAGGTAGTGAAGACCAGGTCGTAGCCGCCTTTGGCCATGTTACGGATAACCCGCTCGGCATCCGCGCCTTCCGGAACGTTCTCGACAAAACTGGTGGTCACTTTGTCGCCCAAGGCTTCGGCCATCGCCTTGCGGCCTTGCTCGTGCTGGTACGTCCAGCCGTGATCGCCAATCGGACCGATATAGACGAAGCCGACTTTCAATGGGTCGGCGGCCAAGGTCATCAGGCTTGAGCCCAGACCGACAACTGCCGCCACGGCGCACAGCAATTTTTTCAGGGGACGACGCGGGTGAAGGGTGGAATGCATCAGGTCTTGCTCCTTGGGGCTTGTTGGCACGGCCGTCTTAGCGGGTTGCTAAAGCAATGCAAAAAGCTGACCAACAGGACAGTTAATGTTTCTTGGGCGTTTCAAGTCTGACTGGATGCACAAGGGCGACACCGGACGGTGCAACGCAGCCCTTTATTGCTGCCAAGTGGTGCAGATCCGGGGCTTTTGGCTAGATTGTCCTGAAGATTGAAACCTTTACTTACACTTGGCACTCTCAACGGCACGAACGCTTCACTTAAACGTTTTACTCCAAGGCCTGCGCGATTGCGCCGCACGGTTTAAAAGGCAATCCATGGGCTCAATACTCAAGCAAGAAAAGTTTCTGCTGCTGGCGATCATCGCGACCTTTGTCGCGTATCCCTTCGAACATTGGTTCCTCAGCAACGGGCAAGGCATTGCCTTGGCTGCGGGCATCGCGCTGGTCGGTTTTATCGTCTGTGCCTCGATGCGGGTCGCGCACCATGCCGAACTGTTGGCCGAGAAAGTTGGCGATCCTTACGGCACGATGATCCTGACGTTGTCGGCGGTGCTGGTCGAGGTGGTGATCCTGGCGATCATGATGAGTAACGAACCTTCGCCCACGCTGGTGCGGGACACGATTTACTCGGCGGTCATGCTGGACATCAACGGCATCCTGGGTCTGGCTGCCTTGATGGGCGGCCTCAAGCATGGCGAGCAGTCCTACAACGATGATTCGGCACGCACGTATAGCGTGATGATTCTGACCGCCATGGGGGTTTCCATGGTGGTGCCGGAGTTTATTCCCAAGGGCGACTGGAAGTTGTATTCGGCCTTCACCATTGGCGCGATGATCGTGTTGTACACCTTGTTCCTGCGCATGCAGGTCGGGCCGCACAGTTATTTCTTCAGCTACAGCTATCCGGAGAAAAAGAAACGCAAAGACCCGGCCGCTGAAGAAGAGCCGGTCAATTTGACCCGCTCAATCGGCACGCTGTTCGTTGGCATCGTCGTGATTGGCGCACTGGCGGAAGTGATGTCCAAGACTGTCGACCTGGGCCTTGAAGGTACAGGTGCACCGCCGGTAATGGCTGCGATCCTGGTGGCGGCGATTTCTGCGGCGCCGGAGATTCTGACTGCCCTGCGCGCAGCCTTGGCCAATCGCATGCAGTCGGTGGTCAACATCGCACTGGGTGCATCGCTGTCCACCGTGATCCTGACTGTTCCGGTCATGGAAGCCATGGCGCTGTACACCGGTCAGCCGTTCCAGATGGCGATGACGCCGGTGCAGACCGTGATGATCTTCATTACCTTGCTGGTCAGCGCCATCAACCTTAACGACGGCGAAACCAACGCCATCGAAGGCATGACTCACTTTGTGCTGTTTGCGACCTTCATCATGCTGTCGTTGCTAGGGGTTTAACCAGACCTGCCTGGCCAGCTGCATGGGAGTGAGCCAGTTTGGGGGCAAGCCAGTGTGGGAGCGAGCTTGCTCGCGAATAACACGGATAACTCCGCTCCCATCGGCTGCTGTCTTCAGCCCCTGATCAACTCCCGCGCGGCCTGGCTGTGATCGGCAATCAGGCCCTTGAGATCGAGCCCTTCAACCTGGCCATCGATCACTCGCCATTGACCGCCGACCATTACTCGGTCGGCTTGATCCGCGCCGCACAGCAGCAGCGCCGAGATCGGATCGTGGCTCCCGGAAAAACGCAGCTCATCGAGCTTGAACAGCGCCAGGTCCGCCTGCTTGCCCACCGCCAACTCACCAATATCGGCGCGCCCCAACAGCTGTGCCGAGCCTTTTGTTGCCCACCCCAAAACCAAATCGGGCGTAATTTTCTCGGCCCCGTAGCGCAAGCGTTGCAGGTATAGCGCCTGGCGGGTTTCGAGGATCATGTTCGATGCGTCGTTGGACGCCGACCCATCCACGCCCAGCCCCAGCGGCGCGCCTGCTGCCAGCAAGTCCAGCGTCGGACAAATGCCGGACGCCAGGCGCATGTTCGAACTCGGGCAATGGCAAATGCCGGTGCCGGCCGCTCCGAGTCGGGCGATTTCGTCCGGGTTGAAGTGAATGCCGTGGGCCAGCCAGGTGCGCGGCCCGAGCCAACCGACGCTGTCCAGATAATCCACGGTACGCAGGCCGAAACGTTGCAGGCAGAAATCTTCTTCGTCGAGGGTTTCAGCAAGATGGGTGTGCAGGCGTACATCAAGCTTTTCAGCGAGGGCCGCGCTCTCGGCCATGATCTGCGGGGTCACTGAAAAGGGTGAGCAGGGCGCCAGGGCAATCTGGATCTGCGCGCCATCGCCACGCTGGTGGTAGCGCTGAATCAGGCGCTTGCTGTCTTCGAGAATCACTTCGCCCTGTTGCACGGTCTGTTGCGGCGGCAAACCGCCGTCATCTTCACCCAGACTCATGGAACCGCGGGTAAGCATGGCGCGCATGCCCAATTCCCGGACGCTCTCGACCTGCACATCAATGGCGTTTTCCAGACCGTCCGGGAACAAATAATGGTGATCGGCCGCCGTGGTACAGCCCGACAGTAGCAGCTCGGCCAATGCGACCTTACTGGCCAGCGCCAGCTTCTCTGGCGTCAGGCGTGCCCATACCGGGTACAGGGTTTTCAGCCAGGGAAACAGCGGCTGATTCACCACGGGCGCCCAGGCGCGGGTCAGGGTTTGGTAGAAATGATGATGGGTATTGATCAAGCCTGGCAGCAGCACGTGTTCGCGGGCATCGAAAACCTGGTCACAAGGCACGGCAGGTTGCTGACCGGCAGCGAGCATCTCGACGATGACGCCGTCTTCAACCACCAAGCCGCCTCGGGCGTCGAGGTCATTGGCGGTGAACGCAGCAAGGGGGTTTTTCAACCAGATACGGATCGCGGGCATTGGCCGGCTCCTCTGAAAAGTGGGTTCAGGTTTGCCAGCTCAGTGATGCCCTGTCTGCTGATCCAGGGTCGTCAGCACTGCGAGGCAGGGCTGACGAGGGTGCGGATTGTATCTGATAGGCCGTGCGTTAGCTCGCGATCGCTCTCACCACGCAATCGTCTCGCCTTTGTAATTCACAAAATAATGGCCGCCTTTGCCGGAATAGGCCTGGAGCTGTTCAACCAGCCCGCGAGTGCTGGTTTCGACGTCGATATCCGCGCCTTCGCCGCCCATGTCGGTTTTCACCCAGCCCGGATGCAGGGACAGCACGGTGGGGCGCGGTTCCGGGAGTTGCACGACGAAGCTGTTGGTCATGGAGTTCAGCGCTGCCTTGCTGGCTTTGTATAGCGCCATGGTTTCGCCTTCCGGACAGGCGACGCTGCCCAGTACCGAACTCATGAACGCCAGCACGCCGCTGTCGGGACGGATTTGCTGCACGAATCGCTCGGCCAGACGTATAGGCGCAATGGCGTTGGTCAGAAACAGCTGCCCCAATTCGGCCGCCGTAGCTTTTGCGGCGCTTTGATGCTGAGGGCCCATGATTCCGGCGTTGACGAACAGCACATCGAAAATCTGCCCTTTGAGGGTCTGTGTCAGGGCGTCGAGGGAGGCGATGTCGTCCATATCCAGGGTTTCGATGCGCACACCGGGAATGGCCTTCAAGTCAGCCGCGGTCTGCGGGTTACGCACGGTTGCGATGACGTTCCAGTTCTGTTCGGTCAGGCGTTTGACCAGGCCAAGGCCCAAGCCGCGGGAGGCGCCAATGATCAGTGCCGTTTTGGTGTCGGACATACCGAGTCTCCTTGATGAGGGTGGATCAAGCGTCAGGAGACTCATTGTAGATCAGCTTCAATGCCCGCCCTGCCAAGGTTGTCCCAGCGACACCGGTGCATATAAACGGGTGCGCAGCGCATTACGCGAGAGCAGCACCAACACCAGAATCGTTGCCACATAAGGCAGCATCGCCAGCAAATTGGAGGGAATTGCCAGACCGATGCCTTGCGCCACCAGATGCAGGATGCTTGCAAGGCCGAACAACCACGCGCCCAGCAGCAGACGCCATACGCGCCAGCTGGCAAACACCACCAACGCCAGCGCGATCCAGCCGCGCCCGGCGCTCATGTTTTCGGCCCACATCGGTGTGTACGCCAATGACAGATAGGCCCCGGCCAGCCCCGCCATCGCGCCGCCGAACAGCACGGCCAGCGTGCGCACCCGCAACACGGGTAAACCCATGGCGCTGGCTGCATCGGGGTTTTCGCCCACGGCCTGGATGATCAAGCCAACCCGGCTTTTCAGCAGCGCCCAGGCCACCAGCGCGAACAAGGCGAAGGACAGGTAAACCAGAATGTCCTGCGCGAACAGCATGCGTCCGATCAAGGGGATGTCACTGAGCAACGGGATCGAAATCGGCTCGAAACCTTGCAGCGGCTTGCCGACCCACGCGGCGCCGACGAAGCTGGAAAGCCCGACGCCAAAGATCGTCAGGGCCAGCCCGGTCGCCACCTGATTGGCGTTGAACACCAGCGCAACAATGGCGAACAGTCCTGATAGCAGCATGCCCGCGAACATTGCCAGCAACACGCCAAGCCAGAGATTGCCGGTGCTCAGGGCAACGATAAAACCGATGACGGCACCAAACAGCATCATGCCTTCCTGACCCAGATTGAGGACGCCGCTCTTTTCGCAGATCAGTTCGCCCAGCGCGACCAGCAACAGCGGCGTGCCGCAGCGGACCATGGCAAAGAAAATATTGCTCAGCAGATCGATATCCATCACACGGCTCCCGTGACTGGTGCCATCTGGCGTTTGGCCCAGCGCAGCTTCAGGCGCGGGCGATAAAGAATCAGCACGTCACAGGCCAGCAGGAAGAACAGCATCATTCCCTGAAACAGCTGCGTAATGGCTTGAGGAAGGTTGAGGGTCATCTGCGCGCTTTCACCGCCCAGGTACAGCAACGCCATCAACAGGCTGGAAAACAGAATGCCAATGGGATTGAGCCGCCCCAGAAACGCCACGGTAATCGCCGCGTAGCCGTAACCCGGTGAAACCTGGGGCACCAGTTGACCGATTGGCCCGGTCACTTCACACACCCCGGCCAACCCGGCGAGCCCGCCACTGATTAACAACGCGAGCCAGACCAGACGCTTCTCGCGAAAGCCCACGAAGCCCGCTGCGCGCTTGTCCAGGCCAAGTACTTTGATCTGGAAGCCGACAAAGCTGCGCTGCAACAGAACCCAGACCGCGACCAAAGCAAGTAAAGCGAAATACACCCCAGCGTGGGCGCGGCCATCTTCCATCAACAGCGGTAAACGGCTGGCGTCGCCGAACATGGCGGACTCCGGGAAGTTCATGCCGGCGGGATCTTTCAGCGGGCCGTGTACGAAATACAGCAGCAGGTTCAGTGCGATGTAATTGAGCATGATGCTGGTGAGGATTTCATTGGCGTTGAAGTGCGTGCGCAGCCAAGCGGTCAGTCCGGCCCAGGCCGCGCCGCCGAGGGTGCCCATGAGCAGAATCAACGCCAGCGCCCAGCGGCTTTCAATGTCGATCACATTCACCGCCACGGCGCTGCCCACCAATGCGCCCAGCAGCAACTGGCCTTCTGCGCCGATGTTCCAGATCCGCGCCTGATAGGCAACGGCCAGGCCCAGAGCGCAGAGCAAAATGGGCAGCGTTTTTACCATCAATTCGGACACGCCATACAGATCACTGACCGGTGCGATCAGCAAGGTATGCAACGTCACCAGTGGGTCTAGCCCTAACAGGATGAATAGCAATGAGCCGCACGCCAGCGTAAGACAAGCAGCTAGCAGAGGCGAAAACCACAACATGGCTCGCGATTGTTGCCCGCGCGGTTCCAGGGAAAGCAGCATCGGAAGCTCCGTTAGTTAAGCGCGGTGGCTTGGAAATGAAGTTGATCGGAGGGGGCGGCGTCGAATTGGCCGGCCATCCAGCCACCCACCTGCACCGGCGAGGTATGGCCAGTGGCAACCAGTGTGGACAGTTTGCCGCCGCTGAGGGCCGCAAGCCGGTCGCTGATCTGGAACAACTCGTCCAGATCTTCGGAGATCACCAGAATTGCCGCGCCAGCATCGCGCAAGGCAATCAGCGCGCGGTGGATCGCCGCCGCTGCGCCCACATCGACGCCCCAAGTGGGGTGCGCGGCCACCAGAAGTCTGGGGTTCTGCAGGATCTCGCGACCCAGAATGAATTTCTGCAGATTGCCGCCAGACAAGCTGCGAGCCGGGGCGTTTGCATCGGGTGTCTTGACCGAGAAACGCCGGATGATTTCGTCAGCCAGCGCCCGTACTTTGCCGCGCTGGATCAGGCCGTTGCTCACCAAACCCTGCTGGAAGGCAGTGAGCAAGGCGTTATCAGCCAGGCTCAGCTCCGGCACCGCGCCATGCCCCAGCCGCTCCGCCGGGACGAACGCCAGACCGTTCTTGCGCCGTGCATCGGGGCGTAGATGTCCTACGTGCAAATCAGAAAAACGAATCTGTCCGGATCGGTCTTTGCTCAACACTTGCTCGCCGCTGAGCAATGCCAGCAGCTCATCCTGTCCATTGCCGGCAACACCGGCTATACCGACGATCTCACCGCTGCGCACCTCAAGGTTTACGTCGTTGAGCGAGCAGCCGAATGGGTCCGGGTTATGCCAGGACAACTTATCCACACGCAGAAACGGCGCATGGCCTTCGGCTTTTGAGTAGTGCTCGGTCAGCCCCTCAGCATCTGCGACCATCAGGCGCGCCAATTCCAGATCTGTGCATTGCGCCGGGATGCAGTGCCCGGAAACCTTGCCACCTCGCAGCACCGTGGCGCTGTGGCACAAGGCGCGCACTTCGCCCAGCTTGTGGCTGATGAAGAGGATGCTGCAACCTTCCCCCGCCAGCCGCCGCAAGGTGACAAACAGCTCATCGGCTTCCTGAGGGGTGAGCACAGATGTGGGCTCGTCCAGAATCAGCAGACGAATGTCCTGCATCAGGCAGCGGATGATTTCCACTTTCTGCCGCTCGCCGATGGACAGGCTGTGGACAAGTCGTTGAGGCTCAACTGCCATGCCGTAACGCTGGGACACTTCACGGATTCTTGGCTCCAGTTGCTTGGGCGTGCCTGCCGCACCGCCCATGGCCAAAGCGATGTTCTGCGCGACGGTCAAGGTTTCGAACAACGAGAAATGCTGGAATACCATGCCGATGCCCAATCCCCTGGCTTGAGCGGGATTGCGCATATGCAGCGCCTGACCTTGCCAGATAATCGACCCGGAGTCAGGTTGCGTGACGCCGTAGATGATCTTCATGAGCGTGCTTTTACCCGCGCCGTTTTCACCCAGCAACGCGTGTATTTCACCGGGTTTGATGCTCAGGTCGATAGCGTCATTGGCAAGACAACCTGGGTATCGCTTGCTGATCGCGCGTAACTGCAGGCGCGTGACTGGGGCAGGGTTGGGCATGACAGGCTCGAATTGTAATGTGGGTCGCCCGTGGATAAAGCAATTTCCTGGCCAAGGAGTCAGGTTTTACGAATGTGCGCTTGAATGCCCTGCAATAACCCTGATTGCAGCGCTTGGCGACCCATTTATTCATGACCGTAAAGGGGCGCTGGCACCATTTGGGGGCGCAAAGGGCATTAAGCGATTCAAAATCGCCCTGTTGATCAAAAAATGATCAGCCCTAGGGGAGCGCGATATACCAAGCCTCGACGCGAGCCTTGCACCTGTTATCCACAGAGTGGTCCACAGTAAATGTGCGCAAGCCGCCAAGCGGGATATAAGGGAGTAAAGGGTAGTTTCCGAACGTGATAAGCAACGCTAAAGCGCTGTAGGGACTGATTTTTTTCACGACTCATCGGTCTGCTGTATAAAAAACAATCAGTCGACTGAAAGCTATATCCACCAAGGCTCGCAGCGGTGTGTACTCAGCTTATCCACAGCCGGGTGCACAGTAGATGTGGGCAATTGAGGTTGTCGGTATTTCGGGGTTGCCTGAATCTTGCTGACCAGATGGCGTATTCACTGGTCGCCTTCGTGATGCAGCAAGATCCTTCCCCGACTCAAGTCCGCCAACATTCGTCGCAACGTATCCACCTGCTCCGGCCCCACGGCAATCGACAGCTCCACGCCATTGGCGTTGAAGTCTTCTTTTTGTATCAGCCCGTTGAGCTCGGCTACCCGCAATTTCACCAATGGCAGTTCGGCAAAACTGCATGACAGATTCAATTGCATGCGATTGATCAACGGCAGACGCTCGGCCTGTTGCAGGCATTTATTAGCGCCGCCGCCGTAAGCTCGGGCCAGCCCCCCTGTACCTAATTGAATGCCGCCATACCAACGGATGACCAACACCACGACCTGATCGAAATCCTGTGCTTCGATTGCCGCAAGAATCGGCCGTCCTGCCGTCCCGCCGGGTTCGCCATCATCGTTGCTCCGATATTGCCCAGCAAGCTTCCATGCCCAGCAGTTGTGCGTGGCTTCAGCAATGCTGTGCTGCTCAATGAAGGCTTGGGCGTCGGCAGGGCTGGCGATCGGTGCTGCAAGAGTGATAAAGCGGCTCTTGCGAATCTCTTCACGAAATTCGCAAGGGCCAACCAGAATAAAAGGCATGCAAGTGTTCCAGTTGTCGGCGGGGTTTTGGTCGGTTCAAGCGGTCGGTGGTACGAGGCCGCAGCCTTTGAGAATGATGCGGATCAGATTGTCGCTGGCCACCTCCATATCCTGCTTGGTCAGCCGTGTGCGCCCGGTGACCTGGCAGATTTGCGTGGCGAAGTCCGCGTAGTGTTGTGTGCTGCCCCACAGCAGGAAGATCAGATGTACGGGATCGACGGCGTCCATTTTGCCAGCGTCAATCCAGGCCTGGAAAACCGCCGCACGACCTTTGAACCAGGTTTGGTAATCCTGGCTGAAATACTCATTCAGGCATTCGCCACCGCTGATGATCTCCATGGCAAAAATCCGTGAAGCCTGGGGCTGGCGCCTGGAGAACTCCATCTTGGCGCGGATGTAACGGCTCAATGCCTGGGCCGGATCGTCTTCGACGCTGAGGTTGTTGAAGGTGCTGTCCCACAACTCGATGATGTTGCTCAGCACCGCGATGTACAGCCCCAGCTTGTTGGTGAAGTAATAATGCAGATTGGCTTTGGGCAAGCCGGCATTCAGCGCGATGGTGTTCATGCTGGTGCCCTTGAAACCGTGACGAGCGAATTCGTCCTCGGCGGCCTTGATGATTGTTTCTTCGTTTTTTTGCCGAATACGGCTGGCCGGTTTGTTACCGTGAGTGCTGTGCGCTGGGACTTCGAGGGTCATGGGCGATTCCGAACAGATCAAGGGCTGCGACGGGTGAACAGATAGCGCACCCGCGACGATCCGACAAGCGTTGGTGCAGGAAATTATTGCGGCCTTCAATTAAGGCTGGGGCGATTCCAGTTCCGCTTCAGGCTCTGCTTGCAGCGCAGATGCCTTGTCCTCAGGCAGCAACAGACACATGACGATAGCGGTGATGCCGCCGCTGGTGATCGCCGAGTCGAACAGGTTCTGGACCAGTTTTGGCATTAGATGCAACAACGCCGGTTGCGACGCGATACCCAGACCCACTCCAAATGAAGTGGCAATGATCAGCATGCTGCGGCGATCCAGCGGCGCTTGAGACAGAATCCGCACGCCTGCCGCGGCGACACTGCCAAACATTACAAGGGTTGCTCCACCGAGCACCGGTTTTGGAATCTGTTGCAGCATCGCGCCTATGGTGGGAAACAGACCGAGCAGGAACAGCACAGCACCGATGTACAACCCGACGTAACGACTGGCCACACCGGTCAGCTGGATCACGCCATTGTTCTGGGCAAATGTAGTGTTGGGAAAAGCGCTAAAAGTCGCCGCGATCATGCAACTGAAGCCATCCCCCAATACGCCGCCTTTGAGGCGGGCGATGTAGCTGGGGCCGGAGATGGGCTGGCGGGCCAGCATGCAATTGGCGGTAAGGTCGCCGACGGTTTCGATAGTGCTGATCAGATAAATCAGCGCAACCGGCAGGAACGCCGTCCAGTCAAAAGCGAAACCGAACTTGAAGGGGACAGGCATGCTGATCAGTGGCACATCGCTGATGGCATGCGGGACCAGCTTGCCGCTGAACCAGGCCGCGAGGCAGCCTGCTGCCAGCCCGATGATGATCGCCGACAGACGTATCCAAGCAGTATTGGAGCGGTTGAGCAGGATGATCACCACCAATACAAACGCACCCAGCGCCAGATTGAGCGGTTCGCCGAAGTCCGGTGCATTGAAGCCGCCGCCCAGATCGGTAACGCCGACCTTGATGAGGCTCACGCCGATCAAGGTGATTACGATGCCGGTCACCAGCGGCGTGATGACTCGTCGCAGCTGCCCGATAAAACGGCTCAGCACTACCTGCACCAAGGCACCGAAAAAGCACACGCCAAAGATCATCGCCATGATGTCTTCCGGGCTGCCGCCGCGTTGCTTGACCAGGAAGCCTGCTGACAGGACTGCTCCCAGGAACGCGAAACTGGTACCTTGCAGGCAGATCATGCCAGCGCCGATGCCGAAGGGGCGGCGCGCCTGAATGAAGGTGCCTACCCCCGAAACCATCAATGCCATGCTGATCAAATAGGGTAAATAGGCCGTCAGCCCCAACGCAGAGCCGATCACTAAAGGCGGGGTGATGATGCCGACAAAACTGGCCAGCACATGCTGCAATGCGGCGAGGACCGCAGGTGCAGGTTTCGGGCGGTCATTGAGTCCGTAGATGAGGTCATTCTTGGGTGCGGCGTCCGGTTGCATGTCGTGCTCTCGATAGGGTGGCCGATCAGTGATTTTCGGCTGGTGTCCTCGCGCGAAACTTCCTGCACGGCACCAACGGCACAACTCCTCTGCAAAAAGCTGTCCAAGTGCTCAGGTTATTAGTGATTGATGTTTTACATATTCAATAAAATCAAATAGATACCGTTCGCTTATTCGCGTTCATCGTGTCCCAGGCAGAGGCATTAGTGTGTCACTTTGTTTCAGCGCGTAGCAGCAAGCGTTTCCAGAAAGCTCTCCAGCACCAAATGAGGGCGCCGGCCCTTGCGAGTAACTGACACCAAACTTAAATCGTAAAAGCGCGAGCTTGGCTTCAACGCTCGAAGGCGACCTTGCTGCACCCAGAAGCCCGCATAGTGATCCGGCAGATAGCCGATATAACGCCCGGTGAGGATCAGAAAAGCCATTCCCTCCCGATCAGAGGCGCTGGCAGTACATTTGAGTGCCTGGTAATGCGCCTGGATTTCCCCCGGCAAACGGAAGGTTGGGGCAATGGCGTCCTGCTCGGCGAGTCGGTGGTCATCCAGCGCCGCATCCTCCATGTAGAAGAGCGGATGACCCACCGCGCAATAGAGCAGAGACCTTTCGCTGTACAGCGCTTGGTATTCAAGCCCGGACAAAGCGCTGGCCTGAGGAACGACGCCCACATGCAATCGTCCGTCGAGCACACCTTGTTCCACTTCGTTGGGCGCGATCATGCGGATGTTGATATGCACATCCGGGCCGCGCTCCTTGAGTTGGGCAAGAGCGTTGGTAATCCGCATGTGGGGCAGGGTGACCAGATTATCGGTCAGCCCAATGTTCAATTCGCCCCGCAGATGCAGGTGCAGGCCGTTGACCTCTGTGCGAAAACTTTCCAGGGCACTGAGTAATTGCAGAGCCGAGTGGTAAACCTCACGACCTTCCTCTGTCAGTGAAAAACCAGCTCGGCCACGCTGGCAGAGACGCAAGCCAAGGCGTTGCTCCAGATCACTCATCTGCTGGCTAATTGCGGAGCGGCCGATACCCAACGCGCTTTCCGCTGCCGAGAAGCCCCCTGCCTCGACTACGCTTCTGAAAATGCGCAACAGCCGTATATCAAAGTCACTGACTTGGGCCAACGGATCGGGACGGCGAATGCTCATTGTTTAGTAGCCACTGAACTGAAGATCGGAAATGTTGGGTTTTCTCGACTTTATCCCCGTGGCAACTTAGCTGCAATCAAGCTTTTCTTCTGTATTAACGCTTACGTATCTGCGAGGTCCGTTCCGATGAATATGCTCGAATCGTCCGACATGTCTATTGCCAGCCAGTTGAAGCTCGACGCGCACTGGATGCCCTACACGGCTAATCGCAATTTCCAGCGTGATCCGCGAATGATCGTAGCGGCACAAGGCAGTTATCTGACGGACGATAAAGGTCGCAAGATCTACGACGCGTTGTCAGGCCTCTGGACGTGCGGCGCCGGGCATACGCGCAAGGAAATTCAGGAAGCGGTCTCCAGGCAGCTGGGCATTCTCGACTACTCACCGGCGTTCCAGTTTGGACACCCGCTCTCGTTTCAGTTGGCCGAAAAGATCACCGAGCTGACTCCGGGCAACCTGAATCACGTTTTCTACACCAACTCCGGCTCTGAATGCGCTGACACTGCGGTCAAGATGGTTCGTGCGTACTGGCGGCTGAAAGGTCAGGCGACCAAGACCAAGATGATCGGTCGCGCCCGGGGCTATCACGGCGTCAACATCGCCGGCACCAGCCTGGGCGGCGTGAACGGCAACCGTAAAATGTTCGGCCAGTTGATGGATGTCGATCATTTGCCCCATACCTTGCTGGCCAGCAATGCTTATTCCAAAGGCATGCCGGAAGCTGGCGGTATCGCGCTTGCCGATGAAATGCTCAAGTTGATCGAGCTGCACGATGCATCAAACATCGCTGCGGTGATCGTTGAACCGATGGCAGGTTCTGCTGGTGTGATCGTTCCACCACAGGGCTACCTCAAACGTCTTCGGGAAATCTGCGACCAGCACAATATTCTTCTGATTTTTGACGAAGTCATCACCGGCTTCGGACGTACCGGCTCCATGTTCGGAGCTGACAGCTTTGGAGTGACGCCAGACTTGATGTGCATCGCCAAGCAAATCACCAATGGCGCGATCCCCATGGGCGCCGTCATTGCCAGCAGCGAGATTTACCAGACGTTCATGAATCAGCCGACGCCTGAGTACGCGGTGGAATTTCCACACGGCTACACCTATTCGGCCCACCCGGTTGCCTGTGCGGCCGGACTGGCGGCGCTGGACTTGCTGCAACGTGAGAACCTGGTGCAGCAGGCCGCCGAAATAGCTCCTCATTTCGAAAGCGCACTGCATGGCATCAAAGGTACGAAAAACGTTGTTGATATCCGTAACTACGGCTTGGCGGGCGCCATTCAGATCGCGCCACGCGATGGCGATGCAATCGTCCGTCCTTTCGAGGCGGGCATGAAACTGTGGAAGGCCGGCTTCTACGTGCGATTCGGTGGCGACACCTTGCAGTTCGGGCCAACCTTCAATAGCAAGGCGCAGGATCTGGATCGCTTGTTCGACGCTGTGGGCGAGGCGCTCAGCCAGATTGATTGATTCGCAGGACGCATTGCACCTCTTCTATATAAGACGGGCGCGACACATTTGCGCCTGTTTAGATCTTCGGAGTTATTCATGAGCAGCATTCAACATCTGATCAATGGCGAGTTCGTCAGCGATACCGAGCGCACGGCCGATGTGTTCAATCCCTCCACTGGCCAGGCAATCCATAAGGTGCCACTGGCCAGTCGTGAAACGATGCAGAAAGCCATTGACGCCGCTAAGGCCGCATTTCCGGCCTGGCGCAACACGCCACCGGCCAAGCGCGCGCAGGTGATGTTTCGTTTCAAGCAATTGCTGGAGCAAAACGAAGGCCGTATTGCCCAGTTGATCAGTGAAGAACATGGCAAGACTTTGGAGGATGCAGCGGGCGAATTGAAGCGAGGTATCGAGAATGTTGAGTACGCAAGCGCGGCTCCGGAGATTCTTAAGGGTGAGTACAGCCGCAACGTAGGGCCGAACATTGATGCCTGGTCTGATTTTCAACCACTTGGCGTCGTTGCCGGTATCACTCCATTCAACTTCCCTGCCATGGTTCCCCTCTGGATGTATCCGCTGGCGATTGCCTGTGGTAACTGCTTCATCCTGAAACCGTCAGAGCGAGATCCAAGTTCGACACTGCTGATTGCTCAGCTGTTGCATGAAGCCGGGTTGCCTAAAGGCGTACTGAATGTTGTCCATGGCGACAAGACTGCGGTGGATGCGCTGATCGAGGCGCCGGAAGTCAAAGCTTTGAGTTTCGTCGGCTCTACGCCGATTGCCGAGTACATCTATAAAGAAGGCGCGGCACGTGGCAAGCGCGTCCAGGCACTGGGCGGGGCCAAGAATCACGCAGTCTTGATGCCGGATGCCGATCTGGATAACGCCGTCAGCGCGTTGATGGGCGCTGCGTATGGTTCGTGCGGTGAGCGGTGCATGGCCATTTCCGTGGCGGTCTGCGTCGGAGATCAAATCGCTGATGCACTGGTCGCCAAGCTGGTGCCGCAGATTGCCGCGTTGAAGATTGGCGCGGGTACGACGTGCGGTCTGGATATGGGGCCCTTGGTAACGGGGCAGCATCGTGACAAAGTCAGTGGCTATATAGAAGACGGCGTTCAGTCCGGCGCCAAGCTGGTTGTGGACGGTCGAGGACTGAGCGTTCCGGGCAATGAAGATGGCTTCTTCATGGGTGGCTGTCTGTTCGATCAGGTCACGCCTGAGATGCATATCTATAAAGAAGAAATCTTCGGACCAGTGCTTTGCATCGTGCGTGTTGATAGCCTGGAGCAGGCAATGCAACTGATCAACGATCACGAGTACGGTAACGGTACCTGCATCTTCACCCGAGACGGCGAAGCCGCTCGTTTATTCTGCGATGAAATCGAAGTCGGAATGGTTGGTGTGAACGTGCCGCTTCCAGTTCCTGTGGCGTATCACAGCTTCGGTGGTTGGAAGCGGTCCCTATTCGGCGACTTGCACGCCTATGGTCCGGATGGTGTGCGCTTCTATACCCGTCGCAAGGCAATTACCCAGCGCTGGCCGCAGCGGGCCAGTCACGAGGCATCGCAGTTCGCTTTCCCTAGCTTATAAGCAATGAAGAGGGGGCGGACCGTTAGGTCCGCCCCTTTGCTTTTAACGCGATTCAGATAGTTATTACAGAATTATGAAATTAACGGTTGACGGCCTCCTGAATCTCTCTATAATTCGCCCCTCTTCCGGAGCAGATGAAACGGAAAACTTCTTGGTAATCAAGTAGTTAGCCGGTTTAGTTGGCGAGGAAGAAGTTTCGATGAGTTGATCGGAAAGCGGTGAAAAAGGTGGTTGACAGCCGGTTGTAACGCTGTAGAATTCGCCTCCCGCTCACGAGCAACGTCAAGTTGATCGAAGCGCAAGTGGTTGAAGTTACAAAGGAAACTTTGAAAGCTTCGCAAAATAACCGCTTGACAGATACAGAGGCTGCTGTAGAATGCGCGCCTCGGTTGAGAGTAAAGCTCTTAACCACCCGCTCTTTAACAACTGAATCAAGCAATTCGTGTGGGTGCTTGCGCTGTCAGACTGAAGTCAACTGATTATCAGCATCGTAAGTTA
>DASVUK010000084.1:0-4926 GCA_036387095.1 Pseudomonas sp.
CTTGCCCAGGGACTTGTTCTGAGCGGCTTGCTTACGCTCGCCCTGCAGAACGTGAATGGTCACTGCGCCCTGGTTGTCATCGGCAGTCGAGAACACCTGGGATTTCTTGGTAGGAATCGTGGTGTTTTTCTCGATCAGCGCAGTCATCACGCCGCCCATGGTCTCGATACCCAGAGTCAGCGGGCTGACGTCGAGCAACAGAACGTCCTTCACATCGCCAGCCAGAACTGCGCCCTGGATAGCAGCACCCATGGCAACGGCTTCGTCCGGGTTGACGTCTTTACGCGCTTCTTTGCCGAAGAACTCTGTAACCAGCTTCTGAACCAGCGGCATACGAGTCTGACCACCGACCAGAATCACGTCGTTGATGGCATTGATTTCGATACCAGCGTCTTTCAGGGCAATGCGGCAAGGCTCGATGGTGCGTTGAACCAGATCTTCAACCAGCGATTCCAGCTTCGAACGGGAGATCTTCACGTTCAAGTGCTTAGGACCGGTTGCATCTGCAGTGATGTACGGCAGGTTGACGTCGGTCTGCATGCTTGAAGACAGTTCGATCTTGGCTTTTTCAGCAGCTTCTTTCAGGCGCTGCATCGCCAGCGGGTCACCCTTGAGGTTCATGCCGCTTTCTTTCTTGAACTCGTCTACGAGGTAATCGATCAAGCGGATGTCGAAGTCTTCACCACCGAGGAACGTGTCACCGTTGGTTGCCAGAACTTCAAACTGGTGCTCGCCATCGACTTCAGCGATTTCAATAACCGAAACGTCGAACGTACCGCCACCCAAGTCATAAACGATGACCGTGTGATCACCCTTGGCTTTGTCCATGCCGTAGGCCAGAGCGGCTGCGGTGGGCTCGTTGATAATACGTTTTACGTCCAGACCAGCGATACGGCCGGCATCTTTGGTTGCCTGACGCTGGCTGTCGTTGAAGTAAGCCGGAACGGTAATGACTGCCTCAGTCACTGCCTCGCCGAGATAGTCTTCGGCGGTTTTCTTCATTTTTTTCAGGATTTCGGCAGAAATCTGAGGCGGAGCCATTTTCTGGCCGTTGACTTCGACCCATGCGTCGCCGTTATCAGCCTTGACGATCTTGTAAGGGACCATCTGGATATCTTTCTGAACCACTTCTTCGTCGAAACGACGACCGATCAGACGTTTCACCGCGTACAAGGTGTTGTGCGGATTGGTCACTGCCTGACGCTTGGCCGACTGACCGACGAGAATTTCGCCGTCGTTGGCGTAAGCGATGATCGAAGGCGTAGTGCGAGTACCTTCGGCGTTCTCGATAACTTTGACGTTACCGTTTTCCAGAATGGAGACGCAGGAGTTGGTGGTCCCCAGGTCGATACCGATAATTCTGCCCATCTTTGACTCTCCCGAAACTTGGATTTGGTTGCCGCAAATGCGTTTACAAATTGCGGTAGCTCTTAAACGCTTGGCCTATAAATGGGGGCCAGACAGCTGATTTCAAGCCTGTTCGTCAATTGACGGCTGAACAGGCGACGGTGCCTTGCTGACCACGACCATCGCGGGGCGCAGCAGACGACCATTAAGCTGGTAACCCTTCTGAAACACTTTCAAAACACTGTTCGGCTCGACATCCGCGCTTTCCTGCATGGCCATTGCCTGATGGTGCTCGGCATTGAATGGCTGGCCGTGCGGCTCGATAGCTTCCAGCTGATAACGCTTGAGGGTGTCGTGAAACATTTTCAACGTCAGCTCGATGCCTTCACGCATCGGACGGATGCTTTCGTCGTTCGCATCGGACAATTCAAGGCCACGCTCAAGGCTGTCGACGATCGGCAACAAATCCCCGGCGAATTTTTCCAGCGCAAATTTGTGTGCCTTCTCGACATCCTGCTCTGCACGGCGGCGGACATTCTGCAGATCCGCAGCCACACGCAGGGACTGGTCCTGTGCCGCAGCCAATTGCTCTTCAAGCACCTGCACACGGGTTACCAATTCTTCACCGGAAGCTGCGTCAGCAGCCTGGTCCTGGGTCTGCGCATCCAGATTCTGTTCGTCAGCCATAGATTTCTCCTTTCAAAAACGTCCGCGAGCTCAACTCGCGCTTCTGTCCCCCTATATGGGAGCGGATTTTTCAGCTTCAAGGGCCAATGACACGAGATCGAGTAATACCCGTACAAAATTTCCTACTTAGCCCAAGCCCTGATGAAGCTTGAAAAAATGCCGCACTGGACTAAAAAAGGTGGCGCGACAAACGAATCGAACTAAAAACCGCCATTGTCACGGACAAATAAAACACTGTATAAATAACCAGACAAATCGCCTGGGAGCCACACCATGCTGGTGCACCTTTCCGTACATAACTACGCAATCGTTGAACATCTCGATCTGGAGCTGGATCGGGGCATGAGCGTAATCACCGGCGAAACCGGTGCCGGCAAATCGATCATGCTTGATGCGCTGGGCCTTACCCTTGGGGATCGCGCCGACAGCGGAGTCGTGCGTCCCGGCGCGGACAAGGCCGACATCCTTGCCACCTTCGATCTGGCCGACATTCCTGAAGCCAGCACCTGGCTTCAGGAGCGCGACCTGGATAAAGACGGCCCGTGCATTCTGCGCAGAGTGATCACTGCTGAAGGCCGTTCGCGCTCATACATCAATGGCACACCCTGCCCGCAGGGCGACCTGAAGGCCCTTGGCGAATTGCTGATTGATATTCACAGCCAGCACGAACATCAATCACTGCTTAAAGCGGAGACCCATAGGCGCTTGCTCGACGAGTACGCAGGTGCGACTGATCTTGCTCGCCAGGTCCAGCTCGCCGCGCAACGATGGCGTCAGACCCGCCAGGAGCTTGATCGGCTATCCAACTCTGGCGACGAACAACGTTCGCGTCACCAGTTGCTGAGCTACCAACTTGAAGAGCTGGAAAGCCTGAGCCTGGGTGAAAACGAACTGGAGCAGCTGGAGCAGGAACACAAAAACCTGACCAACGCTGAGAGCCTGCTGAGTATCTGCCGGCAAGTGGTGGAGCAGTGCAGCGAAAACGATTCCGGCAACGTCTTGAACGCACTGACGGCCAGCCTGCATCGCCTGAGCAGCGTCAACGACTCGCCCACAGCGCTGAGTGAAGCCACCAATCTGCTGTCCAGCGCTCAGATCCAGGTCGAGGAAGCCGTAGGGGAACTGAATCGATTCCTTGACCACTTCGACGCCGACCCTGCGCGACTGCAACAACTGGAAGAGCGCCTAGACGCGATTTACACGCTTGCACGCAAACATCGCATTCAACCCACAGAAGTGGCCACGCTTCAGCAAAAGCTCCTCGATGAAATCGAGACACTGAATGCCAATGACGAAGCGATTGAACGCCTGGAGAACGAGCTGGCGGCGTTTGCGCGACATTATAAGGAAAGAGCGCGAGAGCTGAGCGACCTGCGCCATCGCTCGGCGCCGACGCTGGCCCATGCCGTCGAGCAGGAAATCCAGCGGCTTGGGATGCCGGGCGGGCGCTTCAATATCGAACTGCGTGTCAATCCAGAAAAAGAGTTGCTGCCGAACGGGCTGGAGCTGGTGGAGTTCCTGGTCAGCGCCAACCCTGGACAACCTCTCAAAGCACTGGCGAAAGTCGCGTCGGGTGGTGAGCTGTCACGAATCAGCCTGGCGATTCAGGTCATTACGGCTCAGACCTCTCGAGTACCAACACTGGTATTCGACGAAGTCGATGTGGGCATTGGCGGCCCGACAGCCGAGATTGTCGGCCAATTGCTCCGGCGCCTCGGTGATCGCGGACAGGTCATGACGGTGACGCACCTGCCACAGGTCGCAGCGCAGGGCCACCAACATCTATTTGTTCACAAAGTCCGCGACAGCGAAGCCACACGAACGGCCGTGTCAAAACTGAGCAAGAATGAGCGTATAGAAGAAGTCGCGAGGATGCTGGGCGGCATCGACCTGACCAAAGAGTCGCTGGCCCACGCGAAAAAAATGGTCGTTACGGCCAAGAGCTGATCAGCGCATTCCCTGTAGGAGCCAACTTGTTGGCGAGGCGGAATTTCAGATTGTGCGGGGCCGACCTCTCGCCAACAAGTTGGCTCCTACAGGCGATTCCCTTTGCCGCACGACGGTGTGATCCCACAAGGCGCAGCGCACACATCTGACGCCTAGTCAGAACCGGATGAAAATATCACTCCCATCGGCGTCCTCAGCACTTTATTAGCCCCAAAAACGCACAAAGGCGACCCTAGGGTCGCCTTTGTTGCTGCATCAAAAAAGGCTTACGCCTTTTTCTTGCGCACGTAGAGCACCAAGTTGTGATCCACCAACTCATAACCGTGCTTCTCGACAATCGCCTTCTGAAGCTTCTCGATTTCTTCTTCGAAGAACTCGATCACTTCACCGGATTCCACGTTGACCATATGGTCGTGGTGGCCGCCGTCAGCCAATTCGAATACCGCATGACCGCCGTCGAAATTGTGGCGAACCACCAATCCGGCAGCTTCGAACTGGGTCAGCACACGGTAAACCGTGGCCAGACCGACGTCCTCACTCGCTTCCATGAGCGCCTTATAAACATCCTCGGCACTCATGTGACGTTGCTCGGCGGAATCGAGCATCTGTAGAATTTTGACCCGTGGCAGGGTCACCTTTAGTCCGGCCTTTCGTAGTTCGCTATTTTCAACCATGGTCAGCTTTCTCGCAGACGCTGCTTCGCAGCTTCTCTTAATGCAGGTATGATCGGGGTTTACGTTGTCCCAGCCAAGATAGTGGAAGTCGCCCACCGATGCAAAACACCAAGCTCCTGCTAACCAGTTTCACCCTTGTGGGACTGCTCGCACTCGCCGGTTGTTCATTCCCCGGGGTTTACAAAATCGACATCCAACAGGGCAATGTCGTCACGCAAGACATGATAGACCAGTTACGGCCCGGAATGACCCGACGGCAAGTACGGTTTAT